>NZ_VIGO01000001.1:0-766262 GCF_009299785.1 Brevibacterium sp. CFH 10365 | reverse complement strand
TGCTGGGCCGCCGTCGGGTAGCAAGTGGGGTCAGTGGTGGGCTAGCAGGGCGACGAAGTCCTCGACTCCGGTGAGTTCGATGTCGTCGCGCCGACCGGCCTCCCAGGCCTCACGAGTCAGTCGCCATCGCTGCAGAAGCCCGGGCTCGCCGCGGCGGATGTCCCACTCGACACCATTGCGGGCATATCCCAACGCTTCGGATACTCGATTGGATCCGATGTTGTCGATGAAGGCGTCGGAGCCGGCCTCCCTGGCGTCGAGTCCGGCGAAGGCCAGGTGGAGCATCGCGCTGCGCATCTCCGTGCCGAGGCCGCGTCCGCGTACGTCCGTCGACAGCCAGGAGAACGAGAGGACCGTCCCGCAGGTGTCGAACTTCTCCGCGATGAGGTCCTGCATGCCCACCGCTTGACCGTCGACGAGGACGGCGAATCCCAAACGGAACTCCGCGGGCCCGAATCGCCCGCGTCCGCGCCACACGCTCTGCAGCCATTTGCTCACCCGCACGTCCGGGTCGGATTCGTAGAAGGACATCGGGTCGTCGTAGGGGGCGGGTTCGGCGAAGACCTTGCCCTCTCGCACGAGTGGCGCGAGCGCCGCGAGCTTCTCGTCGTCGGCACCGACGAGCTCGAGTCGGGGCGTCTTCACCCGGATCTGCAGTGGCGGGTAGCCGATCATGAGACCAACCTAAGCCAGCGGGACCGAATCCACAATGGCTTGCCGACCGCGCATGGGACCCGGTTTCGCAATCGCCCGGTAGCCTGGGAACAGTCCGAACGAAGCCGACCACAGGTGGTGGCCCCATGGCCCGATCAGTTTCACCCGCTCAGTCCGACTCGCACACGAATTCGGCCGATCGTCCGACCCCGACGGCCGTCGTCTTCGACCTCGGCAATGTGCTCATCGGCTGGGACCAGACAGGGCCGTTGGCTGATCGCATGAGTGCCGAGGAGTGGCAGTCCTTCGCCGAGGCGGCCGACTTCCCCACGCTCAATACCGCAGCGGACTCCGGGGTTCCGATCACCGAGGTCATCGCCCGCGCCGCCGAGGCGGACCCCTACCACGGTGAGATCGTCACCGGCTATTACGAGAACTTCGCAAAGTCCTTGACCGGTCCCATCGACGGCATGGCCGAGATCGTCGCCGAGCTGCGCGACTCCGGCGTCCGCCTGCTCGGACTGTCGAACTGGTCGGCTGAGACCATTCATCACGCACCCGTCGTCGCCCCTGCGATCAGCGAACTCGAGGACATCGTCGTCTCGGGTCGAGTCGGGCTGGTCAAACCCGATCCGGCGATCTTCGAGCTGACCCGCGACCGTTTCGGTCTCGACCCGGACCGCACCGTCTTCGTCGATGATCTGCCTGCCAATGTGGAGGCGGCCGAACGACTCGGCTTCGTCGGCCATGTCTTCTCAGGCGCCGCCTCGCTGCGAGAGGATCTGTCCGATCTCGGACTGCTCTGCTCATAACAGCATCCCCTTTGGGTATCACGCACCCGCAATCGGCCTCGAGCACCCGCGCGGGGACCCCGCTGATACTGTGAGAATCGTCCGCGCCTGGAGAGTCCACCCGCGACCTGATCACAGGAGACACGATGACGACACCCGCATTCCTCGACTCCATCGACACCCAGCTGGACTGGCAGCGTGAGGTCTACAAAGACCTCCACCGCCACCCCGAAGTCAGCCTCGACGAGCATAAGACCGCCGATCGCATAGCTTCGGAATTGGGTGAACTCGGCCTCGAGGTCATTCGGATCTCTGCCACCGGTCTGGTGGCCGTCATCGACAACGGCACCGGGCCCACCGTCCTCGCGCGAGCCGATATCGATGCTCTCCCCGTCGCCGAGGACACCGGTCTCGACTACGCGTCCACCGTTGACGGGGTCATGCACGCCTGCGGTCACGATATGCACGCGGCCGCCCTCCTCGGCGCGGTGCGCCTGCTCAATGAGAATCGTGATGCCTGGTCAGGCACCTATATCGCCTTGTTCCAACCGGCAGAGGAGAACGCGGCAGGAGCGAAGGCGATGATCGACGACGGACTGACGTCGAAGGTTCCGACACCCGATGTGGCCTTGGCCCAGCACGTCATGCCGTTGCCGGCCGGCACGATCTATACCGCTGCGGGCCCGGTGATGTCGGCCGGGGATTCGGTGAAGATCACGGTCTTCGGCCGGGGCGCTCACGGGTCGATGCCGCACCTGTCCGTCGATCCCGTGGTGATTGCCGCCTCGATCGTCCTGCGCCTGCAGACGATCGTGTCTCGGGAAACCGAGCCGGGTGAGTTCGCTGTCGTCACCGTCGGGGCCTCGAACGCGGGATCGAAGTCGAACATCATCCCTGACCGGGCCGAGCTGCTGCTCAATGTCCGCACCTACGACACCGCGGTGCGGAAGAGGGTCATCGCGTCGATCGAGCGGATCGTCCGCGGCGAATGCGAAGCAGCCGGGTCCCCGAAGGAACCGACGTTCGAGTACTTCGACCAGTTTCCGCTGACGGACAACAGTGAGACCGTCAACGACACCGTCACCGAGGCGCTCACCGAGTTCTTCGGCGCCGAGGCGGTGCAGGAGGCCGACCCGGCGACCGCGTCGGAGGACTTCAGCGAACTGCCGAATGCCTTCGGCATCCCTTATGCCTACTGGTTCGTCGGATCCTTCGACGCCGAGAAGTACAAGGCGGCCGAGGAGGCGGGGACGGTGCTCACGGATGTTCCGGCCAATCATTCGCCGTTCTTCGCCCCCGAACTCGAGCCGACCCTCGAGATCGCGACGAAGGCGCAGGTGGTCGGAGCTTTGGCCTACCTCGGCGGCTGAATCATGATCACGCGGTCGGCAGAGGCCTTCGCAGCCCGCGGCCTGTGTCGACCGCGGAACTCAGCCTCGTCTCTCCTCACCGAGCTTCGAAATCATCCTTCAGCGCCGTGAGCGTCCGCCGGATATTCAGACGCTGGAAATCCGCGAAGCTCCTCCCACGCGTGACGATGTGATCGAAGACCCAGGCCAGCCAGTCTGGCCACCCACGGCGATCATCCGTCCACGACTCGGTCACTCGTGTCATCCCTCCGAGGTCCTCGAACTCGTAGGCCCAGCTCGCGTTCGCTCCTGCGATGCTCGGAGTGCGGGGGCCGATCCGGCGCACGGTGAAGGCGAACCGCTTGCCGGGCACAGAGTCGGTGACGACGCATTCGGTTACCCACGTCGTCGGCCCGCGACGGTTCGTGCCATCGAACACATCGCCGGCTTGCAGAGGACCGGAGGATGAGAGCGTGGTCGCTCCGGTGTTCTCCGGACTCCATCGGGGCATCTGCGTCGGATCGGCGATCTGCTCCCACAGCGCGGCGGCATCCGCTTTGATCATCACGCTGTCGCTGACCTGCATCGTTCGTGTCATCACTGTCCCTTCGTCTCTCGTCCCACCCTAGGGGCACGGGGTAGCCTGACGTCTATGCACCCTCCCCGGACGTCTCGTCTGAGACTGCGCGAGATGTCGATGGCCGACCTCGACGACATGGCCGCACTGCTCGGCGATTCCACGGTCATGGAGTTCTATCCGGCCCCCAAGAATCGCGACGAGGCGGCGGCATGGATCGACTGGAATATGCGCAACTACGCGGAGCACGGTTTCGGACTGTGGATTGCGGAGACCTATGACGGCGAGTTCATCGGCGACTGCGGTCTCTCCTGGCAGACGGTGAACGGGGCCCCTCATCTTGAGGTCGGGTTTCACGTGAGGGTCGCGGCTCAGGGGAAGGGCTTTGCCACCGAGGCGGCCCTGGCCTGCCGTGACCATGCACGCGACCTCGGGGTCGCTCAGCACCTCGTCGCAATCATCCACCAGGCGAACCGAGCGTCTCAGCGGGTCGCCGAGAAGCTCGGCATGCGACGAGACCCGTCACTGCGGCACACCTCACCGATCCACGAGGTGTACTCGCTGGTCCTGTCATCGACGTCGCCGACCGAAGCGGGCCGGGACGAATGACGGTCCGGGTCTCCGATGACGAGGTCATCGCCTTTCGCCTCGCCTCCCACCATCTCAGCGCGGCCGCGGCACGAATGGGTCGAGTCCGAAGGCTGCCGAGCGCTCGGATCACTTGCGAGGATCGACTTCGCCACGCCCCGAACCAGCGAGTTCACTGACCAGAGTGCGGGCCAGAGCTCCGAGCCGGAATCGCTCAGGGATCACGGTTCTGATCCCCTGTTCATGCAGCGGAGCTGCGGTGACGTCGCCGACCGCAGCCGCCACCACACCGTGTGCATCGTTGAACGCTTCGACCACAGCGGGCAGCAGGCCCTGTTCTTCAGCCACCGCAAGGAACGCTGCGGCACCGGGTGCCGATGTGAAGGCCACGGCGTCGCATCCGCGCTGCGCAACCTCGCGAACCGCGTCGATCACGGCGTCCGGATCGGGGGCCGGACCCCAGCGGTAGAAGATGAGCGAGCGGACGTCGGCTCCTGCCGCGGCGAAGGCCTCGTCGAGCCCGTCGGCGCCGACACCGTGGTGCTGCACGGCGATTCGCAGCCCATCCACGCCCTCACCGAGGAGCACCTCTTCGATCTCTGCGCTGGTCTCGGAGTCGGCGACCCAGTCGGCAGTCAGTCCGGCGGCCTGAATCGCCCCGCGCGCTTTGGGGCCGCGGGCAACGATCCGTGCTCCTGCGAGCATCGCGTGCCACTCCTCGTGCAGTCCCGCGGTCTCGGCCACTTCGCCCCAGCCGGTGAATCCGATGCCGGTCGTGACCACGACGGTGTCAGGTCGGAGTTCGATGAGCTCACGGGTGCGCGCGACGAGTTCGGGGTCGTCGCTGTGCGGGATGACGGACAGGGTCGGTGCATGCACGATCTCCGCGCCGTGCCTTCCGAGAGCGGATGCGAGCTGTTCTGCGCGCCGCTGAGCTGTGAGCACGATGCGACGTCCGGACAGTTCATTGCCGACATCGGTACGGGACTGGACCATACTCATATCCTCTTCTCCCGATTCCACCGGGGCAACTCCTGAGAGGAACAGCAACGCGCTCCTTCCGCCAGTGGGTCCCTCGCCGGGCGCAGCTCAGTTCTGCCGATTGGTTCCGCCCCGGCCCTCCAGGGCGCCGCGGTAGGAGAGCATCTGATCCTTGAGCGCCTGCACAAGTGCGGCGATGGCCGGACGACGCAGCGAATCGGGCCGCAGCACCAGCCAGTAGGGCAGACGTTCGGCCGCCGTGTCGGGGAAGAGGCGCACGAGGTCCGGGTGACGATCGGCCATGAAGCACGGCAGGAAGCCGATACCCGCACCCGCTCGCGTGGCTTCGACGTGAACGAAGACGTTCGTCGAGGTGAGGGCATCTTTCATGGAAGGGAAGAGTCGCCTCGGCGCGTCGAGATCGTCGACCTGGAGCATGGAATCGACGAAGTAGACGAGTCGGTGGTCGCTCAGTTCGTCCACCGAGGCGGGAGTTCCTCGGGCGGCCAGATAGTCGCTCGAGGCATAGAGACCGAGTTCGTAGTCGCCGAGCTTCATGGCCTCGGCTCGGTGCACGCGCGGCTCGCCGACGACGACCTCGATGTCGAGCCCCGAACGCTGCTGCAGGGCTTGGCGGGTGACGGTGACGATTTCGACGCTCAGCCCCGGGTGTCGGTGCCGCAGCTTCGCCACCGCCGGGGAGGCGATATAGGCGCTGAACCCGTCGGTGGCTGTCATGCGAACGACTCCTGTGACCGTGTCAGGGCCCTGGCCCGTGTTCCCGAGTTCGGCAACCGCGGTCTCCATCTGTTCGGCCACCGCGACGGCTCGCTCCCCGAGGTCGGTCAGCTCCCACCCGTCATCGGAACGGGCCAGCACACGTCCGCCCAAGGATTTCTCCAAGGCGGTGATGCGTCGGGAGACCGTCGAATGGGTGAGCCCGAGGTTGTGTGCCGCCGTCGTGAACTTCGCAGTGCGAGAGACGGCCAACAACACGAGCAGGTCGTTGGGCGTGGTGTCCATGTCTGCCATAGTAGGCATACCGTCACGGCTGGTCCTGTTCTCAGCGCTCAGCCGGGTCCCTGATCGCCCCGGAGCGCGACCGCCCAGATCTCAGCCGGACCGGCGTTCGTAGGCGCGTCGGCTGAGAACGGTGATGACCGTGAGGACGAGCATGACCGCGGCAGTCGAGGCGAAGAGCACAGTCCACTGGGCTGCCGCGCCGACAGCACCACCTGCGGCGGCACCCAGTGCGCTGCCGCCGAAGAGGCACCCGGCGAAGAGCGAGACCACTGTGCCTCTGGCCTGCGGCAGCACCGAGGTCGACCACGTCTGCAGGGAGGAATGCAGAAATGACCAGGTGGCTCCGAGCAGCGCGGCGGCAATGAAGACCGTCGGAATCGAAACGTGGACGGCGACCACTGCGTAGCCGATGACGGTCGTCGACCCGCCGAGAGCCATGAGGCGCGGCATCGTCAGTCGTGTGGACAGGAACCTGACCATGCGGCTGGTGACGATGACCCCGAGACCATAGGCGGCCGTCGCCAGACCTGCTGGTCCGGCGCCGACGCCCTGTGCCTGCAGCGCCGGTGCCATGAGTGTGAGCACACCGAGCACTGCTGCGCCCTCGACGAAGGCCAGGCCCACGACGAGCAGAACCCAGCGGTGGCTGATGGCCGACCACAGAGTGCGAAGCATACCGCCGCCGTCGCTGCGGGTCTCACGCAGTCCGTTGAGTCCGAAGCAGCAGACCACGGCTAGCACGGCAGGGACCGCGAAGACGATCCGCCAGTCGAGCCAGTCGGCGATGAGCCCCGAGGCCGCCGTGGCCAGGGCGGTGCCGATGGCGATGGCGGCCATGAGATCGGCCAGAGCCGGTTGGCGATGCTTCTCGGCGACCGTGTCGCCGACATAGGTCAGCGAGGTCGGAACGATCGCCCCGTAGAAAGCCCCGGCGAAGGCACGCGCGATGATGAGTGTGATCAGTCCCGGAGCCAGCGCCGAGGCGAGTCCTGCGATCGCTGCGGCGATGAGGGTCAGACGCATGAGACGGACACGTCCGAACCGGTCGGACAGAACTCCCCAGACCGGTTGGCTGAAACCATAGGCGAGGTAATAGAGGCTGGCGACGGCGAGGCTCTGCGTGAGTGAAGCGCCGAGGTCGGTGGCGATGAGGACGAGCAGCGGGCTGACCGCGAACCGGTCGAAGCTCGAGACGAAGGCCGCCGCGGCTATCGACGACGGAGGCTTGGTCGCTGGCGGGTCGGCTGGAGTCTCACTCACAGCCTTTCACCCTACGCCCGTTCCTCAGATCGAAACGTTCCCGTTCATCGAACGATCGCGCGGGAACGATCCCGCTCAGTCCTCAGCGGACCCTGTGTGGTGAGGGCGAGCGCGTCCATCGCAGCAGAACGACGATTCCGCAGATGAAGAACACGATCCCCGAGGTGACCAGCCCGGTGACGAGGACACCGATGTCGGCCGGTAGGTCGACGTCATCGGCCGGTTCGGTCGGCGCATTCCCCTCCGGGTCGATGAGGACGGAGACCGTATCGCCTTCGTCGAAGTCGTCGAATCCGTCCTTGCCGCGGTAGATCATCGGTTCGGCGACCGGAGTCCCATCGGTGCGTTCGAGAGAGTAGGTGTGCGTGTAGACCTTCCGAGCGTGCCTGCCGTTCGGATTGTGCTGGGTCGTCACGTCGACCTCGTGGTCGACGACGACCACTTCGGTGAGCTCGCCCGCCTGGGACAGTGCCACATCCTCGGCGAGCATCACCGTGCCGATGAGCGCAATGGCGACGAACGGACCGGTGTACCAATACGCCCAAGCCGTCCCCATGAACCGGCGCATCGCCAGGGTGACGCCGACGAACACCAAGCATCCGAGGATGATGGTCACCAGCAGCACGGACGGGAACAGGTACCCGATCGCGAAGACCACGCCGATGCCGAAGAGGAAGACGACACCGGTGATGACGATGCTCAGCGGGTTCCGGCCGCCCTGATTCCAACGGCGGTCCCTCCCACTCTCGTACATCCCGGCACCGCTCATCACTGCGGCATGTTGACGAACCGGGATTTCGCGCCCTGGAACGCCACGGGGATGTCCATCGTCGGACCAGCACGGTGCTTGGCGACGATGATGTCGGCCTCACCGGCGCGTTCGTGTTCCTTGTCGTACATGTCCTCACGGTGGATGAGGAGGACCATGTCCGCGTCCTGCTCGATCGACCCGGACTCACGCAGGTCGGAGATCATCGGCCGCTTGTCCGTGCGCTGCTCGCTGCCGCGGTTGAGCTGGGACAAAGCGATGACCGGGACCTCGAGCTCCTTGGCCAGCAGCTTGAGCGAACGGGAGAACTCCGAGACCTCCTGCTGTCGGGATTCGACCCGTTTGCCCGAGGACATCAGCTGCAGGTAGTCGACGCAGACCATCTGCAGATTGTGCTGCTGCTTGAGCCGCCGACACTTCGCGCGGATCTCGGTCAGAGCCATGTTCGGCGAATCGTCGACGAACAGCGGCGCACTGTTGATCCGCGCCTCGGTCGCGGCCAAGGTCGTCCAATCGTGCGGGCTGAGCTCACCGCGGCGGAGGTTCTGCAGCGGGATCTCCGACTCGGCCGAAAGCAGACGCATGACGAGTTCGTTCTTGCCCATCTCGAGCGAGAAGAACACGGCGGCGGCATCGTTGTGGATCGCGGCCGAGCGGATGATGTCGAGAGCAAGGGTGGACTTGCCGACACCGGGACGGGCGGCGATGACGATCATCGTGCCCGGATGCAGACCGTTGGTGAGGTTGTCGAACTCGGTGAAGCCGGTGGGCACACCCGCGGTCTGACCGTCGGTGTTGCCGTTGCGTTCGATCTCCTGGGCCACCTCGCCGAGGATGTCGGAGAGGATGACGTAATCCTCTGTCGTATGGCGTTCGGTGACCTTGTAGATCTCCGCCTGCGCGGAGTTGACGACGTCATCGGTGTCGCCTTCGGCGTCGTAGCCCATCTGCACGATGCGGGTGCCTGCCTCGACGAGGCGACGCAGCACGGCCTGTTCGCTGACGATCGCGGCGTAGTAGCCGGCGTTGGCAGCGGTCGGGACGGAGGAGATGAGGGTGTGGAGGTAGGCGGCACCGCCGATGCGGGCGAGGTCGCCGGTCTTCGTCAGATAGTTCGCCACCGTCACGGAGTCCGCGGGCTCACCGCGGGAGTAGAGGTCGAGGACCGCCTCGTAGATGGTCTCGTGAGCGGGCTTGTAGAAGTCGTCACCGTTCATCGTCTCGACGCAGTCGGCGATGGCGTCCTTCGACAGAAGCATCGCACCGAGCACGCTCTGCTCGGCCTCGACGTCCTGCGGCGGGGTCCTCAGACCGTCATAGCCCTGGTCGTTGCTCACTTAAGTTCCTCTTCCTCACAGCCTCGGATCGCCCACCCTCATGTGGTGCGCTCCAACTGTACCCGGAGACCCGTGGAGGGTCCCATCGACCCGACACCTGCCATCGTAGGACGCGGCACTGACATCGCAGAGACCCCTCCGACTCCGTCGCAGCACGTCACCGAGGCGGCCCACCGTGAACGGGTGAGCCGCCTCGGTGACGGTGGGGGATCCTCAGTCCCGCGCTCGCCCTGCCGTGGCCACCGAGCGCAGGATCGGCTTCGTCAGCTGCAGCCCGGCACGGATGATTCCGATGCCCACGACGATGGTGAGGAGGATCGTGAGGAACGTGACCGGTTCGAACACGAGGGCGGCCCCGGCCAAGGGCAGGACGAGCATGAGCCCGAGCCCTCCAGCCAGCAGCGACACCCAGATCGCCGGTGCCATGACCGCTCGCACGAGCGCCCGGTGCATGAGCTGGGGGTCGGCGCCGGCGGCATAGAGGTCGGCGAACGTGTCGGCTCGGTCGTGGATGTCGGCGACCTGGTTGATCAGCGCCGAGACGGCGATGAGCACGATCGCGATGCCCATGACGAGCAGCACCCCGGTGAACAGGTCATGGAAAAGATGGAGCTCGGAGGCACTCATCGACTGCGGGTCGTCCTCGGCGGCGTCGAGTCCGAGCTGCATGAGCGCCACCCCGGACCCGCACACGGCCGCGGTAAAGGACGCCATCGCCAGACCGGAGACGCGACGCCAGAACCGCTTCGGCTCATCGGAGACCAGACGGGCGGCGATGAGCCGATCGGCGGTGGCCGCCCGACGTCCGCTGAGGTGGGCGAACCAGCGGACGAGGAGCCCGCCGACGAGGTCGACGACGACGAGGCCGAGGACGAAGAATCCGACCATCGCGGCCAGGACGACTCCCATACCCAGCCCGCCGGCCTGCGTGAGCGCATACACGATCGGCAGCAGGCAGATCACGAGCACCGTGACGAGGACCTTGGCCACGGGGAACTTCCGCTCCATGCTCTTCGTGCGCACCCCCAGCGGGGAGACCGCGACCTTGCGCAGACCGAGCAGCGCCGAACCCGCGCAGACGAGGACCAGGAGGACGACCACGATGACGAGCAGCCAGGCCGGCATGAGCAGATTCTGGTACCCGATGGGTCGGCCCATGAAGTGGATGAGGCTGACCGGCAGCGCGAGCCCCAGATAGCCCACAACGCCGAGGACGATCCCGGCCAGAGCCGGAATCAGCGGTTCGGCCACGGCGAGCGCGGTGATCTGTGAGCGCCGGGCCCCGAGCAGCGACATCGTCGAGAGCCGTTCGTCCTGCCTGCGGGCCGACAGGGTCGCCGAGGCCGAGGCCAGTGTGGAGGCGGGGATGATCAGCAGCGCCGTGGCCAGTCCGGCCAGGGTCTTGTACATGATGTCGAGCCCCTGGTCCGCGGGATCGGAGCTCGGCGGGATCTGGAAGAACATCCAGGCCCCGGCCGCCACGGTCAGGAACAGCGTGGCGCAGGCGAAGAACGCCGCGGCCACGAGCACGGAGCTCGCCGAGGTCAGCGATCTCCGTCCGAGGACGAGGGGAACTGCTGCGAAGGATGTGGACATCGTGTCTCCTCTCAAGCCACCGCCGCCACGGCGTTGCCCCGGTTCTCGGGGGCCGCCTCGGCGAGGGTGCGGTTGTCGGGGTCGACCTCGGTGACCCGGCGGACGAGCGGGCGGGTGGCCTGCAGTCCCAGCCACACCATCGCCACCCCGGCCACGAGGACGGCGGTGACGACTCCGATGGTGAACGGATCGCCGAGGTCGCTCACCGAGGCCATGAGCCAGGCGAGGATCCCACCGAGGAACAGGGAGCCGACGGTGACGAGGAGGATCGGCGACATCACGGCATTCACAGTCACCCGGTGCATCATCTGCTGGGTCATTCCGGCGGCGTGGAGCTCGCGGTAGGTCGTGGCGCGGTCGAGGATGTCAGCGGCCTGGTTGATCGTGGCCGAGACGATGACGAGGACGAAGGCGATGACGAGGGTGAGGATGAGCCCGGTGAAGATGTCGTCGCCGAGGTGCTGGTAGGGGCCCATGACGGCCCGATCCTCGGCGGTGAAGTCCTCCTGACCGCCGCGCATCATCGCCGTTCCCGCCCCGCCGACGACGGCGATGAAGGTGATCATCGCCAGTCCGGCGACCCGGCGCCAGTACTGTCCGGGGGCGTCGGCGATCATTCCGGCGGCAATCACCGAGGCGGGACCGCGGGCGATCCGTGCCGAGATGCCGGCGTGGATGCGGATGCACAGGACGCCGAGGACGCTGATGAGCAGGAGCGCGATGCCGATCGTGGCGATGCTGTAGATGATGGTGGCCGTCGTCGACAGCTGCATCTGAGTGGAGACGTAGGTGGCGATGGCCACGACGAGGACGAGCAGGATGGTCGCGATGACGCGGGCCAGGGGGAACTCCCGTGCCAGGGACCGGGTGCGCACGCCCAGCGGGGAGATCGTGATCTTGCGCAGGCCGATGAGCGAGGCGAGCAGGCAGACGGCCAGGAGGCCCGCGACGACCGCGGCGAGCAGCCAGACCGGCATCAGCAGGGCCTGGTAGCCCAGCGGTTCACCGACGAAGGTGATGAAGCTGAGCGGCCAGGCGATAAGCAGGTAGCCGCCGATTCCGACGAGGATGCCCAGCGAGGCGGGGATGAAGGGTTCGGCGACGGCGACGAGGCGGATCATGCTGCGTTTCGCGCCGAGCAGGGACAGCGTCGAGAGACGTTCGTCCTGGCGACGGGCGCTGAGCTTCGCCGAGGCGACTCCGAGGCTGGTCGCGGGAACGACGAGGAAGACCGTGGCGAGGACCGCGAGGAGCTGGTAGAGCCCGGCCACCTCGGCGTATCCGGTGACCTCGGGGCGGTCGGTGAACGCCCAGACGCCGGCGGCGACGGTGAGGAAGATCGTCGAGCAGGAGAAAAAGGCGATCCCGACGAGCCGCGCCGTCGTCGAGGTCAGGGACTGTCGGGACAGGAGGATGGGAAGGATATTCATCACTGTGCGGCTTCCTGCATCGCCGAGTCGGCGACGATGCGCCCGTCGGCGAGTCTCACGACACGGGAGCAGCGGGCGGCGACGTTCTCGTCATGGGTGACGACGACGAGGGTGGAGCCACGGCCGACAGTGGAGCCCAGCAGCTCGGTGAGGACTTCGGAGGAGGTGCGCGAGTCGAGGGCGCCGGTCGGTTCGTCGGCGAAGGTGACGACGGGCTGGGTGACCTGAGCACGGGCGATCGCCACTCTTTGGGCCTGGCCCCCGGAGAGCTGTCCGATCCGCTTGTTCACATGTTCGCTCAGGCCGAGGCGGTCGAGCCAGGCCCGGGCGTGCGCGGTGGCGTCCGAGCGGTTCATTCCCGCGAGCATGGCGGCGAGCGCGACATTGTCCACGGCCGTGAGCTCGGGCAGCAGCAGTCCCTGTTGGAAGACGAAGCCGAAGACTTCGCGTCGCAGAGCGGTGCGACCGGACTCTTTGAGTGAGGTGATCTCGGCGGCGGCGCTGCGGTCGGTCGGCGAGAGGCGGATCCGGCCGCCGTCGGGGCTGATGATCCCGGCCAGGCAGTGCAGGAGGGTGGTCTTACCGGAACCGGACGGTCCCATGATGGCCAGAGATTCGCCGAGGCCGATCGTGAGGTCGACTCCGGCGAGAGCGTAGGTCTGGTTGAAGTGTTTCGTGACGTTGCCGGCGGTGATGATGGCAGGGTGCTGGTTGACGGTCTGCTGCGTAGGCTGTTGTGCGGCGTTCGGTGAAGAAGTCATGTCTCCATCATTTCTCGCGGCTTCTGCGCCGACCATGAAGTCAGCCCACGAGTGGGGGAAGGAAAACCCAACCCCTGTTGATGGAAAGCCGAAATCTGGCACGGTGCTTGATAGTCTCCAGACACCGCGACATCGACCGAACCGGCGCACGGCCGGAAACCAAGGAGCCATCATGAAGATCAACTGGACTTCCATCTTCGTCAACGATCAGCAGAAAGCCCTGGACTTCTAGACGGACAAACTCGGATTCCTGCCCAAGCACGATATCGACATGGGAGGCCCACGCTGGCTGACGGTCGTCTCACCGGAGGATCCCGACGGAGTCGAGATCGTCCTCGAACCCGATTCTCATCCCGCGGTGGTTCCCTTCACCGAGGCGCTCGTGGCCGACGGGATCCCGATGAATCAGTTCGCCGTCGATGATGTTCAGGCCGAGTACGAGCGGTTGAAGGATCTCGGAGTCACCTTCACTCAGGAGCCCACGACGATGGGGCCGATCACCACTGCCGTCCTCGACGATACGGTCGGCAACCTCATCCAACTCGTCCATCAGGCCGACGGCGCTTAAGGCCGAGCCTGCCTTCGAAGCGGTACCACCGGCAGATCATTTCCATTGGGCGGAAGCATCGGATGGCGTTTCAGGCGACTCCCACTCAGGATGGCAACGGCACCACATGTGTCTCAGGTCACTGTGAATGAGGAGAGTGGGATCGGATTGCAAGGGGAAGCCACAGGGTGACTCTCCCGAGTCTGATTCCGCCTGAGAAACGACTCACTTAGCGAAGGAGCTAATCGGATGCAGTATCACCACAACGGATATGTCGGTCACGACCCTCGAATCAGAGATGCGGAAGGCACAGGAGTTGATCGTGTCGAGGACCTCCCTGACACGATGGACGTCCTCATCGTCGGCGCGGGACCGGCGGGCATAGTACAGGCCGCGCAGCTCACCGAGTATCCCGATGTGCATACTCGAATCATCGAACGGCGTCCAGGTCGCCTCGCAGCCGGTCGAGCAGACGGTCTCTTCCCTCGCAGCTGTGAGACGTTCCAGGCGTTCGAGTTCTATGACGCGATTGCTCAAGAGGCCAGCCATATGCGGGAGATGAGCTTCTGGGGGCCGCATCCCGAACACCCTGCCGAAATAGCACGCGGAGCACGTGCCGCCGATCCTCCGTCGTATGTGAGCGAGTTTCCCATCCTGACGGTGAACCAGGCCCGGGTCATCGACTACTTCGCCGAACGTGCAGCCGATGGTCCCGCCAAGATCAACGTCAACTACGGTTATGAATTCCTCGACCTCACCGTCCACGACACCGGAGAGTACCCGGTGGAAGTCCGCTTAGCAGATGAGCACGGTGTCCGCCGCACAGTGTGGACGAAGTATGTGACTGGCTGCGATGGTGCCCGCAGCAAGGTCCGTGACTGCATCGATGTCGAACTGACCTCCGACTCGACTACTCAGGCGTGGGCAGTCATCGACATCCTCGCCAATACGGACTTCCCGGACTTCCGCACGAGAAGCGGCATCCAGTCGGACAAGGACGGGTCGATTCTGCTCATTCCGCGCGAAGGCGGATTCCTCACCCGGTTCTACGTTTCGCTCGAAGATCCGACGCCGGAGACTCGCAACCGCATCCTGGCCACAACGGCCGAGGAGGCGATCGAACGGGCCAACCGCATTCTCAACCCCTACTCGGTCGACGTCCGAGAAGTCACATGGTTCAGCATCTACGAGGTCCGCCATACCGTGGCACAGAGTTTCGATGATGTCGCCGCGAAGAATGATCCTGATCTGAATCCGCGGGTCTTCATCGCCGGCGATGCGTGCCACACTCACAGCGCCAAGGCCGGTCAGGGGATGAATGTCTCCATTCAGGACGGCTGGAATCTCGCGTGGAAGCTCGGCCAGGTTCTCGTCGGACGCAGCGACGAATCTCTGCTGAGGACGTACAACGACGAGCGTCAGGACGTGGCTCAGAAGCTCATCGACTACGACAAGGAATGGTCGTCGATGATGTCGAGACGTCCCGAAGAGATGGAGAGCCCCCAGGAGATCGTCGACTTCTTCACCGACACTGCGAACTTCCCCGGCGGGTTCGATACGAAGTACACGACGTCACCGATCATCGGAACCGGTGCACGGCAGGAACTGGCCCAGGGTTTCCCGTTGGGCATGCGCTTCAAATCCGCTCCCGTGTCCAGGGTCGCCGACACGACCACGGTCCAGGTCGGTCATCATTTCCGAGCCGACGGTCGCTGGCGCCTGTACGCGTTCGCCGACGCCGATGGTTCCGCTGTCATTGATCTTGCCTCCTGGTTGGAGGAATCGGACGAGTCCCCGGTCAGACTCTTCACACCGGAGAACACCGATATCGACAGCGTCTTCGATGCCAAGGTGATCTATCAGCAGAGCTATCACGATGTCGACCTGCCCCATGCCCCCAGTCTGTTCCTGCCGAAGGTCGGACGCCTACAGGTGATGGATTGGGAGAAGGTCTATGCGGCGATCCCGGACGATGACATCTTCGAAGCCCGCGGCATCAACCGCTCAGGTGCCCTCGTCATCGTCCGTCCGGACATGTATGTGGCTCACGTTCTGCCGCTGAGCGCCCGGAACGAGATCACCGAGTTCTTCGCTCAGTCCATGGTGAGGGACAGGGTTCTCACCCCAGCCTGATCACCGGTGCGGTGCGGATGCGAACTCTCGGGCTGCCGGGGTGAGGCGATGCAGTCGGCCCCTCACCCCGGCAGCAGCACGATGACGGTGTGGATCGCGAGTCCGACGAGGGCGCCGATGACGGTGCCGTTGATGCGGATGTACTGGAGGTCGCGGCCGACGTAGAGTTCGATGCGCTCGGCGGCTTCCTTCGCGTCCCACCGTTCGATGGTGTCGGAGATGACGCTGGCGATCTCGGGCCCGAAGCTCTCTGCCAGATCACCGGCGGTCGTGGCGATCCGGTCGTCGATGCGGCGGGAGAATTCCGAGTCGGTCTGCAGACGCTCGGCGAATTCGCCGATGAGCTGCCAGATGCGGGCACGGACTTCTCCGCCTTCGTCGATGATCGCCTCGCGAAGCAGCTGCTTGAGCGACGTCCAGATCTCGAGCACGGAGTCGACGACCCCGTCCTGGCTGAGCAGGTCGTCGATGATCTCCTCGGCCCGCTGGGACAGCGATGAATCGGATTCGAGGTCGTCGGAGAGGTCGACGAGCCACGCATCAAGCGCCTGGCGGGCCTTGTGGTACTCGTTGTCGCGGACGTCGGCGACCCAGCCGAGCACTTCGCGCTGCAGACGGTTCGCGAGCTGTTCGTTGACGAAATCGGGCACCCAGGACGGTGCCCGGTTGTGGACGATCTCGTCGATGACCTGCGGATTGTCACGCAGCCAGGAGTAGGCTTCGGCGACGATGAGATCGACGAGTTTGTGGTGGGCGCCGTCGAGCACGATCTGGCGCAGCAGCTGCGCCAGCACTGGTGTCTTCCTTGTGGCCACGAGCCGGGGGATGATGACGTTCCGGGTCAGCGCCTTGATGGAGTCGTCATCGATGCGCGCGAGCACATATTCGAGGCCTCCCGCGGCACGGTCGACGACGATGTCGCGGTTGCCGGGCTTGGCCAGCCACTGTCCGGCTCGATGGGAGATCTCGGCGGATCGGATCTTCGTGGACACCGCCTCGGCGTGGAGGAAATTCGCGGCGACGAAGGCCGACAGACTCGCACCGAGGGTGTCTTTCTTGCGCGGGATGATCGCGGTGTGCGGGATCGGCAGTCCGAGGGGATGACGGAAGAGCGCGGTGACGGCGAACCAGTCGGCGATCGCGCCGATCATCGCCGCCTCCGAGGCTCGGGAGACGAATCCCCAGACGCCCGTGTTGTCGGTGAAGATATGAGTGGAGAGGAAGATGAGCGTGGCGAGAATGAGCAGCGAGAGCGCGAGAGTGCGCATCTTCTTCAGCCCGCGAGCGCGCTCTTGATCCTCCGGCGTGAGCTCTGCCGGCCCGCCGGTTCCGCTTCCGGCGCCGAAGCGCGGCACGGATGGTGTCTTCTCGATCGACATCGTTACCCCCTGCTCCACGACTTTAGCGAAACCAGCGCCCTCGACCCGCATCCTCAGCCGGGTTCACAGCTGAGAATTCGGCGTGCAGTCCGAGCCGGAGTTCAGCGGAACCGCGATCAGGCATCCAACACCGTTGGCATCACACCTACCCGCTGCCCACACTATGCACCGTTCGCGACTTAACGCCCCGGTGCATCGGTTGGTTATGCGGCTGCCCGTAGGAGAAGACCTCCTGTCCCGAGGCCGACGCGGCGGGCCCTGGGTCTGTCGAATTCGCGGAGTTCCCCGAGCCCGCGTCGATCATCGTGTGACAGGGGATGGCCGCCTGCGGAAGCGCCGCGAGATCCTTCGTGGGCGATAAGCTCGGTAGATGGAGTATTTCGAGAATCGTGAACGCGCGGAATCCTTCGGCGAGGTGGCCGCGGACTACGACGCCTACCGTCCGAAATACCCTGCCGCGCTCATCTCGACCGTGATGCAGGCCGCCGAGGCGGGGGCCGGCTCGGGTTCAGGCGCCCCGCGCATCCTCGACGTCGGTTCCGGCACCGGTCTCCTCGCTTCCCAGCTGAAGGATGCGGGTGCCGAGATCCTCGCGGTCGAGCCCGACTCCGAGATGGCCGCCATCGCGCGAGCCAAGGGCCTCAAAGTGGACGTGTCGGTGTTCGAGGAATGGGATCCGCAGGGCCGCACCTTCGACCTTGTCTGCTTCGGACAGTCCTTCCATTGGGTCGACCCGATCATTGCCCTGCCGAAGATCCGCTCCGCGCTCAAGGCCGGTGGGAGTCTGGCCCTTGCCTGGAACGACATCGAACCGAAGGGCGAACTGAAGACCCGGCTCGATGCGATCACGGCACGCTTCCACGCCGAGGGATCAGCTGCGAGTCTGGGCACTGCGGGAGCCGAGGACAACTTCGCACACGTCGAACATCCGGCTCTCACACAGCTTCGCAGTGCCGGATTCACCCCGAACGAGGCCACTTTCACCGATGACCTCCGCTTTTCGAGGCACGATTGGCTCTCGATGGTCTTCACCTACTCGGCTCAGCTGACAATGGACCCGGTGAAGAGGGCGGTCATGCGCGAAGAGATGTCGAAAGTCATCCCGAACAACGGCCTCGAGGCACGAAATGACGCTCTTCTCGTGCTCGCGCACGCCTGAAGAGGCCCTGTCCGCAGCCGGGCATCTGTCACCGTTTCTGCCGCGCCGCCCCGTCAATACGACTTTGCACCGATGCAACGGGAGGTTATGCGGCCGCCCAGGCGTTGTGCGGCCGGCGAGAGGATGTGGCGCCAAGGGTGCGGGATGCGCCGCACACTCTAAGAGCACCGCGCCCGCAACCGACGCCGAACCGAAGCTGCGACCACCACACCGCTTCGCACCGCACCTGCGCCCACCGACCGGGCCGGTTCCGCGCGGCATGAAACTGACCCGTAGAGTGAGGAGTGTCCGGTCACGCAAGGCTGCACGGGGACACGGCCCTCTGGGGCCCACCACGGCCCCGTCGCCGCAGCCGACGCGAGACGACCACATCGACGCCAACAGCATCCGAGAGTCAGGAGCAGTCGTGCCAGCGACACCCGCCGACGCCACCATCACCGAGATCACGAATCTCATCACCTTCGATACGACGAGCCGGGACACGAACCTGCCGCTCATCGAGCACGTCGAAGCCCGTCTCGCGTCCGCCGGCATCGACTCCCGCCGGATCCCGAACCCGGAGGGCACGAAAGCGAACCTGCTCGCGACCATTCCCGCAGCCGACGGCACCACCACGGGCGGCATCGTCCTCTCCGGCCACACCGATGTCGTCCCCGTCGACGGCCAGGATTGGTCCTCGGATCCGTTCACGCCTGAGATCCGCGACGGAAAGTACTTCGCCCGGGGCAGCGCGGACATGAAGTCCTTCGTCGGTGTCATCCTCTCCCGCCTCGAAGCGCTCAAGGCCGCGAAGCTGCGAGAACCCGTCCACCTCGCCTTCTCCTATGACGAGGAGATCGGCTGCGTGGGCGCCATCTCCCTCGTCGAGGCCATCACCGAGGCGGGGCTCGCTCCCCGCGGCTGCGTCGTCGGCGAGCCCTCGAGCATGCGCGTCATCCGCGGCCACAAATCGATGAATGTCTTCCGCGTCGACTTCCACGGCGTCGCCGCCCACTCGTCACTCACTCCCGAAGGCGTCAACGCCATCGCCTACGCCTCGGAGTTCGTCGCCTTCGTCCACGCCGTCGCTGCCGAATTCCGCACCGAAGGTCCCTTCGACGACGCTTATGTCGTGCCCTTCACCTCGGTCACGGCGAACACGTTCAACGGCGGCATCGCCATCAACACGATCCCCGCCGAGGCGACCGTGCAGTTCGAATTCCGCTCGCTCGGGGCTGTCGATCGCGAAGGGCTCATCGCGCGGTTCCGCTCCGAGGCCGAACGCTTGGGCCGGGCCATGGCCGCCGAGAACAAGATCGCGGGGGTCGACTTCATGATCGAGGCCGAGGCACCCGGCTGCGAGACCCCTGCCGATGCGGACATCGTCTCGCTCGCCGCGAACTGGGGCGGCATCGCCACCGACGACAAGGTCACCTACGGCACCGAGGCGGGACTGTTCTCCGAAGCCGGCATCCCCACCGTCGTCTGCGGCCCCGGGGACATTGCCCAGGCCCACGCACCGGACGAGTTCATCGAGCTCGACCAGATCGCAGCCTGTGAGTTCTTCGTCGACGCCCTCATCTCCGATCTCTCGGACCGCTCCTAGGACAACTTCCGGCGCTTCCGTGCCTCCGGGCTGTTCGGGGCCCGAAAGTGCAGCGGCCTCCCGGATCTGCACCGGGTTCCCCTCCACGGCGGTTCGTGTTTGGATGGAGTCGACAGCGATCCTCAGCAGCAGGGAGGCACCATGGGGTCCGAATTCTCCGTCGGCGATCATGTGGCGTGGAACTCAGAGGCCGGAGAGGTCTCCGGGACGGTCACCAAAGTCCACACCTCGGACTTCGAGTACAAGGGCCATAACCGCCGCGCCTCGGACGATGAACCGCAGTACGAGATCAAGAGCGACAAGACCGATCACATCGCCGCTCACAAAGGCAGCGCCCTCCACCTCGTCGACGACGAATGACGGAACAGGTCAGTTCGTCGAGGCGGAAGACGGACATCGCTCCGAAGGCCTGGACCGACACGGAATCGGAAGACACGAAGAACCTGCCGCACCTGCTGACCGTCGGGCATTCGAATCGTGAACTGAACGAGTTCATCGGACTCCTCACGAACACCGGCACCGAGGTGGTCGTCGACGTCCGCAAACTCCCAGGATCGAACCGGAATCCCCAGTTCAACGCCGACACCCTTGAGACCGACCTCGCCGAGGTGGGGATCGAGCTGCGGCGCCTCGAGGGACTGACAGGCCGGCGACCGGTCAGCCGCACGGTGCCCTTCGACGTCAACGCTTGGTGGCAGAACAGAAGCTTCCACAACTACGCCGACCACTGCCTCTCCGAGGAGTTCCGCACCGACCTCGAGACCCTCATCGGCTGGAGCGACGGCAGGCGTTGTGCGCTCATGTGCTCAGAAGCCGTGTGGTGGCGCTGCCATCGCAGGATCATCGCCGATCAGCTGCTCGCCCGAGACCTCCCCGTCGCACACATCCTCGGCGAAGGGCATGTCGATGCGGCGAAAATGAGCGAAGGTGCCCGCCTCGACACCGAACGAGTCCCCGGTGCCGCCAACTCGGCGGTCGGCATCCTCACCTACCCGGCCGACAGCTGACTGGTCCGAATCGCCCGGACTCCTGGGCATCCCTCACCGGTACCGGCACACTCCACCGATGCAACGAGAGGAGATGTCGCCCTCGCGATGATCTGAGAGCATCACAACGTCGTGTCAAAAACGCGTAGGGATCCTCCACCGTCGGTTGCGGGCACCGTCGACTTCAGGTGCCGTCTGGTGCGGGCACCGTCTGGTGCGGGCACGATCGGTTGCGCGCCCAATCCAGCCCATCCCACGAAAAACGCCGAGGCGGCACCTGGACTCAGGTGCCGCCTCGGCGGTGGTGTGGTGGTGTCGATCAGCGATCCCGAAGGATCGGGGCAGAACCCGAGACCGACTCACCACGTCCGGATCATCCGGACAGGGCCTGGATCAGGCCTTGCCGATGACCTCGAACTTGATCTTCGCGGTGATCTCGTCGCCGACGCGCACAACAGCGTTGTAGCTGCCGGGGGTCTTGACGTGACCGGTCAGCGCGATCTGACGGCGATCGAAGTCGCGTCCGGTCGCGGTCTGCAGGGCCTCGGCCACGAGGGCAGGGGTGACGGCGCCGAAGAGGCGACCGTTCTTGCCGGCCTTCATGTCGATGCGAGCCGTGGTCGACTCGAGTTCGCCCTTGACCTTGATGGCTTCGTCGTGATCGGCGATCTGCTTGGCCCGGCGGGCCTTGCGCAGAGACTCGATGTGCTTCTCAGCGCCGGCGGACCAGGCCGAAGCCCAGCCACGAGGCAGAAGCAGGTTGCGTGCGTATCCGGCACGAACCTCGACGACATCGCCGGCGGCACCGAGGCCGTCGACTTCCTGGTTCAGAATCACTTTGCGGTTAGGCATATCTGTCTCCCTCCGATCAGCGAGCTGAGCTCGAGTAGGGCAGAAGTGCCATCTCGCGGGCGTTCTTGACAGCCTTTGCGATGACGCGCTGTTCCTGCACGGTCACACCGGTGACGCGACGTGCACGGATCTTGCCGCGGTCGGAAATGAACTTACGGAGCGTAGCGGTGTCCTTGTAGTGGATGTTCGCCGCTTCGCCCTTCTTGAGCGGATTAGCCTTCTTCTTGATAGGCTTCCGGATCTCTGGCTTTGCCATGAGTATCTCCTGTTAACGAATGTCTCGAAATGTCTTCAGACGTGGATCAGAACGGGGGTTCGTCGGCGCCGGGGTTGCCCCAGCCGCCGTTGCCGCTCTGCGGGTTCGATGATGCCCACGGGTCGTTGGCGGGACCGTTGCTGCCCTGGCCGTAGCCCTGGCGCTGCCCACCCTGCTGGCCGCCCTGCTGGGGGTTGTTTCCCCATCCGGAGGACTGCTGGTTGCCGAAGCCGCCCTGCTGGCCGCCTCCGCCCTGGCCGCCTCCACCGAAGCCGCCACCGCCGCCGCCGAAGTTTCCTCCGCCGCTGGGGTTGTTCTTCGTCACCTGGGCGGTGGCGCGTCGCAGGCTGGGGCCGACTTCGTCGACGTCCAGCTCCATGACCGTGCGCTTCTCGCCTTCCTTGGTTTCGAAGGACCGGGACTTCAGTCGGCCCTGAACGACGACCCGTGTACCGCGCTGCAGAGATTCGGCGACGTTCTCTCCCATTTCACGCCACACCGAGCAGCGCAGGAAGAGAGTCTCCCCGTCCTTGAACTCGTTGGCCTGACGGTCGAAGATGCGCGGCGTCGAGGCCACGGTGAAGTTTGCGACAGCCGCACCGTTAGGTGTGAAGCGCAGCTCGGGATCGCTGGTGAGGTTCCCGACGACCGTGATGACTGTTTCGCCTGCCATTGAATCTCCTTGAAGCGAGGTAGCTGAGTCGCCTTACTTGGCGTCCGGGCGGAGGATCTTCGTGCGCAGAACGGACTCGTTGAGTCCGAGCTGACGATCGAGTTCCTTGGTCGTTGCAGGCTCGGCGTGGAAATCGACCACGACGTAGTAGCCCTCGGACTTCTTCTGGATCTCGTACGCGAAGCGACGACGTCCCCAGATGTCCACGTTGTCGACGGTGCCGTTCTCAGCCGGAACAACCTTGATCAGGTTGTTCACGGTGTCAGCCAGCGTCCGCTCTTCGAGGTCGTTATCAAGAATGAGCATGAGCTCGTACTTGCGCATATGTCACCCACCTCCTCTGGTCTTTGCGGCCATGGTCGGTCCATGGCAGGAGGGTATATGCCTGTCCGTCCCCGATCCCGTGCTGGTCACGAAATGGGAACAGACCTCACTAGTCTAATCGACTGGTGCGCAGGCTGTCATGTCCGGATTCGTGCTCTTCCTTACGCTTCCCATCGTGATGATCCCCGTCCGCTCCATCGGAAGCGTCCGCAGGCGTGGCCCCGGGTTCTTCCCCTCGCCGAGGCGGCCCTGCCGTGACCGTGCCACCGCGGATCCGTCGCCGGTAGAGATTCTCCCCGGCCATGATCACGACGAGGACGAGCGCGAGGAGCCGCAGCAGGGTGAACAGGGCGACGAAGGTGGAGTCGAGTCCCTTGTCCGCCTCGAAGCCGGAGACATCGCCGAGTTGGACGGCGATGGCGAAGACCGCCTCGGCGAGGGTCCAGACGATGAGAACCCACCAGCGGCGGATGGACAGCGCGATGAAGGGCAGCAGCCACAGGCTGTCCCAGGGCATGAGTCCCGGTGCGAGCAGCAGACAGCCCCCGATGAGCAGGCAGGCTGCCGCCGCCGGGTCAAGGCCTGTGCGTCGGACCATGTAGAGGCTGATGGCGACGGCGAGGATGACTCCGCCGCTGGCGATGATCCACAGCGGCGCCCAGACGGAGACGTCGCCGAGTTCGGCCATGAGCAGGATCGAGGCGAAGGATCCGCCGTCGACGGCATCGGAATACCAGTGGATGATCCGGTCGATCGCGGTCGGGTCGAGGACGAGCAGCAGCGCCGAGGTGATCGTGGCCGCGGCGAGCATCATCCGCGGATTCCGCGGCTTCAGTCCCCGCGCCGGATTCGGCCCGGCCAGGGTCAGGGCCAGGAGAACGAGGAGGGCGAGCGGGTTGATGAACGCTGCGATGCCCAGCAGCACTCCGGCCAGCCAGCCTCGCGGGCGCAGCGGTGGGGGCCTGAAGAAGAGGACCGTCGCCCACACGGCCAGCGCCAAGGCGAGCGGATCGAGAGTCGATCCGAGAGTGAAGAGGATGAGCGGGGAGGCGAAGACCGCGACCAGCCACCCCCTGTGGCGGGCGAGGACGAGGAGTCCCGCACCGAGGGCCGCGATCCCTGCGGTGTTGAGCAGGAGCACGACGACCATGAACAGGGAGACGTCGTTCGTGAACAGGTGGAACAGGCCGGCCAGGCGGGCTTCGAGAGGCGCCAGTGCCGCCGCCCCGCCGTGGGCGCGTCCGAGCACCTCGGGGTTGACCTCACCGACGAAGGCCGTGGACAGGGGCCCTGCACACATCCTCGCCGAGGCGGCCGGCTGTTCGTATCCCGAGCTCAGGCACGGACCCTGCAGAGCCAGGGCGAGGAAGGTGGTGACGCCGAGGACTGCAGCCAGCACATAGGCCTGGGAGCTGCGGAACCGCCGACCGGCAACACCGAGGTGAATGCCGACCGGACCGCCGAGCAGAGGCTCGGCGATCCGGGTGCTGGGCTTCGAGGGCATTACTCGAGGTTACTAGTCATTGCCTCCCGGGGACTTCGGCGGCTCAATGGGTAGCCCGCCCGACGGCCCCTCGTCTGGAGGCTCGTTGTTGTCCTCGGAGCCTCCCTCGCCGTCATTACCGTCTGGATCAGAATTCTCGGAACCATTATTGTCGCTGCCGGACCCGTTATCAGACCCTTCATCGCCCTCGTCGTTCGAGGAACTGTTGTCCTCGCGGCCGTCCTCGTCCTTCGAGTCGTCGTTGCCGTTGTCGTCCTTGGAATCGGAGTCCGTGTTCTTGTCCTCGTCCTTGTTCTTATCGGCATCCGAGTCCTCATCGGAGCCTCCGGAGCCATCGGAGCTGCCGGAACCGCCGTCGCTGCCGTCGTTGCTGCCCGACGGCGCCTTGGGTTCGGGCTTCGGAGCGGCCGGCTCATTCGTGTTCTTCGGCTTAGGCTTTTCGGGCAGTTCACCGCGGGCCGGGAACTGTTCGACCTTCTCACCCTGGAGAGCCTTCTGCATGTAGTCGGTCCACACCTGGACCGGGAACGATCCACCGGTGACCTCACCGCGACCGCCGTAGGCACCTATCGACATCTGCTTGCCGTCGACCTCACGGTAGAGCACGACCGAGGTCGCGAGATTCGGGGTGTAGCCGGAGAACCAGGCCGCAGTATTGCCCGTCGTCGTACCGGTCTTGCCGGCAGCTGGCCGGCCGAGGTTCTGGGCGTAGCTGCCCGAACCGCCGTTGACCACCTGACTCAGAGCGTACGAGGTCTCGGCACCAACAGCCTTGTCGAAGACGCGCTTGCCCTTGGTCTCGCCCTTGTACACTTCCTTGTCCTCGGCACCCTTCGTGACCTTCTTGATCGAGTGGGTCTCGTGGTGAACACCATTGGCTGCGAAGGTCGCATATGCCGAGGCCATATCGAGGGGCTTGACACTCGGGGTACCGAGCACGGTGGACGGATTCGCCGCATCCATGTCTAGTGTGCAGCCGCCGGTGTTGCCTGCCTTCACCTCCTTTTCGGTGCAAGCAGGACCGACTCCCGCTCGAGTGGCAGCGTCGATCGTCTTGTCCGTACCCACCTGCACATTGAGCGCGGCATAGGCGGTGTTGATCGAGGACTGCGTCGCCTTGAGCAGGCTCACCGGTCCGTAGCTCGAGCCGCCGAAGTTGTTCACCAGCCACGGCTTGCCGTTGTTGTCGATCGAGGTCGGGCTGGATCCGGGATACGTGTCAGTCAGCCGCACACCGTTCTCGAGCCCTGCGACGAGGGCGAAGGGCTTGAACGTCGAACCCGCCTGCACATGGCTCTGTGTCGAGGCGTTGAACGCCTGGTCGAGATAGTTCTTGCCGCCGTAGAAGGCTTCGATACCGCCGTCGTCCGGGTCGATCGAGACGAGTCCGGCCTGCATGCCTTCGGGCTGGTCCTGCGGGAGCGTCTTGATGGCCTGCTCGGCGGCCTTCATCCGATCCTTGTCGAAGGTGGTGACGATGTTGTATCCGCCGCGATCGAGCTGTGCTTCGTCGATGTCGAGCTTCTTCAACGCCTCACGGCGGACGAAGTCCCACATGTAGCCCTTCTGACCCGACAGTGAGGACTCCTTATTCTGCTTCCTCACGTCCGGCAGCTCGACCTTTGCGGCCTGCTCCTCGGTGAGGAAGCCTTCGTCGACCATATTCTTGACCACATAGTTGAAGCGGTCTTCATAGGCCTCGGGGTTGTCCGAGGGGTCGGCGGCACCGGGGCGCTGGATCATCGCGGCCAGCAGAGCGGACTCGCTGACATTGAGTTCCGAGGCCGGCTTGTCGAAGTAGTTCTGTGCTGCCACCTCGACGCCGTAGGAGCGACGGCCGAGGTAGATGGTGTTGAGGTAGTTTGCGAGGATCTCGTCCTTCGACTGCTGCTGGTCGATCTTGAGCGAGATGAACATCTCCTTGACCTTGCGATCAAGCGAGTGCTCGTTCGTGAGGTAGAAGTTCTTCACGTACTGCTGGGTGATCGTCGAACCGCCACCCGCGTACTTGTTCGTAGCCACGCCGACGACGGCGCGGGAGAGACCCTTGATCGAGATGCCGCGGTTCTCATAGAAGGAGGTGTCCTCGGCGGCGATCGCGGCCTTCTGCATCGGTTCGGAGATCTCATCGATCTCCACGGACTTGCGGTCCTCGACCTTGTATTGACCGATGGGCGTCTTGCCATCGCTGTAGTAGATCGTCGAGGTCTGACCGGTCGCCTCGAGGTTCGGCTCAGGGATGTCGGTGGCGGCATACCCGACGGCGAACGCCACGCACAGGGCGATGACGAGGCTGAGCCCGCCGACGACGAGCACGCGGATGCTCGGCAGGAAACGGGTCCATCCGCTCACACCCGCTCTGGGGTAGTTGAGCAGGTTCTTCGTATTCCTGCCGATATTTTTGGCTGTGTGTTGTCCCTTAGCCACCCAAGGTCCTCCAGGTCAGTCAGCCTGCCGCGATGCGTGGCGACGAGGTCCGAAAAAGGTCAAAGACGCCAATCAGTCTCGCACGCCTTCTTTAGTAGAGGGTGAAAAAGTGCTGAGCCTGACACGCTGCAGAGGCACGGGGTTACCGAACAGTTCTGTGAGTAACCTGGAATTCGGCGTCTCACCAGGCATTTTAATTCACGGGCGAAGAATCAACCATGACGGGTGCGTGTTTGCTCACATTCAGCTGCTGACCCCATGAACCGCCAGTCCGCGCCCCGATCAAGTGGGAGCTCACTTTTCGGCTCCCACTACCAGTCCGGGCCTCAGTCAAGCGGGAGCCCACTTTTCGGCCCGGGTAACGGTCGAAAAGCGGGAGCCCGCTTGAACGAGCGCCGCTGCACCCTCAGCTCTTGAGATCGAAGTCCGTATCGGCGTACTCGTTGCCCTCGACGGCGGGTTCGCCGCTGAATGGGTGCAGCTGGTCTTCGCGGGCCCGCAGCTCGACACGACGGATCTTTCCGGAGATCGTCTTCGGCAGCTCGGCGAACTCGAGCCGGCGGATGCGCTTGTACGGTGCCAGGTGCTCCCGGCAGTAGGCGAGGATCGAACGCGCGGTCTCGGCATCGGCCTCGAACCTGCTCGACACGACGACGTAGGCCTTGGGCACAGCCAGTCGCACAGGATCCGGCGAGGGCACAACGGCCGCCTCGGCGACGGCCTCGTGTTCGATGAGCACGCTTTCGAGTTCGAAGGGGGAGAGTCGGTAGTCGCTGGCCTTGAACACATCGTCGGCGCGACCGACATAGGTGATGTATCCGTCCTCATCACGAGAGGCCACGTCACCGGTGTGGTAGACACCGCCTTCGAAGGCCTCTGCGGTCTTCTCCGCGTTGCTCCAGTAGCCGGTGGTCAGGCCGATGGGACGAGGATCGAGGCGCAGGCAGATCTCGCCCTCGTTGCCCTCCTCACCGGTCGCCGGGTCGATGAGGACGACGTCGAATCCGGGCAGCGCCTTGCCCATCGAACCGTACTTGAGCTCCTGATCAGGTGAGTTGCCGATCTGGAGGGTCGACTCGGTCTGGCCGAAGCCGTCGCGGATGAGCACACCCCATTCGCTGTGAACGCGGTCGATGATCTCGGGATTGAGCGGTTCACCGGCGCCGAGGGCCTTCGTCGGGGGATTCTTCAGGTGGCCCAGGTCGGCCTGGATGAGCATGCGCCATACGGTCGGCGGGGCGCAGAAGCTCGTCACTCCCACTCGATCCATGGTCTCCATCAGGGCGTTGGCGTCGAAGCGCGAGTAGTTGTAGAGGAAGACGCAGGCTTCGGCGATCCACGGGGTGAAGATGTTCGACCAAGCGTGCTTGGCCCAACCGGGCGAGGCGACGTTGAGGTGGACGTCGCCGGGTGTCAGCCCCATCCAGTACATCGTCGAGAGATGGCCGACAGGGTAGGAGACATGGGTGTGGGCGACCATCTTCGCCTTCGAGGTGGTGCCCGAAGTGAAGTAGAGCAGCATCAGATCATCGGCGCGCGACGTGCCCTGCGGGTCGAATTCGGTGCTCTCATCATCGGCGTCGGAGTAGCTGTAGTCCTGCTGGCGGGTGGGCTCCCCGCCGACGACGATGCGGACGACATCGACCTCGACGTCATCGAACTTCGCGGCATCCTCGACGCCGGCGACGACGAACTCGGCGTGCCCACGCTCGGCACGGTCGGTGAGGTCGATGGGGCCCAGCTGCGTGGTTGCGGGCATGAGCACGGCACCGAGCTTGATGCCGGCGAGCATCGTCTCCCACAGCTCGACCTGGTTGTTGAGCATGACCATGACATGGTCCCCGCGCTTGATCCCGGCCCGGCGGAAATGGTTCGCCACCTGGTTCGAACGGGCGGAGAGCTCCGCGAAGCTCCACTTGCCCTCGGAACCGTCCTGTTCGACGATCCACAGAGCCGGCTTGTCGTTGTTCTCGGCGATCTTGTCGAACCAGTCGAGTGCGAAGTTGAAGTGTGTGAGACGCGGCCATTCGAACTGTTCGCGGGCGGCCTCGTAGTCGCTGCGGAGTTCGATCAGCTTATCGCGGGCCGCGCGGAATTCCTCGGTCACTGTCATTGTGGTCTCCTCACCTCTCGCCACCGTCACAGCCTGTGACGTCAAACACAAATCTAAACGATTACGAAGCTATCAGCACTGATCGTTCGGTGGTTAAGCGGGGTCGGTCACTGACCGTGGGTCTCCCACCAGGAGCGCAGTTCCGCTTCGGCGCGCTCCCGTCCAAGAGGCCCGTGCTCCATCCGCAGCTCGAGCAGATGTTTGTACGCCTTGCCCACCAGCGGCGATGGTTCGATATCGAGGATCGCCATGATCTGCCGACCGTCGAGATCCGGACGGATCGAATCGAGTTCCTCCTGCTTCGCCAGGGCCTCGATGCGCGCTTCCAAGTCGTCATAGGCGAACGCCAGCCGGTCGGCTTTGCGTCTGTTGCGAGTGGTCACATCGGCGCGCGTGAGGATGTGCAGACGCGAGAGCAGCCGTCCGGCGTCCGTGACATAGCGACGCACCGCAGAATCCGTCCACCCGGCATCGCCGTAGCCGTAGAAGCGCAGATGCAGTTCGACGAGGCGGCCGACCGCCTTCGTCGTGTCCTTGTCGAAGCGCAGCGCCTTCATCCGCTTGGCGGTGAGCTTCGCACCCACCGCATCGTGGTGGTAGAAGGTCACTGCGCCACCGGGCTGGAATCGGCGAGTGGCGGGTTTGCCGACATCATGCATCAGCGCCGCGAAACGGACGACGAAGTCCGGCACGCGCAGGCGCTGCGGGTCGTCGTCGGCCATTCCGGCTTCCTCCTGAGCCGCGGCATACCCGCTCTCGAGTTCGACGGCCTGACGCAGCACGGTCAGAGAATGCTGGTAGACGTCCTTGTGCCGATGATGCTCGTCCGTCTCGAGCTGGAGTCCGGACACCTCGGGCAGAACATGGTCGGCGATGCCGGTGCGCACCAGCAGGTCGATTCCGGCGACGGGATCGATGCCGGTGATGAGTTTGACGAGTTCGACCTGGACGCGTTCGGCGGAGATGATCTCGATCCGATCGGCCATCGCCGTCATCGCCTCTTCCACCTCGGCGACGGGATCGAGCCCGAGCTGGGAAGTGAACCGAGCTGCGCGCATCATCCGCAGCGGATCATCGGAGAACGAGTCCGCGGCTCTGCCTGGGGTGCGGATGCGTCCGGCGATGAGGTCGTCGAAACCCTGATGCGGATCGACGAAGGTCTTCGAGGGCAGACGGATCGCCATCGCCCCGATCGTGAAATCACGGCGGACGAGGTCGGCGTCGAGGTCCGTGCCGAAGGCAACCATCGGTTTGCGCGAGTCCTCTTCATAGGCTTCGGCTCGGTAGGTCGTGATCTCGATCTGCACGCCGGACTTCACGGCCCCGATGGTGCCGAATTCGCGTCCGATGTCCCAGTGCGTGTCGACCCAGTCGGCGATCAGTCCGAGGATGGCGTCGGGGTGGGCATCGGTGGTGAAGTCGAGGTCGGGCATAGGGCGGCCGAGCAGCGCATCACGGACGGAACCGCCGACCAGGGCGAGTTCGAAACCGGCTGAGGAGAACCTCTGACCCAGCGGGCCGAGGATGTGCTCGAGCTCATCGAGCTTGTCGTGCAGTCGGTTGTGCGCGGTCTGCGGATCCACCGAGCTCCTTCGATTCTGTGATTTCTGCTCTTACCCAGGGGAACTCGCCTCCCGCGTCAGGGCGCGAGTTCCGGTCTCCATAAGCCTACCGGGAGCCGATGACACGAAACTTCCAAGCTTCGCCTACTAAGGTAGGAGAATGACCACACCGATGCCCAAGCCGGGACCCCGCACGTCCCGCCGCACCACAGTGGAGGAGATCTCCGCCGGTGGCATCGTTGTCGACTTCTCCCATCCGTTGCTGGCTGTGGCCGTCATCGCCCGCATCAATCGCGCCGGTCGGATCGAATGGTGCCTTCCGAAGGGGCATCTCGAAGGAACGGAGACCCCCGCCGAGGCGGCCCGCCGTGAGGTCGAAGAGGAGACCGGGATCGCGGGGCAGATCATCTGCCCGCTGGGAACCGTCGACTACTGGTTCACCGTGACCGGAATCCGGATCCACAAACTCGTCCACCATTTCCTGCTGCGTGCACAGTCGGGGACTCTGACCGTGGATAATGATCCTGACCAAGAAGCGATCGATGCGGCGTGGGTGCCCTTCAATGACCTGCGTTCGCGACTCTCGTTCGCCAATGAGCGCCGAATCGTCGCCGCCGCCCGACCGATGGTGTCCCGACTGGAGCAGTGAAACCCATTCCCATCCGCCGACTGCGATTCCTCACCGCCCTGCTGAGCACGCTCCTGCTGCTCGCAGGGCCGGTTTTCGCATACCCGCTGCTGACGGCCGCCCCCGCCGCCGCCAGCACCGATGCGGACAAGGACGAGGTCTCGATCACCCTCGACGAGGTGACTCCCTGGATCGATGACAAAGGCACACTTACCGTGCGCGGAAAGATCTCGAACACGACGAAGAAGGCGATCGAGAAGCCGAGCCTGAGTCTGCAGATGTCGACCCGCAAACTCGATTCCGAATCCCGCCTGAGTTCCTGGAAGCAGGGACAGGCCCAGCACCGCACCGTCGCCGACCTCGAACACGATGGGACCGAAGCCAGAGAGAAGGCGAAGAAGGACAAGGACGACGATTCCGGCGACTCATCGGGAACCACCCTCGACACCTCCTTCGATGACACCATCGATCCCGGGGCCACCGCGGAGTTCACCTTCCGTGTGCCTGCCGACGACCTCGACCTGAGCACGTCCTCACCCGTGAGTTCCTGGGGCCCACGGGGATTGGCGGTCCAGATCGGCGATGACACCGGTCTGCGTGCCTCTGCTCTCGGCTTCACCACGTGGTACCCGGACCCGGAGTTCGATCAGACGAAGATCAGTCTGCTCGCTCCCGTCACCCTGCCCGGTCATTCCGAGGGCGGGCTCATTCCTTCCGACCGGCTCGATGCAGCCATCGCCGAAGGCGGCTCGCTGGATACGATCGCGAAGCTGCTTCGACACAAAGAGCTCGCTTTGGCGATCGACCCGCGAATCATCGCCTCCTTCGAAGCCGCGATCGCCGAACCGCCCCCCGCCGACGCCCCGGAGGAGACCGAAGAGCCCGGCGATGAGAAGGGTGAAGAGACTCAGTCACCGCCGGTCGGGGCGCCCGAGAACGATGAGGCCGATTCCAGCGCCGCCGAGCTCGAAGCCGCCGAAGACCAGCGCAGACGCCTCGACTCCTGGTATCAGGACTTCGTGGGAGCGGCGCAGAAGCATACGATCGTCGCTCTGCCCTACGGCGATCCCGACCTCAGTGCTCTGCGCGGAACGAAGATCGACCGGTTGAGCACCTTCGCTCAGAAGCAGCGTGAGGTGGTCAAGGACGTCTTCCCTGATGCTCGGACGGATATCGCTTGGCCGGTGGCCGGAAGTGCGACGAAGAACGGGCTGCGTGCGCTGAAGAAGTCCGGCAATTCCACCGCGATCGTCAGCGATGGCCAGCAGCCCTCGATCACCGGCATCCACGATGACGCGCATTCGCACACGACGATCACCGATGACGGGGAGTCGACGATCGACACTCTCATCTCCGATTCGAAGCTCACGGATATGAGCGCCGAGGTGATCGCTGAGGAGAACCCTGCCGGGCCGCTGTCCGAACTCGTCGCAGAGTCCGCGGTGATCCAATCCGAGGCTCCCTATCGCACTCGCAGCCTGTTCGTTCCGCTCCCGCGGGCGGCCGCCTCGGCGAATTGGGAACAGACCGTCGAGGAGCTGAGCTCGGCACCGTGGATCGCCCCCACCGGCGCCGACGAGATCCTCGACTCACCCTCCGAGGCGCGCGGACTGCTGCGCACGGATTCCGACGCCCCGCACATCCGGAAGAAGGCCGTGGAATCCCTGGCCGAGACCCGGGCGAACCAAGAGGACTTCAACAGCGTCTTCAGCGACCCGGACAGCGCCGATATCCGGCTCGACCGCGAGCTGCTCACCTGCACCTCGGCGGCCTGGACGCTGGGCCGGAACGCGAACATCTGCGCCGACCAGGCCCGCACACAGAGCGAGAAGCTCATGGACAGCCTGCACCTGCGCAAGGGATCGTCCGTCCTCCTCGTCACCGGCGAGAAGACGACGATTCCGGTCACGATCGTCAACGATTCCCCCGCCGAGGCGACTCTGCGGATCCGGATGAGACCGGCGACCCCGCAGCTGCGGGCGCAGGAGACGGAGACCGTGAAGGTGCCCGCCGCGGAGACGATGCGCGTGGACGTGCCCGTCGAGGGCCTTGCCAACGCCGATGTGCCGACGACGATCGAAATGGTCACCGCCGACGAGGTGACCCTGCCCAAACACGAATCGCTCATGGTCCGGGTCCGCGCTGATTGGGAGAACATCGGCACCGCTGTGGTCGGATTGGCCCTGGCCGCAGTGTTCGTGATCGGCTTGGTCAAGACGATCGCACGCGGACGCCCGAAGATCCCCGAACAGCAGCTGGCCGATGCGATGGCCCGCGCCAAGACCGACGACCCCGAAAAGAGGTAGCGCTTGTCCAGCTTCTCATCCCTGGCCCGGTCCTCGGCGATCATGACCGCAGGCACCATGACATCGCGTGTGCTCGGCTTCGTCAAGGCCTCGATGCTGGCCACCGCGATCGGTGTGACTGCAGTCCAGGCCGATGCCTTCGATATCGCGAACAAGGTGCCCAACACCCTCTACATGCTGCTGGCCGGCGGTGTGGTCAATGCCGTGCTCGTCCCGCAGATCGTCCGCGCCTCGAAGCGTGAGGACGGCGGTACGGACTTCACGAACCGCCTGCTGACGCTGTCATTCCTGCTCCTTGCAGGTGTGAGCATCATCGCGACCGCTGCGGCCCCGCTGCTCGTCTGGCTCTACTCATCGGGGTGGAGCGATGAGCAGATGGCGCTGGCCACCGCCTTCGCCTTCTGGTGTCTGCCGCAGCTGTTCTTCTACGGCCTCTACACGCTGCTCGGCCAAGTGCTCAATGCGAAATCATCATTCGGTCCCTACATGTGGGCACCTGTGCTCAACAACGTCGTGGCGATCGCCGGGCTCGCCGCCTTCATCCTCATCTTCGGCACGAACAACGCCTCACCGCACGGACTCGACACGTGGACTCCGGACAAGATCGCCCTCATCGCCGGGTCGGCAACCCTCGGTGTCGTAGCTCAGGCACTCATCCTCATCTGGCCGCTCAAGCGGATCGGCTTCAAATTCAAGCCGACCTTCGGGTTCCGCGGGGTCGGACTCGGCTCGGCCGGCAAGGTCGCTTTCTGGACGTTCTCCGCGATGCTCATCGGCCAGATCGGCTTCCTCGTCATCTCCCGTGTCGCCTCGGGTGCATCGATCCCCGGCGACGGCAACGCATCGAACGCCGCATATACGACCGCCTACCTCGTGTTCATGCTTCCGCATTCGCTTATCGCGGTCTCTCTGGCCACGGCCCTGTTCACCTCCTTGGCCAAGGATGCGGCGAACAATGACACCGAGGCCGTCGTCAGCGATTTCTCCATGGGCGTGCGAATGGTCGGCTTCATCAATTCCTTCGCCACCATCGCATTCATCGTCCTCGCCACCCCGGTTGCGATGATCATCGCCGGTGAGGGACGGGAGCAGGCCACAGCCATCGGTCTCGTCATCATCACGATGGTCTTCGGTCTCATTCCCTTCAGCGCGAACTATCTCGCGCAGCGGGTCTTCTATGCCTATGAGGATGCCAAGACTCCGTTCCTCATCCAGCTGCCGCAGATCGTCTTCCAGTCCCTGGCGGTGGTCTCGGCGACGATCTTCCCGAAGTCGGTGACGGTGGCGATCATCGGTCTGATCATGAGCCTCGGCTATCTGATGGCGATGATCATCTCGTTCGCGGTCCTGAAGAAGCGCCTCGGCGCCATCGATCTGCGTGAGATCCTCATTTCGCATCTGAAGTTCCTCCTCGCGGCGATTATCGCCGGTGGGGCAGGGTTCGGTCTGCTCTACTTCTTCCCGGACTTCGCCTTGGCAGGACGCTGGCAGGCCTTCGCCTCCACGGCCATCGTCGGCACCGTGATGCTGCTGTTCTTCATCGGAGCTTGTTATTTGCTCAGAGTCAGAGAGTTGCATTCGATAATTGGCGTAGTAGCTGGAAAACTAAGAAAAACAGCCTGAGCCCTGTCAATCCCCACCGGAGGTGGTCGCCCTGATCGATATCGAACCCGGCATGGTGGTGGCCGGCCGTTATGTCGTATCGACCGTCGACCGTCGGTGGCTGCCCGAGAAGCCTGAAGTCGGTGCCGTCTGCACTGGCCTCGATGCGATCCTCGACGAACCCGTGCTCATCCTCGTCGCTGATGCCGATGGTTCCAACGATGTTCTCGAAGCCGCCCGTCGCGTATCGATCCTCGGTGACCCTCGTATCGCCCCGACGCTCGACGTCGGACATTCCAATGGACTGGACTACATCGTCATCAAGCGCATCGCAGTGACGCCGTTCAACCAGATCCTGCCGCGTTCGCCGCTGCCCGTCGACGCCGCGTGCGCCCTCATCGGCGAGGTCGGTTCAGCGCTCGTGACCTCGGCCAGGCGGGGACTGTTCCACATGTTCCTGCGGCCGAGCGTTGTCGGTCTGACCTCGAAGGGTGGGGTGGTCATCGCAGGCATCGGCATCGATGCGGCATTGGCGCTGGATACCGGGCTCGTCGAGCAGAAGGACTACACGCCGACGAAGGCTTCACGCCGAGACGCCCTGGCTCTCGTCCAGCTCTTCTACACGGCTCTGACCGGGTTCTGGCCGGGAGCTGAGACCTTCGACGGCATTCCGCCTGCGGAGAAGGAGAATGCCCGGATAGCCCGGGCCCAGGCTCTCAACCCCGACGTCCCGGACAGACTCGATGATTTCGTCAGCGGAATCATCACGGGTTCGGATCCCGGTCCGGGTTCGGTCGCCGAGGTCCTCGGCTACATCGACACCTGGGATCCCGAACTGCTGCGCTACGTCAATCGTGCTCCTGTGGCGGAGAACGAGCACCTGTTCGAGCAGTCGCCCCGCAGCTTCGACGAAGCCACCAGTCTTCCCGCATCCCGTTCGAAGACCATCGGCCCCGGCCCCGGCGGTTCGGCCAGTGCCAGTGAAGATCAGGTGCAGGCAGCTCTCGTGCGCATCGGCATCACGCGTCCGGGGACGCGGGGACTGGCTGCCGGAGTGGTCGGACATACCACGGGCCGATATGCCGACCGGATGCAGATGCGGGAGGCCTCGAGCTTCCCCATCGCCAAGGAACAGCTCGACAGCGCCGCCCAGGACTGGGAGGAATGGCAGCCGGAGCAGACGTACTCGGAGTACTCGGAGTACGCAGAGCACGAATACGACGAGAACCTCACGAGCCCGATCATGAGCCGGGATGACGATTCGGATCCCGATACTCAGGCACTCGAGATCGTCCCCGAAGACGAAGGCGATGAGAACGATACTCGCGTGATCATGGACAACGACGAGGATGAGGACGACGGTTCCTGGTTCCTCGGCGGCATGTTCGAAACCCATGAACAGCAGCGCGAGCATCAGCGACGTGAGTATGAGCGCGAACGTCGGATCGCGAAGGCCAAGGAGGACGAGGCGCGCAGGCGTCTTGCCGCCTTCGAGGCGAGCTCGGCTGCCCGTCAGCAGGAAGCCAGCGCTGCCGCGCCTCCGAAGGAGATGCGTCGGCTGTCACCGGACACCGTTGATGATCACAGCGACGTTGATGATCAGAGCGCCACTGGTGACCGCGGCGCCGCTGATGAGCGCGGCGCCGAGGCAGCCGCGAGCTCCTCACCTGTCCGGCCGGCCGAGCGCAAGGCCGGGAAACCACGCCAGCAGCACAGCGATTCGACCGGTGCAGCCCAGGCATCGTCTGCGCAGAACCGAATGAAGGCAGCCGGAGCTGCGGGGGCCGCCGGTTTTGCCGGTGCTGCCGCGGCCGGTGCCGCAGCAGCGGGTCCGGGGGCGAAAGCCGATGCGAACAGATCCGGCGGCTCGGCCGGGGCAGGCACCGGTTCCAACAGATCCGGCGGCTCAACGGGCGCGAGTTCCGCAGCGGCTGGTGCCTCGGCCGGGGCAGGGAATGCCGGTTCAGGTGCTGGCGCCGGTGGGGCCAGCGCTGCTTCGGGCGGCGCAGGCAGCGGTTCGGGTGGTTCCCGTTCCGACGAGCGTGATCCAGCGGCCACCCGGAAGCCCTTCCTGTGGCTGGTTCTCGGCCTTGCTGTCGTTGCCGCCATCGTGCTCGGAATCGTCATCATCGGCTTCAACGCTGGGGACGAGGAATCCACCCCGGTCACAGAGACCTCGGCGCCGAGCGAACAGCCGACGAAAGATGAAGAGAAGAAGACTCCGAAGGCCGATCCGCCGAAGATCGATACCGTCGAATCTCTCGACCCCGAGGGCGATGGAGAGGAACACGACAGTGAAACCGAGAACGTGATTCCCAAGACCGAGGGGTCATGGAACACCGACAGGTACAACTCCGCGAGCTTCGGCAATCTCAAATCGGGTGTCGGTCTGCTCTTCGAGTTCGAGGATGAGACCACCATCAGCGAGGTGAAGGTGGCGTCGGGGAACTCTGGCGGCAAGTTCGAAATCCGCGACGGCGACGATCCCGAAGATGCGAAGGTGATCGGCGAAGGCGTCTTCGATGCCGATGGCGCGGTCACCGTGGAGTTCGACGAGAAGGTCGAGACCGACAAGCTCATCCTCTGGATCACTGAACTGCCGCAGACCGACGGCGGCTATAAGGCCACCATCAGCTCCGTGAAGTTCTCCTGAGCGCACAGACAGGTTTCACACCCTCGTCCGGCATCATCCGGTGCCTCACCGCAGCGACCTGGGCAGGATGCCTGCCCAGATGCAGGTGCGGAATAGTCCTCGGCACCGTACCGTTATAGATACGAACGTCATTTCGCGCGGCAGTCCGTGGCGCGAGGAGCAGAGCAGATAGAAGCAGGGAACTTTTCACATGACTGATACTCAACTGGTGATCATCGGATCGGGTCCAGCCGGCTACACCGCAGCCGTCTATGCGGCCCGTGCGAACCTCTCACCGGTCGTCATCGCAGGTTCGGTGACCGCCGGAGGTGAGCTCATGAACACCACCGATGTCGAGAACTTCCCCGGATTCCCCGCCGGCGTTCAGGGACCCGAGCTCATGGAGAGCATGCGTGAACAGGCTGAGAAGTTCGGTGCCGAGGTCATCTACGACGATGTCGAGACTCTCAAGCTCAATCCCGGCGCCCACGAGATCGAGACCGCTCTGGGCGCGCGCTACACGGCCAAGGCTGTGATCCTCGCAACCGGTTCGGCCTACCGCGAGCTGGGACTGCCCAATGAGAAGAAGCTCTCCGGTCACGGAGTCAGCTGGTGTGCCACCTGTGACGGATTCTTCTTCCGCGATCAGCACATCGCTGTCATCGGCGGAGGCGACTCCGCTCTCGAGGAAGCGACCTTCCTGACCCGTTTCGCGTCCAAAGTCACCCTGGTTCACCGTCGGCAGGAGCTGCGTGCTTCGCAGGCCCTGCAGGATCGTGCGAACGCCGATGAGAAGCTCGAGTTCCTCCTCGACTCCGAAGTCGCCGAAGTCCATGGTGAGGACTCGCTCACCGGCCTGACCATCCGCAGCACCGTCACCGGGGAGACCTCAGAGTTGCCCGTGACCGGAATGTTCGTGGCCATCGGTTCTGATCCACGAACAAGCCTCTTCGCCGATCAGCTCGAGATGCGCGCCGATGGATATCTCAGCGTCGATGGTCGCACCTCGAAGACGTCTGTCGAAGGCGTTTTCGCTGCCGGCGATGTCATCGACTCCGTATACCGACAGGCGATCACTGCCGCCGGTTCGGGATGTTCGGCGGCACTCGACGCCGAACACTACCTCGGTGATCTCGACGCTGCTTCCAAGCCCGCCCTGGTGGAAGCAGCCGTGGCGGAAGCAACCGTCGCTTCCTGATCACCACTCTGCTGTGTCCGGCTCCGTTCTCCCGCATTGGACGGGAGGCGCGGGTCGGTAAGGGAATGAAAGACCCAGCTCCACTGTTCTGCTAGAGACATTCGTTGTGAAGGAAGGTTACTCATGTCGACAGAAGTCACTGACGCAACATTCGAAGAGAACGTCTTGAAGTCCGACAAGCCCGTGCTCGTCGATTTCTGGGCTCCTTGGTGCGGCCCCTGCCGTATGGTCAGCCCGATCGTTGACCAGATCGCAGAAGAGCACGGAGACAAGCTCAACGTGGTCAAGGTCAACACCGACGAGAACCTCGAGACCGCGAGCACCTATGGAATCACCTCGATTCCCGCACTCTACGTCTTCAAGGACGGCGAGGTCGCCAAGACCATCATCGGCGCGCGTCCGAAGCCTGCTCTCGAGGATGAGCTCTCCGACTTCATCTGATCGAGTTCTAAGGCGCCTGTTGTACTATCAACGGGCGCCTTAGGCATATCTGAGCGCCACTGGACACTGACCCTCGAACCGCATCACCGAAGATTGGCACCGCATTGACGAACACGAACCTACCGCGCTATTCGCGTGGCGACATTTCTGAGATGCTGCCCAATATCAAGGCTCAGATGGCGCGGCTGGGACTCAATGTCGGCGATACCGAGACCGCGGATTTCGATCGCGCCTTCGAGCTGGGTGTCAGGCAGTTCCAGCAAGACCGTGGAATCCTGTGCGACGGTGTGCTCGGCCCCGAGACGTTCTCAGAACTCGAACAGGCCCGATATCAGCTGGGCGACCGGGTACTCCGATTCGACCCCGTCAGGGTCCTTACAGGCGACGATGTGGTCAACCTCCAGACCAAGCTCGCCGGTCTCGGCTTCTATCCGGGACGCATCGATTCCGAGTATGCTGCTCGCACCGAGGCAGCTGTCAAAGAACTGCAGATGAGTCTGGGTACGAAGGTCGATGGAGTGACAGGACCCCAGACTCTGCGCGGGCTCGATGCGATCGACCGCAATCAGGACACCGGCAATCTCTTTGCGCTCCAAGAGCGAGCACGAGTGGCAGCATCGGGAACCTCGTTGGTCGGCCGGACGTTTGTCATCGAGGCAGCAACTACAGTTGTAGATTTCCAGACGCTGCCGATGACTGATGAGCAGTCAGCTCTCGAACGTCAGATCACTCTCGATATTTCAAGCCGCCTTGTAGGACGGTTGGAAGCCATCGGGGCCGGAGCGCTGCTCTTGGAAGGCGATGCGGTTGAGGTCAATCGGGCGGATTCGCTAGGGGCATCCGCTGTCATAACGGTGACCGCTGACGTCAGCAAATCCAAGGACGCCAACGGCATTGCAACCTTCTTCTTCGGGCACGAACGTCAGTCAGATCTCAACTCACCGACAGGACAGAAGCTCGCGGAGCTCATTCAAGGTGAAGTCGTCGCTCGCACCGGGATGCTGGACTGTCGCACACACGCTCGCACGTGGTCGTCACTCAAACGTCTCAAGACTCCCAAGGTCCATGTCGTCAGCGGATACCTGACGAATCCAGAGGATCTGGAAAGCCTGCAAGATCCCCATGTGCGTGATTCAATCGCTGATGGCATCGCGGCCGCATTGCAACGCGTCTACATCCTGGAAGACAAAGATCCGCAGACCGGCACGCTCAGTCTCGATGCCATCAAAGCTCTGAGCTGATTTCCCCACTAGTCTGAAATAGCGCCTCAATGCCGTGCTCCGTCAGTGGAGCACGGCATTGTTATCTTGATTCGCTTTGGCTACGACCCGATTCCCTCTAAATATCGACTGGGCCAGCCTGAAGGACGCTCGCCGAACCCACAGCTACGGCTATTGTGCTCGGTGGTCATGCCTTTCCCTCGTCGTAGAGCGGGTGAAGCAGAGGCGCGCATATCCAAGCCGACTAGAAGATGGTAGATGCATCGCGACCGATAGCATGTAACGAGTCCTGATGTTTCATGTGAAACGTTCTTCGCCCACTGTCATCTTCCAACGAGGCTCAGCTTTTAAGGAGTTGACTTCTTGAAAGCAACATATTTCGATCCAGCATCCCCAAACGATAGCTTCTACTTGTCGGTCTGAATGCACGTGCAGGAGCTTGCCCGCAGGCACAATGTTTCACGTGAAACCTCGAGTGCCTGGGGTTTCGAGCCTCTAGATCGGTAGGATACTCAAACCCCGCGGCGGTAAACATCGCCGTTTCACGTGAAACATAATCCTGATACCGTTTTGTCCCGGCCTACCGAGCTCTAGGCAATTAACGGCCCAATTGACGAACTCTAAGAACCCCCGGAATGACCGAGCATTGTCCTCCCGCTGAAATGGCGCTTCTCAAACCGTGCGTAACGGCGAGAAATGGTGCTCTCTCGAATACGGCCATCCTGAAGTCGTCTGCGACCGCAGAATGGCGTTTCACGTGAAGCTAGAGGACGGCTTCAGACTAGAATTCTACAATCCCGCCACAGGGACCCCGGCTAATGGTGCTCCGTCATGCCTAGTAAGACGCCATAACAGACGCCGATTCGCTACCTTAAGTCGAGGAACGCTCGCGAATGCATAAGCCCACATCGCGAATGCATAAGCCTCATAGTGAGCCACGAGCTCCCACCACAGCAGATCGGTACTACACAGTCTGGGAACCAGAAGCTGCTCTGACCGGTGCAAAGAAGCGACGAATTCTGACCCAACGTTCGCGTTACGTTTCACGTGGAACAGACCCGGCGTCAAATGGAAACAGGTTACACGCTAGAAACGGTCTTCTGAGTACTCTTCACACGGTGTTCGACCGTCGCCGGCGGCCAAGGATCCAAAGGCAAACAACCGCTTTCCAAAGCGATGACACCGTCGTTTCACGTGAAACGCCAGTTCACATGTCCGTAACTGCAGCTCCGGATGGTCACGCTAGGCGAGCGTACCCAGGTTCGAGCATTAGATCCCGCTTACATAACCGACGTCGATAGTTCCCCTCAGATAGAGATGTCCCAATAGATCTCGATACGGGGATTGGTGCGGCTGCGAGTTCTGTACAGCACAGCCGAAGACCAGCAGAGTGTCAGCCGCCCGCAGACATCACCGTTGACGGCGACCCGACCGATCCGGACCAAACGACCGACCCACAATTGAGCAGACCCCGTGGTCGGCCGAGTGCCGTGACAGGAGCCTATCTAGGCACAACTGGGGTCATCCGAAAGAACCTCATAGATCATCGAACAGGATGGGCCGAGGATAGCGGGCGTTAAGCCGAATATACCAGCTTCCGCGGGGCCGCCCAGCGCTTTGTCTCTTGGACAACGTACAAATGGACGCGTTTCACGTGAAACAACCAATATCCTGGGTATTTCTGAAGGGCGTGGACCTCAATCAGCATCTGCCAGTTCTGGAAGTTGTACGGAGTAGCTCAGACACACCCCCAGTCCATCGACCGAACGCAGTAACTATCTGTTCGCCTATAACGCCCAATGAGAATCGCCCAATGCCGGTCGGGTCGATCCTGCCACCGTCGCAGAGTTCAGAGCTCAAAGTTGAGAGCTAGAATCTCGCGGCCAATTCCCTATTGTTTCACGTGAAACGGGGCCTGTAATGAACTTAGCTGGTATACGATGGTCTGCAGCGCTAAGGCGTCCGCAAGCGTCGGTGTACCGGTCATTCCGGTTGATGCAATCATCTCGGTGCCAGCCCTAACCCCAGTGCGAGGAGGCCAACGAGCATCCCGTAGCGCTATCGTATCCGCAACACTCGGGATACTGCCCATTCTGAACTCTCTGACTTCCAGCATCTCCCTGAAATGGGATGCCTGGGTTTGTAAGCGTTTACGTTGATCCGAAGTGCCAATCCGCCACCAGTGCTTTGTATAAACTCTATTCGGGGCCAGGTGCGTATCCGTGATTCAACCGTCAGATGCAAGATCAGAGACCTAAACACCATCTAAATTCGCCGTGAGGTTTCACGTGAAACACCACCCGAAAACGAGCACGACAAATAGGCAGAGACGAGCACCGGCAACGACATAGTACCTGTCGACCGAAGAAGCACGTTAGTTTCACGTGAAACGCAATCACAATAGTAGCTTGTCAGCTCCCCAGCAGTCGGTTTCAGCTCCACGAAGAATGGGTACTTAATGGCCACCTATCTATAGCTATCGCCGAGAAGGTGATTGAAGTAATCAATAGACTCCAAGAAGGCAAAGGGCTGATCAGCAATCTGTAGCCGCCGATCACGCGGAGGCGTTGTCGTAGACCCATTCGCGGAAGCAGTCACTGCCTTCTTCCAAGAGCACTGTCCGAAGCCTACGAACGCGTTTCACGTGAAACGCCGACTGAACAGCCGAAACCAAAGGAGCCTCTACCGGTGAAATCCGGGCTGCTGACATACCTACGGACCTATCTACAGTCCTTGTCCTGAACACGGCTGCTTCCAGTCGCCCTGAATGCAGCTGGGCCCCGCGATGAAAATCGCGGGGCCCTTCGTATTCTATTGCGATCTGCTCAGAGTGCATCCTCATTCGAGATCCCCAGCAAGCTGAGGATACGGTCAAGATCCTCGTGGTTGGCGAACTCCACGCTGAGCTTACCTTTCTTCTTACCGACGGAGATATTCACTTTGGTATCGAGCCGGTCGCCCAATCGCTCCGCCACAGCCAGGAACTCCGGGGCCACCTTCGTTGTTGCACGTGAAACGTTGATCGAATCCCCACGGTTGAGCAGGACGACGGCCTCTTCGGAAGCGCGTACAGACAGTCCTTCTGCAACGATTCGCTGCGCAAGCACTTCCATGTGCTCAGGATCGCGCAATCCCAGAATGGCCCGAGCGTGGCCGGCGGAGATGACGCCGGCAGCAACTCGGCGCTGCACCAGAGGGGGAAGGCGAAGCAGCCGCAAGGTGTTGGAGATCTGGGGACGAGAACGGCCGATACGCTCTGACAGCTCTTCCTGCGTGCACCCGAAGTCCTCGAGCAGCTGCCCATATGCCGCTGCCTCTTCAAGGGGATTGAGCTCCGCACGGTGGAGATTCTCCAACAGTGCATCCCGCAGAAGATCAGTATCTTCGACATACCGAATGATCGCCGGAATCGTGGATAGCCCGGCATCCTTCGTGGCACGGAGACGCCGCTCACCCATAATGAGTTCGAAGCGGGAGCGGTCGCTCGGCTTCTGCCTGACCACGACGGGCTGAAGGACACCGATCTCACGGATGCTGTGGACCAACTCGGCGAGCAGGTCTTCATCGAAGACGGTACGAGGCTGCCTGGGGTTCGCGTCGATGAGGTCGACGTCGATCTCCCCGAATTCTGTGTCTGGGATCGACTCGACGCCGTCGTAGTCCTCGAGGTCACCATCGCCGGAGGCCTGCGACTTGTGATCGTCGCTTGCGTCGTCAGTTGCGGAGGACGACCGGTCTTCTTCCGCGGAATCGGCAACGGCGGAGGTCTGACTTGCAGCAGACGAGGTTGCCGCCGTCTGGACCTCGTCTTCCTCGGCCACCGAGGTCAACGAGACTACATCAGTAGTGTCATTCTCTTCCTTGGCCCGGAGTTCTTCCGCCTTGTCGTGGTCCTCGTGACGATCGGAGGAGGTGTACACACCCGGATGAGTTTCATGAACTTCTTCGTCCGCCGATCTCGTCGCCGAAGCGGTCGATGCTGACTCCGCCGCCTGCGTGTCTGCATCTTGATCTGCGGTGACGTCAGCCGACTCATCGGCGGCGGCTTGACCGGCCTTGGATTCTGCAGATGAAGCAGAAGCAGTCGTCTTGTCATCGGATCCGCCTACCGCGGAGTCTGAAGCTGGAGCCGGGGGTGTCTTCCGGGTACGGGTCTTCGTCGCTGCAGAGGCCTTCTCTGTCTGCTCAGCAGTGGACGAGGCGGTGGAAGAGCCGGCCTTATTCTTCGATGCACCCGACTTCGCCGTCGACGACTTCGACGACGTCGTCGTCTTGGACGCCGCCGTCTTGGATGTCGTCGGCTTGATGGTCGTGGTCTTGGACGCGGTCGTCTTCGGCCGCGAGGAGTCTGACGCAGATGTCTGGGCAGCCGAGGACTTGGAAGCTGCCGACTTCGAGGATGTCGAGTTCGACTCGGCCGCCTTGGACTGCTTTGCGTTGGAAGTTCCTGCCTTCGACGTTGCCGACTTCGATGGGGTCGTCTTCGCAGCAGTCTTCGAACCGGCGGTGTTCGCCTCTGCAGCCTTCTCGGATGCCGTAGTCGTCGATTTCGTCGTACCTGCCGCCTTCGGCTTCCGACGCCGAGATGACTGCATCGATGCAGCCGGGTCGGTACGGGCGGTACGCGAGGTCTTCGCCTCGCCCTCACTCTTGCCCTCTTCCGTGTTGCCACCGGAGAAGAAGACATCAACCGGACGATCATTGGAGTTCGCGTCGGGGATCAATGCTCCGAGCCCGCGGCCCAGGCCTCTCTTCTTTCGTTCAACCACGACTTACTCCTCGATTCGCAATTTCTTCAGCTGCTTCCCGATACGACAGGGCGCCGCTTGAGTGTGGGTCATATGAGATCACGGTCTGCCCGTAGCTCGGGGCTTCGGAGATCCTCACCGATCGGGGAATCGCCGTGCCCAGCACCTGTTCCGGGAAATGAGTGCGCACATCCTCGGCGACCTGAGCGCTGAGATTCGTGCGTCCGTCATACATCGTCAGCAGAATGGTCGAAATCGCCAGTTCGGGATTGAGATGCTTCTGAATGAGCTGAATGTTCTTCAGCAGCTGACTGAGCCCCTCGAGGGCATAGTATTCGCACTGGATCGGGATGAGGACTTCGCGAGCGGCCACGAAGGCGTTGACGGTCAGCAGGCCCAGGCTGGGCGGGCAGTCGATGATGATGTAGTCGACGCGGTCTCCGGCTGCCTCCTCTTCTCTGAGATAGATGCCCAAGGCACGCTGGAGTCGCTGTTCCCGCGCAACGAGGGATACGAGCTCGATCTCCGCACCGGCCAGATCGATGGTGGCCGGCACACACTTCAGCGTTTCGAAGTCAGGACACTGAGCCACTGCCTCCCGCATCGGCACATCGTCGATGAGGACGTCGTAGATGCTCGTGACCTCGGAATAGTGGTCGATGCCCAGGGCGGTGCTCGCATTGCCCTGCGGATCGATGTCAACGAGCAGGACGTTGAGCCCCTGGTTGGCCAGGGCGGCTGCGATGTTCACCGCCGTCGTGGTCTTTCCGACGCCACCCTTCTGGTTCGCGATCGTGAAGATACGGGTCGAGTCCGGCCGTGGAAAGGTTGTCTGCGACAGTCGATCCGCACGCCGGTTGTCCCGTGCAATCGCGGCACCAATGGGAGACGACTCATCCATGATCGGCATAGGGCGCACTCCATCATCCATCGGTTTCACAAGGCTCTGGTCCAGCCTAGACCCACTCTACTTCGTACTATTTCTTGACGATCTCGACGACACGACTCGGGACTTCGAGGAGGCCGCCGCCATCGACGACATGGACCTTCGGCTGTGACAGTCGGTATCGCTTGATCAGCTTCTTCGCCTTGACCAGCTCACCTTCGACCGAGGCTCCCTTGAGCGCGAGCATCCGGCCTCCGGGGCTCATGACCTCGCGGGTCCATTCGATGAGAGTCGTCATCGCTTTGACCGCCCGTGCAGTGACGACCGTGAACATCTCCTCGTCGACGAGTTCCTCGACGCGTGCCCGGACGATTCTCACATTGCTCAGTCCCAGATCATCGACCACCATGCCCAGCCATTCGACGCGGCGCTCCATCGGCTCGATGAGGACGACCTTCGCCTCGGGGCGCATCAGTGCGATCGGAATGCCGGGCAGGCCGGCCCCGCTGCCGACATCCCCGACGACATCGTTCTCATCGATGTGCTCGGCGACGACGGCGCAGTTGAGGATATGCCGGGTCCAAAGACGATCGACTTCGCGTGGACCGATCAGGCCCCACTCGATTCCGGTCGTGGCCAGATGCTCGGCGTACCGCTGCGCGGCAGGATACGCCGCACCGAAGTACTCTTCGGTGCCGGTCGGAGGCGTTTCGATCTCCGCCGTCGTCGACTCGTTCGAGAGCTCGGCGTCGTTATCGGGCTGGTCAGTCATCGGCGAGCCGGATGACGACATGACGACCGTCGCCCTCACCGTCGGACTCCGACACCAGACCGGCGCGGGCCGCCTGGTCGTGGATGATCTTGCGCTCGAAGCTGTTCATCGGCTTGAAGGCGAACTCGTCGCCGCCGTCCTTGACTTCGTCGATGGCACGCTTGGCCGTTCTGATGAGCTCTTCGCGACGGCTGCTGCGGAAGCCGTCGATATCGAGCATCAGCCAGGAACGCTGACCGGTCTGCGTCTGCACAGCCAGACGGCTGAGTTCCTGCAGCGCCCCGAGGGTGCGTCCCTCACGGCCGACCAGAGTGGCCAGGTTCGAGTCCTCGTCGTCTTCGCAGACGATGGACAGCTGGGCACGGCCATCGGCGACGTCGATGTCGATGTCGCCGTCGATATCGGCCAGATCCAGCAGCTCTTCGAGGTAGTCTGCGGCGATCTCGCCCTCTTCTTCGAGGAGTTCGGCACGGCTCGGCTTCGTCGAGGTCTCCTCCGAAGTCTGTTCGGAGGTCTCGTCGATCTTCTCTTCGGTCATGTCTGTCCTCAGCGCTTCTTGTTCTTCTTACGGTTCTTGCTCACAGGCTGCTGCCGCTGGCCGCTCTTCTTCGGGGCCTCCTCGGTGACGGTCGATCCCTTTAGCTCATCCTGCTTCACGGTCTTGCCCTTGCGAGCCTTGCGCTCAAGCATCTCCTTCTCGGCCTTCGAGCCGGGAGCGGGCATATTGCGGATGACCATGTGCTGCTGGGCCATCGTCCAGGTGTTCGAGACGAGCCAGTAGATGAGGACACCGAGCGGGAAGTAGATGCCGCCGATGCCGAAGACGAGCGGCATCACGTAGAGCAGCATCTTCTGCGACTGCATCATCGGGTTGGCCATGGCCGACTCCGACATGTTCTTCGCCATCATCTGCTTCTGCGTGATGAACATGGTGGCGGCCATGACGACGATGAGGACGCCGGTGAGCAGCTTGACTGCGAAGCCCGGGTCGGTGAAGACCGCAGAAAGGCTGATGCCGAAGATCGAAGAGTTCTCGGCCTGAATCGCCAGCTGCTGCGTGAAACCGCCGATCGCGCCGACAGAGCCATCGGCGACCTTCGGCATGTTGTGGATGACGCGGAAGAGCGAGAAGAAGATCGGCATCTGCACGAGCAGCGGCAGACACGAGGCCCAGGGGCTGGTTTTGTTGTCGCGGAACAGCGACATCTGCTCTTCGGCCATTGCCTGGCGCGAGTACTGGTCCTTCTTGCCCTTGTACTTCGCCTGCAGGCGCTGGATCTCCGGCTGCAGCAGCTGCATCTTGCGCTGCGACTTGATCTGGTAGACGAAGAGAGGGATGAGGAGAGCGCGGATGACCACGGTCAGTCCGGCGATCGAGAGCACCCACGTCCAACCGCTGTCGGCAGGCAGGCCGATCGCGGTGAAGATCTCGTGGAAGATCGCGAGGATCCAAGCAACTACCCACTGCAGCGGGTAGAGCAGCTTGTCCATCCAGTCCATTCAGTTCTCCTCGTTACACCGATTCTTGCGCGAAGTTCATTTTGCCATTGTTCACAGGTCTGCGCGACACGACGTGTGCCCCGAGGCAGTCCCCTTGTTCGCGCCCGCAAGCGGGCTGCGAGTTCGTTCTGTTCAGCTGTGTGCCTGACCGCGGTGGATAGTCTTGGACCTGGCCTCCCGCGCTGAGCCCGGCACATGGTCGACACCGCCGTGCGACCACGGATTGCAACGCAGTACGCGCCACCCAGTTAACACCACGCCCTTGAGAACTCCGTGTATCTCGAAAGCCTCGAGACCGTACATGGAGCAGCTGGGGTAGTAGCGGCAGACTTGGCCGTAGAGAGGTGAGATCACGATTCGGTAGGCCCGGATGAACCAGACGAACGGCATCCTCGGACCGACCAGGACGATCCAGCCCAGTGTGGGCCAGAATCCGACGGGCCGGCGGGGCACCTCGGAGACATGTCTCAGATCATGCTCGGCGTCCACGACGTTCCAGCTTCTTCTCTGCCTTGGCCAGCAGTTCATCGACCTCGGCTGACAGAACAGCGAAGTCGGCCTGCCCGGCATGCGGCAGCGCTCGGATGACGAACAGGTCTCCCGCTCTCAGGTCACCGAGGCGGGCCCGCATGATCTCCCGCAGGCGACGTTTGGTGCGGTTGCGCACCACTGCGTTTCCGACGGCCTTGGATACGATGAAACCCACGCGCGCAGCGTGGGTATCATCGGTGTCTCTCAGGCTGTGCGCCATGAGATGCTCTGAGCGCACCCGGACCCCGGCCCTGAAGATTCGTCTGAAGTCTTCGCCGCTGCGGATCCGATGTGCCGCGTCAAGCATGCTCAGGCCGAAATGTCGGAACGTCCCTTGCGACGACGTGCAGCCAGGATCGAGCGGCCCGCGCGGGTGCGCATACGCAGACGGAAGCCGTGCTTCTTGGCGCGCTTACGGTTATTGGGCTGGAATGTACGCTTGCTCACTTCAGTCTCCGATTTCTAGGTTGCGGGTGAACGCCGGTGCGTTCTCACAAAAAACGGCGGTGCGAGTCTCGACCGCCGAGCACTCCTGTGCATAAGAGCCAAAAGATAATCAGGATAATCGGATGAAGCCCGGTACACAGGACACTCCATCTTAGCGAGGCGGCATCCGAGCGGTCAAACGGGATCCGCATGTTTCACGTCACGCTCGTCCGGAATTCATCCCCGTTCGCGTCCCCGTCACCAGAGTTCGTCCACAAGTCACACCCATGTAGTTTTCCACAAGCTTATCCACCAGTGTGGAGATTCACTGGGCAGAGTCGGCAAGAGTCCACATTCTGTGGAAAACTATGTGGAAGTCATGCACAGGTGTGGATCACGCCAGAACGAATCTTTTTGAAAGCTGAGGAAATGTGACGGTGTCGAATTCCAAGAATGAGCTCATCAGCCGCTGGCGCACGGTGGTCTCTACCCTGGATCAGGACCCTGAACTCACGGCCCACCAGAGGGGATTCCTCTCCCTCGCCGTGCCCAAGGCCCTCGTCGACAATGCCCTCGTCCTTCTCGCCGTACGCGACGAACACACGCGCCGCACAATTGAGACCCGACTGCTCGGACCGCTGACCAGAGAATTCTCCAAGGTCCTCGGTTTCGAGGTGACCTTCGGCTTCGTCGTCGATCCCGAACTCGACGTGCCGATCCGCTTCGAAGATCTCATCGGAGAGCCGACCCCGGGACCGCAGGTTCCCATCGATCCGGTCACGTCCACCTCGGCGACGGGATCGCCTGAAACCGCCCCCGCCGAGGCGACCGAACCCGTGCGTCCGAGCCCCGCCGAGCATTCAGCGCCCGGGTTCGCCCAACCGCAGCAGAGTCAGCAGCCGGCCGCGCAGCCTCAGAGTGCGCAGATGCCGAATGCCCAGACGTCGGCCCCCCAGGCACCCGCGATGCCGATGTCGGCCCCGCAGCAGCCTCAGTCTCCGGCCGAATCGGGGATGACTGACCGTGAGATGAAGATCGCCGAGGCGACCGCCGCCCCGATGGGCCCTCCTGTCGATGCACCCGGTGTCGCTCAGCTCAACCCGAAGTACACCTTCGACACCTTCGTCATCGGTGCCTCGAACCGATTCGCCCACGCCGCGGCCTTCGCCGTCGCCGAGGCCCCGGCCAAGGCCTATAACCCTCTGTTCATCTATGGGGACTCGGGACTGGGCAAGACCCATCTGCTCCATGCGATCGGCTACTACGCGACGCAGCTGTTCCCCGAGATCCGCGTGAAGTACGTCTCCAGCGAAGAGTTCGTCAACGACTTCATCAATACGATCGGCTCGTCGAAGACCTCGAACGCGCTGCGTCCGGCCTTTCAGCGCCGCTACCGTGAAGTCGACATCCTCATGATCGACGACATCCAGTTCCTGCAGGGCAAGGATGCGACCGTCGAGGAGTTCTTCCATACCTTCAACGCCCTGCACAACGAGGCCAAACAGGTCGTCATCACCTCCGATCAGCCGCCGAAGATGCTCAAGGGCTTCGAGGAGCGGCTGCGCTCCAGGTTCGAATGGGGTCTGCTCACCGACGTCCAGCCGCCGGATATGGAGACCCGGTTCGCGATTCTGCGTCGCAAGGCCGCAGCCGAACAGCTCGATGTCCCCGACGATGTCCTCGAATACATCGCCTCCCGTGTGTCCTCGAACATCCGGGAGCTCGAAGGCGCCCTCATCCGCGTCACCGCTTTCGCCAACCTCAACGATCAGCAGATCGACGTCTCCTTGGCCGAGACCGTCCTCAAGGACTTCATCACCCCCGACGACACCCCCGCTGTCTCGGCCGCAGACATCATGGGCCAGACGGCCGCCTACTTCAGCCTCACCCTCGACGACCTGTGCGGAACCTCCCGATCACGGACGCTGACCACGGCCAGACAGATCGCCATGTACCTGTGCCGTGAGCTCACCGATCTCTCCCTGCCGAAGATCGGCCAAGCATTCGGTGGACGCGATCACACCACTGTGATGCACGCGAACAAGAAGATTCGAACTCAGATGGCCGAACGACGGGCCGTCTACACACAGGTCACCGAACTCACAAACCGCATTAAACAACAGCACCGCCTATAGAAGACGCCATACACATCTGTGGATAACCCTGGGGAAAATTGCTCACAGCTGGGGACAGAGCGGTGGACAGAACCGCTGCACGAGTGGAAAGATGTGAACTACATGCTTGTGTTTACCCAGGCGCCCACCGACGCTTCCGTCGCGGTGCACATGGCATCCACAAGCTCATGATCGACTGAGACCCTTGATTACTCTGGGGTAGGCAGCACTTATCCACAATCTCCACAGGTGCTGATACTTCTACCAAGTGAATTCAACTCTCAAGAGGGCGACCGCCACCGACTGCTGCGGTGGGTCGACATCGAGCTCGCGACCGCGAGCTCGACACGGATCCAGCGAGCGAAACTATTCGAACATAGGGTCTCGGATGATTCTCGAATGCGAGATCCGCACTCTGATCACCCTTTTCGCCCGGCACTCCTGAGGTGGGCACAAATCGGATAGGCTGTGTAAAGTTTTCCGAGCAGTATCGAGCCTGTGACTCGCAACCCGGAATCTTGTGCCAGATGCCCAGTGCAGGTCGGGTGGCCACCCCGAAGGAGTAAAGTGAACGCGGAAGCATCCCCCTTGAAGTTCAAAGTCAATCGCGACGTGCTCGCTGACGCTGTTGCCTGGGCGACCAAGACTCTGCCCAGCCGTCCTTCCGCTCCGGTCCTCACCGGCATCCTCATCACCGCCGAAACCGGTGGCACAGTGCGCCTGGCCGTGTTCGACTACGAAGTCTCCTCACGCGTCGAGATCGTCGCCGATGTCGCCTCCGCCGGAACCGTCCTCGTCTCCGGTCGCCTGCTCGCCGACATCTCCAAGGCGCTGCCGAACCAAGAGGTCACCCTCGAACAGATCGATGCGAAGGTCGACGTCACCTGCGGATCCTCACGCTTCTCGCTGATGACGATGCCCGTGAGCGAATACCCCGCATTGCCGCAGATCCCCGACGACTCCGGCACCGTTTCGGCTGGTGAGTTCCAGAACGCCGTCTCCCAGGTCACGATCGCGACCTCGAAGGACGACACCCTGCCGATCCTCACCAGCGTCCGGGTCGAGATCGAAGGCGAGAAGGTCACAATGCTCGCCACCGACCGCTATCGTCTGGCCGTTCGCGAATTCACCTGGAACCCGGGACGCCCCGACGTCTCTGCTGTGGCCCTGTTGCGCGGACGCACGCTCTCCGATGTCTCGAAGTCACTCGGCGGCGATGTCACCATCGGTCTGAGCACCGATGCCGGCAAGGACCTGATCTCCTTCACCTCGGCCGGCCGAGTCACCACGTCGCTGCTCATCGAAGGCGAATACCCGAAGGTGCGGTCGCTGTTCCCGGACTCGGTGCCGATCCATGCCATCGTCGAAACCGCTGTGCTGCGTGAAGCCGTGCGCCGTGTCTCGCTCGTGGCCGAGCGCAACACCCCGCTGCGCTTCGAGGTCACCGACGGCATGCTCACACTCCACGCCGGAACCGGCGACGACGCTCAGGCGTCCGAAGCCGTCGAAGCGACCCTGCAGGGCGAAGAGATCACCGTCGGCTTCAACCCGCACTACATCGCCGAGGGCCTCGCCGCGGTCGAGAGCCCGTACGTGAACTTCTCCTTCACTCAGCCGATGAAACCGGTCATCATCTCCGGTCAGAAGGAACTCGACGCTTCCGCCGACGAGTCGTACCGCTACCTGCTCATGCCCACGCGCATCTGAATGTGGATATCCCGACTCTCCCTGCGTGACTATCGGTCGTATCCGGAACTCGACCTCGAGTTCTCACCCGGAGTCACCACATTCGTGGCCGACAACGGGACCGGGAAGACCAATATCGTCGAGGCGATCGGGTACCTCGCTCATCAGCGCTCCCATCGGGTCGCCTTCGACGCCCCGTTGGTCCGCGACGGCAGGCCGGCCGCGACCGTGTCCGCTCTGGTCAACCGGGATCAGCGGCACGCCACCGTCGAGGTGACCATCCAGGCCAAGGGTGCCAACCGCGCTCGGGTGAATCGCAACGCGGTCAAGCTCAAGGACATCCTCGGCCTCGTCTCCTGCGTCGTCTTCGCTCCCGAGGACCTCAGCCTGGTGCGCGGTGAACCGGCCGAACGCCGGTCCTGGATCGACACCCTCGTAGTAGCGCGCAATCCCCGCTTCGCCTCGATCATCACGGACTTCGAGCGTGCACTCAAACAACGCAACGCTCTGCTCAAACGCCTCCGCGACGACCGCGATCCCGGTCTCGAGTCGACTCTCGACATCTGGAACATGGCCTACGCGGACTCCGCAGCCGAGCTCGTCTTCGGTCGGCAGCGCATCCTCGCAGACATCGTCGAGCCGCTGCAGACGAACTTCGCCTATATCGCCGCCGACGCACGGCTCGAGCGGCAGGGCGCCCATATCGCCTACGACTCGCGCATCGACTACTCGCAGGCCGAATCCGCTGCCGAATGCAGGGAGCTGCTGCTCGCAGCCCTCGATCGCCGCCGCACGACGGAGATCGAGCGTGGACTGACCCTGCACGGACCCGGACGCGATGACCTCTCTCTGATGGTCGGAGACCATCCGGCCAAGGGCTACGCCTCACACGGAGAGACCTGGTCACTGGCACTGGCCATGCAGCTGGCCGGCTGGGACCTGCTCTCCGCGGATGCCGGAAGCGCCGCCGAACAGCCGATCCTCGTCCTCGACGACGTCTTCGCCGAACTCGACTCCGGTCGGCGACAGCGGCTGGCCTCACGAGTGGCCTCGGCCGAACAGGTCTTCATCACCGCCGCTGTCGACTCCGATCTGCCCGATGGTCTGGAAGGCACTCGGATCGATGAGTCCCGACTCGTGCAGAGCAGCGCATCATGAGCGGCATCGCCCGCGACTTCTCTACTCCCGTCGCCTCCCTCGAAGCCCTCGACCGAGTGCGGCGCATGGAGGTCACCGAAGCGAAGTTCGTCCGCAGCCGTCGACGCTCCCGCCTGCGCGGAGAAGTCGTCTACTCCGGATCGGGCAGAGACTGCCGCGACCCGAAGACGGTGTCATCAGTCCTCGGTTCGCTCATCTCCGACCGCGGCTGGTCGTCCTCACTCGACATCGGCAAGGTCCTCGGCCGGTGGCCGGATCTCGTCGGGCCCCAGGTGGCCCAGCATGCGACGCCCGTCGACTTCTCTCCTCCGCTGCTCGTCATCGCCGCGGACTCGACGACCTGGGCGACCCAGCTGCGAGTGCTCAAACCGACGATCCTGCGCAAGCTCGAGGAAGGACTCGGCTCGGCGACGATCACCGAGATCGAGATCAAGGGGCCGCAGGGGCGCAGCTTCAAGCGGGGCCGACGATCTGTGGCCGGCCGTGGACCCCGGGACACATTCGGCTGAGGTCCGGGCCGCCTCGGCGAAATTCGGGGAAGTCGCCCTGGATTTTCAGAAAGAACACAGAAGGCCTCAAACGGCCATAGCCGCTCCCTCACCTGTCCGGGGGTACATCTGCGGCACGAAAATTCGGGAAATACGCCTTCACAGGCCGCTTACGGGCATTTCAGCGTCGGGCGCGGTAGAATGGGGAGCTGATAGCGACCATCCGAACAAGGAGTCATATGACGACCGAGGATCAGCCTCATTATGATGCCGGCGACATCACTGTACTCGAGGGTCTCGAGGCAGTCCGGAAACGACCCGGCATGTACATCGGTTCGACCTCGGAACGCGGTCTCCACCACCTCGTCCAGGAGATCGTCGACAACTCCGTCGATGAGGCGATGGCCGGCTATTGCGATCATATCGAGGTCACCATCCTCGCCGACGGCGGCGTCCGCGTCTCCGACGACGGACGTGGAATGCCCGTGGCCATGCACCCGACGGAGAACAAGCCGACCGTTGAGGTGATCCTCACGATCCTCCACGCCGGCGGTAAGTTCGGCGGCGGCGGATATGCCGTGGCCGGCGGTCTCCACGGTGTGGGTTCGACCGTGGTCAACGCGCTGTCCGAACGCCTCGAAGTCGAGGTCAAGCGTGACGGCCATGTGTGGACGATGGACTTCGTCCGCGGTGTGCCCACAGGCGAACTGCAGCGCGGTGAGGCGACCGAGGAGACCGGCACGACCGTGACCTTCTGGCCGGACGGATCGATCTTCGAGACCACGGACTTCTCCTACGAATACCTGCGTGCGCGCTTCCAGCAGATGGCCTTCCTCAACAAGGGCCTGAAGATCAGCCTCACCGATGAGCGCCACAACGAGGTCGATGACGATGAGGTCCAGATCGATGAGGACGAGGCGAGTGAGTGGAAGCCGCGCACCGCCACCTACGAATACGAGCATGGTCTGCTCGACTACGTCGAGTACCTCAACTCGACGAAGAAGGCCGATCTCGTCCACCCCGATGTCATCGTCTTCGAAGCCGAAGAGGGCGAACAGACTCTGTCGCTCGAGATCGCGATGCAGTGGACGACGTCGTACAACGAGTCCGTGCACACCTACGCCAACGTCATCAACACCCACGAGGGCGGCACTCACGAAGAGGGCTTCCGCACCGCGCTGACCTCGCTGGTCAACGCGTATGCGAAGGAACAGAAGCTGCTGCGCGACAAGGATCCCAACCTCACCGGCGACGACATCCGCGAAGGTCTGACCGCCGTCATCTCCGTCAAGCTCGGCGATCCGCAGTTCGAAGGTCAGACGAAGACGAAACTCGGCAACTCCGAGGTCAAGGGCTTCGTCCAGCGCGTGGTCCGTGACGAACTCGGACACTGGTTCGAGTCGAACCCGGCACAGGCGAAGGACGTCGTGCGCAAGGCCCTGCAGGCCTCCCAAGCGCGGATGGCCGCCCGCAAGGCCCGCGAAGCCACCCGGCGCAAGGGGCTGCTCGAGTCCTCAGGCATGCCCGGCAAGCTCAAGGACTGCCAGTCGAAGGACCCGACGATCTCTGAGGTCTTCATCGTCGAGGGCGATTCGGCCGGCGGCTCGGCGACTCAGGGCCGCAACCCGAACACTCAGGCGATCCTGCCGCTGCGCGGAAAGATCCTCAACGTCGAGAAGGCACGACTCGACCGGGCACTGGGCAACAACGAAGTCCAGGCGATGATCACCGCCTTCGGCACCGGCATCGGTGAGGAATTCGATCTCGAGAAGCTGCGCTACCACAAGATCGTCCTCATGGCCGATGCCGACGTCGACGGTCAGCACATCACGACCCTGCTGCTGACGCTGATCTTCCGCTACATGAAGCCGCTCATCGAGCACGGCTACGTCTACCTCGCCACCCCGCCGCTCTACCGCCTCAAATGGTCGAACGCTCCACACCAGTTCGCGTACACGGACAAGGAACGCGACGGACTGCTCGAAACCGGGCGGGCCGCAGGCAAGCGACTGCCCAAGGACCTCGCGATCCAGCGCTACAAGGGTCTGGGCGAGATGAACTACGAGGAGCTGTGGGAGACGACGATGGATCCCGACCACCGACTGCTCAAGCAGGTGTCCCTCGACGATGCGATCGTCGCCGACGAGATCTTCACCGTCCTCATGGGCGATGACGTGGATTCGCGTCGTCGCTTCATCCAGGAGAACGCGAAGGACGTCCGCTTCCTCGACATCTGAGCATCCACCCTCACCGGGCAGCCGCTTCGGTGAGGGTGGGTTCGCAGTCACGCCCCAATCTTTGAACTCACCAATCGCCGCCGCACACGGTTGAGATCCAACCGGACACGGTTCGAACACAAGGGAAGAGCCCACATTGGCCGACGAGAACGATATCGGAACAGACATCAACCGGATCGAACAGGTTGATCTCAACCTCGAAATGCAGAGGTCCTACCTCGACTACGCGATGAGCGTGATCGTCGGACGTGCCCTGCCGGACGTCCGCGACGGTCTCAAGCCCGTCCACCGTCGCGTCCTCTACGCGATGTTCGACGGCGGCTACCGTCCCGACCGGAACTTCTCCAAGTGCTCCCGCGTCGTCGGCGACGTCATGGGCCAGTACCACCCGCACGGCGACACGGCGATCTACGACGCCATGGTCCGCCTCGTGCAGCCGTGGACGATGCGCTACCCTCTCGTGTCCGGTCAGGGCAACTTCGGGTCCCCGGGCGACGACGGTGCGGCCGCCCCCCGTTATACCGAGTGCAAGATGGCGCCCCTGGCCATGGAGATGGTCCGGGACATCGAAGAAGGCACCGTCGACTTCCAGGACAACTATGACGGGCGCAACCAGGAACCCATGGTTCTGCCCTCCAGGTTCCCGAACCTCCTGGTCAACGGCTCAGCAGGAATTGCTGTGGGCATGGCCACGAACATACCTCCGCACAACCTCCGCGAAGTCGCCTCGGGCGCGCAGTGGCTGCTGTCCCACCCGGAGGCGAGCAAGGAAGAGGCACTCGAAGCCCTTCTCGGCCTCATCAAGGGACCGGACTTCCCGATGGGCGCGACGGTCCTCGGCCGCAAGGGCATCGAGGACACCTACCGCACCGGCCGCGGATCGATCACCCAGCGTGCCGTCGTCGAGGTCGAAGAGATCCAGGGGCGGACCTGCCTCGTCGTCACCCAGCTGCCGTACATGGTCAACCCGGACACTCTGGCCGCGAAGATCGCCTCCTACGTCAAGGACGGCAAGGTCGCCGGCATCGCGGATCTGCGCGACGAGTCCTCGGGACGCACCGGTCAGCGCCTGGTCATCGTGCTCAAGCGCGATGCCGTGGCCAAGGTCGTGCTCAACAACCTGTACAAGCACACCTCGCTGCAGGAGAACTTCTCCGCGAACATGCTGGCCCTCGTCGACAGCGTGCCGCGCACGCTGAGCATCGACTCGTTCCTGCGCCTGTGGGTCAAGCACCAGATCGAAGTCATCGTCCGCCGCACGCAGTTCCGTCTGCGCAAGGCCGAGGAGCGCGCCCATATCCTGCGCGGCTACCTCAAGGCCCTCGACGCCCTCGACGAGGTCATCGCCCTGATCCGCCGCTCCCCGTCCTCGGACGAGGCACGGACCGGTCTGATGGAGCTGCTCGAGGTCGACGAGATCCAGGCGAATGCGATCCTCGATCTCCAGCTGCGTCGTCTGGCCGCCCTGGAACGTCTGAAGATCCAGGAAGAGGCCGAGAAGATCGAGGCGCAGATCGCCGAATACAAGCACATCCTCGAAACCCCGTCTCGCCAACGTGAGATCGTGTCCGAGGAACTCGACGAGATCGTCGAACGCTACGGTGATGACCGCCGCACGAAGATCCTCGCCGGCTTCGACGGAGACGTCTCCATGGAGGACCTCATCCCCGAGGAAGAGGTCGTCGTCACGATCACTCGCGGCGGCTACGCGAAGCGGACCCAGACGCACCTCTACCGTGCCCAGCACCGAGGCGGCAAGGGCATCAAGGGTGCCGCGCTGCGCGGCGACGACGTCGTCGAACAGTTCTTCGTCACCTCCACCCACAACTGGCTGCTGTTCTTCACGAACACCGGACGCGTGTACCGGGCGAAGGCCTATGAGCTGCCCGAGGGCTCACGCGATGCCAAGGGCCAGCATGTGGCGAACCTGCTCGCCCTCCAGCCGGGCGAGTCGATCGCACAGGTGCTGTCGATCCGTGATTACGAGGTAGCCGACTTCCTCATCCTCGCCACCCGTTCCGGTGTGGTGAAGAAGACCCGTCTGAGCGAGTACGACTCGAACCGCACCGGCGGCGTCATCGCCATCAACCTGCGCGAATACAAGGGTCAGCCCGATGAACTGGTCTCGGCCCGCATCGTCGGCGCCGATGACCATCTGCTGCTGATCTCGCGCAAGGGCATGTCGATCCGCTTCGCCGCCGACGACGAGTCGATCCGTCCCCTGGGCCGGGTCACCGGGGGCGTGACCGGTATGAAGTTCAAGGACGACGACGAGCTGCTGACGATGGACGTCGTTCAGCCCGACACCTATGTCTTCGTCGTCACCGAGGCCGGATACGCCAAGCGCACCCCCGTCGACGAGTACCGTCTCCAGGGCCGCGGCGGCCTGGGAATCCGGGTTGCGAAGATCACCGAACAGCGCGGAGACTTGGTAGGCGGACTCATCGTCGAAGACGGTGAGGAGGTCCTCGTGGTCATGGAGCGCGGTAAGATCGTTCGATCGAGCATCGATGAAGTTCCGGCGAAGGGACGCAACACCATGGGTGTGGTGTTCGCGAAACCGGACAAGAAAGATCGTATTATCGCAGTGACCCGTGGGCCCGAAGCCGAGGTCGAAGACGAAGACGATGCCGAAGTCCCGGAAGGTGAGGTCGCAGAGCCTCAGGCCGGCAACGAGGATGTGGAAGAGTGAGCGATAGCAAACAGCCAGGCTCAGGCAAGATCATACGCACGTCGAGCGGCTCGACCCGTCTGACGGCCGGATCGTCGAAGTCGGACGAGAAGCCGGCTGACGCCGCCGGTTCGGGCTCGAACTCCGGGTCCGGTTCGGGCACCAAGCAGGGATCCGGCTCCGGTCGCGGTTCCTCTGGACCGAACAGCCAGAACGCCACTGTCGTCGCCCCTCCCGCACCGAAGGCCTCTCCGAAGCCCAACCGGGCTCCCTCGGCCGGTTCGACGCCATCGGCACACACCGGTTCGCAGGGATCAGGTGGACAGACCGGCTCACAGGGAACAGGTGCACCGGCTTCCGGTTCGCAGGGATCGGGCTCCCAAGGATCGGGCGGCGGCCGCAGCGCCACCTCGGTGATGGGAAATGCCGCGAACACCGTCCGCGCCAGCTCCGGCGGCGTGAAGATGGGCGTGAAGAACATGGTCGACAGTGGGAAGGGCAAGAAGAAGAAGGGCCCTCGCACCGTCCGCCTCACCGTCTCTGCGGTCGACCCGTGGTCGGTCATGAAGATGTCGTTCCTCATGTCAGTGGCTATCGGCATCGCGACCATCGTCGCCTTCATCGTGCTGTGGGTCGTGCTGCAGGCGACCGGTGTGATGAGCGGCCTCGAATCGACGATGAGTGAGCTCGCCGGCGCGGAGTCGGCCGAGCGGATCATCGGGATCTTCGGATTCGGCCGGGTCGTCGCAGCCGGCTTCATCATCGCGGTCATCAACATCGTGCTGATGACGGCGCTGTCGACCTTGGCGGCCTTCATCTACAACATCGGCTCCCTCATCGCCGGCGGATTCAGCCTCACCCTCACCGACGACTGACCCCTCCTCAATTACTACCTGACGGCGGCTGAGCAACCTCGCGAGGTTGCTCAGCCGCCGTCAGGTAGTTCTGGGAGGGTGTGAGAGGGGTCACTGAGTGCCGATTTGTGTTTGTCTGCCCTGGATGGGTATTGTTTTACTTCGGGTTCACCCGATGAGGGCCTATAGCTCAGGCGGTTAGAGCGCTTCGCTGATAACGAAGAGGTCCCTGGTTCAAGTCCAGGTAGGCCCACGTCCTGTCACAACAGGATTTCCTTTCGAGGAGGATCATGAGAAGATGGATTCTCAGCGGTCTCACTTTAGTGGGACTGGGAGTGTTCTTCGGGTGGCGGCACCAGAATCAGAGTGCCCAGGCCGAATGGTCCGAACACACCGACTCGGTGTGAGGGTGTGAACCCGCCCGGGGGTATGGCGCAATTGGTAGCGCATCTGCTTTGCAAGCAGAGGGTTAGGGGTTCGAGTCCCCTTACCTCCACTCGAGTAGTTTTGAGACAGCACTCGTAGAACGAAGGCTCCGAACCGATCGGTTCGGAGCCTTCGTCGTCCGCTGGGGCCTCGGGCCAGGCCCTCAGGTCGAGATCTCCTCAGGCGCGCCAGTACCCGAGGTAACCGTCGATGAGGCCGTCATAGGTGTGCAGGCTGCGGTCGCCGTTGAAGTTCTGGTGCCACACCTGACCCTCGTAGTAGATGCCGATATGGCCGTAGGCAGAGGTGTTGTCCCCGTCGCCCCAGACCAGGATGTCGCCGTTCTCGAACTTCTGGTCGGTGTGCCAGGTGAAGCCGTTCGCCTTCATCTTCGCCCCGCCGGAGCCGCCTGCTTGGTAGTCGACGGCGTTGCCCCACGCTCCGTGGTCGACGCCGTGGACCTCTTCGAGGGCCCGGGAGATGAGGCTGACGCATTCTCCCTGATACCCGCCCTGCGAGTTCGCCAGCGACTGGCCCTCGTAATGCTTGAGGAAGTCTCCGATGCTCGAGAACTTCTTCTCCGCTTCTGCACCGGCGGAGGCGGGCGCCGAGGCGGTGCCGGAGTCTGCGGCCGGAACCGAGTTCTCAGCCCCCGCGGTAAAGGCGGGCGGTGCCGCCGGCTCGGCGGCCGAGGCGATCGTGCCGGTGCCGAGCACGGCTGCTCCGGCGATCATCGCAGCTGTCATGGTCTTCGTGGTGACGTTCTTCAGAGTCATTCTCATCCGTTCGTTCCGCTTGACTGTGTGACTGGTACTGGTGTTTCCAGGAGACGGATCGTCTCTGGGACGAATCGCCGCCTCTGCCGACGCTAACAGCGCCGGAATGAACATCCGATACGTCGAATCGAAGAGACGGTGAACTCGCTCGCCATCGAATATCCCATTGACCTCGCCGAGGCGGCCCGGCGTCACCGATGCCCGCCGTGACGAAGATCGCTGAGATTTCGGGTTCTCCCCACTGTCGGCCGGAAACGGGAATACGTTAGTCTGAGTTGCTGTTCCTACTTTCGTCTGCGCGTCGACTCGGCATCTGCGTGCGACCTCCGCCCACATCCGGGGCCCAACAGATACATCCGAACGGAGCACCGTCTTGTCCAGCGACAGCTCATCCGCACACGCGCAGACACATCAGCCCGAGACCATCGACCCCGCAGGCATGAAGGTCATCTGGCTGCTGCTGGTGGCCGCCTTCGTGGCCATCCTCAACGAGACGACGATGGCCATCGCCATCCCCGAACTCAATAAGGCCCTCGGCATCCCGCCCGAGCTCGGTCAATGGCTGACCAGTGCTTTCATGCTCACCATGGCCGTCGTCATTCCGACGACCGGCTTCCTCCTCCAGCGATTCACCACGCGCCAGATCTTCTTGGCCGCGATGATCCTGTTCTCCGCGGGCACGCTCATCTGCCTGGTCTCGCAGGGATTCATCCTGCTCCTCATCGGACGGATCGTCCAAGCCGCAGGCACCGGCATCATGATGCCGCTGCTGATGACGACGATGATGAACGTGGTCCCCGCACACTCGCGAGGTCGGATGATGGGTCGAGTCGGCCTCGTCATCTCGCTGGCCCCGGCCATCGGACCGACGATGTCGGGCATCGTGCTCGATTCGCTGGGCTGGCGCTGGCTCTTCGGCATCATCCTGCCCATCGCGCTCATCGCGCTGGCACTCGGCGCGAAATGGATGACCAACCTCGGCGAGTCGACCCACGCCCCGATCGACGTCGTCTCCATCATCCTGTCGGTATTCGCCTTCGGCGGCATCGTCTACGGACTCAGCCAGTTCGGCGGCGGTGAAGCCGGCGGCGGATCCCAGAGCACACTGGCCTGGGCGACGATCGGCGGCGGAGTGGTCTTCCTCGCCCTCTTCGTCTGGCGCCAGCTCGTCCTGCAGAAGGACGATCGTGCCCTGCTCGACCTCCGCGTGTTCAGTTCCCGCAACTATGTCTTTTCGGTCATCATTATGGCCGTCGTCGCACTGTCGATGTTCGGCACGTTCTCCCTGCTGCCGCTGTACCTGCAGAGCGTCGTCGGGCTCGGCGCCACTCAGTCCGGCCTCGTCCTCCTGCCGGGTTCGGTGATCATGGGTCTGCTCGGGCCGGTGATGGGTCGCATCTACGACGCGCGGGGGCCGAAGACGCTGCTCGTGCCCGGCACGATCATGATCGCCGTGTCGATGTTCGCGTATTCGACGGCCGGGGTGGGCACGCCGATCTGGCTGCTCATCATCGTCCAGATCGTCATGTCGCTGGGCCTCGCCGGATCGTTCACCCCGCTGTTCTCCGCCTCGTTGGGATCGTTGGAGCGCCACCTGTACTCGCATGGTTCGGCCGCGCTGAACACCCTGCAGCAGGTCGCGGGAGCCGCGGGCACCGCACTGCTCATCTCGATCTACTCCGCGGCCCTGCACTCGGGTCAGGCGGAGGGCAAGTCCATCCCCGAGGCGGGTGCCCCCGGCGGCCACGCCGCGTTCCTGCTGGCGACGGTCATCGCGATCGTTCCCGTCGTCCTCGCGTTCTTCATTCGCAAGCCCGAGGATCAGGACGACCACCCCGCCGAGGTGGTCGAGCCGGCCGACGCTCCCGCCGAATGACCGGCGCTTCGTCGACCGACTGATACGCCCGTCGGCCGCCTCGGTGATTCGAGGTCTCTCCTTGGTACGGTGACCACATGACCTCCTCTCTGCCCTCGGATCCGACGTCCTCACCCGAGATCCAGCCGGACGTGCGGGTCCGCGGGGCCAGGGAGCACAACCTGCGCAATATCGATCTCTCCGTGCCCAGGGACGCACTCGTCGTGTTCACGGGAGTGTCCGGATCGGGCAAGTCCTCCCTGGCGTTCGGCACCCTCTACGCCGAATCCCAACGCCGGTATCTCGAATCCGTGGCCCCCTACGCGCGCAGGCTCATCGACCAGGCCGGGGTCCCGGACGTCGATTCGATCACCGGGATGCCGCCGGCCGTGGCCCTGCAGCAGCAGCGAGGCGGCCGCAGCGCCCGCTCGAGCGTCGGCAGCATCACGACCGTCTCCAGCCTCGTGCGCATGCTCTACTCCCGCGCAGGGCACTACCCCGACGATCAGCCGATGCTGCTGGCCGAAGAGTTCTCGACGAACACCGTCGAAGGGGCCTGCCCCGAATGCCACGGCATCGGCCGCGTCTACGAGGTGCCCGAGGAGCGGATGGTCCCGGATCCCACGCTGAGCATCCGAGAGCGGGCGATCGCCTCCTGGCCGAAGGCATGGCACGGCCACCAGCTGCGCGATGTGCTCGTGGCGCTCGGCTACGACGTCGACGTCGCCTGGCAGGACCTGCCGCGCGAACACCGCGACTGGATCCTCTACACCGAGGAGACTCCGCACCTGCCCGTCCACTCCCGGCTCACCCTCGCCGAGGCGCGCGAAGCGATCGCCGCAGGTGCCGAACCGACCTATTCGGGAACGTTCGTCGGCGCCCGGAAGTACGTGCTCGACACCTTCGCGAACACGAAGAGCACCGCGATGAAGCGGCGGGTCGCCGAGTTCCTCGCCGCCGGGTCCTGCCCGGTCTGCCACGGCAAGAAACTCAAGCCCGAGGCCCTGTCCGTGACGATCGCCGGCCTCGACATCGCCGAGTTCTCCGCCCTGCCGCTGCACGAACTCATGACCATCCTCCACGACGCCGTCGCAGAGGCCGGAACATCCCTGGACGCTGACGGTGACGACGATTCACCCGGTGAGCACCTCTCCTCCGCTGACGGCTCATCCGCCGGTGAACATCCGTCCATAGAGAAGCTCGCCGCGTTCGTCCGCCTCGGCGAAGGACTCATCGATCGTCTGCGGCCCATCAACGATCTCGGACTCGGCTACCTCTCGCTCGATCGGACCACCCCGACGCTGTCCGGCGGAGAGCTCCAGAGACTGCGGCTGGCAACCCAACTGACCTCGGAGCTCTTCGGTGTCGTCTATGTTCTCGACGAACCCTCGGCCGGCCTCCACCCGCAGGACGTCGATGCGCTGATGGGCATCCTCGACGGCTTGAAGGCGCGCGGCAACAGTCTCTTCGTCGTCGAACACTCCGTCGACATCATGCGGGAAGCCGACTGGCTCGTCGACATCGGGCCCGGTGCCGGCGAACGCGGCGGAGAGGTCCTCTTCAGCGGCCCCACCGCCGGCCTCGCCGAGGTCGAAGAGTCCGTGACGCGCGGGTATGTCTTCGGCAGCCGCGGACTGGAACGCCACGAACTCCGCGATCCCCAGGGGTGGCTGCGCCTGGAGGACATCCGCCGCAACAACCTCGTCGACGTCAGCGTCGAGGTGCCGTTGGGCGCGCTGACCGCGGTCACCGGTGTCTCGGGTTCCGGGAAGTCCAGCCTGGTCAGCCAGGTGCTGCCCGTGCTCGTCGGTGACCGGCTCGGTTCGCCCTCCGAGGCGGCCGACCCCGAACCCGAGGGCGACGATCTGCTGCTCGTCGACGAATCCGAGGAGCTGCGCGGCACCGTGACCGGCGACCTCACGGGCATCCGTCGGGTCGTGAGCATCGATCAGAAGCCCATCGGTCGCACCCCGCGCTCGAATGTCGCGACCTACACCGGTCTGTTCGATCATGTCCGCCGACGCTTCGCCGAGACTCCCGAAGCCAGGGAACGCGGGTTTAGGCCCGGCCGATTCTCCTTCAACGTCACCGGCGGACGGTGCCCGACCTGCGAAGGCGAAGGCTTCGTCATGGTCGAACTGCTCTTCCTGCCCTCGGTCTACACCGAATGCCCGGACTGCCACGGCACCCGCTTCCAGTCGAGCACGCTCGAAGTCCTCTGGCGCGGACGCAATGTCGCCGAGATCCTCGCTATGAGCGTCGAAGAGGCCCACGAGTTCTTCACCGGCGAATTCGACATCATCCGCTCCCTGACCGCGCTCATCGACGTCGGGCTCGGCTATCTGCGCCTCGGGCAGCCCGCCACCGAACTCTCCGGAGGTGAAGCGCAGCGGGTCAAACTCGCCAGCGAACTGCAGCGCTCTGGGCGGGGCGACACCCTCTACGTCCTCGACGAACCGACCTCGGGTCTGCACTGCGCCGATGCCGACCGCCTCGTCGCTCACCTGCAGTCACTCGTCGATGCCGGCAACACCGTCGTCATGGTCGAACTCGATATGCGAGTCGTCGCCGTCGCCGACCACATCATCGAACTCGGCCCGGGTGCCGGTGACAGCGGAGGCCGGGTCGTGGCAACCGGCACACCCGCCGACGTCGTCGCCGCCGGTGCGGGCCCGTCGGCGAAATACCTGGCCGCAGCACTGAGGGAATGATGCCGGGGGCGGTGATGTGAGCCACACGCGCCCTCCAGCCCGACCCGCGCAATCCGCTGAGCAGAGCGGATCGCGCGGGTCGGTGCGATTGTTGGAGACGTCTAAGTCTCAGTTGTCCGTAGACACACCCGATCCGCGCCGGGAAGTCTGGAAGACATGCCCACCGCACTCATTCGCCGCATCGCCGTCTGCCTGGTCCTCGCCGCACCCGCCGTGGTGCTGCGCATCACCGGCACCGAGGCGGCCCCGGTCCTCGAGCTCTTCGTCTTCGGCACCGCGGTCGTTGCGGCTGCCTTCCTCCTGGCCTGGGCCGCCGAGGCGGCGCAGAAGGACATCTCGGGAGCCCTCGCGATCGCGCTGCTTGCGCTCATCGCCGTCCTGCCCGAATACGCTGTGGACCTCTACTATGCGTTCCGGTCGGGAACGGATCCCGACTACCTGCATTTCGCGGCCGCGAACATGACCGGGTCGAACCGACTGCTGCTCGGCTTCGGTTGGCCGCTCGTCGTCATCGTCGCCCTCCTCGTCGCCCGCCGCACGACCGAGCGCAGCGCCCCCAGCGTGTCGGCGACCGGCCCGGAGTCGGAATCGGCGGTTCACGCCCCGGGGCGGGCTGATCAGCTGCGTGCTCCGCGTTCGCTGCGACTCGACTCGGGCGCTCGGATGGACATCGGATTCCTCGTCATCCTCGGTGTTCTTGCGTTCGCCATCCCGCTCATGGGCAGCATCCCGATGTGGTTCGGCATCGGCCTCGTGCTCATCTTCGCCTTCTACCTGTGGCGGGCCGGCCAGTCCGCCGCGAACGAAGGAGAGGAGTTCGTCGGTGCGGCCGCACTCATCGCGGAAATGCCGAAGAGAGCCCGCCGGGCGACCGTGTTCGCGCTCTTCGCCGTCTCTGCGGCCATCATCATGCTCAGCGCCGAACCCTTCGCCGAGGCGCTCGTGGCCTCAGGTGAGAGCCTCGGCATCGACAGTTACTTCCTCGTCCAGTGGCTGGCCCCGCTGGCCTCGGAGTCACCGGAGTTCATCATCGCCGCGATGTTCGCCCTGCGTGGTATGGGTGCCGCAGCGATCGGCACGCTCATCGCCTCGAAGGTCAACCAGTGGAGCCTGCTGGTCGGGTCCCTGCCGATCGCCCACTTCGCCGGCGGCGGCGGTCTCGGGCTGCCCCTCGGCGGTCGCCAGATCGAGGAGTTCACGCTCACGGCCACGCAGACCGTCCTCGGTGTGGCGATCATCCTGGCCCTGCGTTTCCACTGGACACCGGCACTCGGGTTGGCGGGTCTGTTCGGGCTGCAGTTCTTCGTCACGGACACGTCCGGACGCTACGTCCTCTCCGCGATCCAGGCGGGGCTGGCCATCGTCTTCCTCATCCTCCACCGGGGTGACATTCTCCCCACCCTCGCGGCTCCCTTCCGCCGTCCGCCGCGTGGGTCTGCAGATGAGAGCGGGGACGATCCCCTCGCCGAGGCGGCTCCCGCCGACCGAGTCCCACATCGTGGTCCGCAGGCTGAGTCCGCGAGCGAAACCGGTCATGCGAAGGCCGATGCGTAGAATGAGGACCATGCCGCGCCCCAGTGTCACTCGCATGGTCGAGGACTACGTCACCCTCATCTGGAAGGCCTACGAATGGCCCGGCGGTCGTCCCGCCACCACCGAGATGGCCGAGCAGCTGGGAGTCACCGCCTCGACGGTGTCGGCGAACCTCAAGAAGCTCGCCCGCGACGGCTATATCGACTACGAACCCTACGGCAGCATCGTCCTCACCGAGACCGGCCGTGAGATCGCCGTGGCCATCGTCCGCCGCCACCGAATCGTCGAGACCTACCTCGTCGAGGCCCTCGGGCTGAGCTGGGATCAGGTCCATGACGAGGCCGACCGGCTGGAACATGCCGTGTCAGATCTCGTGCTCGAACGGATGAACGCCGTGCTCGGCCACCCGGAGCGGGACCCGCACGGCGACCCCATCCCGGACACTCAGGGTCATACGTCTCCGGTGCCGAGCCGTCGGCTGGAGGAGACGACACCCGGTGTCGAGGTCGAAGTGGTGCGCGTTTCGGACCGTTCGCCGGAACTGCTGCGCTACCTCACCGAGCGGGGGATCGTCATCGGCACGCACCTGACGGTGACGTCCGTCAGCTCGGCCGCCTCATCGATCGCCATCGACATCGACGGAGAGCACATCGAACTCGCCCTCGACGCCGCGGAGGCGATCCGCGTCGACCCCAGCCTCGGCTGAGGCTGCTGCGCCGCGCGAACGCGAACAGCTCATTGCCGGTGGAACGACCTCCAACACAAGCGATACACACGACAACGCCCGGTCGGCTGCGAGTCATTCGCAGCCGACCGGGCGTCTCCCATCGCTCCGAGGCCTCAGACCCCGGCAGCGCACGGATCAGTTGTGCACGCGGATGAGGTGCTCGTTGGTGAAGGCCTGGAACGCCCACTGAGCGTTCTCACGGCCGTAGCCGGAGCGGTTGATGCCGCCGAACGGGTATTCGGGGCCCGACTCCATGTGGGCGTTGATGAGCGTCATTCCGGCGTTGATCTTCTTGCCGAACTCCTGACCCTTCTCAAGGTCATCGGTCCATACCGAGGACATGAGGCCGTACTCGGTGTCATTGGCCAGACGCAGGGCGTCCTCTTCGTCCTTGGCCCGGTAGATCATCACGGCCGGTCCGAAGAGCTCGTTGCAGCCGAGGTCCGAGCGCGGGTCGATGTCGGTGATCACGGCCGGGGACATGAACCAGCCCGGACGGTCGAGCTTCTTGCCGCCGGTGAGCAGGGTCGCACCATCGGCCACGGCCTTGTCGATCATCTCGACGATCTCGTCGCGGGCACCTTCGGAGGACACGGGACCCATGCCGACCTCGGGGTCGTCGAAGTCGGAGATCTTCATCGCCTCAGTGGCCTTGACGGCCTCTGCGACGAATTCGTCGTAGAGCTCATCGACGACGATCATGCGCTTGGGCGAGGTGCAGACCTGACCGGCATTCGCCAGACGCAGTCCGACGAGCTTCTGCGCCACTGACGGCACATCCTTCGAGTCGAGGACGACGGCCGGGTCGTTTCCGCCGAGCTCGAGCACGGCGCGCTTGTAGTACTTCGCGGCGATCGCGGCCACCGAGGCACCGGCACCCTCGGAGCCGGTGAGCGAGAAGCCCTTGACGCGGAAGTCCTTGAGGACCTCCTCGGCGTGGGAGGAGTCGAGGTAGATGTTCTGGTAGACGCCCTTCGGCAGTCCCGCCTCGGTGAGCAGATCCTCGAAGTACTGCGAGGACTTCGGGCAGATCGAGGCCTGCTTCATCATGATCGAGTTGCCGACCATGAGGTTCGGCAGCACGAAGCGGGCGATCTGGTTGTACGGGAAGTTCCACGGCATGATGCCCAGCAGCACGCCCAGGGGCTGGTGCTCGACATAGCTGGAGGCAGCCCCGGCGGCGGCCAGGTGTGTGGTGGACAGATGGGTGGCGGCGTTGTCGGCCATCCAGCGGGCGGTGCGGGCGACCTTGTCGACCTCGCCGAGGCCCTGCTTCTTGATCTTGCCCATCTCACGACCGATGATGTCGGTCATCTCATCGGCGTTCTCATCGACGAGATCGGCGAACTTGCGCAGGATCGCCGCGCGCTCATGAAGCGGTGTCTCCTTCCACGCCAGATGTGCCTCATGGGCACGATCGATGTAGTCAGGGATCTCTTCGACGGGTACGGAGGCGAACTCCTCCTCGACCTCGCCGGTGTTGGCATTGGTGACAGCGAATTTGCTCATGGAACGTCCTTTCACGGATTGACGATCTGTGCCCTGTAACAAACTACAGTCTCCCGCCATTCCGCGACACTTGAGTCCATCCTTGGGACTAGCAGACCGCCTCGGCGAGGGTGGATTCCGTCTGCCGTACCCACGTCCGTTCGACGCGGATCGCCACGGCCACCACGACGAGCGCAGCAAGCGCAAGGACGATGGCGGCGACGACCGTGGCGGGGAAGCCGAAGCCGGCCGCGATGACCCAGGCGCCGACGGCCGGGCCAAGCGCATTGCCGACGTTGAAGGCCGAGGTATTCGCGCTCGCGGCCAGGGTCGGAGCCTGAGTCGCGATCTGGAAGACCCGGGAATTGAGCGCCCCGGCGATGGAGAATCCGCTGGCACCGACGAGGACGATCATGATGACGGCGAGGATCGCATCGTCCGCGACCAGCCACAGGGCACCGAGGCTGAGCACCAGAGCCGCGAGGCTGCCGACGATATTGCCGAAGATGTTCCTATCGGCCAAGCGCCCGCCGATGACGACACCGACGAAAGCACCCACGCCGAAGGCGGCGAGCACCGTAGGAACGAGGTCCGCTGACAGGCCCGCGACCCGTGTGAGCAGGGGAGAGAAATAGGAGAAGGACGCGAACACCGAAGCCTGGAACAGAGCCGTCGTGCCCAGGGCCAACCAGATTCGAGGCCCCTTGAAGGCGGCGATCTCGGCAGTCAGCAGGGCCCGCAGGCTGGGGGCTGCCTCGGTGGGTGTAGGCGATTCTGCTTTGTCGGGGTCGGTGGGCTTGACGTCCGACCGGGTGGTCACGGCGATGAGGACGGCGGCCAGCGCAGTGACGAAGGCGACGGCCCAGAAGGTCAGACGCCACCCGAACTGGGTGCCGATCCACGTGCCCATCGGCACTCCGAGGAGGTTGGCCACAGTGAGTCCGCCGACGAGACTGGCGAGTGCTCGGCCCTGTACGGCGGCGGGCGCGATGGCCGAGGTGTGGACGGCGGCGACGGCCCAGAATCCACCGCAGGCGAAGGCCGACAGCACCCGGGAGACCATGAGCAGTCCGTAGCTCGGTGACAGCGCCGCAATGATGTGGAGGGCGGAGAAGCCGACGATCATGGCGATCATCGTCGCCCTCCTGGGCAGGGTCAGCGTCAACAGCGTCATGGCTGGTGCTCCGACGATCATGCCGACGGCGAAACCGCTGATGAGCAGGCCCGCCTGCGGGATGGTCACACCCAGATCCGCGCTCAGAGGTTCGAGGATTCCGGCGATCATGAACTCGCTGGTGCCGAGGCAGAAGATCACGGCGGCCAACAGGTAGACCTGTCCGGGGACGCGGGGCCTGAGGGAAGGCGGTGCTGAGGAGTTCATCGAGTGGGGCTGCCTTTCGTCGAGGCGCCTGCGCTCCCGGGGGCACCTGGGTGGTTGAGTGTGGCCCTGCCGGCCGGAGTGCAGAGCCCTGTGACGAAGGCCCGGGCCTGAGCGAGAACGTTCTCTGTGGTCATGACGCGGGCGGCGGTGCGCAGTCCGGCGAGCACGCTGTGAATGAGCTGGGCATGGATTCGGGGGTCGAGGTCGTCGAGGATATGGCCGGAAGTCTGACCTCGCTCGATGATGCCGGCATAGGTGCTCAGCCAGGCATCGCGGTCGGGGTCGAGGATCGAGCACACGGAATCGACCTCGCGGCCGAGCTCGGCTGCCGTGTTCGCCGACAGGCACCCGGTCCGGTTCTCGTCTTCGCACTGTTTCTCCAGCTCGCCGCCGAGGCGGTGCATGAGCAGGACGGGGGCGGGCTCGGCACTGTGGTCGAGCTCCTCCCTGAGCGGGATACCGGTGGCCGTATAGTCGCGCAGGGCGCGCAGGAACACAGCATCGAGGCTGTCGAAGGTGTTGTAGAAGCTCGAGCGTCCGATGCCGGCGCGATCGCAGACGAGTCCGACATCGGTTCCGGCGTAGCCGTGCTCGCTGAACACGGAGATCGCGGCGTCGATCACCGTCTGCTCGTCGAAGCTCTTCTTCCGGCCCATGCTGCGAGCGTAGATTATTTTGGACAGATCTGTCCAGTATTGGAATAGCGACGGGGTCGTTGTCGTGTGTTGGGCGGGGTGGAACGACCGATGCGGGGAGCATCTTTCAGCCGAGGAGGACGATCTCCTCAGCCGAGGACGCAGAATTCGTTGCCCTCGGGGTCGGCGAGGACGACCCAGGGTTCGTCCCCGGTCTGGCCCACGTCGACACGGCGGGCTCCGAGAGCGAGGAGGCGGGCCACCTCGGCGGCCTGATCATCGGGACGGAAATCGAGGTGGAGCCGGTTCTTCACGACCTTCTCTTCACGGTCGATGCCGATGATGATGCCCGGCAGACGATCGGGCGTCTGCCGGATCTCGATCTCCGTGTCGTTCTCGTCGACGATCACCCAGCCGAGCGCCCGTGCCCACCAGCGCCCGAGCGTGAACGGGTCGGGCGAATCGATGACGATCTGCTCCCATTCCAATGACATGGCCTCACCTTCCGATGGTCAGGGCCTCATATTCCGACGTCGCCGAGGTGGTGGCGGACTTCGTGCCAGCCGTAGCGGGTGAGCGAGGCGATCGTGAACTCCCGACCGTCGGCGCGCAGTCCCTTGCGCTGCCACTGCCCGTCTTCGAGTCCGGAGAGCGTGTCTGCGTAAGCGGCTGCTGCCGTGTTCAGTCCGTCGAGCACCTCGGCGGCGGTCTGGTGACGGTAGTCGGACTCGAGCGCCACCGCATCGCCGTCGAAGTTCGGCAGAGTCGGGGCCCGCTCATCGAGCATGAGGAGGGTGCGAGCGCGGAACTCGGTGAGGACGTCACGGAGGTGGGCGGCGTATTCGACGCTCGACCACCGGTCGTCGCGGGGACGGTCGGCGGCGTCCGCACGAGTGAGCGCTGGCGCGAAGGAGGCGGCCGCCTCGGCGATGGGACCGCTCAGTTCGAGGACGTCCTCGCGCCCGGTGAAGCCGCACTCGGCACAGCCGGTGTCGAGGACCTCGGCCCAATCCTTCGTGTCCGGTTCGATCGGACTCATCCGTGCCTGCCGCTGTCGAGGGACTTCTTGAGCACCGCTGCCTGACTGATGTCGTCGCGCTTCGACGCGGTGAGCAGCGTGAGCGTGCCCTTCTCCGCAAGCTCCTTGAGCTGGTCGAACGCTTCGGCTCGGGTGTCGTCCTTGAGCTCTTCGCGATAGCGACGCGCGAACTCCGCGTACTTGTCCGGGTCGTGCCCGTACCACTGGCGCAGCTCGTTGGAGGGTGCGACGTCTTTGAGCCATTCGTCGAGGTGGGCGTGGTCCTTGCTCACTCCGCGCGGCCATACGCGGTCGACGAGCACCCTGGCTCCGTCCGACGGTTCGGGGTCGTCGTAGATGCGGCGCACCCGGATCCGAGGATCGTCATGCGCGGATGTCGACCGGTTCTTCGATCCGTCCTTCGAGGCGGTCATGGTCGTTCACTCCCTCCGCTTGCCTGGCTCCCAGTGTAGGACGAGAGGCGGACTCATGGGGCGGACATCTGCCGATGACTCGATTCTCCGAGGTCAGGAACGCGGGGGTCGGCGGTGGCAGTGATCGGTGTCTTCGGGGCAGAGCTCGACCTCTACCTGCAGGAGACGTTCGGATTCCTCGCCCTCACCGACGAGTCCAGGGCCCCCCTGCACTCCGGAGCGCGGCTCTGGTCGAACGGAGACTCGCGGTGAGGCGGAACTCGCGGCGGGCTGAGACTTACGCTGAGCCGGAACTCGCGGTGGCTTGAGGCTCGCGGTGAGCCGCCGCGCAAGCCGCAGTGGGCACCGCAGCCGCAGTGCGGGCGCTGCACCGTCCTGGGCCAGGCGCTTGGGTGGGAGAAATGGTAACGTCCGCCGCAGGATTTCGTGACCATTTCGACCACCTAGGAGCGTGCTCTCTGCGATTTCGGCGCGCTCTTCTGCAATGACTCGAGCGCCGATTCCTGTGGATCGAGAATGTCTGTCCACAGGCAGATTCGCGGCTCTCCCTGTTCTCCTGGATGATGCGCCAGCATTGCTGGTATGTACAACAGCCGTAAGTGGCAGAGACGTGACTTTCCGCGTCTGTTTCGCGTAGGGCAGGCCGAGAAGATCGGCATCTCACGGCGTCGCATGCTGGATGAGGAGCGGTGCCCGATCGTTCTGCCCGGAGTCCGCATGGATCACAGCAACACAGAATCACTGCGCGCCCCAGAATGGGCTGATGACAGTTGGATCTGGGATTCGCTGAGGCTGCGCGCCGCTGTCCTGAAGTTTCCGCACGTGATGGCTGATGATGCCACTGCGGCTCGAATCTTCGGATGGCCGTTGCCCCCGAGGTTGATGAATGACCGTCTGTACCTGTGTGCTGCCGACAGAAATCTGCGGATTCGGATGGCGAAGGTGACTCTGCGCCGCACGCAGCATCTGACTCCCGCCCACTGGCTCGACTTGCCCGTCCTCGTCCCGGCGGAGGTCTTCATCAGGCTCGGCGCTCATCTCGATGTGGCTGAGCTTGTGCAGGTGGGTGATGCGGCGATCGGCAATTGGCATGGGCCGCCGCAGACGACAATCGACGACCTCGCAGCTGCTCTTGAGTCCCATTCTCGGCTGATGGGACGGCAGAATCTGGTGAAAGCGGTGAGCTTGATCCGTCCAGGTGTTGATTCTCCGCAGGAGACGGGCCTTCGCCTGTGGGCCGTGAGGGTGGGTTTGCCCGAGCCGACGGTCCATCCCCAGATCGAAAGCGACCTCGCCAGAGGAATCATCGAGCCGGACCTGGGATATGAGGATGCGAGGCTCGCTCTCGAATACGACAGTGAGCTGCATCGTGAGTCGGCAAAGCAATGGACGCGCGACATCGAACGCGACGAAGCGCTTGTCGATGCCGGATGGACCGTCCTGAAAGTGACCCGGAAGACCGACTACAGGCAGCTGGAAGCGAAGATCCGGAAGAAGTTGGGACTGCAGCAGCTGTAACTGCAGGAACTGGACGGGAATGAGTAAAGTTGCTCGCTTCTGAGCGCATTGCCGGGCGCTTGAGTGGGATAAATGGTCACGTCCGCCGCAGTATTCCGTGATCATTTCGACCACCTAGTGGAGACAGCTCACCACTGCGGCGGGCGGGACCCATGTGCGCCGGACATCCCGTACCTCGTCCGAGCCCCACTCCACCTATTTCGTCCGAGCCGCCTCGCCGAGGTTGCTCAGCACGAGTGTGCGCACCTGCCGGTCGATGTACGTGTCGAGGTCGAGCCCGATCCTCTGGAAGTACCAGTGCTTGAGCGCCCACATGTGCGCCGTCGACATGAGGTCATGACCGAGGGTCTGGGCATCGACATCACGCAGATCCCCTGCCTCGACCGCGGCGGCGACGACATCGACGAGCGGCTGCAGGGTTTCGAGCTCCTGGTCCTGGATCGATTTCAGACCATCCTTCGACAGGGCCCGCGAGACCTGGTAGGTGAGCACGACCGCATGCCGCTGTTCCCCGACGACGCGGCAGAACTCTGAGAACGCGGCGATGACCCTGCCCACGGGGTCACCCGCCTCGGCGATGGCGGAGGGGACACGCAGACGGAACTCCTCGAGGACGCGGGTGATCGCGGCGAGCACGATCTGCTCCTTGTCCGAGAAGTACTTGTACAGCAGTCCGACACTGACCCCACCGGACTTCGCGATCGCCTGCATGGACACCGAATGGGTGCCCTTCTCCTGCATCAGGGCCACGGCGGCATCGACGATCTGCCGCTCCCGGAATTCCGCGCGGGCGCCCCGGACGATCGCGTTGAGGTCTTCGGATTCAGCTGACATGCTCGGCGGTGACTTCCTCTCTGAGCTTGAACTTCTGAATCTTACCGCTTGGCGTGCGAGGGAACTCGTCGAGACACTGAAGCGCCTCGGGCCAGTAGTTCTTCGCCACTCCCTTCGTGTCGAAGAACTCCCGCAGCTCGTCCATCGACAGGCTGTGACCCTCGTTCAGGGTCACGACCGCGCACGCGATCTCCTGCAGCCGGGGATGCGGCACCGCGACGACGGCGACCTGGGAGACCGCGGGATGTTCGTAGAGGACGTTCTCGATATAGGCCACGGGGATGTTCTCGCCGCCGCGGATGATGATGTCCTTCGACCGTCCGGCGATCCGGATGAAGCCCTCGTCATCCATTTCGGCGAGGTCTCCCGTATCGAGCCAAACGCCCGCGAAGGCCTCCGCCGTCTGCTCCGGTTCACCGAGGTATCCGACGAACAGGAATGGGCCTGTGACCTGCACTTTTCCTTCCACGCCTGCGGCGACGGGCTCGCCGAGAGGATCGACGACCCGGACCTTCATGGAGCCCAGGGCACGCCCGTCGGTGCTGGTGACCTTCTCCTCCGAGTCGCCGGGGGCCGTCATCGTGACCAGCCCGCATTCCGTCTGTCCCCACCCGCCGAAGACGCTGAGGTCCGGCAGCAGCGTGCGTGCCTCATCGACCATGACGCGCGGAATCGGGGCGCCCATGCAGCAGAAGTGCTTGAGGGAGGACAGATCGTGCTGCGTCGTCTTCGCCGCCTCGAGCAGATCGTGCAGGAACGGAGTCGCCCCCGAGGTGTGCTGGATGCCGTGTTCGTCGACGAGCCGGGCGAATTCCTCACCGTTCCACACGTCCTGGAACACTCCCGAGCCGCCGATGAGCAGGGGCAGGCACACTCCGTACATGAAGCCGGTGAGGTGGCCGAAGGTCGAGGCCATGTGGATGACCGATTCCTCGTCCAAGCCGAGGTGATCGGGCCAGGGAAGCGAGGCCGCGAGCACGTTGTTGTGCGTGTGCATCACACCCTTGGGGTTGCCCGTCGTCCCCGAGGTGAAGAGGATGAGCCCGACATCATCGGGATCGGGTCGGCGGTCGTCCCAATCGATGGATTCGATCGCCGAGGCGGCCGACCGCGAGCCGTCCGACGCTGAGTCCTGCTGTCCGCGAGCGAGGAAGTCGGCCCACTTCTCGAAGCCGTCCCGACCGGCGAACCGCGCTTCCCCGGGGGTGTCGAGGACGATCGTGTGCCCCAGCTCCGGCAGGTTCGGTCGCAGCCGATCGACCATGTCCGCATAGTCGAACTTCCGGAACCGATTCGGGACGAAGAGCACCGAGACGTCGGCCTTTTTGGCCATGTACCCGATCTCGCGGTCCCGATAGATCGGGATGAGCCCGTTGGTCACGGCACCGGCTCTGATCGCGCCGAGGTGGATGACCAGCCATTCGTACCAGTTCGGCAGTTGGATGCCCACCACGTCCCCGGGTTCGACTCCGAGGTCGACGAGTGACCGGGCACAGGTTTCGACATCCGAACTGAGCTCGGCGTAGGTGTGCGCACCGTAGGGATCGCGGGTGACGATCGCGTCCGGTCGCGCTGCGGTCCAGTGCTCGAGGTGGTCGAGCAGGGTCTGATTCCTCCAGTCCCCGGTTGATGTGAACTTCTCGATGAGAGCGTCGGTCAGGGTGGTCTCGAATCGGGTTGGCATTGCAGGGCTCCTTTGCTCTGGTGTCGTACCTGTGACTCGGGTGGTGCTGATGTCTCTGGTGCTGCGCGGTGGTGCCGGGCGGTGCCGGACAGGAGCGGTCAGGTGGTGTGATCAGTTGCCGATCAGGCCATGGTCAGTCCGCCGGAGACGGATAGGGTCTGGCCGGTGACATAGGCGGAATCGGGGCGGGCGAAGAAGGCCACGGCGTTCGCGAGATCCTCGGGGTGGGCGAGACGGCGCATCGGGATCGACTTCTCCAGCGCGGTGCGCAGCTTCGGATTGTCCGCGGAGATCTCGGCGAACAGCGGGGTGTCGGCCGGGCCCGGGCACACGCAGTTCGCGGTGATTCCGTGTCGGGCGACCTCACGAGCGAAGGTCTTCGTGAACGAGATGATCCCGCCCTTGGCCGCCGAGTACACGGCTTCGCCGCTCGACCCGACACGGCCGGCGTCCGATCCGATGCTGATCACGGCACCGGATCCGGCTGCGATCATGTGCTCGGCCGTCGACTGAGTGCAGTTGAGCGTGCCGAGGAGGTTGATCGCGATGACCCGCTGCCAGGTCTCCGGCGTCGAATCCATGAAGGGTTCGACCTTGTCCCAGCCGGCGTTGTTGACGAGGACGTCGATGCGACCGAAACGTTCGACCACCTCCGCGACCATGGCGTCAACCGCGGCCCGGTCGGTGACGTCGGCGGCGAGTCCGATCGAATCATTTCCCAGCGCCGAGGCGGTGTCCGCGGCCTTCTGTGCGTCGAGGTCGGCGACGACGACGGTGGCGCCGTCGGCGGCGAGGCGGTTCGCGATCCCCTTGCCGATGCCGGAGGCTGCTCCGGTGACGATGATGATGCGATCGGTCAGAGGTGCGGTCTGAGTCGCTGCTGACATGGTGGTGTCCTTCCTGGTCTGAGTCTGCCGGTGTGGAGGTTCGAGCGGAGTGCGAGATGTGCGTTGGTGGGGGACGGAGGGGCTGATGTCCTCTGTCAGGGGGCGAATTCGCGGCCGGCGGAGCTGCGGGCGATGATGAGTTTCATGATCTGTGCGGTGCCGTCGCCGATCTGCATGCCGAGCACGTCACGCAGCCGTTTCTCCACGTCGCGGTCCTGTTTGTAGCCGTTCTGACCGTGCAGAAGCAGGCACTGGTGGATGGCGTGATAGGCCTCGAGCGGGGCCCACCACTTGCACATCGCCGCCTGCGAGGTGTGCGGCAGTCCCTCGTCGCCGAGCCGCAGGGTGTCCAGGCACAGCAGCCGTGCCGCCGTCATCTTCGTCTCCGCTTCGGCCAGCGGGAACGAGACCCCTTGGAATTTCGACAGCGGCTGGTCGAAGGCCTGCCGCTTGGTGACGTATGTCCATGCGTCCTCGATCGCGCGAGTCGCAGTCCCCGTGCACTGCAGTCCGATGAGGGCGCGGGAGAAGTCGAAGCCCTGCATGACCTGGGTGAATGCTCCGCCGACCTCGCCGAGGAGGTGGTCGGCCGGCACGCGGACGTCGGTGAAGTCCACGCTGCCGCGGGCCACCGCGGCCTGGCCCATGTCGATGATGGGGTTTCGGGCCACCCCGGGGGCGTCGAGGTCGACGAGGAATGCCGAGATGCCCTTCCCTCGCCCGGCCTCGAGGTCGGTTCGGGCGAAGATCACCGTGGCCGTCGAGGTCATGGCCAGCGACATCGATTTCTTGCCGTTGATGATCCAGTCATCCCCGTCGCGGCGTGCCGTGGTCGAGGGGTTTCCGGCATCCGAGCCGGCCTCGGGCTCTGACAGCCCGATGGCCACGGTTTCGTCACCGGACGTGATGAGACGGCAGTAGTGGGCGGCCACCTCGGCGTCGGCATTGCGGGCGATGACCTGCCCGATGAGGGAGCCGACGACCTGGACATAGGCGACGGTGAGGTCGCCGCGGGCGATGGCCTCGGTGATGAGCCCCGCCGTGACCTTGGTCAGGCCGGCCCCGCCGAGGTGGGTCGGCAGTTCGGGGGCGATGAGGCCGGCGCGGCCCATCTCCCGGGTGAGATCGGCGCCGATGCGGCCGGCGGCCTCGCGGTCGCGGGCCTCGCTGATGAGCCGCTCCTCGAATCCGGCTGCCGCCTCGATGAGGGTCTGGGTGTCGGGGGCGAGAGTCGTGTCCACGGGAATCCTCTGTGCTGGTTGGGCGGGTCAGTAGGCGCCGGTTGTCAGTACGCGCCGTCGAAGCGGCTGAAGTCCGGGTCGCGCTTCTCGGCGAAGGCGGCCGCACCCTCGTGTGACTCGGGCGAGTGGGCGTAGAGGTCGAGGGCGCTCATGGCGAGGTTCGTGAAGCCGGTCTGCATCTCGGAATCGGCGTTGAAGGACTGCTTGAGGAAGCGCAGCGCGGTCGGTGCCTTGAGCCCGAGGGCCCGGGCGCGTTCCTTGGCGCGGGGCAGGAGCTCATCGGCGTCGACGACCTCGTTGGCCAGTCCCCAGGATTCGGCCTTGTCCGCGTCGATGAGCTCGCAGAAGTACCACATCTCACGGGCACGCTTCTCACCGATGACGCGGGCGAGGAACGCCGAGCCGTAGCCGGCGTCGAAGGATCCGACCTTGGGGCCGGCCTGACCGAAGCGCGCGTGGGAGGCCGCGATCGTGATGTCGCAGAGAGTGGTGAGCACATTGCCGCCGCCGATCGCGACGCCGTTGACCGCGGAGATCACGGGTTTCGGCACCGACCGGATGACCTTGTGGAGTTCGGAGATGCGGAACATGCCGTAGCGGCTGGGGCCGTAGTCCCCCGTCTGCGCCTTCTGCTTGACGTCACCGCCGGCGCAGAAGGACTTCTGGCCGGAGCCCGTGAGGATGATCGAGCGGACCCGGTTGTCGCCCCAGGCGAGGGTGAAGGCTTCGATGAGCTCGTCGACGGTCTGCGAGCGGAAGGAGTTGAAGGACTCGGGTCGGTTGATCGTGATGACCGCGAAGGACTCCTCGACGTCATAGAGGATGTCGTCGAAATCCGTGCTCGCGGCCTGCTGGGTCCGGCTGGTGGATGTGGGCATCGTTGCCTCCTCGAGTGGAGAGTGAATAAATGTTCACACCTAGTGAACATCAGTTCACGAAGGAGGTCAAGAGTCGCCGGTCGGGAAGAATCATGTGAGTTCGCCGAGTTTCACCGGCTTTCATCGGCAGGGCAGCGAGCCGGTGCGACAATGTCCTCGACGACGGCATCGGCCCGTTCGAGGCGGAGATCCCTTGCAGGGACAGGCTTGCCGGTCGACCGGGCCGGGTGCGGCGGTCAGCAGGAACGGTTCACACCTGCCCGCAGGCCATGGCTCCCGACGACGATGAGAAACGGACGATGATGACTGCTGAAGAACCCGAGCCGACGACACCGCAACCGTCGTCCGCCCGCCCATCGAGGTCTCGGCCGAATTCCCAGACGGCTGCCGGTGCCGAGATCGGAGCGCTCATCGGCGCCGGTTTCGGACTGCTGTTCCTCATCATCAACAGCTCCCAGTTCTCGACCCTGGGCCGCACTCTCGTCATCGCCGTCGGAGTCCTCGCCTTCGCAGGCGTCGCGGTCTTCGCGGTACGTGGACTCATCCGCTCGCGTGGGGACGCGTCCTCAGGCTCGACCGGATTCTCAGATGTGCCCGGAGCAGCTCCCACGGCCGCGTCCGAGCGCGCTCGCCGCGAACCTCCGTTCGGCCGCGCGTATTGGATCATCGTGCTCATCGAGGCGGTCCTGCTGTTCGCCGGAGCCCGCCTGCTGTCGAGTCTCGGTCATCCGGAACTCGGAGTGGCGTGGGTGGCCGTGGTCGTCGGTACCCACTTCTATGCGCTGGGTCGCGTGTTCGGGCTTGACCGCTTCCACGTTCTGGCCACCGTGGTCACGCTCTGCGGCATCGGCGGGTTCATTGCCTTCTTCGCCGCGGCACCGGCGTTCATCCCGGTCATCAGCGGAGTCATCTCGGGCTTCGTGCTGCTCGCCTTCGCCGTGTGGGCCCTCGTCCCGGTCGACTAGCAAGTGCCCGCGGGCCGCGCATTAGGTGGACGAAATGGTCGGGCCGCGGGCGATTCTCTGCGACCATTTCGACCACCTAGCGGGACCATTTCGACCACCTAAGGGGAGCAGCAGGCGCCCGGCCCGCCCTCACTACCCGAGCCCACCGGCCGGTCACTCCCCGGGCCCGGGGGTGCGTGCCCCAGGACCGTCCTTCTTCAGCGGCTGCACGCGCGGGGGCGGGAACTCGGGAGCCTGGGCGGCGGGACGTTCCTCCAGACCGGCGAACACCTCGGCGATGGCGCGGTCGAGCTGCGGATCGTCGTCGGCGAAGAGCTGACCGGGATCGTGCTCGACCTCGATATCGGGTTCGACGCCGAAGTTCTCCACCTCCCAGCCCTTGCCTTCGATCCAGAAGGCATAGCGCGGCTGAGTCACGCCGGTGCCGTCGACGAGGTCGTAGCGGCCGTCGATGCCGACGACTCCGCCCCAGGTGCGCACGCCGACGACCGGGCCGATGCCCTTGGCCTGCACGCGTGCGTTGATGATGTCGCCGTCGGAGCCGGAGAACTCATTGGCCACGAAGACCACGGGCCCGCGCGGAGCGTCCTCGGGGTCACGGCCCATCTCGTCGTAGCTGCGGGCCTGATTCCAGGCCACGACCGTGTCGGCGAAGCGTTCGGCCACGAGCGCGCTCGTGTGCCCGCCGCGGTTGAACCGCACATCGGCGATGACGCCCTCACAGCCCATGGCCTGCCGCAGGTCCCGGTGCAGCTGAGCCCAGCCGTACGAGGTCATATCGGGAACATGCACATAGCCGATGCGACCCGCGGACTTCTCGGCCACATACTCCCGGCGGGAGCGCACCCAGTCCTGATAGCGCAGCTTCTCCTCACCGGCCAGCGGAATGACCGCGACCGTGCGGTCCCTGCGGCCGCGACGCAGGGTGAGTTCGACGATCGTGTCCGCGGCTCCCTGCAGATGAGCGGCGGGACCGGCCGCCTCGTCGACGGGCTGCCCGTTCACGGCGACGATGACATCGCCTTCCTGTGCGCCGACTCCGGCCTGCCGCAGCGGCGACCTGGCATCCGGTTCACTGCTCTCACCGGGAAGGATGCGATGAATCGTCCACCCCTCGGAGGTCTTGACCAGGTCCGCGCCGAGGAAGCCGAGCTTCTTCGATGCGGCATCCGACGCGGCCGGCGGGCTGACATAGGCATGCGAGGTGTTGAGCTCGCCCACGGTCTCCCACAGGACGTCGACGAGGTCGTCATGAGTCAGCGCCTTCGCTGCCACGGCACGCCAGCGCAGGGTCACCGATTCCCAGTCCACCCCGTTCATGTCCTCGCGCCAATAGTGGTCGCGCATGATCCGGGAGTTCTCCTCGAACATCTGCAGCCATTCGGCCCGACGGTCGAGTTCGAACCGCAGGCGTGAGACGTCGACGGAGATGTTCTCGTCATCGTCGGACTCGACCTTCCGGTTCGCCGGGACGATGCTGATCGCATCATCGCTGCGCACGACGAGCAGCCTGCCGTCTCCGGAGATCGCATACTCGTCGGCCTTGTCGACGACGGTGGTGACCTTGCGCTTGGCGAAGTCGAAGAACTGGATCACCTCGGCGGGCTTCTCCCCGGCGTCGCCGGCCCGCTGAGTGCCGAGCTCGCCGGCCTCGACATCGCCGGTGCGCAGCCACACCAGACCGCCCTCGGCGGATTCGAGATCCCGGAAGACCCCCGAGGCGACGGGGAACGGCACGATGCGCTCCTCCGCCCCCTCGAGTTCGACCTCGACGGTGGCGGCGGGCTTGTCCCCGCGAGCTCGCTCGGACTTCGACTCCTCGGTGACCTCGCTGATCGGCCACCCGCCGGCGCTCGGCCCGAACGGTGCGGGCTCATCGGCGGCCAAGGGCAACAGCCACGGTCGGGTGACGCCGTTGAACGACAGGTCGAAGGAGTGCTGGTTGTACGAGGGATCGAAGGTGCGATCGGAGAGGAACGCGACGAACTTCCCGTCGCGGGTGAACGTCGGAGAGAAGTCGTTGAACTTTCCGCGGGTCAGCGGCTGCGCCTCCCGGTCCGACTTCACCTCGACGATCATCAGCTGCGCCAGCAGCTCCTCACCCTGAGTCGGCTGCGACCACACGAGGTACTTCCCATCGGCTGAGAAGCGCGGATCGCGCGCCTCGCCATGGCCCGAATGCCCGACCAGCCGCGTCCGTCCGTTGCCCACCTCGACGGTCCGAATCGACCCGTCGTGGGAGATCGTGGCGAGCATCTTCCCCGCCGCGTCCGCCTGCAGGTCAAGAACCCGGCCCAGGGCTCCGGCCCCGATTCGCCGAGGCGGCTTGTCCCCCGTCACGGACGCGACCTCGATCGCGTCCTCCCCGTCCACATCGGTGATGAACGCGGCCAGACCGCTGTCCCCGAGGACGAGGGGTTCGCGGGTGCGAATCGACGAGTCCGCGCACAGCGCCCGGGCCGGGCCCTCGCGGTGGGCGAGCCAGAAGGTCTTGCCGCGCCACTCGACCACCGAGGCGTTTCCCTGCCTGTCAGGGCTGATGTGGTTGAGTCCGGTCTTCGGGTCGAGGCTCAGCGGCTGCACCTGAGTACCCGGCAGAGTCACCGCGAGGGTGCGGACCTCCGCGTCGAGGCTGTCGAGGATCTTGATCTCCCCACGGGAGTGCCAGACGATGCGGGTGCCGTCGGTCGCGGCGTCACGGACATAGCCCTCGGCCTCGGTCTGCTGAGTGAGCTGGCGCGGTTCGACCGCGGCGTCGCCGGACCCATCCGCATTCGCCGAGGTGGCGAGACCGTCGATGATCCACAGGTTCGCCTGCTCATCGGCGTGGTGAGGGAAGGTCGCGGCCCGGTCCGAGGTGAAGACGAGAGAATCGCCGACCCACAGCGGATCCGTCAGGGACGCCTCGTCCCCTCGCAGCAGTCGCTGCCACCGGGCCCCGGAACCGTCGCCGATGCCGGCGGCATTCGTGTTGCCGACCCGGTCGAGCCACAGCCTCGGTGCGGTGCCTCCCCGGTAGCGCTTCCAATGCGCGGGCGGACGGGAGAACGGCGTCGACAGAGCGGTCACGCCCGAATGGTGCCGGGCCAGACCCGAAGCGCGACCGAACGACAGCCGGTCGACCTCACCGTCGAGGCTCACGGACTTCACCACATGGTTGCGGACCTCGAACTCCCCGGCGTTCGCGCCGACGAGGACATGGGTGGAATCGGACCACCCGAGCATCGTCATCGCCGTCGACCCCAACCAGGTGAGCCGACGCAGGGCACCGGTGGCCACCTCGGCGACCATGAGCTCCGGTTGGCCGGTGCGGAAGGACACGAACGCGACGTGCGCCCCATCGGGCGAGATCCTCGGTGACCGGACGGGCGCATGATCGGAGGTCAGCCGCCAGGCGCGGCCGCCTGCGGACGGAACGAGCCAGACATCGTCGTCGGCGGTGAAGGTGATGAGATCGGACTGGATATGGGGATAGCGAAGATAAGTCACGTGACCCACATTACAAGCTCCGCCGGACCGCGCCCGCGGGCCGGAACCGATGCCCAGGCAACTTGCACCCGGCAATAGAATGGGCACATGCCATCTCTGACTTCTGTGCTCACGGACCGTTTCGCCGCCGCCCTCACCCAGGCCTTCGGTGAGGACTTCGCCGGGCGCGATCCCGTCATCCGCGGCAGCCAGTTCGCAGACTTCCAGGCCAATGTGGCCCTGCCGCTGGCCAAGGAACTGAAGTCGAAGCCGCGCGACATCGCCGCACAGATCGTTCAAAACCTCGACCTCGACGGCATCTGTGAGACCCCGGAGATCTCGGGACCCGGGTTCATCAATCTCACATTCACCCCCGACTTCCTCGCCTCCACCCTCCAGTCAGGTCAGGCCGCAGCGGCCCCGGAGAACACGGATCCGCAGACCATCGCCATCGACTACTCGGCGCCGAACGTGGCCAAGGAGATGCATGTCGGCCACCTGCGCACCACCGTCGTCGGCGACGCCCTGGCCCGCACCCATGAGTTCCTCGGCAACACCGTCATCCGCCAGAACCACATCGGCGACTGGGGCACGCCGTTCGGGATGCTCATCGAGCACCTCCTCGACGTCGGGGTGGACTCCGACGAAGCCTCCGAAGTGTCCGAGAACCCGAACGCCTTCTACCAGGCGGCCCGGGCGAAGTTCGACTCCGACGAGGCCTTCGCCACCCGCTCCCGCGCCCGCGTCGTCAAGCTCCAGGGCGGTGACGAAGAGACCCTGGGACTGTGGACGAGACTCGTCGGCTACTCCCGCGAATACTTCAACCGCATCTACTCCCTCCTCGATGTCACCCTCACCGATGCCGACCTCGCCGGCGAGTCCACCTACAACGACGTCCTGGCCGAAGTCTGCGACGAGCTCGAGGCCAAGGGGCTGGCGACGATCTCCGACGGTGCGCTGTGCGTGTTCCCTGAAGGCTTCACCGGTCGTGAAGGCGAACCCCTGCCGCTCATCATCCGCAAGTCCGACGGCGGCTACGGCTACGCCACGACAGACCTCGCCGCCGTGCGCAACCGGGCGGTCAACCTCGGGGTGAACCGGGCCCTCTACGTCGTCGGCACCCCGCAGGCCATGCACTTCGACATGGTCTTCACCGTCGCCCGCGAGGCGGGCTGGCTGCCGGAGACCTTCAGCCCCGAACACGTGAAGATCGGCAATGTGCTCGGCTCCGACGGCAAGATCCTGCGCACCCGCTCCGGTGCCCCGCTGCGCCTGGCCGAACTCCTCGAAGAGGCCGTGACCCGGGCGAAGACGACCCTGGCCGAATCACACGTGGACTTCGGCGCCGAGGAGGCCGACGAGGTCGCCCGCATCGTCGGCATCGGCGCGGTGAAGTACGCCGACCTGTCCGTCGCCCACGACACCTCGTACACCTTCGACCTCGACCGGATGCTCGCCCCCATCGGCAACACCGCCCCGTACCTGCAGTACGCCGGTGCCCGCATCCGCTCCATCGGCCGCAGGGCCGAGGCCGAAGGCATCAACTCCTCCCAGGTCGCGAATGCTGCGATCAGCCTCGGTGAGACGGCCGAACGTGAGCTCGCGCTTATCCTCCTCGGCTTCGCCGATGTGCTCACCGAGGCGGCCGCCGGGTCCGCACCCCACCGCCTGTGCACCTACCTGTTCGATCTCGCCCAGGCCTTCACCTCGTTCTACGAGCAGTGCCCGGTGCTCATCGCCGAGACCGAAGAGCTGCGCGACTCCCGTCTGCGTCTCTCGGCGATCGTGCTCGAGGTCCTCCAGGCCGGTCTCGGGGTGCTCGGCATCCGCGTTCCCGAGCGGATGTGAGTTCGCCTCAGCGGCCTTCTGCCAAGAGGATGCTGCCCTGGATCGTTCTGGGCATCGTCATCCTCGCCCTCAACCTGCGCACCCCGATCATCGCGCCGACCGCGATCCTGCCTGCCATTCAGGAGGGCACGGGGTTCAGCGCGGCCGGGCTCGGTCTGCTCACGGGTCTGCCGGTTCTGCTGTTTGCGCTGGCCACGCCGCTGGCGGGGAAGTTCATCACCCGCCTCGGCGCCGAAGCCACGGTTCTCGCGTGCCTGACCGGTGTCCTGCTGGGCACCGTTCTGCGTTCGGTCGGCCCGTCCTGGCTCGTGCTCGTGGGCACCGGCATCATCGGTCTGGCGATCACCTTGGGCAATATCGTCGTGCCCGTCATCATCCGACGCGAGGTCCCGTGGGAACAGGTGTCGATGGTCACCGGCCTGTACTCGGCGATGATGAACGTCGGTTCGATGGCCACTCTCATCGGCACGGGCCCGCTGGCCGAGGCCTTCGGTTGGCGCTGGGCACTGGCCGCATGGGGCGGTCTCGCCTTCATCGGCCTCGGCTTCTGGATGGTGCTCATCCGGACGCGCGTGCGCCGCGAGGGGGAGGCCGCCCGCGCTGCCGCGGCCGAATCCGCCGAGAACCCTTCCGCCGCCGAGGCGGTCGCCCCCGCCGCGAAGCAGTCGTGGGCCGAAGCTCCCGCTTCCTTCCGGATGATCATCGCCCTGCTCATCATCACGTTCTCCGGCCAGTCGACCGCCTACTACGTGACGACGACCTGGCTGCCGAGCTACCTCGGAGACACCATCGGGCTCGCCCCGACCGCCGCCGGAGGCACGGCGTCCCTGTTCCAGATCGCTGCGATCCTCGGTGCGTTCGGGGTGCCGCTGCTGGCCGTGAAGACGAAGCCGTGGGTGCCCGTGGCGATCGTCGCCGTGCTCTGGCTGTCCCTGCCCGTGGGTCTGCTGGCGGCCCCCGGCGCCTACTGGCTGTGGGCGACGACCGGCGGAATCGCCCAAGGCGGCGGGTTCACGGCGATCTTCTCGATCATCGCCCGCACCGCCGGCAGCGACGCCCAGACCGCGTCCGCTTCGGCGCGCGTGCAGTTCGGCGGCTACCTCGCCGCGACCTTGGCCCCGCCGTTCGCCGGTTGGCTCAACACGGCCACAGCCGGCTGGACGGCGCCGCTGCTGCTCATCCTCGCCGCCACCCTCGCGTTCACGATCACAGGTCTCTTGGCCGCCCGCAGGGCCGGAGGCTTCCCCCGCGGCGGCCCCGGATCACGCGAGGTCCTCGACCCCGAATAGGCTCGCCCTCCCTTCTTGCTACCCGACGGCGGCCCAGCAACCTGGCGCGAGGTTGCTGGGCCGCCGTCGGGTAGCAAGAAGGAGTCAACGCCCACAGAAACACCGAGGCGGCCCACCTCATCGGTGGGCCGCCTCGGTGACGGTCAAGCGAATCCTTGGATTCGCCTGCGCGGCCGAACAGGGTGACTGATCAGCCCGGAGTGACTCAATGCTTGGCGTCGGTATCCTCGGCGGGCTTGACGGCCGGCTTCGGAGCGGGGACCTCGTCCGTGGCCTCTGCCTTGGTGGAGGGCACGGCGGTCTGCGAAACCTCGGTGGCAGCTGCCTCGCGCGAAGCCGGGGTCGAACCGACCGGACGGGCATCGGCGGGACGGTTGTTCGGCAGCGGGGTCGACCAGGGATCCTCGACCGGCTGGGCCTTCTTCCACACGTAGTAGCCGATTCCTGCGGCCGAACCGATGACGAGGGTCCACACGAGAGCGGCCTTTCCGCCACCGGACTTGCGGGCGGTGTCCTTCTCGATGCGCTTTCCGGCGTTGGCGAGAGCCTTGCGAGCCTTCTTCATGGCCTTCTTGTCGCCGGTGAGGCGGACGGCCAGATCATCGATGAGCTTCGGGGTCTCGACACCGGACAGCGAAGTCGCGGCGTTCGAGGCGAATTTGCCGGCGCGTTCGGTGGCTTCGGGGCGGTAGGCCTCGAGCTTGTCGGCCCAGGAGTGGACCTGGTCATTGGCCTTGTCGGCCAGGGCTTCGACCTGCGGACGTGCCTTCTCAGCGAACTCTTCGGCCTTGCCGGCCAGCGCCTCGACCTGAGGGCGAGCCTTGTCAGCGGCATCGCGCAGCTTCGGGGCTGCGTTCTCGCTGGCATCTGCCAGGACTCGGAGTGACGTCTGCTTCGCGGAATCGAGCTTCGAAGTGAGCTGATCTCGGGTGGGCTTCTTCGACATAAACAGTTCCCAATCCTTAGATGTCGGTGGTCAAGGTGATCACTGACCAGTCTACGGCCTAGGGGCAAGACTGTGGACAGCGGATGTCATCGAATTGTCTGCGGATCGCCTGACAGGTTGGGCAATGGACCTGGTGCGGAACTGCATTCGCCGGCTCGCCGTGGAAGAATGAGGTCATGACTACAGCCTCAACGCATACCGCAGTCCTGCACACCAACCACGGTGACATCACCATCGATCTCTTCGGCAACCATGCTCCGAAGACCGTGGCCAACTTCGTCGAACTCGCCCAGGGTGAGCGGGAATTCACCGATCCCTCGACCGGTGAGCCGACCAAGCGCCCCTTCTACGACGGCCTCGGCTTCCACCGCATCATCTCGAACTTCATGATCCAGGGCGGCTGCCCGCTGGGCACCGGCACCGGCGGACCCGGCTACACCTTCGACGACGAGATCCACCCCGAGCTGCAGTTCGACCGCAAGTACCTGCTGGCCATGGCCAACGCCGGCAAGCAGATGGGACGCGGCACCAACGGCTCGCAGTTCTTCATCAGCACCGCCGAGACCCCGTGGCTCAACGGCAAGCACACCATCTTCGGTGAGGTCGCCGACGAAGCCTCGCAGCGGGTCGTCGACGAGATCGAGAGTGTGCCCACCGCTGCGATGGACAAGCCGGTCGAGCCGGTCGTCATCGAGAAGGTCGACATCACCAAGAAGTGAGTCACCGTCCTTGAGGGACCACTGAGCCTCCTTGAGGGGCCACTGAGTACCATGGTGTGATGGACACACCTGAAGAGGGCTCGGCACGGGAAACCGGCCGGGCCCTCTCTGCATCCCCGCCGCTGGTCACCCGCACGCTCCTCATCGTCACCACGGTGGCGTTCCTGGCGGAGCTGATTCCCGGCCTCGACCTGCTGCGACGGCTGAGCTTCGTTCCGGCACTCACCCTTGAACAGCCGTGGCGGGTGCTCACGGTCGCCCTCGTCCACGAGCAGCCCTCACCGTTCCACCTGCTGGCGAACATGATCGGACTGTTCTTCTTCGGGTCCTTCGTCGAGCGGGCGCTGGGCCATTGGAAGTTCCTCGCCGTCTACATCGTCGGCACCGCTGGCGGTTCGGCCATGGTGCTCCTGCTGGCCGACCCCTTCAGCACCGATTGGGTGACGAACCACATCGGAGCCTCGGGCGCGGTGTTCGCGATCGTCGGCGTGCTCTTGGCCCCCACCCGACGGCTCGACCGGAACATCGCCGGGGTTCTCGTGTTCGTCGCGCTCAACTTCGGCTACGGGTTCCTCGTCGCGGGCGTGTCCTGGGAGTCCCACCTCGGCGGTCTGATCACCGGGTTCGTCCTCGGCTGTGCAGGCCTGCTGGGGCCCCGGCAGTCGCGGACACTGGTGTTCACGGCGACGTCGGTCGGCTTGGTGGTGCTCATGCTGGCCGGAGGGGCCTGGAAGATGGCAGGCCTCGGCCTCTGAGCGGGCCTCTGCGTTCGGCCTCTGAATGCGGCGGCTTTCGATGGCCACGGAGTGACGTCCCGACGCTGCCAGGCTTTTACCAGAAAGACGCCGATTTGTGTGCACTCTGCGGTGGAGAATTCTCTGTCCACAAGCTCTATCCACAACGTGGATAACTTACACAGGTGTGTTTAGGCTGGTCAGAAGTCTAAAAATAGTTTTCCACAAGCGACGCACCCGGCTTGGGTATAACTTGGCGCTTGTGGATTGTCGGCGCTGGGCCGAGACTGCTGGGGAGAGTGGGAAACCCGGTGAATGCAGATTGTCTGGTCGATCCGCGGTGATTTCGAACTCAGAATCGCCGCGGATCGACCAGACAATCGAGGTGATTGCGGCCGGGACCGACTATCGCCAGCGTGTGGACATGATCAGACCCGCCACGAAGAAGGCGAAGCCGATGAGGATGTTCCAGTTGCCCCATGCTTCGACGGGGAAAGCGCCCTGGGTGATGTAGAAGGTGACGAGCCAGACCAGGCCGACGAGCAGCAGGCCGATGAGGACCGGCAGGAACCAGCTCGGGTTCGGCTTGATCGTCTGCTGACCCGAGGTCGAGGTGTAGTTCGCGGTCTTGCGCCCCTGTGGGCGTTTGGCCGGATTGCCCGAACGCGAGGTGCGCTTGGCGGCCGACCCCTTCGCCCCGGCGGCCTTGGCAGCCGACGTCTTCGAGCCGGAGGTCTTGGAGTCGGAAGCTTTGGCAGCCGACGTCTTCGACGACTTCGCGTCCTCGGCTGTCTTCCCGTCCTTGGTCGACTCGGACTTCTCGTCCTTCGACGCCGTGGCCTTCTTCTCGGCAGCTGCGGTCTCGGGGGCCGTCTCGGAAGACTCAACTGAGGCCGTCTCGTCCGAAACCTCGTCCGCGGAATCGTCCTTCAGTTCGTCCACTGCAGAGTCTGCCGCACCCGATTCTTCGTTCGCACCTTCGGCGATGTCGGCGTCTTCCGCATCGGCGACGTCGGTGTCGAGCGATTCGGTCTCGAGCTCGTCGACCTCGGTCGCCTCGACCGCTTCAGCGGACTCGGCCTTCTTCGCCTCGGCCGCCGACGAAGTGCGAGAAGTGCGCTGGGGGCGTCCTTTGGACTTGGCCACAAGTACTCCTTTGTCGGCCGACCGCCGGTGGGGCCGCCGAATGAATGGTTGGGGACGATCGCAGACCAGTCTACTCGCGGCGGGGGTCACAGTGAAAAACTCCGACTACCCTGAAAGCGCACCGAGCACGCCCCGAACGACGATTCCCATAGGATAAAGTGCATAGGGGTGTCCCGCCTGTCTTCTGGACGGCCCCCGACAATGCAGTGACAGTCACGGAGCAGAAGTGGTGAATAGTTCCTCCTCGGGTAACGAGCCGGGCGTGAATCCGCCCTCGCGACCCACCATCCGTCCTGCTCAGAGACGGATTCCCTCCTCCCACTCCGCCGATCAGCATGTCGGGCACTCCGCCGGCCAATCTGCGGGAGGCCCCGCTGCCGCCGGAGACCAGCCGCTGCCCAGTCGACGCGAGCTGCGGCGCAGGGAAGCAGAAGCCGCCGCGGCCCAGGGTGAGCCGACCGCCGTCTACTCCGATGCCCCACCCGTCTATCAGGGACACCCGCAGACCCCGCACGAGGCTCAGCCGCACGGACAGGCCACTCAGGCCATGCCCGCGGTCCCGCAGAACACTCCCGCCGCGGCCGGCAGCGGATCCACCGCCGGCAACGGATACGCAGCCGGCAACGACTATGCGGGCGCACCCCCGCACGGTGGGGACTCCACGCACGGCCGCCCCGGCGAGGATCGACCTCAAGGCCGAACCCGACGTCAGCGGCGTCAGCATCCCGCGCAGCGGGAACCGCTCGGTCCGATCCGCGGCACCGTGCGCACCTTCGGCGAACTGTGCATCACGGCGGGTCTCGTCCTCATCCTCTTCGTCGTCTGGCAGCTGTGGTGGACGGACATCCAGGCCAACCGCGACAACGAAGTGCTCGCCGACGAACTCACCCAGGACTGGGCGAACCAGGACCCGAACGAACTGCCCGACGATCCGGACGAACCCGTGGTCGCCGAACCCGTGGGCAAGAACGAGGCCTTCGGCATCTTCTACATCCCGCGCTTCGGAGACGACTACTACCGCACCGTCGCCGAGGGCGTCGACCTCGAACCCGTGCTCAACCGGATGGGCGTCGGCCGCTACCCGAACTCGGCCATGCCGGGCGAGGTCGGGAACTTCTCCATCGCCGGTCACCGCGTGACCTACGGCAAGCCGCTCAACCAGATCGCGAACCTGCGCCCGGGCGATGAGATCATCGTCCAGACGAAGGACGGCTTCTACACCTACACCTTCCGCAACTTCGACATCATCCTTCCCGACGCCGTCGAAGTGCTCTCACCCGTGCCGGACGAACCGGACTTCAAGGGCAAGGACCGGATCCTGACGATGACGGCGTGCAACCCGATGTTCTCCGCCCGGGAACGCTACGTCGCCTACGCCGAACTCACCGACTGGACGCCGGCCGGCGATGGAGCACCCGAGAACATCAAGGACTCGAAGGCCTTTGAGAAGGTCAGCAAGAACGGCGGTGCCTGATATGTACGCATTCATCTGGCGGATCCTCCCCGGCAACTGGGTCGTCAAACTCATCTTCGCCCTCATCCTCATCGCGGCGGTCGTGCTGCTGCTCATGCAGTACGTCTTCCCCGTGATCGCCCCGTACATGCCCTTCAACAACGCCACCGTGACCGAAGGCGGACAATGACCAAGATCCTCGTCATCGACAACTACGACAGCTTCGTCTACACGCTCGTGTCCTATCTGCGTGAGCTCGGCGCGGACGTCGATGTCGTCCGCAACGACGACATCGCGCCTGCCGCGATCGCGGAGACCGTGACCGCCTACGACGGCGTCCTCCTGTCCCCGGGCCCCGGCGTACCCGCCGAATCCGGGGTCTGCCCGCCCCTGCTGTCCTGGGCGGAGACATCGGGTATGCCTGTGTTCGGCGTGTGCCTGGGCCATCAGGCCCTCGGCGAGGTGTTCGGCGCCGAGGTGACCCGCTCTCCCGTGCTCATGCACGGCAAGACCTCGGTCATCACCCATGACGGCGAAGGCATCTTCTTCGGCTGCCCGAGCCCGCTGACCGTCACCCGCTACCATTCCCTGGCGATCGTCGACGAGACCCTCGACCTCGAGAAGTTCGCCGTCACCGCCCGCACCGACGACGGCATCGTCATGGCCATCGAACACCGGGAGAAGCCCCTGTTCGGCGTCCAGTTCCACCCCGAATCCGTGCTCACCGAATGCGGATACCTCATGCTCGGCAACTGGCTCGAGGTGTGCGGCCTCGAGGGTGCCGCCCAGGCGGCGGCCGGAATGTCGCCGTTGGCGACCGCGATCGCCTGAGAATTCCCGCCGATCCCTGTTCTCAGGGTTCTCGCCGAGGCGGCCGATCGTTATGATCGTGAGCACAGTGATCCCTGTGCGCAGGCGATCCGAATGCGCACCGTGATCCGTGCACGCTCAGTGAGCTGTGCACGACCGACGATCAGGAGACAGCGACGATGTCAGAACCGACCTATCTGCGCGACGAACCGTTCACCGAACTCACCGTCATCGAAGTCCCAGCCACACCGGCAGCGGTCGTCGAGGCCCGCGAAGTGCACATGGCCGACCTGCCGGAACTCTTCGATTCCACCTTCTCGGGACTCTTCCCCGTCCTCTCCGAGGCGGGACTCGAACCCGCGGGCCCGGCCTTCGCCCTCTACACCCGGCAGCCGAGCGAAACGGTCGATCTGCAGGTGGGGATCCCCACCTCGGCGGGGCTGACGAATGCGCAGCCGATCCCCGGCGGCCGGATCGTCATCCCCGCGGAGCTGCCCGGCGGTTCCATGGCCGTGCGCAGCCACCTCGGCGGATATGACGGGCTCGGGGAATCCTGGGCGCAGCTGCTCAAGGAGGCGGTGGCGGCCGGGCACCGTCCGGGACTGCCGTTCATCGAACTCTATGTCACCGAACCCAGCCCCCAGGCGGATCCTGCCGATATGCGCACCGACCTGTTCCTCACCCTGGACTGAAACCCTCCGAAGACGACAGCGGCCGGGCCAGTCGATGACTGACCCGGCCGCTGTGCGTCCTGAGACTGTGCGGCTCAGTTGCCGATGATGCCTTCGGACCAGTTGTCGAAGAGACCTCCGCCCATCGAATCCTTGTCCTTTTTGTCTTTGTCCTTGTCGTCTTCGTCTCCGCCGTCATCGTCGCCGGGAGAGGTCGGGATGCCACCGGGGATCGAGGGCACGGACGGCGACGGCTCCGGCGGCTTCTTGGCCACCTTCACGGTGATCTCCGAACCCTGCTTGACCTCGCTGCCGCCGGTCGCTGACTGTTCGAAGACCTTCTTCTCATCGTGTTCGTCGGTCTCGACCTCTTCGGTCTTGCACGTGAGCTGGTACTCGTCGCCCTCGAGGGTCTTGCAGGCCTCCTCGGCGGTCTGGCCGGTGACATCGGGGACCTCGACCATGCCCGAGGAGACGACGAGATCGACATTCGAATCGACATCGACTTCCTGACCGTCGCCGGGCTTGGTCTCGATGACCACGCCCTTCTCCACATCCGGGGAGTTCTGGGAGATATGGGTGCCGGCCTGCAGCTTCGCATCGTTGATGACCTTCCGGGCGTCCTCCTCGGTCTTGCCGGAGACGTCCGGGACCTTGACCGACTCGGGGCCGGAGGAGACGATGAGCTTGACGATGCTGTCCTTGTCGACCTTCTGACCGCCCGGAGGATCGGTCTCGATGGCCTTGCCCTCGGCGACCTCGGAACTGTACTTCTCGTCCGTATCCACGCGCAGACCCTGCTGGATGAGCGCCGTTTCGGCCTCATCGGCGTCCATGCCCTCCACACTCGTGACCTCGACCTGGACGATCGGTTCGGGCTTGTTGATCTCGTACACCCACAGGGCCACGGCGGCCAGGGCGAGGAGGACGAAGATGCTGCCGATCCAGATCCAGGCGCGGGACCGCTTCTGCGGCGGCCGCTCCTCCTGGTTGGTCATGATCGTAGACACGGGACCGGTCTCGGGAGCCGCCTCGGCGTCGGCGGCATGAGCCATCGGTGCGGTCATGGGCGGAGCCATCATCGGATACGCCTGAGTGGCCTCGGCGTCGTCCTCGAAGCTCATGGGACGGCCGTCGCGGGAGGCGAGCACGTCCTCACGGAAGGTGTAGGCGTCCTGGTAGCGGGCGTCGCGGTCCTTGAGCAGAGCGTGGAGGAGCAGTCGGTCGACGGCCGGCGGGACGTTCGGGTTAAAGAAGCTCGGCGGCTGTGGGGTCTCACCGACATGCTGGTAGGCCACGGCCAGCTGCGAATCCCCGACGAACGGGGGACGGCCGGCCAGCAGCTCATAGAGCAGGCAGGCGGTCGAGTACAGGTCGGAGCGGGCGTCGACGACCTCGCCGCGGGCCTGCTCGGGGGAGAGGTACTGGGCGGTGCCGACCACCGACTGGGTCTGTGTCAGCCCCGAATTGTCCTTCAGCGCTCGGGCGATGCCGAAGTCCATGACCTTGATGTCACCCTCGGGGGTGAGCATGACGTTTGCGGGTTTGATGTCGCGGTGGACGATGCCGTTGCGGTGTGAGTACTCGAGCGGGGCGAGAACCCCGGCGATGACGTTGAGTGCCTCGTCGACGGTGAGGGTGCCGTGCTCGTTGAGCACCTCGCGCAGGGTCTGACCCTCGACGTATTCCATGACGATGAAGGGCACGGACACGGACGAGCCGCCGGACTCGACGAACTCCTCTTCGCCCGAATCATAGACGGACACGATTCCGGGATGGTTGAGACCGGCCGCGGACTGGGCCTCGCGCTTGAGCCGAGTATGGAACGAAGGATCGCGGGCGAGATCGGAGCGCAGAAGTTTGATGGCCACGCGCCGTCCGAGACGGTTGTCGACGCCCTCATGCACTTCTGCCATGCCCCCACGGCCGAGGAGCGCACGAACTTCGTAACGCCCCGACAGCACCTTGGGTTCACTCATGTATGTCCTCCGCTTGTCTCACCCGGTCTTAAGGGTTCATTCTCACCCGAACCGGGTCGAGTTCTCAGTATCTCAGACTCGTCGTTTCTCGTGATCGCTGCTCTGCATCGTTCAATGTCTAGTCATTGCCGTTGTTCCCGCCCGGGTTGCCGCTCGCATCCGAGCTGCTCGCAGAGCCCGGATTGTCGCCTGACCCGTCAGTGCCGTTGTCCGGGTTCGATCCTCCGGAGGAATCGGCGGAATCACCGGAACCAGACGAGTCCGACTCGCCGGATGTCTCCGAGGAACCTTCGGAGCCCGATCCGCTCGAGGACTCGGAGTCCGAGGACGAATTCGACGAGCTCCCGGAATCCGAACCGGTGTCGCTGCCGCCGGAGTCGGATCCCGAATCCGAACCCTGATCCTGCGAATCCGACGAGGAACCGGAGTCCGAGCTCGTCTCCGAATCGTTGCCCAGACCAGGATCGGAACCGGAATCCGAGGCCGGCTCCTGCGGCTGTTCGGCGGGACCGGCGGAGATGTAGAGGGTCACGGTATCGCCTTCTTCGAAGGTGTACCCGTTGTCGCCCTCGCCGACATCGGCGACGGTTCCGGCGGCACGATCCGAGTTGATCTCGGTGGTGTCGACCTCCAGACCCTTGTTCTCGAGGTTCTGCGTCGCCGAGGATTCCGTGAGTCCGATGTAATCGTTCTTATCGATCTCGATCGTCTTCGCCGCCTCCGAGGTGGGCGCCGACGTGGACGGCTCCGGTTCGGGTTCGGCATTGCCTCCGCCGAGGAAGAACCACAGCAGGGACCCGACGGCCAGGAGCGCGACGATCGCGAGGATCCAGATGAGGACGCGGCCCTTGTTCGACTGCTTGTCCTTCTCCAGGTCCTGATTCTGCGGATCGTCGGGATCGAATTGACCCGTGTTCGCAGAGGCGGCCCCCGCACCGGCGGCCCCCGCACCGGCGAGTCCGGCCGCGGCTCCGTTGGGGTACACCTGGGTGGCGTCATACGAGGAGGTGACGGGAATGGCCTTCGTCGTGGCCACCGGTTCCGGATTGTTGAAGACCTGAGTCAGCGCTTCGGACGCGGCGGCACCGTGACGCATCTGCGGCACGAGCTCCTCGGCTCCGGCGATGTCCCCGGCCGAGAGCGCTTCGGCGGCCTTGGCGACCTTGAAGGCATCGGAGGGCCGGCGTTCGGGCTTCTTCTCCAGCAGGCAGTCGACGAAGCGGCGCAGCGGTTCGGAGACCGTGTCCGGCAGCGGCGGATGCTGCTGATTGACCTGGGCGATGGCGATGGCCACCTGCGAATCCCCGGTGAAGGGACGCTGGCCGGCCAGGGCCTCATAGGCGATGATGCCGAGTGCATAGAGATCGGAGCCCGGCCCCGATCCCTTGCCCGTGGCCTGTTCGGGGGCCAGATACTGGGCGGTGCCCATGACCTGCCCGGTCTTCGTCAGCGGGGCCTGGTCGGTGACGCGGGCGATACCGAAGTCCGTGATCTTGACCCGGAAGTCCGGGGTCATGAGGATGTTTCCGGGCTTGATGTCGCGGTGGATGACGCCGACCTTGTGCGCGGCACCGAGGGCCTGAGCGGCCTGGGTGACGATGCTCAGGGTGTCGGTCTCGGACAGGGGGGCGCTGCGTTCGATGATGGCAGACAGGGCTTCACCGGGAACGTATTCCATGACGAGGTAGGGCGAGCCCTGTTCGTCCCCGTAGTCGTAGACGCCGGCGATTCCCGGGTCGGAGACGCGACCCATGTTCTGCGCCTCGGCACGGAACCGGGCGAGGAACGTGGATTCGGAAAGAAACTCGTCTTTGAGGATCTTCGCCGCGACCTCACGGCCGAGCACGGAGTCCACACCCTTCCAGACCTCGCCCATGCCGCCGACGGCGATGCGGGAGGTGAGTTTGTACCGGTTGCCCAACAGGGTGCCTTCGACGGGTCTCATTTCTCGACCACCGCTTCCATCATGTTCTTCGCGATCGGTCCTGCGACCGTCGCACCATAAGCTTCATTGCCTGCGTTTCCGCCGTTCTCGACCACGACCGCGACCGCGACCTGAGGGTCATCGGCCGGGGCGAAGGAGATGAACCAGGCATGGGGTGCCGCGCCCTTGGCGTGCTGGGCGGTGCCGGTCTTCGCCGCGACCTTCGTATCGCCCATCTTCGCCACCGAGGCGGTGCCGTTCTCGACCACACCCGTCATCATGTCGGTGAGCTTGTCGGCCGTATCTCCGGACACGGGACGGGACATCTGCTTCGGACGGGTCTCGGAGATCGGTTCGAGGGTGTTCGCATTGAGCACTCTGTCGACGAGCTGAGGCGTCATCATCTTTCCGCCGTTGGCGATTCCCGCGGTCATCATCGCCATCTGCATCGGAGTCGACCTGACCTCGTACTGGCCGAGCGAGGACTGAGCCAGCTGCGGCGGGTTGAGGTCGGACGGGAACGAGGACGGGGTGACGTTGAGAGGGATCTCGAGATCCTCGCCGAAGCCGAACTTCTCGGCCTGCTTCGCAACCGCGTCCTCCCCGAGGTCCATGCCCAGGGAGGCGAACGAGGTGTTGCAGGATTCGGCGAGCGAATCGGCCAGGGTCGGCTTGCCCCCGTTGCGGCAGGCACCGGGATGCGAGTTGCCGATCGTCGCCGTCGTCTGCGGCAGATCGAGCGTTGCCGGTCCGTTGAGCTGCGAATCTGGCTCGTAGTCACCGGATTCCAGGGCGGCCGCTGCGACGAGGACCTTGAACGTCGATCCGGGCGGGTACAGGTTGCCGCCGATCGCACGGTTGTAGGCGGGCTTGCCGTCGGCGGCTTCGAGGTTCTTGAAGGCCTGGCTGGCTTCGGTCGAGTCGTGGCTGGCCAGGGCGTTGGGATCCCAGCCAGGGGTCGAGGCCATGGCCAGGATCTTCCCGGTCTTCGGGTCGAGCGCCACGGCTGCACCGTTCTGGTTGCCCAGCCCGTCCCAAGCCGCCTGCTGGACCTTCGGGTCGATCGTCAGCTCGACCGCGGCGCCGCGGGGCTGCTCACCGGTGAAGAAGCTGCCGACCTTGTCGTAGAACAGGGCGTCGGAGTCACCGGAGAGGTAGTCACCGGCGGCGCGTTCCATGCCCGAGGCCCCGGACACGACGGAGTAGTAGCCGGTCAGCGAGGCGTAGGCGCGCGGATCGAGGTTGTCCGAGCCGTATTTGCGCTGGAACTTGTACTTGTCGTCCACAGGCTCCGAATACGCGATCGGGGTGCCGTCGACGAGGATCGGACCGCGATCGCGGGCCAGCTGGTCGAGGATCCGCCGGTTGTTCAGCGGATTGTTGTTCAGCGAATCCGCGGTCACGTACTGCACCCAGCTCGTCGACCCGAACAGGAGCGCGAACATGACGAATCCGACGACGGCGATATGCGTCAATGGCTTCTTCATCGTTCACCTCCGGTGGGTCGTTGGTCGGTGGCATCGGTGTCGTCCGGTGTCCGGCCGCGGGACCGTGCGCGGTCGTCAGTGGGCGGCAGGTTCGTCGTCGGGGCTTCGCCGTCGAACGCACGGGAGTCTGCCGGCGGCAGGTTCGTCGTCGGGGCTTCGCCGTCGAACGCACGGGAGTCTGCCGGCGGCAGGTTCGTCGTGGGGGCATCCTCGTCGACGGTGCGCGCCGAGGCGGCCGTGCCCTGGGCAGGGACGCTTCCTTCCGCGTCCGCTGAGTCCGCTTCCGCCGCGGGGGCACCCGCGGGAACGGGCTGCGGATCCTCGGTGATGGTGAGCACTCCGGTGTGGAACTCCTCCACGGGGCGCCTGGCGTTGTCCGAGATCCGCAGCAGCAGGGCGATGATCATCCAGTTCGCGATGAGCGAGGATCCGCCCTGGGCGAGGAACGGCGTGGTCAGACCCGTGAGCGGAATGAGGCGGGTGACGCCGCCGACGACGACGAAGACCTGCAGAGCGATCGTGAACGACAGCCCGGTGGCCAGCAGGGTGCCGAAGCCGTCGCGCAGCTGCTGGGCGGTGCGGATGCCGCGCTGGAAGATGAAGAGGTAGCAGAGCAGGATGACGAAGAGTCCGGCCAGGCCGATCTCCTCACCGAAGCTGGCATAGATGAAGTCTGATTCGGCGTAGGGGACCATATTCGGTCGACCCTCACCGAAGCCGGTGCCGATGAGTCCGCCGTTGGACATGCCGAACAGGCCCTGCACGAGCTGGTAGGAACCACCGGGAGTCTTGTTGTACTCCTCGGCGGTCAGAGCATTGAGCCAACCGGACACACGCTGGCCCACATGGGAGAAGAGGAACGTGGCCGCGACCGCGCCCGCGGAGAAGAAACCGAGGCCGAGGATGATCCACGAGACCTTCGAGGTGGCCACGTAGAGCATGGCGACGAAGAGTCCGAAGAAGAGCAGCGACGTGCCGAGGTCGCGTTCGAAGACGAGGACGCCGACGCTGGCGACCCAGGCGACGACGATGGGTCCGAAGTCGCGCAGACGGGGGAAGCGGATGCCGAGGATCTTCGGTCCGGCGGCGACGAGCTGGTCTTTGTAGGTGACGAGGTAGCCGGCGAAGAAGACGGCGAGCAGGATCTTCGCGATCTCACCGGGCTGGAAGGACAGGGGACCGACACCGATCCAGATGCGGGCGCCGTTGATGGTCTTGCCGATGCCGGGGATGAGCGGAAGCATGAGGAAGACGAGGGCGGCGAAGCCGGAGACATAGGTGTAGCGGCGCAGCCAGCGGTGATCGCGGATGACGAAGATCACGGCGATGGCCAGGCCCACGCCGAGTGTCATCCACACCAGCTGGGTCATCGCCGAACCGACGTATTCGTCGCGGCCGAGATCGACGCGGTAGATCATGGCCAGTCCGAGCCCGTTGAGCAGCACCGCGATCGGCACGAGCACGGGATCGGCGTACTTCGCCTTGATCCACACGATGATGTGGAGGATGACGCCCAGGGCCGCCAGCCATGCGGCGTAGCCGTAGACATTGGCCGGGACGGTGTCTTCGACACCGAGGCCGACCAAGGCATAAGCGCTGGTGGCGACGGCGATGGCCAGGATCAGGAGACCGAGCTCGGCCAGACGGTAGGTTCTGGGGCGCGCGGTCTGCGAGGGAGCCTGGTTCATCACTGCGACTCCCGGGTGATGGCGTCACTGGGGTCTGCGGACTTCGAATCCGGAGGCGAGGGGGCCGGGTCGGTCGGGCTCGTCGAGTCCTCGACGTCGCCGGACATGCCGGAGGAGCGATCGGATTCCTTGCGCAGATTGTCGATTATGCGATCGGCCTCATCGCGTGAACCGGCAGGAATCGATCCGCGGAGCCGATCCTGGGAGTAGCTGTTGAGGCTGCCGACCTCGATCTCCGTGGTGTCGACGAGGCGGCTGAGTTCGATGGGCCCGAGCGTCGTGTCGAGGCCGCGGTAGAGCGAGACCTTGCCGTCGTCGTTGGCGACGTAGTACTGGTGACTGACGTAGTTGTAGGCGAAGAAACCGCCGACGGCCAGCGCAACGATCACGATGGCGGTGATGATCCACCCGAGATAGGACCTTTTCTCGACCTCGTCATCGAGGTCGGCCTCCTCCTCCGCAGCGGTATCGGTCCGCAGCTGCTGAGTGGTGCCGTCCCGAGCTTCGACGTCCTGCCCGTCCACGGCGTGGATCGGTGCGGTGTCGGCGGACACGTCCGCCTCGGCGAGGGCCCCATGGGCTTCGGTGTCCACGGACGCTTCGGTGTCGGGGCTCGCACCGATCGCGGCGTAGCGGGGGTTGAGGTGGACGGATCCGACGGATACGCCCTCGGTGGTCTCGACGTCGCCCTCGAGGACATCGCCGACGACGACGGTGACGTTGTCGGCTCCGCCGCCGGCCAGGGCCAGGTCGATGAGCTGGCGGCAGGCCTCATCGGGGTCGGCCACCTCTTTGAGCACGCGGGTGATGTCGTCGATATCGGCGAAGCCGGTCAGACCGTCCGAGCACAGCATCCACCGGTCGCCGACCTGGGCTTCGCGCAGGGACAGATCGAGATCGGGGGAGGCCCCGACGTCGCCGAGGACCTTCATCACGACCGAGCGCTGCGGGTGGGTCTCGGCCTCCTCGGCGGTGATCCGGCCCTCATCGACGAGCATCTGCACGAACGTGTGGTCGTGGGTGATCGGCTGGAGTCTGTCGTCGCGGAGCACATAACCGCGGGAATCGCCGATATGGGCGAGGGCGAGGCGGTTTCCGGGGGCGCGCAGCACGGCGGTGACGGTGGTGCCCATTCCGGCGAGTTCGGGCTGTTCGCCGACGCCGCGGCAGATGCGGTCATTGGCTTCGAGGATCGAGGTGCGCAGGAGTTCGAGAGCGTCCTCGCCTCCGGGCTCATGGTCGAGTTCGGCCAGGCGGGAGACGGTGATCGCCGAGGCGACGTCTCCGCCGGCGTGGCCGCCCATTCCATCGGCGATGAGCAGGAAGTTCGGACCCGCATAGCCGGAGTCCTGGTTGTTCTTACGCACCAGCCCGGTGTGAGACCGGGCTGCCGAACGGAGAGTGATGGTACCGTCGGTCGTCACGATTGGGTCTCCAGGGTCGTATGTCCGATGGTGATCCGGGTGCCGATGGCCAGCTGAATGGGGCCGGTCATGCGTGAGCCGTCGACGATGGTGCCGTTGGTCGATCCGAGGTCCTCGAGCATCCATGCGCCGTTCTTCGCGGAGATCCGAGCGTGATGGCTGGAGGCGAAGTCGTCATTGATGATGATCGTGTTGTCGGGCGCCCGACCGAAGGTCACAGGTGCCCCCGAGAGCATGAGCGTCTGCCCGGCCAGCGGGCCGTCGGTGATGCGGATGGTGCCCGGATGAGCATGGGCGACCGGGGCGGCAGCCGGGCGAGGTGCGGGAGCCGGACGGGACGGTGGCGGTGGGGCGGACTTGGAGCCGCCTCGGCGAGATTTCCTTCCGGCGCGGGCCCGCCGGGGGCCGAAGATGTCGCGGCGGAGGACTCCGGCGACTCCGAGGACGAAGAGCCAGAGGATGACGAAGAATGCCAACCGGAAGACGGTGACGGTGAATTCGCTCACTGGGCGTCCCGCTCGTTGTAGTGGACCTCGGCCTCTCCGGCGAGGAGGACATCGCCGTCGGACAGGGTCGCCGATGTCAGTTTGCGTCCATGCAGCAGTGTGCCGTTCGTCGAACCGAGGTCATTGGCCACGGCACGGTCGCCCTCGACGACGATCTCGAAGTGTCGGCGTGAGACGCCGGGATCGTCGATGACGAAGTCCGAGCTCGACGAGGAACGGCCGAAGGTGTTCGTGCCCTGGCGCAGCATCTGCGTGCGACCGTCGATGGTCACACTGGCTTCGATGGCGCGAGCGGGTGCAGGAGCCGGCGCGGGACGGGCGGCAGGGTTCTGGCGCGGGGCCGCGGCCGGGGCCGCACGGGAAGGTTCGGGGGCACGGCGCGGGGTCACGGGCCGGGAACCGGAGTTCGGGGACTCGCCGACGATCGGATTCGCGCGGGAGATCGGGTCGTAGCCGCCGCGGTTGGCCGGCTGAGCGGCGGGGGACCCGTCGGGGCGCTGGGTCGAGGACACGACGCGGTACATTCCCGTGTCGAGGTCATCGGCGAGGGCGAATTCGACGGAGACGGGACCGACGAAGCTGTAGGCCTGTTCGACGGCGTGGTCGCCGATGACCTGGCGCAGGTCCGAGCGCAGCTCCGACTCGAGACCGGAGAGCCGGTCGTGGTCGGTCTGCGAGAGCTCGATGACGTAGTGGTTGGCCGTCAGAGTGCGGCCGCGGGAGACCACGGCGGCCTTGTTGTCGGCCTCACGGCGCAGGGCTCCGGCGAGTTCGACGGGCTCGACCTGGGATCGGAAAGCCTTCGCGAAGGCGCCGTTGACGACGTTCTCCAGCCCCTTCTCGAAGCGATCGAGTAACCCCATGGCACCTCCTCATCAGGTGTTGCCGTGGCCGGACGAAATCTTCGCCAAGCGTATTTGAGCGCTCTGACCAGGTGGTCCTGACCGAGTGCACTCTGGGCACATCAACACCCAATCCTAACGCGGTGAGGCTCTCAACTCACGTCACGCTTGTTCACGGGGCGAAGCTGTGCCGGGATTCCCTGCGTGTGTCCAGGGAAGTGTGAAGGTCGGCGGGGCCGGGTTCGGGAGCGAGTCACAGCAGCAGTCGCGGTGGGTGTAGGGCCCTCTTCGCAGCGGCAGTCGGGCCCTCTCCGCGGTGGAGCGGACGCCGTCGTCGCGGTGTGCGCAATGCTCCGACGAGGGGTGCGTAAAGCTTCGACGGGGGATGAATCGGTGCTTCGACGCCGGATGAACCGTTGTGGTCGTGACCGCGTGAATCACGGTGGTCGTGACCAGGGTAAATGTGAAGGTGGACACGTTTGGGCCGTTTCGGCTCCCTCGGTTTTATGTTTCGCCGTCTCCGATGCTAGAGTTTTACCTTGTTCGCGCGAGTGGCGGAATTGGTAGACGCGCTGGCTTCAGGTGCCAGTGGCCGCAAGGTCGTGGGGGTTCAAGTCCCCCCTCGCGCACAGCGAACGAGAAGCCCCTCACCGGGATCTGCAGAAGGTCCGGTGAGGGGCTTCTTCGTGCCCGCAGGAAAGCCGAAGTCGTGTTCGGGCGTAGGCGGAAGTCGTCGGCAGGAAAGCGGAAGTCGCCCGCAGGCCGCGAAAAGCCCCGTCTGAGGTGGATAGCCCAGGTTCAAATGTGGGCTGTTCACCTCGGACTGGGCTGAATGCGGTGGAGGCGCGGGGCGTGAGGCGCATCTGCCAGTCCGCAGTCCGCGGCGCGGCCCAAGTCCCGCGTCCACAGGCAGCTGTCTGCAGTTCGAAGGTCGCAGTTCGCGAAATGGTACTGGTTGCTCTCAACTGCCCACAGAAGAAAGTGAGCAGCTGAGAGAAACCAGCACCATTTCCGGCGTCGGGCCGGAGTCAGACCAGGGTGAGGCCAGGGTGAGGCGCGCGTCGGGCCGGTGCGCCAGACCAGGGTGAGCGCGTGAGGTGGGCGCCAGACAGACCCAGGCTGAGGCCGGCGTCGGGCCGGCGACAGGCGAGCGTCAGGTGCCGGGGAGCAGGCTCAGGCGCGCTCGTAGACGCGGGCGCGGCCCTTGATGCCGGCGAAGCGAAACGGTCCTGTGGTCACCTTCGGAGTCGAGACGTCCTCGGCGCTGGGCAGCTCGGCAGAGTGCAGCGCACGATAGGCATCTATGGACAGCGGCACCCGAGCATCGAGGGCGGCGGTCACGGCCCGCCGGCGCGAATGCCGCTCGTAGCCGGGGACGACGCGAGCGGTGAAGAACTCTCCGACGCTGCCCGATCCGTAGCTGAACAGCCCGATGCGCTTGCCCGCGAGATCCTCATCGTGGTCGAGCAGAGAACACAGTCCCGCGTAGAGTGAGGCCGTGTACGAATTGCCGAGGCGGCGGTTGTACAGAGTGCTCGTGGCCAGCCCGGTATCTCGCGGGACAGTGGGGCCCGAATCCGAGGCGGCGGAGGCGAACGCGGCGGGAGCAGCCTCGGCGGAAGCGGCGTCGGCGGGACCGACCGCGGCGGAGCCGGAAGGCACCGCACCGTCAGCGGCGGCGCCGGAAGGCACAGCACCGGCAGCGTCCGAAGCTGCGGACGTCGTCCCCGCGCCGGAACCGGCAACCCCGGCTCCGGCGACGATCTCCGTATCGAGATCCTCACCGGTGAGTCCGGCGAGGTGGACCTGCGCCTTCTTCGCCATCTTCGTGAACGGCTGGTGGTAGAGCACGCGGTCGATCTCGGCCATCGTCGGTCCGCCCTGCGCGGCCAGATCGGTCCATGCCCCGGTGAGCGCATCGAGGTACGCCGTCACCGACAGGGCACCATCGACGATCGCGGTCGTCGAATCGTTCGGGCGCCAGAAGTCATCGACATCGGCCGAGTTCAGGCCCGAGACCGGTTCGATCTCCAGCAGCTTCGGATCCGCAGAGACGAGCATCGCCACGGCGCCGGCGCCCTGAGTGGGCTCACCGGCGGTGTCGAGCTCATAGCGGGCGACATCCGAGGCGATGACGAGCACGCGCTGTTCGGGCGAACGCGTGACGATGCCGACGGCGGCCTGCAGGGCGGCGGTCGCGGAATAGCAGGCCTCTTTGACCTCGACGATGCGCATCCGCGACGGCAGGTCGAGCAGTGAGTGCACCGCCATGCCCGCTGCCTTCGACTGGTCCGTGCCCGACTCCGTGGCGAACAGCATCGTCCGGATGCCCTCGGTGCCGCTGCGCTCGATGATGCGCGCGACGGCCGCGGCGGCCATGGTGACGACGTCCTCATCAGGAGCCGGGAAGCTGAACTCGTCCTGGCCGAGGCCGAGGCGGAACTTGGCCGGATCGGTTTCGTTCGCCCGGGCGAAGTCGTCGAGGCGGACGACATGATGGCTCGTGGCCAGTTCGATGTCGTCGATGCCGATCGGTGCAGTGCCCGCAGCAGTGTCTGAAGTCATGCGGCCTCGCCGTCCTCTCGCTGAGCCTCGGAACCGAGTTCCGCCTCAGCCTTGCGTTCCATCTGACGGTGGGTGTCCATGAGCTCCCCCGGATTGGTCTGGGCGGCGAGCAGGGAGAGCTCACCGCAGAGCACCGTCGCGGCCATGAGCGCGGCCAGTCGACGCGAATTCGCTCCCGGCTCACGATCCTCACGGCACCTGAGGCGTGTCAGAGCCTCATCGACATGCGGCAGATCCTTGCCGTTGCCCACGGTGCCCACGATGAGGTGCGGCAGCGTCGTCGAGAAGTACAGTCCCTCGGCCCGGTTCTCCGCATAGGTGATGCCCTGCGAACCTTCGACGATGTTCGCCGCATCCTGACCGGTGGCCAGGTAGAAGGCGAGCAGCATATTCGCATAGTGGGCGTTCGCCGAGCGCAGAGCACCGGCGATCGTCGACCCGACGAGGTTCTTGCGCACGACGAGTTCGACCATCTTCTCCGCGCTCGTGCGCAGGCGACGCTGAACGACCTCATGAGGCAGGACGATCTCGGCGACGACATTGCGACCACGACCGAGGACGCCGTTGACCGCGGTGGCCTTCTTGTCCGAGCAGTAGTTGCCGGACACCGAGCCGTAGCCGAGGCCCAGCTGCCAGGACAGGATGGTGTCCATGAGCGAATCCGAGGCCTGGGTGACCATATTGTGGCCGGAGGCGTCGTTGGTGCGGAAGGCGAAGCGCACGAAGAGCAGGTTCCCGACGATCTCGGGGTGGATCTCGATGAGTCGGCAGTGGCTGCTGCCGGCTTCGACGACGGCCTCGAGTTCGGGCAGCCGGTGACGGATGGCCTGCGCGGCCGCCTCGGCACCGATCGCGGATTCGGCCACGAACAGCACGGACCGGGTCATCCGCTCGTCGACGATGACGGTGCGGATCCCGCCCTCGATCTCACGCGAGATCGACGCCCCGCGCCCGACGGAGGGCCACAGCGGGGTCTCGTACGTTGCCAGGGGCACGGCCACCTCGGTGTGGGTGCCGTTCGGAGCCAGCGCTTCGCCGCTGACCCGCAGGGGACCGACCCACGTGGTGGGGATCCCGGTGATCGTGGTCTGCTGATTCACAGCTGATTCCTCCTCGAATGGACGTCAGTTCGGTGCGAGAGCGCGGTGACGTCGATACCGCGCAGACGGGCGAACTCGCCGAGGCGGCCCCGCGTGAGCAGGTCCGTGCCCGTGAGATCCGTGGATCGTTCGGCCCCGAGCAGCGCGAACAGAGCCGAGGTCTGAGTCTGCCAGGTGCGCACGAGTTCGACCAGTCCCCCCGGTCCGCGGTCGAGCACGGTCTGCAGGAAGGTGCCGGCGACGCCGACGGCACGGGCACCGCAGGCCAGCGCTTTCACGACATCATAGGGGTTGCGCACCCCGCCGGAGGCCAGCAGCACACGGTTCGAGACACCGTCGACCATCGTCGGCTCGGTGGTCCACTCGGGTGGGGCGTCGAGCAGACAGGCCAGGGCCGACTGACCGAAGCCGGTGAGCATGGAGAAGTCATCGGCCCCTGCACGATCGTTCTCGATGCGGAGGAAATCCGTGCCTCCGGCCCCGGAGACATCGGCGAACTGCACGCCGATGCCAGCCAGCAGCTTCAGGGTCCGGCGGCTGAGGCCGAATCCGACCTCCTTGGCGACGACGGGCACGGGGCAGGCGGCGACGATGTCCTCGAGGCCGCTCAGCCAGGTGGAGAAGTCGCGGGTGCCTTCGGGCATCGCGGTCTCCTGCACGGGGTTGATGTGCAGCTGGAGGGCATCGGCGCGCAGCAGGTCGACGGCACGGCGGGCATCCTCGGCGCTGCGGCCGGCACCGAGGTTGCCCATGACGAAGCCGTCCGGGTTCTCCTCGCGGATGACGGTGAAGCCCTTTGCAGCCTCGGCGTCGTCGAGCGCCACGCTCATCGATCCGCAGGCCATGGGCAGACCGGTCTCGGCCGCGGCGATGGCGAGATTCCGGTTGATCTTCGCCGTGGTCTCCGTGCCGCCGGTCATGCCGTTGACATAGAAGGGAGTCGGCCACGTCCAGTCGCCGAGGTCGACGGACAGGTCGACGCGGTCGGGGCTCGTTCCCGACAGGGCATGGTGGACGAATTCGAGGTCGTCGAAGTCGGTGCGGCGGGGGCCTTCGGTCTGCTGCGCCGAGGCGAGGCGAACGTGGTCGTCCTTGCGGGAGGCCCGTGAGGCCTTGGTTTCAGGGGACTCAGAACTCATCGATCTCGCCTTCCTCTCGGTGGATGTCGAGGTCCAGTGGTCGGATGCCGGCGGCTTCCCAGCCGCTGAGAATGGTCTGCGCTTCCGTGTGGGAGTGGGCGAGTGCGATTCCGCAGTCGCCGCCGCCGGCGCCCGAAGGCTTCGCGGCGGCACCGTGGGCTTCGGCGATCTCGCATAGATCGTGCAGGGCTACGGTCTCGATGAGGCTGCCCGTGGAGTCGCTCAGCCGCTGCAGCAGTGCGCGCACGGAGCGGATCGTGGTCAGGCTGGCCTCGGCATCGTCGGCATCGAAGGCCGCCACGAGATCGTCGACGAGGGTGTGGGACTCGGCGGCGAAGGACGTCAGCGGGCGAGGCCTCTGCGGTGCCGGGGTGTGGACGCGTTTGACGAGGTGTTCGGTCGAGGCCGGTGATCCGGTCCAGCCGACGAGGAGGTCGAGCGAGTTCGGCGGGGTGATCCGCCTGGCCGAGGAGCCGGCCCATTCTGCGCAGCTCATCGCGGAGACGACTCCGTGGGCTTCGCGATGAGCGTGCAGGGCCGCACGGTCGGGGGAGGAGTAGCGGATCCAGCCGCCGAACGTGCTGGCGGCAAGGTCCCCGCCGGAGGCCTTCGTGGAGATCGCGATGGTCGCCAGGAGAGCGAGCTTGAAGCGTTCGGTCGGGGTGAGGCCGAGGCCGTAGAACTCATCGAGAGCGGCGATCGTCGCGACGGTGACAGCGGCCGAGGAGCCGAGGCCGAACTTCCGGCCGTCGGCGTCATTGAGTTCGCTGGAGATCTCGAGATCGAAGTAGCGGGGGCTGGCCCCGCGGCCGGAGCGCAGCTCCTCGACGGTGGAGATCGCCGAGAGCACGTAGTCGAAGGGACGCTCATCGACGATGATGTGCTCGCCATCGTCCTCGCGCCGCCACACGACGGGAACCTGACCGTATTCGCTCGAATGGATGCGGCCGGCGCCCTGGCTCTCGGTCAGGCGCACGGTGATGCATCGATCGACGGCGATGAGCACGGCGGGCTGTCCGGGCTCGACGACGGCGTACTCGCCGGCGATGAAGAGTTTGCCGGGCGCCCGGGTCACGATCATGCCCGGCTGCCTTCACCCGCAGCCGGGGTCGTTCCGTCGGCGGGTGGGACTGCGTCGGCGGCGGTGAGCAGGTGGGCTCCCGGGCCGGGACCGACGACGCGAACGTCGCCGAATCCGGAGAGCTTCTCGGTCAGCGCCTCGGCCTCATGTGGACGGACGATGACGGCGACGTTCGGGCCGGCATCGGCGGTCGAATAGGCTTCGATCCCGTTCTCGCGGGCTTCGGCCACGGCGTCGAAGATCGCGTGGCTGGTCGGGTTGAGGAACCGGATCGGCGGAACGGTGGACTGGATGAGTCCGTGCATGCGCAGAGCGTGGGATTCCGTGATCTCACCGATGCGGGTGAAGTCCCCGGCGGCGCAGGCCGCGACCATCTGCGTCAGGTAGTCCTCGGTCGAGGACACCCAACCGGAGTAGAAGGGTGAGGTGGCGGCGGTCAGGCGCATCGCTTCGCGGGAGGACACGGCCTTCCTGGCCCGGTCGACGGTGACGATGATCATCCGCATGTCCGGGGCGGGGACGGTTTCGGCGAAGGAGGATTCGTCGTCGCCGGCATGCCAGACGGCGATGCCGTGAGGAATCGAGCGGCAGGCCGAACCCGAACCGCGGCGGGCCAGACGGCTGAGTTCTGAGGGTTCGAGGTCGAGGTCGAAGGCTGCGGCCGCGGCTGTGGCCAGTGCTGCGAACCCCGACGCCGAGGAGGCCAGACCGGCACCCGTGGGCACGGAGTTGCGGGACCGGACGAGGACGCGGTCGTCCCGTCCGGCGAGTTCGCGGACATGGTCGAGGAAGACGGAGATGCGCGAGGTCTGCCCGGCGTCGGCGAGTGCGCCGTCGAGTTCGAGGACGTCGGAGGAGGCGTCAGGGGCGGGCACCACGGTGGTCGTGGTCTCGAAGTGGTCGAGGGTCAGTGACAGGCTGCCCGCAGCGGGCAGGATGAGCTCCTCATCGGCCTTGCCCCAGTATTTGACCAGGGCGATGTTCGGGTAGGCCCGCGCCGTCGTCGTTCTCATGTCGGTCTGACCTCCGTCGTCCAGGTGCGCGGCGCTCCCGCCCTGCGCAGCGCATCCGCCAGCTCCTCGGCCTCGTCGTCCCCATCGGCCAGGGCCAGAACGCAGCCGCCGAGGCCGCCGCCGGTGAGTTTGGCTCCCCGGGCTCCGGCCGTGGTGGCGGCGCTGACGAGGGAGTCCAGGGTCGGGGTCGACACGCCGATGCCGCCCAGCAGTTCGTGGGCTTCGAGCATGCGGTGGCCGATCGTGGCCCGATCACCGGAGCGGATGTCGTCGACGGCGGCGTCGCTGAGCTCAGCCAGACGGTCGATCATCCCGCCGATGCGCAGGGGATCGGCGTCACGGCGGGCACGGACTCCTCCGACCGCCTCGGCGGTGGACCCGTGATGCCCGGAGTCCGCGAGGACGAAGACGAGGCGCTGACCGACGTCGATGGTCTCGGCGCACCCGGTCTGGAAGCGGATCGGTGCGGGCTTCGCCACGGCCCAGGCGTCGATGCCGCTGGGCCGGCCGTGGGCGACGGTCTCGGCCGCCTGCACGATCTCGTGGAGCGTGTCCTCGTCGAAGACGGTGGAGTGGAGATTCGCGACGGCGCGGGCCACGGAGGTGGCCACGGCGGCACTCGAACCCAATCCGCGGCTGTGGGGGATCGCGGAACGGATGAGCAGCTCCACCTCGGCGGCGGGATCACCTGCGGCATCGAGAGCGGCCGTCAGACCGGCGACGACGGGTCCCATCGGCTCCGGAGCCGTCTGCGCGTTTCCGGAGAACAGCTGGCTCTCGATCCGGGTCTCCTGGTTCGGGGACCGGCGGATGTCGGCCTGCACGCCGAGCCCGTGCAGCGGCACGGCGACGGCCGGAGAGCCGTAGACGACCGCGTGTTCGCCGAACAGGATCGCCTTGGCATGAGCGAAGCCCTGGGAGGTGCCCGCCGAGGCCGGTGTCGGTTCGGTCAGAGAGGAATTGTGCATGCAGGAGGATTTCGGGATGTGTGGATTGATGTCACCATCATATGCCGTACCCCCGCCCATCCCGAAGACGAGGTGACCTCCGTCTCAGGTGGGCCCGGCGAGGTGGGCGCGCTCTGCGGGGTCGGTGGTGAGGTCGAGGGCACGGCGGCGGGCCGCGTCCGCCTCGTCGCTGCGGCCGAGGCGGGAAAGTAGGTGAGCCCGCAGCACCCAGGCCGGTTGGAAGGCGGCCAGACGAGCTTCGCTGCGGCTCAGCTCCTCCAGCACCGTCAGTCCCGCATCGGGTCCCTCGACCTCGGCGAGGACGGCGGCCCGGGAGACCGATCCGCCGATGCTCGGCGCGATCTGCTCGAGGTCGTCGTGGAGGCGCAGCAGCATCGGCCAATCCGTGGATCCGGTGCGGATTCCGGCCATGTGGAGCAGCTGAATCGCGGCTTCGAGGCCGAAGCGCCCGACCTGCCCGCAGCGATGGACCCAGGCGAGGTGGCTCTCGCCGTTCTCGCTCAGCGCGCGGTCCCAGAGGTCGGGGTCCTGGTCGGCAAGGGGCACGAATTCCCCGTCCCGACCTCGGCGAGCGGGGAAGCGGGCGGCGGAGAGATGGATGAGGGCAGTCAGTCCGTGGGATTCGCCGTCACCGGGGCAGAGTTCGGCCACGAGGCGGGACAGATACAGTGCCTCACCGATCATGCCTTCTCGTGGCTGTCTCGCCGCATGAGCCCATTCGATGGCGAAAGCCCCGTAGATCGTCTCGTGCACATCGGGCAGACGGGACTCGAGGTCGAGTCGGTCGGGGCTGCCGAAGGCGACGCCGAGACCGGCGACGCGCTTCTTCGCCCTGGTCAGGCGGGCGGAGACCGTGGCGGCGGGCAGGGCCATGGCCGCCGCGACCTGCTTCGCCGTCATCCCCATCACTGCCGAGAGCATGAGCAGCGGCCGGGCGGGAGGATCGATGTCCGGATGGGCGCAGGCGGCGAGGAGTTCGATCCGGCGGTCGGGCAGAGCGTCGGGGTCGTGATGGGCGGGGTCGGAACCGAAACCGGGACCGGTGCCGAAAACGGAGCCCGGACTGGAGCCGGGGCTGGAACCATAATCAGTGCCGGAGCGGCTTTCGATGCAGTCGATCGTCTCCTCGTCGAGGGCCGTCGAGGTCCGTGCCGCCGCCGATTTCCACACGTCCCGGCGGGCATTGAGCGCCACGCGGTAGAGCCAGCCCTCGGGGTTGGAAGGCGGATCTTTGGCCCGCCACGCGGTCACGGCGCGTTCGAGCGCGGTGGACAGCGCATCCTCGGCGCCGGAGATATCACCGTCGGCGGCCGCGATGAGCGCGATGATCCTGCCCCAGCCGTCCTGGGACAGGATCATCGCGCGATCGGCAGGATCGGCCTGCTCTGCGGATTCGGTCATCGGCGAGCGATCAGGAGGAACGATCCGGGCGGGACGGGCAGTCGCCGGGTCGGGTCGGACCGTCACCCCGTCGGGTCCAGGCACCGTCGACGAACGAGGTCGCCGCGGGTCGGACCTCGATGGTGCCGTAGCTCGTGCCGGGGAACTTCTCGGCCCAGGCCAGGGCTGCCTCGATGTCGGGAACGTCGATGACGACGACCCCGGCCAGGGCCTCCTTCGCCGCTGCGAAGGGCCCATCCTCGATGACGACCTCTCCGGTCCGCCGGGTCACGGTCTTCGTTTCGGTGTGGGGTGCGAGCATCTCCCAGGCGACGAAGACTCCGGCCGAGGTCAGCGCCTGGCCGAAGTCGTCCATGAGGCGCATCATCTCCTGGAAGTCCTCTTCGGTGGGGGCGGGGCCGTCGGCTCCGGGCTCGGGTGCGTGGAAGATCAGTGAGCAGCGCATGGTTCGCTCCGTTCTGTGTGCGGCGGCCGGATTTCGGTCGCTCACAGAGAAGACGATCGAATCGACGTCGATTCGACACCGTGCTCAGAATTCTTCCACGGAATCCCTTTCGCGGAGTTGGCTCGGCGCTGTGACCACAAACGGAGGGCAGGAGGCGGTTCCGCCGTGAACCGCAGGACTCCGCCCGACCCGCCGCACCCCCTCACACGAGCCCGGTGTAGACCGATCCCGGGTTGAAGATGTTGTCCGGATCGAGGGCCTGCTTGATCCGATGGTTGAGCTCCATGACGTCCTCGCCGAGGTAGGGCGCGAGCCATGGGGCCTTGAGCCGGCCGACGCCGTGCTCACCGGTGATCGTCCCGCCGAGCCCGGTGGCCAAATCCATGACTTCGCCGTAGGCGATCTGCGCTCGCCTCTGCTGCTCCTCATCCTTGGGATCGAGGACGAGCAGCGGGTGGGTGTTGCCGTCGCCGGCGTGGGCGATGACGGCGATCGTCACGTCGCGCTCGGCCGCGATCCTCTCGATGCCGAGCACCAGATCGCCGAGCTTCGGCAGCGGAACTCCGACGTCCTCGAGCAGCAGCGCACCCTTCTTCTCCACTGCCGGGATCGCGATCCGGCGGGCCGTGACGAAGGCTTCGCTCTCCTCGGGGTCGGTGGTGAGATAGCACTCGGAGGCGGCGTTGGCATTGCAGATCTCTTCGATGATCGCCGCCTGCGCTGCGCAGTGCTCGCCGGGTTCGTCGGACTGGACGACGAGCATGCCCTCGGCCTCACGGTCGAGGCCCATCTTCAGCTCGTCTTCGACGGCGTTGATCGACGGCTTGTCCATGAACTCGAGCATCGAGGGGCGCATTGCTCGGGCGATGTCGAGCACGGCCTGTGTGGCGTCGGCGAGCTTGCCGAACATCGCGACGACGGTCGTCGGGGGCAGCTGGGCGGGGATGAGACGCAGGGTCACCTCGGTGATGACGCCCAGCGTCCCTTCCGAGCCGACGAACAGCTTCGTCAGGGGCAGACCGGCGACGTCCTTGAGCCGGGGTCCGCCGAGCTTCACGGCCCGACCGTCGGCGAGGACGACGGTCATGCCGAGGACATAGTCCGTGGTCACACCGTATTTCACGCAGCAGAGACCGCCGGCGTTCGTGGCGATGTTGCCGCCGATGGAGCAGAACTCGAATGACGACGGGTCCGGCGGATACCACAGGCCGTGCTCGGCCGCGGCGGCCTTGACCTCGGCGTTGAAGGCACCCGGCTGGACGACGGCCATGCGCGTGACGGGGTCGATGCTGATCTCGCGCATCTGGTCCAGGGAGAGCACGATTCCGCCGTCGACGGCGGAGCTGCCGCCGGACAGGCCGGATCCGGCGCCGCGGGGCACGATCGGGACCTTCGCCTCGGCGGCGATGCGCACCACCGTCTGCACCTCCTCGGTGGTTCTCGCCCGGACCACGGCCAGCGGCACTCCGGCGTCGGGGTCGTTCGCGCGGTCCCAGCGGTAGGCGTCCATCGAATCGGGATCGGTGATGACTGCCGAGTCCGGCAGAGCGGAGGTGAGCGAGGAGACAACGTCCATGTTGCGTATCTGGCCTTTCGAGCGGAGTTCGGCACCCGGAATTCGCTTCCGACGTTACCAGGATCACGTTCGCCGCCGGTGCGCAGGTCAGGGTGTGGACAGGGCAGGTTCGGCGGGTGCCGCACGGCTTCGGCGCGGGCCGTGCCGCCGGTCGCCGCGGCGTAGGCTGAGCCCATGACCGACGACCCCGATCAGCCGCCCGCCGCCTGCGTGCTCGGGACGCTGCCCGGCACCGGTTTCGAGGGCCGACGGATCGGCATCGTCGATCTGGATCGCGCGGGTCGGGAGATCAATCGGATCGAACTCGCCGAGGAGGCCCTCCCCGGCTTCGCCCGTGACCGTGAGAACGGAGTCGGGGGAGGTCCGACGGAAACGGGTGGGAGTGGGGGCCGCGCTCCAGCGCCTCCGACGCGGTGGATCTTCAGCGACACCCCGAAGTGGTATCCGCCGCTGTTGGCCGCCGGGGTGAGCCTCGAGCGCTGCCACGATCTGCGATTGACCCATGCGATCCTCGCCCGCTCCGAGCTCGTCACCGACCCGGGTCCGCTGCGTGCCGCCGAGGACTGGGATGCGGTACCCGCGGAGGCGGCGGCACCGGAGCAGGCGGCCGCTCTCTTCGACGTCGATGCCGGGCGCGGATTCACCCCGCAGGTCCCGCACGACCTCGAGGCGGCCCTGGTCGAGCACACCAGGCAGACAGCAGCGATCGCGACCGCGAGTGATCCGGGCAGGCTGCGCCTGCTGCTGGCCGCGGAATCGGCGGGAGGGCTCGTCGCCGCAGAGATGCGTGCGGCCGGAGTGCCCTGGGACGAGGCCGAACACGACCGGATACTGACCGAACTGCTCGGCCCCAGGCCGATCCGCGACGGGAAGCCTCAGAAGATGCTGGCCAAGGCCGAGGAGGTCCGCGCCGCGCTCGAGGACCCGCGGGCCAACCTCGACTCGCCGAACCGGCTGCTGTCCTCACTGCGCAACGCCGGGATCAACGTCGCCTCGACCTCGAAATGGGAGCTGGCGGACAGCGAACATCCGGCGATCGCTCCGCTGCTCGAGTACAAGAAGATGGCTCGGCTGCTGTCCGCCAATGGCTGGCACTGGTGTGATGAATGGGTCGAGTCCGGTCGCTACCGACCGGTCTATGTGCCCGGCGGGGTCGTCACCGGACGGTGGGCGGCCAGCGGGGGAGGGGCCCTGCAGATCCCCCGTCAGCTGCGTCCGGCGCTGCGCGCCGATGAGGGGTGGCGGCTCGTCTCCGCCGATGTCGCCCAGCTCGAACCCCGCGCGCTCGCCGCGATGTCCGGGGATCGGGCGATGGCCGCGGCCGGGTTCGGCAGGGACCTCTACTCCGGGCTCGTCGATGCCGGCGTCGTGACCACTCGGCAGGAGGCGAAGATCGCCGTCCTCGGTGCGATGTACGGGTCCACGACCGGGGAGGCCGGGGCCTTGGTGCCGCGACTGCGGGAGAACTTCCCCGCCGCGATGAATCTCGTCGATTCCGCCGCCGAGGCGGGACGAGCGGGAGGAGTCGTGTCCACCTGGCTGGGTCGGACCTCCCCACCTCCGGGCGAGGGGTGGCAGAGGCTGCAGAAGGCGGCGAACCGCTTCGACGCCACCGGTGCCGATGAGCAGAGGGCCCGGCGGGCGGCCGGTGACCAGGGACGATTCACCCGCAACTTCGTCGTCCAGGGCACCGCGGCCGAATGGGCGCTGGCCTGGCTGGCCGATCTGCGGCTGCGTCTGGCCAGGCTGCCGGAGATCGACGGTGACGATGCGACGGCAGGCGGGACCGATGAGGAGGGCCGGTCCGGCACCCGCCCGGCGGCCGCCTCGGGGTCGGTGTTCTCACGCCGTGCCCACCTCGTCTTCTTCCTCCACGACGAGGTCATCGTCCATGCCCCGGCCGAACAGGCCGATCAGGCGGCCGAGGAGATCAGGGCGGCGGCCGCCTCGGCGGGCCGGCTGCTGTTCGGGGATGCTCCCGTCGATTTCCCCCTCGATCTGAGCATCGGTGAGCGGGCGCTCAAGGAGTGAGCGCGAACGGGGCAGAGCTGATCCCCGTGCGGCTGAACGGGCTCTGAAAGATAAGCGCAGACGCATGGAATAGACTGCCGGCCGCAGGCGCTGGACGATGTGGCCCAGCAACGGACACGGAATCCAAGGAGATCACATGAGCATCAGCGTCAAGGCACTGCAGAAGACCGGACCGGACCAGCCGTTCCGCGTGGCCGCGATCGAACGCCGGGATCCCCGACCCGGTGACGTCGTCATCGACATCAGGGCCGCCGGCATCTGCCACAGCGACATCCACACCATCCGCAACGAATGGGGCGAGGCGCACTTCCCGCTCACCGTCGGCCACGAGATCGCCGGCGTCGTCGAGGCAGTCGGTGAGAACGTCACCGACTGGAAGATCGGCGACCGGGTAGGTGTGGGCTGCATGGTCAACTCCTGCGGAGAATGCGAGGAGTGCCTGGCCGGTCAGGAGCAGAACTGCCTGAACGGCAGCGTCGGCACCTACAACGTCGAAGACGTCGACGGCACGATCACCCAGGGCGGATACGCCCAGAAGGTCGTCGTCAACGAACGCTTCGTCTGCCGGATCCCCGACGCCCTCGACTTCGACGTCGCCGCCCCGCTGCTGTGCGCGGGCATCACCACCTACGCTCCGCTTGCCCGCTGGGGCGCCGGTGAGAAGAAGAACGGCGCGCGTAAGCAGGTCGCCGTGCTCGGGCTCGGCGGACTCGGTCATATGGGCGTGCAGATCGCCGCGGCTATGGGCGCCGAGGTGACCGTGCTCTCGCGCACGCTGAAGAAAGAAGGCGCGGCGCTGGAACTCGGGGCGAAGCGGATGCTCGCCACCACAGAGGACAACTTCTTCTCCGACCACACCGGCGAATTCGACCTCATCCTCAACACGATCAGCGCCGACATCCCCGTCAACCGCTACCTGCGCCTGCTGAAGCCCCGCGGGGTCATGGCCGTCGTCGGCCTGCCGCCCGAGAAGCAGCAGTTCTCCTTCGGCGCCGTCATCGGAGGAGCCAAGGCGATCGCCGGATCGAACATCGGCGGCATCGCCGAGACCCAGGAGATGCTGGACTTCTGCGCCGAACACGGCATCGCCGCGAAGATCGAGACGATCCCCGTCACCGAGGCGGACGCCGCCTACGACCGGGTCGTGGCCGGAGACGTGCAGTTCCGCGTCGTCATCGACACCGCGAGCTTCGACGACGTCGAGGTGGTCTGAGTCGAGACCGTCTGAGTCGAGTCCGTCTGAGTCAGCTCCGCCGAAGCTCGGGTGTGAGACCGCAATCGTCGGGGGTGATTCCCGCAATCCCTGCGGGAATCCCTCGACCCCCATGCCGCAGACGGGCACAATGAGACCGGGCGAAGTGAGTCCGAGCCGAGTCCTCACCGGGAACGGTTCCGAACGATCAGGGGAGCGATGACGGGCGTGAGGCGACGGCTGCGGACGGTGCCCTTGGCGCTGCTCATCCTCTACACGATCTTCATCGGTCTCGTCACGCTCACACCCAACCAGCTCGACACCGGGCCGGGGTCGTTCATCGCAGGGCTGCTCGAATTCCTCGCCTCCCACAAGGTGACCGCATGGATCGACTACGACATCCTCGAGAAGCTCGCGAACGTGGGGATGTTCATCCCCTTCGGTCTGCTCATGGCCCTGCAGTGCGGGCCCAGCCGCTGGTGGGTCGGCTGGGTCACGGGGATCGCCTTCACCTGCCTCATCGAGGGCACGCAGGCGACTCTGCTCTCACCCACTCGCTTCGCCACGATCAGCGACCTCGTGACGAACAGCCTCGGCGCGGGGATCGGAGCGGTGGCGGGGCTCATCGTGATGACCATCTGGCCGCCGAGGATGGACGGGGTCCCCGTCGATCACGAGGTCCGGTGAATGGGGCGGTTCCCTGATCGGATTCGCACCCGCGGTTGAGGATGTGCCAAGGAATCGGTCGTATGTTTGACGGTGATGACAGATCGTGATCAGCGCACTGTCGGTGCGCCGCTGGCCCTTCTCGTTCTCTACACTCTCTTCATCGCCGCCATCACGCTGACCCCGCAGCAGATGGGCACCGGTCCGGACACGCTCATCGGGCACGCCCTCGACCTCTTCGCCGCTCACCGTGAGACGGCCTGGCTGACCTATGAACGGGTCGAGAAGCTCGGCAATGTGGCGATGTTCATTCCCTTCGGCTTCCTCGCGGCCCTCCACTTCGGGCGCAAGCGCTGGTGGCTCGGGTTCGCGTTCGGTGCGAGTTTCAGCGCCGCCATCGAGATCTTCCAAGGCACCGTGCTCACACAGACCCGATTCGCCACGCTCAGCGACCTCGTCACGAACACGCTCGGCGCCGGAATCGGCGCGCTCCTCGGCCTGTGCTGCATGGCCGTATGGCCGATACGGAGGTCGAGGAGCGACGCACGCGAGGAACTCGCGGCCGTCTAGATGGCGTGCCGGCGGTCTCGGGCGGCATGCCGATTCCGGTTCTCCCGTCAGCCTTACGCCTCGCAGCTTTCCACCCGCGCCTCAGCTGAGCGAGTCGACGATCTTCTTGATCCGGCGATCGCGGGTCTCCTCGGCCTTCGCCGAGGTCACCTGCCGCACATGCTCCTTGCGCTTCGACGGAGCGAGCGCATCGAATGCGGCACGCACACCGGCGGCGGCGAGAGCCTCGGCGAGGAAATCAGGAACCGGGGTCTCCCGGTTCGAGGTGTCGTGAGTCAGTGTCACCTCGTGGATCTCACCGCCGGCGACGCCGATCTCCTCCCGATGTTCCTTGGCCAGCGGGAGCAGGTACTTCCCGCCCATCACCGCGGTCGTCGACGGATAGGAATAGCCTTCGATCGTGACGATGACCGGGACCCGCTTGCCCACGCCGAAGCCGAGCACGATGTCCTCGGGGACCTCGATGCCGACATTGTTGCCCAGGGTGAGAAGTTCGGTGGTGAACGTGACCATGGGGCCTCCTCGGTGAGTGGTCGTTCTCAGCCGAGCGTAGGCCGATCAGTCCTCGTCGACAAGGTCGGGAGCGGTTTCGGTGGTCGAGAAACTCGGCCACCAGCAGCGCACCCGCTCGGCGTAGTCGCGGTATTCGTCACCGAAGCGATCACACAGGTCCGCCTCCTCAAGGGGGCGGATGAGCCAGTTCCACAGCAGCGAGCCGATGAGCGCGTACACGATCACGAGCCACGAACCGATGAGCAGACCCATCGCCACACCCTGGCCGATGCCGGCGATGGCCATCGGGTTGCGGACGAAGGCGTAGGGTCCGCGGGCGACGAGATGATGGGCCATCTGAGAGGGCAGCGGAGTGCCGGATCCGAAGTTCGCGATCGCCCGCGCCGACCACACGCCGATGACGCTGGAGAAGGCGAGCAGGGCGAAGCCTAAGACGGCGAGGAGGATCGGGAACTTGAAGGCGAGGTTCCACCGGTCTTCGAAGGCATTGATGATGACCGGGATGATGATGAGGAAGACGCCCCAGAAGACGACGATCTGGATTGTGGTCCGCACCTGCAGGCGGGACCGGATGCGGGTGTGCGAACTGTTAAACGCGAAGGGCCCGACGAGGAGCTTCTCGGACGGGATGCGGCCGAGGATCATGAGCACACCGGCAAGGAGGCTGCCGAGTGCGGCGAGGATCATGAGGACGGCACCGAGCCCCGCCTCGGTGGTGGCGGTGGCATAGATGACCATGCCCAGGGCCACGAGCACGGTCCAGCCGGTGGCGATCCACACGGCCCAGCGGAAGTTCAGCGCGGCCAGGGCCGAGCCGATGACGAAGAGCGGGACGTCGACGATCGCGATGAGCAGCGGATCGATGCCGCCTAACGTTACGGCCGCCACACCGGGAATCGTCGCGGTACTCAGCCACCACGCCGCTCCGGCGAGGGCCTGGAGGGCGAAGTACATGCGACCGTGGAAGATGCGCAGTCGCTTCTTCGGTCTGTTCACTTCAGTCAGATGTCGATTCATGTGTGCACCGTCCCGCGGATGCAGATGGACGTGGCCCCGCCGACCCAGATCTCGTCGTCCTCGGCCGTGATGGAGACGACTCCGGAACGGCCGAGCGCGGTTCCCTGAGTCGCGGTGTAGCTGTTCGGGGCAAGGCCCTCACCGATGAGCCATTGGGCGACGGAGGCGTTGAGGCTGCCGGTCACCGGATCCTCGGCGACGCCGACTCCGGGCACGAAGGCGCGGATCTCGTACTCGTGGTCCGCGCCTTCCGGGTGGGCGCCGAGGACGCCGAGCTTCGCATCGGGAATCGCCGAGAAGTCCGGGTGCAGTGCGAGCACCTGTTCGGCGCCGGCCAGCCGCACCGCCGCCCAGCCCGGACCGTTGTCGGCCCACTGATGACCGAGGATATCGGCGCGTTCGACGCCGAGAGCGGTCGCGATCTCGGCGACATAGGACTCGTCGAGTGCTCCTGTGCGCAGGCGGTCGGGTGCGGCGAAGGCGAGGGTTTCGGAGGAGTCGTCCGTAACCTGGGTGGGGGATTCGGAGGAATCGACGGTTGCCGCGGTCGGGCCGCCTCGGCGAGGGATTCTGCGGATGTCGACGAGGCCGGCACCGCACTCTTGGACGATGCGGTCCTCATGCTTCGGGGCGCCGCCGGCGTCGAGCCAGGCTGCAGCCGAACCGAGGGTGGGGTGGCCGGCGAAGGGCAGCTCCCGGTGCGGGGTGAAGATGCGCAGGCGGTAGTCGGCGGCGGGATCCTCGGCTGGGAGGACGAAGGTGGTCTCGGACAGGTTCGTCCAGTTCGCGATGCGGGCCATCTGCGTCTCATCGAGGCCATCGGCATCGACGATGACTGCGACGGGGTTGCCTCGGAAGGGCACGGCAGAGAAGACATCGACCTGGGCGAATCGGCGGTGTTGTGACAATGACACTCCTTCGCAAGATACGGCGCACGCTGCGAGCGGGGATTGCGCGGCCGCTTCTCACAGTGTAAAGGCCCAGGCCGGAGCGTCGGTGGATTGCCTCGCATCGGCCCGGGGGTGTCAGCTTCGGGGGTGCGGGGCCCGGCGGTGGTGCGCGTGGGGGCCCGACGGGGGTGCGTGGGCGGTGCAGCAATGGTGCGCGGGCGGTGCGCGGATGGTGTGATTCGGTCGACTCGACGCGGACGGTGACTGCATAATGAGGCATGCTCTCAGGTGACACTGCACGGGGACGAGATCTCCGCATCGGAATGCTCGGCGGCGGGTTCATGGGCCGTGTCCACAGCCGTGCCGCACGGTCGGCCGGCGCCGTGCTCGACTCGGTCGCATCGTCTCGGCCCGAGAGATCGGTGCAGGCGGCGGCCGAGCTGGGCTTCGAGACCTCCGCCTCCGCCGACGAACTGCTTGGGCGAACTTTCGACGCCATCCATATCTGCACAACCAACGACCTCCACGCGGCACAGTCCCTGCAGGCGCTGGACGCAGGGTCGAACATCATCTGCGAGAAGCCCCTGGCCACGAATTCGACGGACGCGCGTGCCGTGCTCGCCAGAGCCGAAGAGGCGGGGCTGCAGGGGACCGTTCCGTTCGTCTACCGCTACCACCCGATGGTGCGCGAGGCCCGCGCTCGATTTCGCGAGGGTCAGGCAGGGACGCTGCTGACCGTCGACGCAGGCTACCTGCAGGACTGGCTGCTCGGCTCCGGCGATGAGAACTGGCGCGTCGAATCCGATCGCGGCGGACCCTCGCGGGCATTTGCCGATATCGGCTCCCACCTCGTCGACCTCATCGAATTCATCGTCGGCGACCGGATATCGTCCCTGGTGGCGACGACGAGAACCATCCACCCTCGCCGAGGTGGCACCGCAGTGACCACGGAGGACACCGTGGCCGTCACCGTCGAGTTCTCCGGCGGTGCGATCGGATCGCTGCTGGTGTCCCAGCTGGCTCCCGGACGCAAGAACGGACTGACCGTGGAGATCGCCGGCACCGAGGCGAGCATGCGATTCGAGCAGGAACGGCCGGAGCAGCTGTGGGTCGGCAAACGTGCCGACAGCCGCCTCCTCGTCCGCGATCCCGACTCGCTGTCTGCTGACGCCGCCCGCCTGTGCAAGGTTCCGGCCGGTCATCCGCAGGGATATCAGGACGCATTCAATGCCTTCGTCGCCGACTCCTAAGCGCTCTTTGCCGGCGACCGACCCGAAGGTCTGCCGACGCTTCGAGACGGGATGCGTGCCGTGCTCGTGACGGAGGCCGTGCTGCGATCCGTGAAGGAACGATCCTGGGTTGATGTCGAGGCGCTGGCTGTCTAGGAGCCCCGACCTCCCGAATCGCTGAGGAGCTCCTGAGGATCCCGCTCAGGGGCGGTTCGTACACTGGGCCGCTATGGACTTCAAGCAGGCAACGGCGACGTGGTGGGACGCCATCACCTCGGGATTCGGGCGACAGGACGGACTCGAACTCGACGTCCTCGGACTCGTCCTCGTCATCGGGGTGCCCCTGGTCGTGACCTTGACTCCGGGAATCTGGCGGTTCTTCGGAATGTTCGTGACCTTCGTCCACGAACTCGGCCACGCTTTCGCCGCCCTCATGACCGGACGCGTGATCAAGGGGATCTCGCTGAACTTCGACCATTCGGGTCAGATGAACTCATTCGGCCGTGTGGGGTTCTCCGCCGCCTGGGCTGGATTCTGGGGATATCCGGCACCGGGCGTGCTCGGACTCGTCCTGGCCACCTCGGCGGTCTTCGGTTGGGCCCCCTTGGCGCTGTCGGTGGGGGCGCTGATCCTGTTGGTCGCGCTCATCTTCATCCGGAACTTCGCTGGTGCGGTCATCGCTGTGATCACAGCGATCGCGGCCCAGCTCGTCGTCGTGTTCCTGCCTCTGGAATGGATCTCGGTCTTCGTCGCCGCACTCGGCACAGCGCTGACGATCGGGTCGCTCAAGGATCTCGTCAAGGTCATCCGCGTCCACACGCGGAGGCGCCGGGTGCAGCAGTCCGATGCGTATATCCTCGCCCAGGGTTCGCCGCTGCCCGCAGGGGCCTGGCTGACTTTGTTTGCGCTGGTCATCATCGTCTGCGCGCTCGCCACCGCACGAGTGCTGTATACGGCGGTGTCGGTCGGCGCGGTGTGACCGCGGTCCTCTCAGGCTCCTGAGCCGGAGGGCGGGGCGGTGAGTCGGCGTGGATGTCGTCGGTGGGGCCGTAAGGCGGCGCGGATGTCGACGGTGGGGCCGTGGTGCGGGATGGATGCCCGTGATTCCGCGTCTGTGGCGGGTGGCAGAATCGGGGCATGGTCACACTTCCGAAATTCTCCGCTGTCCTCTTCGACTGTGATGGGGTCCTCGTCGACTCCGAAAGCATCACGAACGGTGTCCTCCACCAGATGCTGCAGGAGCTCGGCTGGCAGCTGAGCGCCGAGGAGTGCATTGCGCGATTCGTCGGCAAGATGCTCCGGGACGAGGCCGATGTCATCGAGGAGCACACCGGGTACCGCATCGACGCGGAGTGGATGACGGAGTTCCGTCGTCGCCGCAATGACCAGCTCGCGGCCTCCCTCCAGGCGATTCCGGGAGTCGTGGCCGCGGTTCATCGCATCGCCGAGATCTACCCGGGCAGGATCGCCTGTGCATCGGGTGCGGATCGCCCGAAGATCGAACTGCAGCTGCGCAAGATCGGCCTCTTCGACGCGTTCGAGGGCAGGATCTTCTCCGGTATGGAGCAGCCGAATTCGAAGCCCGCCCCAGACGTCTATCTCGCGGCGGCTGATTCCTTGGGCGTCGACCCCGCCGAGGCGGCCGTGATCGAAGATTCCCCCACCGGGGTGATCGCCGGTGTTGCGGCCGGGTCCCATGTGCTCGGGTTCTGTCCGGATTCGCCGGTGCATCAGAGCGCGGAGACGCTGTTGGCGGCGGGTGCGGCCGAGACCTTCACCCTGATGGAGCAGATACCTGGTCTGCTCACAGAATAGGTGACGATTCCTGTGGGAACCGAGGGTAAGGCGATCTTGGGAACATGGCGGACCGAGTGGACGATGTTCGATGGCGGCGCAAAACTGTGAACATCAAAGCACATCAAACATCATAGAAAATCGGTCAAGCTCTGTTTGTAATCGAATTGTGATGTTCATTGAAGCCATTCTGAAGTAGAATAAAACCAAGGCATTCACATCGACGTGAAAGGCGGCGAGACCGATGAAGGATCCTCAGGATCCGGGCAACAGTGGTCTCGAGCCTGCCTCGAATGAATCAGTCTCCAGCTCCCCCGCGCCCTCGACCGGCTCCGCCTCTTCGCCTCCGGCGCTACTCGTCGGCCCCGACTCACCCCGTCATCTCGACGTCGACCCCGATTCGCCGATGGCCGTTGTCGTCAGCCTTACACGCTTGAGTACGGGCGTTCGCCTGGCAGAATTCCAGGCCGTCGCCGGTCTGTTTCTGTCCGATGCCATCGAGAAGCTTCGCTACGCCGAGGGCGACGCGGTCTACTACCACGCAACTTTCACCGAAACGGCCGGTCGCTTCATCACGGCACGAGACGGTCTGCTCCCCGAAAAGGACGACTTCGTCGACCCCTGGGCATCCACCGGCTTCGTCTTCGACGACCGCGCTCTCGATGCGTCCGGTGACGATGCCGACCTCGATGAAACTGCCGAGGACGCTGACCGCGCGGACGCTGTCGAGCCTGAGGACACTTCCACTCCCAATGGGGAAGCCGATTCAGATGAGGAAGCCCTCCCTGAAGACGCTTCCGGCGAAGTCGATGGTGAAACGGAAGACGCCATTGACACGGTCACCTGTGCCAGTGCTCCTGAGCAGGCGCCGGCGAAGCCGCTTCCGAATTTCCCCAAGTTCGGACTGCACAAATCATTCAACAGCTGGGTCCACGACCTCGCCACGCGCGAAGAGATCGCCGAGCTGACCACGGTCCTCGGTTCGACGAGCGACGGTGCCTACAACGAGATCACCAGCGCGGTCACCCTGGCATTCGGACTGCCGAAGTTCTTGCAGCGGTGCCTCGCCGGTGAGTTCACGATCGAGCATGTGCTCGCAGCTACTCGGGCTATCAAGGACGTCGCCTTCGAATATCTGCCCCGGCTTGATGCCTACCTCGGTGACCGCCGCGCTGATATCACCCTGGAGACTTTCAAGAAGTCGCTGAATCTGAAGATCGCGGCGCTCGTACCCGTCGATGACCGGGTCGAACTGGCCGAGAGGCGTCGGCGGGTCGACATCATGACCTACCCTGACGGGACCGCCTCGGTGACCCTGTCGGGACCTGCCGTGGAACTCAACGCCTTCTACCTGCGGATCGAGGCGTTCGCTCGGGCGATTCGCAACGGCAACATCTCGGCACTCACCGAGGAGAACACCGCCGGTCTCGAGGTCGCCGATCAGGACAGCATCGCCGCCCTCATGTTCGACATCGCCACACGAGCAACCCCGCAGATGGCCATCGCCGTGACGACGCACGACACCACGACCGGAGAGACCTCCACCAACGAGATCGCTCTCGAAGCTGCTGACCAAGCCGACCCCACGGCTCCCATCACCGCAGCAGCCGTCGATCGCACCGCGCACGCAGCGCAACGAGAAGCGGAAGCGGCCGCCAGCACCGGCGTCGACGTGAAGACCACCATCAAGCTCGTCATGCCCACCCACGGACAATGGGTGCGGGAGCAGGCGAAGATGATGGTGACGGTTCCGTATCTCACCGCAGTGGGCAAGTCAGAGCTGCCCGGAACGTTCTCGGACGGCACTCCGGTGCCGCCGGCCGCGGCACGGGCTCTCGCAGGAGAGAGCCCCACTTGGCACCGGATCCTCACCGATCCCGCGACCGGGACGCCGATTGATGCCCGCTCTCGCAGCTACTACATCCCTGCCTACGTGCGCGCTCCTCTGAGCGGCAAATGGCAGTCCTGTTCTGCCCCGGGCTGCACCCGCCGGGCAGAGACCTCCGAAGTCGACCACATCATCCCCTTCGACCATGCGGATCCGGCACGAGGCGGACAGACGACGTTCGAGAACCTCCACCCGCTGTGCGCACCTGACCACCAGGCGAAGACCGACCGCAGGTTCTCGATCCGGAAGACCGATGACGGGGCGGTGGAGTATGCCTTCACGCGGGGCGTCGTCGCAAGAATGTACCCGCCGGACAACCCGATCAACGCCGAGCATGCTCGGCAGATGGAGAACTATGCCCACCTGCCGAATCTGCTTGACGAGGGGAAGCCTGGCGACGCAGCACCGGTTCACGACAACGGGTATCCGAGACCCGCGGGTCGTCTCGAAACCACGGATCCATCCCGCAATTCCGAACGAGGGGACGAGTGTGTCCCGACTGCTGGGAGCAAGGGCATCCTGAACTCCGCGGCGCGCGATGCGACGCCCAGTGACTCAGCGCCCGGCGCCCCATCGCCCAGTGACTCAGCGCCCGAAGACCCGGCGCTGCGCTGGACCTCGGAGGCCGAGCTCACCCCGGCCGAAGAGAAAGAGAACTCTCGCCGGCCGCAATGGGCGAGGGCCGCCCAGGAATCGAGCTGGGATGCCTATTGGAAACCAGAGAAACCGCCTCCGTTCTGACGGCAGCCCAATTCTGCACGTTACCCCGGCCGATCGTCCCTCCAGACGGCGGCCGGGGCTCGAGCGGTCGTTCTAGTCCTCGTCCGCGGCGATGAGGCGGCGGACGTCGTCCTGGCAGCGGACCTCACCCTTTTCGGTGGCGTCGATGACCTTCTCGTGCTGCTTCTCGGTGACGACGGGAACCTCTTCTCCGTTGCAGTCGACGATCTTCCCGTTCTTGACGGTGTCGCCCTCGGTGAGGATGGCCTCGTTGTCGATGAGTCGCTGCAGCTCTTCCTTGCGGATGACTCGACCGGTGCCTGCCACGAAGACCGAACGGTCCGAACGGTCCTTCGTCCGCGCACCGATGTGGTTGAAGACGAGGTTGAGCAGCACCGCCATGAGCGTGGCCGAGGAGATGCCCGAGTGGAGGATGATGCCGACCCAGTCCGGGAATGCGTTGTAGAAGTCGGGCTCAACGACCGGGATGATGCCGAAGGCCAGCGAGACCGCCACGATGATCATGTTGAGGTTGCCCTCGTATTCGACCTTGGACAGTGTGCGGATGCCCGAAGCGGCGACCGTACCGAACAGGACGATGCCCGCGCCGCCGAGAACCGGCGTCGGCACCGCAGCAACGACTCCGCCCATCACCGGCAGCAGGCCGAGAACCACGAGGATCGCACCACCGGCAGTGACGACGAACCGCGACTTCACACCGGTGATCGCCACCAGGCCGACGTTCTGTGCGAAAGCCGACTGAGTGAACGAGTTGAAGAGCGGGGAGACGGCCGACGACAGCATGTCAGCACGCAGTCCCGAAGCGATGCGTTTGGAATCGACCTTCGTGTCGACGATCTCGCCGACGGCGATGATGTCCGCAGTGGTCTCGGCGAAGGTGACGATGATGACGATGAACATCGAGATGATCGCCGCAGCCGAGAAGGTCGGCATACCAAAGGCGAACGGCTCGGGGAACGCGAAGATGCCGCGGTCGAGCACATGGGAGAAATCGGCCCAGCCGAAGATGAGACAGCCGATGGTGCCGATGACGATGGCCAAGAGGATCGACAGTCGGGAGATCACGGCGACGGGAATCCGGCTGAGGATGAGCACGATGGCCAGGGTGACCACGGCGATGAGGATATTGCGCATGCTGCCGTAATCGGCGGCCTCGGCGTCGCCGCCCATGGCCCAGCCTGCGGCCACAGGCATGAGTGAGAGCCCGATCGTCGTGATCACCGTGCCGGTGACCACCGGCGGGAAGAACTTCACGATGAGTGCGAACGCCGGCGCGACGATCAGGCCGATCACCGAGGCGACCAGCACCGATCCGAAGACCGCAGGCAGGCCATCGCCGCCGGCCAGGATGGACGTCATCGTCGCGACACCGGCGAATGAGACGCCCTGGACCAGAGGCAGCTGGGAGCCGAAGAACGGCACACCGACCGACTGCAGGATCGTCGCCAGACCGCCCATGAAGAGACAGGAGGCGATGAGGAGGCTGATGCCGTTGCCGTCGAGGCCGGCGGCATTGCCGATGATGAGGGGAACCGCGATGATTCCGCCGTACATAGTGAGCACATGCTGCAGCCCGTAGGCGAAGGAGCTGCCGACTGGAAGCCGTTCGTCCTCCGGCCGGGCCGGCTTGCTTCCGACCGCTGAGCTGCGGTCGCTGCTGGGTGATTGATGGGATACCGACATCTATCTCTCCATTGAGTACGTCCTCGGTGTGAAGACCTCGCTGTGACTTGCCGACCTCAGTGGCCGGTTTGGCATGCGAGCGGGCATCAGTTCGACCGAGGGATCGGTTGCATAATTCCGTTATGCGAAAGGAATATTCCTTATCGCAAAACTCTAAAGGAATACCATTTGGCTCGCAAGCCGTTTTTGTGACTCGCGGCACATGCTAGAGTCCACGGGAGTCGTGTACTCATACCTCGGCAATCTACTGATCGTTCGCTCAGTTCGATGGTTTTGGATCATCGTACCGTCCCACCGACCAGTGGGTACAGTCGGGGATCACCGATGAGACACCGAACGGCGGAGCAGCAGACGCCGGAAAACCTGAGCTGGTGGCGTCGGCCCCAGTTCTGTCGCCACAGACCAATAGTGCGCGCTCGACGCGTACGGTTCAAGAGCTGAAAGGCGACACGATGATCGACAGCAACGAAACGAACACACCGACTGCGGGGAACCGCCCAGGACCAGAGAACTCCCAAGCATCAGGGATCCGTCCGGCAGCGAGACTCTGGCTGCGCGATCCGCTGGCCGTCCACCTCGGTGCCGGTGTCGATCAGGACCAGGCGGCGCGCGGAATCGTCATCGACCGGGCCACCGGGACCATCGTCGAACTCGTCCCCGCAGGCGGCGAGCCCTCATCGGGCGGGGCCGACGGGGCCACCGGGGCCGACGAGGCCCTCGAGGTCGTCGATGCCTCTGCGCACGTGATCACTCCCGGGCTGATCAACACGCATCATCACTTCTATCAGACGCTGACCCGGGCGTGGGCACCGGTCGCGGACCGGTCGCTGTTCAGGTGGCTGCTGAACCTCTACCCGGTGTGGGCCAGACTGACCCCGCGCGCTCTCGAACTGGCCACGACCGTGGCGATGGCTGAGCTGCTCGAATCCGGATGCACGACCGCCGCCGACCACCACTACCTGTTTCCGACCGGCATGGACGAGGCCATCGACATTCAGGTCGACGTCGTCCGGAGACTCGGCATGCGCGCCATGCTCACCCGCGGGTCGATGTCCCTGGGCGAGGAGGACGGAGGGCTGCCGCCGCAGCAGACCGTCCAGGATTCGGATGTCATCCTCGACGACTCCCGCCGCCTCGTCGAGACCTTCCACCAAAGAGGGCCCGGCGCCCAGATCCAGATCGGCTTCGCCCCGTGCTCCCCGTTCTCCGTGACCACCGAACTCATGCGCGACAGCGCCGCACTCGCCGCGGAGCTCGATGTCCGCCTCCACACCCACCTGGCCGAGACCATCGACGAAGAGGACTTCTGCCGCGAAACCTTCGGACTGCGCACTGTGGACTACCTCGAATCCGTCGGATGGCTGGGGGAACGGACCTGGCTGGCGCACGGTGTGCACTTCGACGATTCGGAGATCGGTCGCCTCGGTGCCGCCGGGGTCTCCGTCGCCCACTGCCCGACCTCGAACATGCGGCTGGCCTCGGGCATCGCCCGCGCCGTCGAACTCGAGGACGCCGGAGTCGCTATCGGACTCGGCGTCGACGGATCCGCATCGAATGATGCTTCGAACCTCATCCGCGAGGTTCGCCAGGCCCTCTACATCCAACGCCTGCGCTACGGCGCCGAGGCGGTCACCTGCGACCGTGTCCTCGACTGGGCGACGAAGGGATCGGCGGCCGCGCTCGGCCGCGACGATATCGGCACCATCGAAGTCGGCAGGCAAGCCGACCTCGCGATGTTCCGCCTCGACGGCCTCGCGTTCTCCGGATCGCACGACCCGATCCCCGCGCTCGTCCTCTGCGGAGCGGAGAAGGCCGACCGGGTCATGGTCGGCGGACAGTGGCGGGTCATCGACGGCCGCGCCATCGGCGCGGACGGAGTCGAACTCGACAAGGAGGCGCTCATCGCGGCTCACCAGGAGGAGGCGCGCCGCCTCGTTGCCGGGTGAGGATTGGGGCGGCGGGATGAGCTGAGGGATGTCGGGCCGAACTGAGAGACGTCGGGCTGAGCTGAGAGACGTCGGGCTGACCTGAGAGATATCGGGCGGGCAAAGGGGGTTCTCAGTCCTCGGGTCTGCGGAACACCTCGCGCAGGTGGTCGCCGGTGAGGAAATCGCCGACGCCGATCATGACGAGGCTGAACACGATCTGCTCGGTGATCATCCACACCGGGTAGAGGCCGGGGATCGCGGCCATGACAAGGGTGATGACGGGGAAGATCTGCGTGAACAGGCGCAGGCGCTGGTAGCCCCAGTAGAAGCCCTTGGTCGCGCGCCAGAAGAAGTAGAAGAGGGTCACGGTCATGCCGAGGACGACGACCGTGCGCATCCACACGGCAAAGGGAACCGGCTCGCCCGCGCGGGCGATGATGATCGCGTAGACCACGGCCCCTAAACCGAGGACGAGCTCGAAGAGCAGCAGCCAGGTGATCCACGCGAAGGCGCGCTTCGTCTTCGGCAGCTCCAGACCTTTCGACGGCACGAGGATGCCGGCCTGCTTGCCGCCGGCGATGCGGTCGATCTTCGCGAACAGGGTCTCCATGGCCATGCCACCAGGCTAGCCGTGCCACGGGCTCCGCACCCGCGATCCGCGGCTTCGGATGCCTGTGTGATGGAACATCAATCGAAAGTTGGGGATGCAGTTCAATCGTGCGGGTCAGGTTTCCGCGCGCGGATCCTGATGGAGTGGAAGCATGAAGAAATCATTCTCTGCAGCATTCACGTACATGATCATCGGAGTCCTCGCGGGACTGTTCTACCGCGAATTCACCAAGGCCAACGACTTCCCCGAAGGCGAGTTCACGCAGCTCGCGGTGGTCCACACCCACCTGCTCACGCTCGGCTTCATCGTCATGCTCCTCGTCCTCGCGCTGGACAAGCTGTTCGGGCTGTCCGGGTCGAGGCTGTTCTCGTGGTTCTTCTGGCTCTACAACGTCGGAATCGTCCTCACGGTCGGCATGATGATCTGGCACGGCTCACTCACCGTCCTCGGCGAGGAGTCGAACGCCATGATCGCCGGCATCGCCGGACTCGGCCACATCGCCCTGTCCGTCAGCCTCGTCCTGTTCTTCCTCGCTCTGCGCAAGAAGGTCGTGAACGGTCGGGCCGTGACCGCCGAGTAGGATTGCCGCCGTCGTCCAAGGCGGCGAGCGTCTGTCGAACCGTGCACCGTTCGACAGACGCGTTTCGCCCCAAAGCCTCTGTGAAAGGCCACAATGGTGGCATGAGCAGTGATTTCCCGCGCAGGGTGCGCATCCTCGCCATCGAGCACGAACGTGGCACCGGGCCGGAACGGTTCGGCGATTGGCTGGCCGAAGCCGGCGCCGAGGTGGTGGTGACCCGACCGTATCTCGGCGAAGTGATCCCCGCCGAGGCGCTCCCCGCCGAGGCGTCTGACCGCGATCCGAATGCTTCCGCGGCCGGTCCGGCCGGTTCTTTCGACGCCCTCGTCGTCCTCGGCGGGTCCGCCGGACCCCTCGAAGATGCCGAGAATCCCTGGTTTCCCGAGGTCCGACGGCTGCTCGGGCGCTCGATCGCCGGAGAGTTCCCGAGCCTGAATATCTGCCTCGGCGGGGAGATGCTCGCCGTCGCAGGCCACGCTCCGATCACTCGGCGGATGCACCCGCAGATCGGGATCTGCGAACTGCGAGCCACCTCGGCGGGCGAGTCCGACCCCGTCTTCGGGGCGCTGGCCCCCGGGCCCCTGCCGTCCGTGCTCTTCCATCAGGAGGAGATGGCGCTGCCGACAGGGGCAGAACTCCTCATCACCGGCTCCGACGCGCCGGTCCAGGCCTTCCGCCTCGGCGAGAGTGCGTGGGGCACTCAGTTCCACCCGGAAACCGGCGCCGGTCAGATCGCTCGCTGGCTGAGCGGCAACGATCTCGCCCTGCCGGCAGGCAAGACCGAGGACTCGATCATCGCCGAGGTCGAGGCTCACGATTCCGCACTCGTCGACAACGGTCGGCGATTGGCTCGTGCCTTCGTCGGATTTCTGGAGGGCCGGCGCTAGGCAGGAATGCACGAAGGCCGCGGACTGAGTCCGCGGCCTTCGTGCCTGTCTGCCTCGATGGGCGGTGCCGCCTCGGTGAGGGGTCACTGTCTCCCCTCAACGGGTCAGTCGGCCTTCTTGAGCTTCTGATCGGTGTTGGAGTAGTAGATCCCATCGGCGGTCGAGCCGACGAGCCCCATGGTCACTCGCAGCAATCCCGGTTCGACGTCGTCCATGGGCGGCGGCGTCTCCGGACCCAGGGTCAGCGACTTCCCGTCCTTCGTCGTGGCGGTGATCGAGCCGATGTACACGGTGACATCGCCTTTCAGCGTCATCGTGTCGGCCTTCGTCACCAGCCCGTGATCCTCGTCAGGCGGCTTCACGGTCAGTGAGAACCCGTCGATTGAGATCTCGTCGGCCTGCAGCTTCAGCGTCACGATGCTTCCGCCGTCTGCGGTGGGCACGGAGACGAACGAAATTCCCTTGAGGCCCTTGAATGACAGTCCTTCCGAGCCCATAGCGGCCGGAGTCTTCGTGAAGACCGGCGCGTTCTCATCCATCTGTGCCTCGGACGGGAACTCGCCGTTGCCCTCTTCCTCCGAATCCTCGTCCGAATCCTCGTCCTCGGTCGGGTCGTCGCTGGGCTCGTCGAGTCCCAGGCCCCCCGGGTCCGTGGGCTCCTCCGATGGTTCCTCCGTCGGCTCCTCGCTCGGTTCATCCGTGGGGCCCGGTGCGGGCAGCGAGGGGCCCGACGTGGGCGGATCGCTTGGTTTCACGGGCATTCCGGGCGACAGGCTTCCCGCCGGTGCGGGGTCCTGGGACTTGGCGGAATCGTCGTCATCGCACGTGCCTACGAGCGAGCACAGCGGTGACGAGTGGGCGGCTGCAACCGATCCCGCCCCGAGAGTCGTCGGGAGGATCAGGACAGCTGCCGCCAGGATCGAGGCCGTGCGGCGGCTGGGTGCCCTCATGCAGTCTCCCCCTCAGCGGCCTCGGATTCCTTCGGCCCGCGCGGTCCCATCCATGCGATCACGAGGATCGCGCCGATGGTGGACAGCAGCATGCCGATGATGAACCCGCCGAGGTTCACTCCGATGAGCGAATAGACTGCGAGGACGAGGCCGATGATCCCGTAGAAGACATGGTGCGTGGGCCGGAAGATCGACAGCAGGGCGAGCACGACGATGACGATCGGGATGACCGTCGCCTGCAGACCCTCGATGCCGAATTGGATCTGCATATTGCCGAGGTCCAGCTGGCCGGAGAAGAACAGTTCGATTCCTCCGAGCACTGCAAGCACACCCCCGATGAAGGGACGCTGCCGACGCCAATGCTTGAACCCTCGGCGTTTCTCGGCGCTTTCGGTCATCTCGGCCCCCTCGCTGCGCTCAGCATCCCCCGCCTCCGGCGTCGGGACGGCGAATTCCGCCGTCTCGACGACGGATTCGAGGTGGTCACTCCGCTCATCGGCGAGTCGACTCCGCCGGGACAGCGCAAGCAGGCTCGTCTTCTGCACGGTGGCTTCCTGTTCGGCGGCCTCCCGTTCATCGGTCGGCTGCCCGTTGGCTGCTGAGTCCTTCATCAGTCGCACGTCTCAGATCCGTCGGTGAGCTTCAGCGACATGTCTTTGAGCGTGAAGACCGAAGCCGTGGTCGACCATGAGTCCTGCTTGAGGTCCTTGATCGAGACGGTGTCGGCGTCCTGGGAGAAGTCGCCCTTGCTTCCCTTGGCCTTCGTGTTGACGTCGGAGGCGTCGACGCCGATCCGGATGTTCTTGAACTCTGCATCGCCCTCGAGTCCGGTCATGCCGATCTGCAGGTCCTTCGCCGAGGCGGGGGTGCCCTTTCCACCGGCCTTGATGAGGATGCCGACCTTGCCCAGAGGAGTCTCCTGGACAGCCGACTGGCAGAGGTTCTCCAGTGTCGCGTCCTTGATGTTCGCGGTGACGACGGCGTGCTCGCCGCCCTCGGCGTCCTTGGCGACTCCGCTGTACTGGGAGAAGCCGGTTCCCTCGAGCTGCGACGAGGTGATCTTGAACTGAGTGCCGGAGATGGCGAACGAGACCGGGACCGCTCCCTGGGCCACCCCGCCCATGAGCATGGCCGAGACGACGCCGGTGGGGATCGCGACCATCGCGATGCGACCGGCGTGAGATGAGACGAGCCTGCGGATCAGGCTGGGATTGCGGAACTTCATTGATCCTCCTTGACCACCGACGGCATGGTCGGCATCGGCATGTGACGTAAGTTACTACGGGGTGTTACCAGACAGTATCGCGGGTGAAGTTTGAGCGTCAACAGGTTTTGCCGCCGTCGAGCTCAAGGGTGAGCGCTCGCGCGCCTGTGAGACCAGGCCAAAAGCTTCCCTGTCGAATCCGGTCGTTCGCCATCATTCCAGGTCAGGCGGTGCAGTCGGAGCGTTCGGGGGCGCGACTTGGCCCGCCCTCGACGCCCCGGCTGCTCCGGCGGAGATGACAGAATCCGAGCGGACGCCGTTCGTGAACAAAACTTTCAAAACTCAGCGACACCCCCACGCTCAGAGCCCGGCGAACTCGTCGGCGAGAGCCGCACGCAGGGCGATGATCCGCGGAGCCCGAGCACTGCCGCGACGGATCGCCGTCGAGAGCCTCCTGCTCGCAGGTTCGGGCAGTCGGCTCGTCGTGATCGTCCCGGAATCGGTGCCAGTGCTCGCCGCGGCAGCCTGCAGCGACAGGCGCGGAACCAGCGCCGAAGCGAGGCCGAGGGAGACGAGTCGGACGAGCAGGACGATATCGGAGGATTCCGTGTGCACCGCGGGTTCGAAGCCTGCTCTCCGGCATTCGGCACGCGACCAGTGCCCGGCACGGGTGTCGGCCGGTTCCATGGCCCAGGCGTGGTGGGCGCAGTCGGCGAGGCTCGGCGGAGCCTCGGCGTCGATGGTGCGGGGAGTGATGAGGCAGAGTTCGTCGTCGCCGAGCACCTCGGTCTCGACTCCCTCGTCACGGCGGGCGGGCCGCGACGGATAGTCCTCTTGGAGGACGAGGTCGAAATCCCGGGCGAGCAGCGCCGGGACGGCATCCTCGGTGCGGATATGCGTCGTGATGACGGTGAGGTCGGGATGGTCGCCGGCCAGTCGGGCGAGAGCGCCGGGCACGATCGTGTGCAGGGCCGTCTGGAAGGCGGCGATACGGACAGTCCCGCCCACTCGATGCCGAACCTCGGCGATCTCGGCCTCTGCGGCTTCGAGTTCACGCAGGACCGCCTCGGTGCGGGTGACGAGGATCTGTGCTTCCTCGGTCAGGCGGACTCCGCGCCCCACGCGCTCGAGCAGCACGGCGCCGGCCTCGGTTTCGAGGATCTTGAGCTGATGGGACACCGAGGACGGGTCCTGGCCCAGAGCGGCAGCGGCGGCGGCCAGGCTGCCGCGCGCTGCGACCTCCCGCAGCAAGCGGAGCCGTCTGAGACTGAACATCGTGCCTCCAGCGCGGTGCAGATCAAGAGAGAATCTCATGAGAGAAGTTCATGTGTGATGGTGAGAGTAAGTCTATCGATTTCATGGGTATGTGTTCGTAGGCTCGACAGCAGAGACTCGAGAAAGGACGCTCAATGACCTCCACCACCGCGACCACAGGCCACAAGGACAGTGCAGACCTCCGCATCGACGGAGACCGACTGTGGGCCGACCTCATGGAACTCGCGGCGATCGGCGCCTTCGATGACGAGGCGACCGGCCTCGTCGGAGTCGACCGGCAGTCGCTGACCGACGAGGACCGGGCGGGCCGTGAACTGCTCATCTCCTGGATGGAGGAGCTGGGGCTCGAGATCACAATCGACGAGATGGGCACGATCTTCGGGCGCCGCGAAGGTCGGGAACCCGAGCTCGCACCGGTGCTCATCGGCTCGCATATCGACACCGTGGCCACCGCCGGTGCCTTCGACGGCTGCCTCGGAGTGCTCGGCGGACTGGCCGTTCTCCGTTCCTTCGCCGAGGCGGGGCTGCGTCCCCGCCGTCCCATCGTCGTAGCCGCGTGGACCGAAGAAGAGGGGGTGCGCTTCGGCACGGATATGCTCGGATCCGCCGTCGCGGCGGGGAGGCTGAGCCTCGAGTACGCCTACTCACTCACCGATGCCGCGGGTGCCAGGCTCGGGGACGAGCTGATGCGCATCGGCTTCAGGGGAGAGCGTCCGGCCCGCCTCGAGCCGCCGCATGCCTACCTCGAATGCCATATCGAACAGGGTCCGGTGCTGGCTCAGGAGGATCGTCCCATCGGCATCGTCACCGGAGTCCAGTCGATCTCCTGGCAGAAGGTGACCCTCCACGGGCGTGCCGCCCATGCGGGAACCACACCGACCGAACTGCGCATCGACGCCGGCCTGGCCGCCGCACAGATCATCATCGAGGTCCGCCGCATGGTCGACTCCGGGCGGTACGGGCGGCTGCGCGCGACGGTCGGGCACGTCACAACCTCGCCCGGGCTGCCGAGCGTCGTGCCCGACCGGGCCGAGATCACCGTCGACCTGCGCAATCCCGATGATGAGGACATGGCCCGGGCCGAGGCGGATCTCGCCGCCTTCCTCGACACACTTCCCGACAGCCAGCCGGGGCTGCGCGTCGAGACCGCACAGATGGCCCGGACGAAGGCGGTCCCCTTCGCCGAGGAGGTCCAGGACGTCCTCGAGTCCGCCGCGAAGGAACGCGGATACGATTCGATGCGACTGATGTCCGGGGCCGGTCACGACGCGCAGGAGATGGCGGCGATCGCCCCGGCCGCCATGGTCTTCGTCCGCGGCCGATACCAGGGGATCAGCCACAACCCCCGGGAATACTCGACACCCGAGGACTGCCGCGCCGGCGTCGAAGTCCTCGCCTCGGCAGTGCAGGACCTCAGTGTCTGAGCGGCGCCGGACTCCGTGGCTGCTGCTTGCCGATGAATGTCACGGGCATGGTCAGCGCACCGGCGCATCGGGACCGAGCGGAATGCCCAGACCCCACCACAGGAAGAACAGCAGGCTCCAGCTGATCGTCATGCACACCGCCAGCGGCAGGGTGTGCGAGGCGAGCGTGCCGATGCCGGCACTCTTCTGATACTTCTGCATGAACCCGAGCGCGAGGATGAAGTACGGGCTCATCGGGGTGATCGCCGTCGAACCGGAATCTGCGATGCGGAAGATCGCCTGCGAGGTCTCCGGCGGCACCTCGAGGAGCATGAGCAGCGGCACGATGACCGGAGCCATGATCGCCCACATCGCCGAACCGGAGGTGATGAGCACGTTGACGACCGAGAGGACGAGCAGGACGAGGATGAACACCACCCAGGTCGGCAGACCGAGACCGGTGAAGAGTTCGGACACGGACACCGAGACGAGCATGCCGATGTTCGTCCACTCGAAGTACTCGAGGAACTGTGCGATGGCGAAGAAGAGGACGAGGACCCCGGAGATCGACGCCAGTCCCTGGCCCATGAGCTTCGGGACGTCGGAGAAGGTCTCGATCGTGCCCTCGCGGAAGCCGTAGACGATGCCGCCGATGCCGAAGAGCAGGGCGATGAGGAAGGCGATTCCGGTGAGGAATGGGGACTCGCCGAAGGGCCCGTCGCCGCGCAGGGGAGCCCCTTCGGGGACGACGAGGACGACGATGGCGATGACCGCGGCGATGACGGCGAACATGGCCAGGCGCAGAGCCGAGCGCTCCTTGTCGGAGATCACGAGATCTTCGTGCTCGGCATCCTCGTCGGCCTCGAGGTTGTCGCGCTTCATGAGCACGAGCTCGGTGACGATGGTGATGACGACGGCCAGCAGGATGGAGCTGGCGATGTTGAAGTACCAGTTGCCGATCGGAGTGACGATGTAGTCGGGATCGATGATGTTCGCCGCGGCCGTCGTGATGCCCGCGAAGATCGCATCATTGGGTGTCGGGATCGGGCTGGCATCGTAGCCGGAGGCGATCGAGGTGTAGGCGACGATGACGCCGAGGACGGGGGAGCGACCCACGGCCTTGAACACCATTCCGCCGAGCGGCACGAGGATGACGTAGGCCGCCGCCGAGGCGACGTGTGAGACCGTGCCCATGAACGCGACCGTGAACACGATCAGCCCGGCCGGGACGCGGGCGATCGAGACCTTCATCGCCGTCGACAGCAGGCCCGTGCGCTCGGCCAGGGCCACACCCATGATGACGACCATGATCGTGATCAGCGGCGGAAACGTCTCATAGGCGTCGAGCGCGGTGCTCACGGCCATGGCAACACCCTTGCCGCTGAGCAGATTGTTCACCGGGGTCCATTCCCCGGTGCCGGGATCCTCGACTCCTGCGCCGGCGAAAGAGAGGACGAGGCTGAACACGGCGAGGATCGCCGCGAGGATCCAGAACAGCCAGAAGGGGTTCGGCAGCTTGTTGCCGACGACTTCGATGACGTTGAGGGCGCGGATGACCAGCGGCAGCTTCTCCTGCTCGGACGTCTGCGCGGTGTCGGTGGTCTGGGTCGGTTTCATGTGAGCTCCTGAGAGTCCAGGCGGATGGATCCGGATGGAATCCGGTCGGATGAGGACGGTCGGACGGAGGTTTCGGGCAGTGTTTTCGGGCAGGGGCCGCCAGGGCCCGGTGACTCCGGCGCTGGAATCGGGTGATGACGGGGTGGGGTGTTCGGCCGGGGCGGCCGGTCAGTGAGAAGCGGCTGTCACAGTCTCTGCAGCTCCCGACAGTAGGCGACGAGTCGGTCGACGACCTCGCCGAGGATGCCCTCCCCGGCCGCGACCGTGGCGGTCCGCGGATCGCCGAGCACGCCGTTGTCGGCGTAGCGGTCGAACGTCACCGCTGTCGACGGTGACTTCGTTCGCGAGAGTCGGGCGCGCGGCTCGAGATCATCGAGCCGGGTGGCGCCGGGGTTGAGATGGTCGGTGTCGACGAGGTCGGCGTCGATGGCGAGCATCTGGGACGTTTCGGACTCCCCGCAGTGGCCGCTGACCTCGGTGCGCGGCAGGGCTTTGGTCGTCTCACTGGCCAGCGCCGAGACCGGGGCATAGGCGAAGACGAAGTCGGGGCGGGTGGCGAGCAGAGACTGCTGGACCACACCGAGCGCGGCGAGGTTGCCGCCGTGGCCGGTGATGACGAGGAGTCTGTCGAACCCGGCATCGGCGAGTTCATGCACGATCGAAGTGACGAGGTCGATGAAAAGCCGGGGGCCGATGTTGATCGTGCCCGGCAGGAACCGGTGATGCGGGGAGACGCCGTAGTCGATGCTCGGCAGAACGAAGGCACTGCCGGCCCGTCCCCGGGCGCCGTCGGTGAGTGAGTCGCCATCGGTGAGCGCGTCGACGACTGCGCGGGCGACGTGAGCGGCACGGACGTTGTCGGTGCCCAGAGGAAGTCCGTCACCGTGCTGTTCGCAGGCGCCGACGGGAAGGACGAGCAGGCTGCGGCGTTCCTTCGCACGCTCGACCTCGAGTGAGGTGAGGTCGGCGTAGTCGCGGATATGCGAACGGATCTCGGTGATCGTCGGCCGGGTCATCGTCGTGATCCTTCCGTGTGGCCGGTGTCGCCGGTGTGGGCGGCGTCGTCTGCCCGGACCGTGTCGTCGGCCGTGGTCGTGCCGTCGGCCCAGTCTGCGAGGACGGCGGCCTTGATCGCCTCGAGGTGCTTGCGGGTGCGGTGGGAGGCTTCGAATCCGTCGCCGCGGCGGATGGCGTCGAGGATGTCGGCGTGTTCGTCATGATCGCGCAGGCGGTCGTAGCTCGTGCGTGCCGCTTGCTGGGTGCGGGAATGGATGGCCAGCAGGGACACGAGCATCTCGTGCAGGGCACGGTTGCCCGAGGCGCGGGCGAGTTCGACGTGGAAGTGACCGGCCGGCACCGCGGTCGTGACCTGGAGGGCATTGTCGAGCGCGGACTCCATCGAGTCCACGGCATCGGCGTCCTGTACGTCGGCGGCGAGTTCGGCGATGCCGGGTTCGATGGCGATGCGGGCGTCGAGGAGCTCGATGGCGGCGGCGAGGTCGACGGGCACATAGTGCGGGTTGTCGAGGATGCGGCGATTGATCGCTTCGCGGACGTAGGTGCCCGAGCCGTGCTTGAGTTCGACCGACCCCGTGGCTTCGAGCCGGCGCAGGGCCTCCCGGACGGTGGGCACGGTGACCTCGAAGCGGGAGGCGAGCTCCTTCGCCGAGGGCAGAGTCTGCCCGGGCTGGAGGTTTTCGGTGCGAATGGTTTCGACGATCTCACGCGTGAGCCGTTCGACGAGTCCGACAGTGGACGTCATGGTGCTCTCCTTCAAGTGTTTAAGTCATCTAATCACTTTGATCATGGGTGTGTCAACGGTCACTCTTGACCGGACCCTGTCCGGTCACTTCTGGTCCGGTCCCTGCGTCGCGCCCGGATGGCTGAGGAAGAAGTTCCAGATCGTGTCCGTGGCCGAGAAGTCCTTCGTGGCGTACCCGCCGCCGCTGTAGACGAGTTCGCCCGGCCAGACGTGGCCGCCGTCGGCGACGGAGTAGAGCTCGACGGCGGCGGATCTGCCGGGCTTTACGGCCGAGTGGCTTCCCGCTCCGCACTGCGTCCACTGGGTGCGCACCACGTCTTCGCCCTTGCGGCCGACCTGGCGTTCGGTCTCCTTCTCGCAGTCGGAGGCGTCTGCCCAGGGCTGGATCCAATCGCGCACACCCGGGTAGTCCTCGCCCTGGCGGTGGCCGCCGTCGTAGTGCATCGTGGCATCGCCTGTGCCGTGGATGGCGAGCATCGGCGTCGGGGTCGAGTAGTCACACCCCTCGGTCGATTGCGGGTAGTAGGCACCGGCGACGGGGGCGAAGGCGGAGAAGCGATCGCGCAGATGGCAGGCGAGCACGGAGACCATTCCGCCGCCGTTGGACTTGCCGGTGGCGAAGATCCGATTGAGGTCGATGCAGTGCTCGGATTCGACCTCATCGAGCAGGTCGTCCACGAACGCGACGTCGTCGGCGTCGCTGGCGTAGGGCGCCCCCTGCCAGGAGCGCTTGCCGTCGTCTTTGAGCACGCCGTCGGGGAAGACCGTGATCGCCGGCAGCTGCGGCAGGCCGGTGTAATTCTGGAACTCGGCGCCGTCGGAGCCGTTGCCGTGGAAGCCCATGATCAGCGGCAGCGGGGTTGATGCGTCGTAGTCGCGTGGGATGTTGATCCGAAAGCTGCGCTCGCTGTCTGCCGTGGTGATGGTCTTCTCGTCGTTGCCCGGCTTCTGCTCTGTGCCGCAGCCGGCCGATGGGGCAGCCGGCATCGTCGTTGCATTCTTGCCGGTGGTTTGTGCAGTATCGGCCGTTGCTGCAGTCGCGGGAACGACTGTGGCTGGTCCTGCGGTGCCCGTCAGCAGGGCAAGGCTCGCGGCGGCCGCGAGCAGAGTGGCCGTGATGCGTTTCGTCGTCGATGACATCGTCAGTCCTTTGATCGTCGGTGATCGTGGTGAGGACTCTAGCACAAGTCATCAGATGACTAGAAGAATTGGCGATGACAGTGGCGTCATCGAGCTGGCAGTGGTGTCGCCCATCCCGAATCCGCAGCTGGACGGTGTTCGACTCAGGCCCTCTGAGGTGAATCCCCTTCGATGGTCGACCAGTTCGCCTTCGTCAGCGCAACGGCATGCGCATGCTCACCGGCGCGGACGGCGGCGATGATCTCGGTGTGCTGCTCCGGTGAGGCCGATCCCTTCACCGATTCGAAGTGCAGGAACTCCGCGCGGCGCAGAGTGGCGGTGACGACCTCGAGATGATCGGGAATGAGGGGGTTGCCGGATCGAGTGAGGGCCACTTCATGGAAGGCATCATCGGCGGCGATCGCCGCCTCGGCGTCGCCGGCGGCGAGGGCCGCGCTCAATCGCCCGTTCGCCTGCTCCATCTCAGCCAGCGCAGCCTCGTCGAGAGCCGGGAAGGCGAGGTCGATCGCCAGGCCGTGGAGTTCGGCGGCGATCTGCCGGGCCGCGAGGATGAGTTCCGGATCCTCGGGGGCCACGCGCGTCATCCGGCCCGGCTCCGCCACGACGAGTCCGGCCTGCGCCAATCGTTGGAGCGCCTCGCGCACGGGCGTTCTGGAGACCTGGAGCCAGGCGCCGAGCTCCTGATCGCGCAGCTGTTCGCCGGGGGCGAGCTGACCGCGGACGATGGCGTCGCGGATCGACCGGTAGACGTCGTCGCGCAGCAGGGTGCGGTGCGGCACCGGGCTGTCCGTGGGGATCGGCACGTTCTGTCACCTTGTCTCTGAGTGGAAATCGTCTCTGAATGGAATTCGCTGGTCGGGGCCGCTGATCGGGCAGGTTTCGTCCTGCGGGATGGGACTCGAACTCTGACTCATTGTAACCACCAGCAGAATGCAATATATTGCATATCACTGGATGCGATCCAGGACACATCGCACGAGAGAGCGATCGCCCCGAAGCGAACGCCCAGAGAACAGAGGACACCATGGCCATCACCGACTTCGAACGCCACCCACTGACCTTCGGCCCGAGCCCGGTCCACGAGCTCCCGCGACTGAGCGACCACCTCGGCGGGGCCCGCGTCTGGGCCAAGCGCGAGGACGTCAACTCCGGACTCGCCTTCGGCGGCAACAAGACCCGCAAGCTCGAGTACATCGTCCCCGACATCCTGGCCTCCGGCGCGGACACCCTCGTCTCGATCGGCGGCTACCAGTCCAACCACACCCGCCAGGTCGCCGCCGTCGCCGCTCACCTGGGACTGAAGGCCCGACTCGTGCAGGAGCGCTGGGTCGACTGGGAGGATCCGGGCAACGACAAAGTCGGCAATATCGAACTCTCGCGCATCATGGGTGCCGATGTGCGTCTCGACTCGGCCGGATTCGATATCGGCATCCGTTCGAGCTGGGAGAACGCCCTGGCCGAGGTCGAAGAGGCCGGCGGAAAGCCCTACCCGATCCCGGCGGGTGCCTCCGAGCACAAGTTCGGCGGACTCGGCTTCGCGAACTGGGCCTATGAGGTCGCCGAGCAGGAGAAGGAACTCGGCGTCTTCTTCGACACCATCGTCGTGTGCACCGTGACCGGCTCGACGCACGCGGGAATGATCGCCGGATTCGACGCCCTCGAAGCCGCCGGCGGCCGCCCCCGCAAGGTCATCGGCATCGATGCCTCCGCCACGATCGACAAGACTCGCGACCAGGTGCAGCGCATCGCGAACACCACCGCCGACCTCATCGGACTCGGCCGCGAGATCACCGACGACGAGGTCGACGTCCGCACCGGCTGGGAAGGTCCCGCCTACGGCATCCCCGACGAGTCGACCGTGGGCGCGATCCGCACCACCGCGCGGCTCGAAGGCGTCATCCTCGATCCCGTCTACGAGGGCAAGTCGATGGCCGGACTCCTCGACCTCGTCGGCGACGGCACCATCGGATCGGACTCGACCGTCCTCTACGCCCACCTCGGCGGACAGCTCGCCCTCAACGCCTACTCCTCGATCTTCTGACGATGACGACCGCGCAGGAACCGGCCCCGCAGGAAACAGAACGCCACCAGTTCGAGACCTCGCTGCAGGTCAGCCCGCCGGGGACGAACGACCGTCCGCTGCGGGCCTCGGCCTCCGGCGACGAGGAGATCCTCGACGAGATCGCCCAGAGAGTGCTGTGGCTGGCGACATCGATCATCGACCGCGCCAACCGGGGGCGGACGAACCCCGACGGGGTCAAGGTCGGCGGGCACCAGTCCTCCTCGGCGTCGATGACCGGGATCATGACGGCGCTGTGGTTCACCCAGCTGCGCTCGATCGACCGGGTCTCGGTCAAACCTCACGCCTCACCGGTCCTGCACGCGATCAGCTATCTCATCGGCGACCTCGGCGAGGAACATCTGGACACCCTGCGCAGCCGCGGAGGACTCCAGCCCTATCCCTCACGGACGAAGGACCCGGACACGGTGGACTTCTCCACCGGGTCCGTGGGCATCGGCGCGACCGCCCCGATCTGGTCGGCGCTGTCGCACCGCTACGTCTCCGACCACTTTCCCGAGACCCCGGAAGCCGGCCGCTTCTACTCCCTGCTCGGCGACGCGGAGATGGACGAAGGGGCGGTGTGGGAGGCGATCATCGACCCGGAGGTGCGCGGCCTCGGCGAACTCGTGTGGATCGTCGACCTCAACCGTCAGTCCCTGGACCGGGTCATCCCCGACGTCCAGATCCGCCGGCTGCAGGGCATGTTCGACGCCGCGGGCTGGCAGGTGCTCACCTGCCCGTGGGGACGCCGATTAGAAGCCGTGTTCGCGGCCCCCGGCGGGCAGGCGCTCAAAGACCGGCTCGTGACGATGTCCAATCCCGAATACCAGCGGCTGCTGCGGGCCCATCCGTCCGAGGTCCGCGACCGACTGCTCTCGGGTCTCACCGACACCGAGGCGGCCGGACTCTCCACGGTCATCGACGGATTCGACGGCGACGGTCTCGCCTCACTCATCCGTGACCTCGGCGGTCATGACCTCGGTCAGCTCATCTCCACCTTCGACGCCATCGACGACGACCGTCCGACCGTCGTCTTCGCCTATACGATCAAGGGCAAGGGGCTGGCCACGGAGGGCCACCCCGGCAACCACGCCGCCCAGCTGACCGAGGCGCAGATGCGCGATCTCGCGACCGCCTCGGGGATGGGCCTCGACGATCCGTGGGTCGCCTTCGACCCGGACACTCCCGCCGGTCGCCTCTGCGCGACGACGGCGCAGCGTCTGGCCCGGAACCCGATCGAGACGCACGCCGTCGCCGAGGTGCCCGCCGAGCTCGGCTTCGCCCCCAGGCCCCAGGTCTCCACCCAGGCGGCACTGGGTCGGTTCCTCTCCGACCTCAAGCACGTCGCCCCCGAGGTGGCCCGGAGGGTCGTCACCCTGTCGCCGGACGTCGCGACCTCGACGAACCTCGGCGGATGGATCAACAAGACCGGGATCTGGTCCCCGGCGGGCCGCCACGACTGGTTCGCCGACGACCGGGAACGGGTGCTGCGCTGGCAGGAGGGAACGGGCGGTCAGCACATCGAACTCGGCATCGCCGAGGTCAAGCTCGTCTCACTGGCCGGGGAGCTCGGGGCGACTGGGCAGCGCTGGGGCCAGCCGCTGCTGCCGATCGCGACGATCTACGATCCCTTCATCAACCGGGCCCTGGAGCCGTGGACCTTCGGCCTCTACGCAGGCGGGCGCTCGATCATGGTCGGCACGCCCTCGGGCGTCTCGCTCGCCCCGGAAGGCGGGGCGCACCAGTCGTTCAACACGCCCTCGGTGACCTTGGAGATCCCGGGCCTGACCAGCTGGGAACCGGCCTTCGCCCCGGACCTCGAGTGGACCCTGCTCGAGGCCATGCGCGAACTCGCCGACCCGGACGGCGACTCCGCGTACTTCCGCCTGTCGACGAGGCCCGTGGCCCAGGAGTTGGCGGCAGTTCCCGAGGATCCGCTGCTGCGGGCCCGCCGCCGGGAGCAGGTCATCGCCGGCGGGTACCGGCTGACCGCCCGGCCGGCCGCAGAGGACGAGGTCACGCTCGTCGGGGCCGGGGCCATCATGACCGAGGTGGTTGCGGCCGCGCATCGCCTCGAATCGATGGGTGTCCGCGCCGGTGTCGTCTGCCTCACCTCACCGTCGAAGGTGTTCCGGTCGGTCCAGGAGCGTTCGCAGGTCCGTGCCAGTCACCGCTCGGCCATCGCCGATGAGCTGTTCCCCGTCGCGCACCCGGCACCCCTCGTCACCGTCCTCGACGGACACCCCCACACTCTGGCGTTCCTGGCCGGGGTGCGAGGGGACCGCACACGCAACCTCGGGGTCACGGAATTCGGTCAGGCCTCCTCGGTGAGCGAGGCCTACGAGATCCACGGCATCGACACGGCCTCGATCGCCGCGGCGGCGCTCGACCTTGTGGGGCGGTGATTCCGCCCGCAGCGGCGCTTGACCTCGTGGGCGGTGATTTCGCGAACGAAATCGGTGAATCCACGAACGATATGGGATCGCAACCTTGCGGAATCTTTACAGCTGATTCATGGGGTACAGTCAGAAAACGTACTGCTTATGACTTGAGTCACGTCGTCGATCGACGTTGGAAAGTGATGTGACCCTGATGGACGCTCTCACCGAACTCTTGGCCTCGATCAGCGGCTTCGTCTGGGGCCCGTTCCTGCTCATCCCGCTCCTGCTCGGCACGGGGCTGTACCTGACCATCCGCCTCGGCGGGCTGCAGTTCACGAAGCTGCTGCCGGCGCTGTCCCTGGGCATCCTCAAGCGCAAGGACGCCGGATCCGAGGGAGACATCTCCCAGTTCCAGGCCCTGACGACGGCTCTGGCGGCCACCGTCGGCACAGGCAACATCGTCGGCGTCGCCACGGCCATCGGCATCGGCGGACCCGGTGCCCTGTTCTGGATGTGGATGACCGGCCTGCTGGGCATGGTCACGAAGTATGCGGAGGGATTCCTCGCCGTGCGCTTCCGCCGCACCGACGAAGCCGGTGAGAAGTCCGGCGGCCCGCAGTTCTACCTCGAACACGGAATCAAGGGCCCGCTGGGCAAGGTGCTCGGCCTCATGTTCGCGATCTTCGCCGTGCTCGCCTGCTTCGGCATCGGCAACATGACTCAGGGCAACTCGATCGCCGCGAACGTCGAATCCAGCTGGTCGGTGCCCGCTTGGATCACCGGTGCCGTGCTCACCGTCCTCACCCTCGTCGTCCTCGTCGGCGGAATCAAGTCCATCGGCCGCGTCACGGCCGGCCTCGTGCCGATCATGATCGTCTTCTACGTCCTCGGCGCCGTCTTCATCCTCATCGCGAACATCGGAGAGCTGCCCGCGGCCTTCGCGCAGATCTTCACCGATGCCTTCACCGGCACCTCCGCGGCCGGCGGCTTCGCGGGATCGGCGATCATCATCGTCGTGCAGATGGGTGTCGCCCGCGGTCTGTTCTCGAACGAGTCGGGACTCGGCTCGGCCCCGATCGCCGCGGCCGCCGCCCAGACCTCGCACCCGGTTCGCCAGGGCCTCGTGTCGATGACGCAGACCTTCATCGACACGATCATCGTCGTCAGCTTCACCGGACTGACCATCATCGCCACCGGCACCTGGGACGAGGTCGACCCGGAGACCGGCGAGCAGATCAGCGCGGCGCTCATGACCGGCGAGGCGTTCTCGCACGGACTGCCCGGACAGTGGGGCCATTGGGTGGTCACCATCGGCATCGTCCTCTTCGCGTTCTCCACGCTGCTCGGCTGGTCCTACTACGGCGACCGCAACGTCGAACGTCTCGTCGGCCGGCGGGGAGTGCTGCCGTTCCGGATCTTCTTCTCCCTCGTCGTCTTCATCGGCTGCACGACCGAACTCGAACCGGTCTGGAACTTCTCGGACGTGATGAACGGGCTCATGGCGCTGCCGAACCTGCTCGGCATCCTCATCCTCTCCGGACTCATCGCCCGAGAGACGAAGTTCTACCTCAAGCACGACCCGCAGCTGCGGGCGGACAGGGATACGATCGAATCGTTCATGATCGATCAGCCCGGTTGGGCGGACTGGAAGGCCGGCGACGTCATCGGCTCCTCCCGTCGCTTCGACTGATCAAGACTCTTCGACTCATCGAGACGCCTCGACTGATCCCTTCGCCGAGGCGGCCGACCGTGTTCCGGTCGCCTGTGTCCTCGTCGGTTCGGCCGTTCCTTCGTGGGGCGGCCGTTCCGCTTCTCGGCTGGGTTTCCGGGGTCGAGTCGAGCGTACGGATTCCGTCGAATCCGATTCGGAATCCGCACCGCCTCGGCGATGGCGGACCCTGGCGTTCGGAACTGATGAATCCCCCAGGTTTCGGCACTTGTTGCGCGGGTCACGTATTGATAGCGTGGGTGGCAGGCATACGCATTCCGTCGATTCGGACGGCGAACAGGTATGCAATTGCTTGAGCGGCGCCGACAGGCGCATAAGTCAAAGGAGTCTGGAATGAGCAACGTAGGCAGTGCTGCGGGCGGCTACCGTGTCGAGAACCCGGCCACCGGTGAAGTCGTCGAGAAGTTCGACAATGCCACCGACGAAGAGGTCCAGCAGGTCCTCGAATCCGCGCACAAGGGCTACCTGAGCTGGCGTGAGAAGACCATCGAGGAGCGCGCCGCGATCGTCAACAAGGTCGCCGCCCTCTTCGGTGAGCGCAAGGAAGAGCTCGCGAAGATCATCGCCGAGGAGATGGGCAAGCCCACCGCCGAAGGTGAGGAAGAAGCCGAGTTCTGCGAAGCGATCTTCAACTACTACGCCGACAACGGTCCGAAGTTCGCCGCCGATGAGCCGATCGAATCGATGTCGGGCGGCAAGGCCTTCATCCAGCGTCGCCCCGTCGGTCCGCTGCTGGGCATCATGCCCTGGAACTTCCCGTACTACCAGGTCGCCCGTTTCGCCGCGCCGAACCTCGTGCTCGGCAACACGATCATCCTCAAGCACGCGGAGATCTGCCCCCGCTCCTCGGCGAAGATCGCCGAGATCATGAAGGAAGCCGGCATTCCCGACGGCGTGTACAACAACGTCTACGCCACTCATGAGCAGATCGAGACGATCATCGCCGACGACCGCCTCGAAGGCGTGTCCCTGACCGGTTCCGAGCGCGCCGGCTCGGCCGTGGCCGCGACCGCGGGCAAGAACCTGAAGAAGGCCGTGCTCGAGCTCGGCGGCTCCGACCCCTACATCGTCCTCGACACCGATGACATGAACGAGGCCGTCGACACCGCCTGGGGCACCCGCCTGTACAACACCGGCCAGGTCTGCAACGCGAACAAGCGGATGATCGTCATGGACGACATCTACGACGACTTCGTGGCCGGGCTGACGGAGCGCGCACAGTCCTGGGAGAAGGGCACCCCCGCCGAGGCGGGCGACGGCAAGTACTCGCCCCTGTCCTCGCGCGGTGCCGCCGAGAACCTGCGCAAGCAGCTTGATCGCGCCGTCGAGCAGGGTGCGACGCTCGTCGGCGGCGAACTCGCGACCGACGGTTCGGCCTATGTCTCACCGGCCGTGCTCACCGGGATCACCTCGGAGATGGACGCCTACCGTGAAGAGCTCTTCGGTCCCGTCGCCACCGTCTACAAGGTGACCAGCGACGACGAGGCTCTCAAACTGGCCAATGACACGCGCTTCGGCCTCGGCGGCGCCGTGTTCGCCAAGGACGAGGAGCGTGCCGCGAAGCTCGCTCAGCGCCTCGACGTCGGCATGTCGAACGTGAACACCCCGGCCGGTGAGGGCGCGGAGATCCCGTTCGGCGGCACCAAGCGCTCGGGCTTCGGCCGCGAGCTCGGCCCCTACGGCATGGACGAGTTCGTCAACAAGCGCATGTACTACGTGGCTGACTGATCCGGCCGCTGACGTGCTGATCTGACGGGGATTCGCCCCCTGTCTTCGTCGATGAACGGGTTGAGCGTCGAGAAACGTGTGAACGCACGTCTGTCTCGGCACTCAGCCCGTTCTTCGCTGTCCGGGGAGGCTGCTCAGCTCTCGAAGTCCCAGGTCGCCTCGGCGGGGAGGTCCGGCATCGGCCAGTCCGGATCCGGTCGGAAGTCCGGATAGTCCGAGTCGAAGGGGAAGACCCAGGCGCGGATGTCGTCGATGGCGGAATCGGCGGCGGCCCGGATGCGTGCGACTTTGTCGTCGGAGAACATCCCGGCCCCGCGCGCGAATTCGAGTTCGTCTTCGTCCTTGAGCCGGTAGGTGCCGTCGGCGTCGACGACGATGTCGAGGACGTGGTCGGAGGTGAGGATTCCGCGGTCGAAGCGGGTGAAGGGCTCTTCGAGGTTGACGTAGAAGGAATCCCGACGGACAGGGACGGCGGGCGACCCGGAGGAGGCCGCCTCGGCATCTGTGGTCCGTGACGCGCGGTTCACGAAGAACCACACCGAATAGTCGGCTCCCGGCCGGAACACGGCGACGATGCCCGGCCCCTGCCACCGTTTGAGTCCCTGCGCCCGCGGGGCACCGAACCGGGCGGGACCGTCTGCGGTGCGGATGCCGGACCCGTCGGCGAGCACATGATGGAGCATCCTCGTCCCCGACTCCAACCACACTGCCAGGTGCTTCTCGTCATCGGCGATGACCGTGACGGGGCGCTGATCGTACAGGCCCGGATGTGCCGGATTCGTGTAGGTCCACAGGATCTGGTCGCCGCGGCGCCAACGTGGTTCGTCTGCTGCGCCTCGGTTCCCTGTTCCGCTCATACTCTCATTGTCCCGGACCGGTGTGGGTGTGTGGCGTCCCTGACCGCTGCAGCGGCAGAGGGGTCAGGTTCCGAGTGTCCCTGTCACCGCGACGACGGCGGCCGGGTCGGTCCCACGCTCGCGACCACCTCTGTCGGACTGATCCCGGAGTCGGTGAACCAGCGGTCGGCCGCCTTCTCGGCGATGCCTTCGGCCTGATCGACGAGGTGGCACCCGCTGTCGGTGAGGGCGAACTCACCGGACTCCGCACGGGAGAGCCAGCCGAGTTTGACGAGGGGGCCGCTGGAGCGGATGGTCTGCGACCGGGTCTCACCCATCGCCTCGGCCAGAGCCTCCCTGGTCAGTCCCTGCGACTGCGCACCGATGATGCGCAGCCGGCGGAGGTCTGTGAAGCTGAGCCCCACGCGCGAGAGCGCGGTGCCGATCGCGGTGTCCAGGGAACTCGTCGCCGAGGCCAGGACCAATGCGGCCTCGAGGCTCGGTTCGGACGCGGAGTCGACTGTCGTCTCCCCGCTCATGACCGTGTCCTCGGGCGCACCTTGATGTCTTCGACGCAGACGGCGGAGACGCTCGTGGTCCTGCCGCCCAGGCCGCGTGCGGCGAGGTCGGCGACGGAGAGCTCCTCGGCTCGGATGTTCGCCAGCGTTTCGGCGTCATCGCGGTCCGCCTCGTCGCTGGTGACGAGGAATCGGTGCTGATAGTTCACGAGTTCGGGCGTGTAGAGGAACGTCCCCTCGGGAGAGAAGCTCGCGGAGAGCATATCGTGATCGTCCTGTGCCGAACGGAGGCTGCGGCGCTGTTCCTCGTCGAGCCCGGCGAAGCGGCCGCGAACGGTGATGCGGAAATTCCAGGTCATTGTGGGGCCTCCTCGGCTCGGGTGGCGTGGTCGAACAGGGCGATGATCTCGTCTGCCTCGATGCGGGGATGAGCGGGAACCGCCGTGTCGAGGACGGAGCGCAGCGACAGGGCCATCGTGATCGGGTCGAAGTCGCGCATCTCGCCGCGGCGCTGTCCGTCCTCGAAGAGGGTAACGAGATCGGCGACGGAATCGGCGGAGCGCTGACCATAGGGCTGACCGTGGGAGGCCGCCGCGGCGGCTCTGCTGAGGTAGCCCACGGCGGCGATGATGGCCGCGGCCCGAGTCGGTTCGCGACGACAGTAATCGATGTGGGTGGAGACATAGGCCGCGAGCCGGTCATTGGCCGACCCCGGCGAATTGAGCGCCCGGACGAGTTCGGGACCGAGATCCTCGACGACGAACTGCACGACCGCGGCGGCGAGCTCGTCCTTGTCGGAGAAGTTCCCATGGACCGCGCCGCGGCTGAATCCGGCGTTCTCCGCGACCGCGATGAGAGAGGTGGAGCGCACCCCGTGGTCGGCGAAGAGCGTCGCCGCCGATTCGATGAGGCGCCGCCGAGTGAGTTCCTGGCTCTCTCGGCGCGTCAGTCGAGGTGTGGGTGAGTCGATCATGCGATCAGAATACATGACAGTATCCGAATACTTCAAAGTATCTCAATGGGGTGTAGTGAGGCGGTCTCGGCCACGTTGTACTGTGGGAACGGCCGGTGCGGTGCGTCGATGTGCCGACTCGGCACCGGCAGGGTGACCACGGTGCTGCGCCGCCGGCTCCGAAGGAATGCTGGGAACCTGGGAGGTCCGATTTGCCGATCACTGCGACGATCCTCGATGTGGCACTCGAACGCCCCGATCAGCCCGCGATCGTGGGGGCCGAGGCTCGGCTCAGCTACGCGCAGCTCGTCGACGATTCGCGCACGATGTTCGCCTCCGCCTCCTCCCTCCACGCCGAACAGACCGATCCGCCGACACCTGCTCCCGAAACTCACGGCATCCCGATCACGGCAGTGAGCCTCACCTCGGCGTTCGAGACCTCCCGCATCATCGCGGGTCTCGCCGGCTTCCGCGCGGTCTCGGCCACGATCGACCCCCGCTGGCCGCTCGAGCACCAGGTCGGGGTCATCACGACCACCGGCATCGGCGTCGTCATCAGCGATTCGACCGACCTCGCCGAGGCGCTCGCCGCCGCCGGCTGGACCGGAACCGTCATCACCGCGGCCGACTTCCATGCCCGCGAAACCGCGATCGACCCGGCCGACACCGCACCGCCGAGCGTTCGCGAGTCGTCCGAACCGTTCCTCATGCTCTTCTCCTCGGGCACGACGAGCAACCCGAAGGCCTTCATCAAGACCCGCCGACAGTACCGCGACAACGTGGCCGTGTCATCGGCCCACCTCGAGCCCTTGCCCGGCGTGGCCACGCTGGCCCCCGGCCCCGTGTCGTACAGCCTCACCCTCTACGCCGTCATCGAAAGCCTCGCCACCGGCGGCAGCGTCCACGTCGCCGACGACTTCGACCCCTTCACCATGGGCCCACGCATCGCGACCGAAGCCATCACCCGCGTCGTCGCCGTGCCCGCCGTGGTCAAGGCCCTCGCCGAGGCGGCCCGCCGAACACCCGATCACTTCCGCGGCCTCGCTCTCGTCGTCACCGGAGGAGCGAACCTGCCGGCTTCCATCCGCTCGGCACTCGCCGACGTCCTGCCCGACACCCGACTCATCAGCTACTACGGCGCCGCCGAGATCGGCTTCATCGGCGACAGCCGCGACGGCGACGGCACCTGGATCTCGATCTACGACACCATCGGCGTCGAGATCCGCGACGAATCCGGTGCCCGCCTGACCGACGGAGTCATCGGCACGGTCTGGATCAGGGCCGCCGCCTGCTCCGACGGCTATGTCACCGGCACCACGGACGCGCAGCTGCGTCGTCCCGACGGCTGGGCCACGGTCGGTGATCAGGGACGGATCGACAACGGACTTCTCCAGCTCGCCGGACGGGCCGGCGATATCACGATCACCGGAGGGCACAAGGTGTCCCTGCCCGAGGTCGAACGGGCCTTCGAGGAATTCGACCGCGGGGATCCGCACTCGGGGCGGGACCGCCTCGGCGAGGTCTGCGCGATCGCGCTGCCTGATGAGCGCCTCGGCAGCATCGTCGCACTCGTCATCGAACCGGGCTCGGCAGAACCCGGCTCCGAGGACGGACCGCTGAACTCGGGTGCGCCGGACAAGGCCGCGCTGCTCGCCCATGCCCGGGCTGAACTGGCCCCGCAGTTCGTGCCGAGACGGTTCTATCTGCTCGATCGGCTGCCGCGGACCGTCGGCGGGAAGATTCGGCGCAGCGAAACCGTTGACGTGGTCATGAGCGGAAAGGCGCAGAGACTGTGAATGCTTCCAGGGGCAGTCAGCACCGCACGGACAGCGTGCGCGACGTCGTCATCACCGGACTCGGCGCCATCACGCCCAACGGGCAGACCCCGGAAGGCCTGTGGACCTCTGTGCGCCACGGCACCAGCGCGATCGACGTCCTCGCAGGTGAGCAGTTCGACAACCTCGCGGTGCGGATCGGCGGACAGATCACGGGCTTCGATGCCGAGGCGCTCCTGCCCCGGGCGCTCGCTCGTCGTCTCAGCCCCGTCCAGCACTGGGCCATCGCCGCCGCCGAACAAGCGCTGCGCTCGAGCGGAGTCGAGTCTGCGGCCGAGGATCTGCCCTGGGATCGCGACCGCACGGCCGTCATCGCGGCCACCGGCTCGGGACCGGTCGACGCCATGCAGGAGGCGACGCGCAGCCTCGACGCCGGCGGACCCCGATCCGTGCCGCTGACCCTGTCCATCCACGGGGCACCGGACTCCGCGGCCGCCCTCATCAGCCAGCGTTTCGATCTCCGCGGACCCGGCCAGGGGGTCTCGGCGACCTGCGCCTCCGGGGCGATCGGCCTCGGCGAGGCGATGCGCCGCATCCGCCACGGCTACGCCGATGCCGTGCTCGTCGTCGGCATGGAAGACTGCCTCGGCCCGGTCAATCTCGCCTCGAATGCGAACATGCGGGCCCTCGCCGCCGGATTCGAAGACGATCCGACCGCGGCCAGCCGCCCCTTCGACCGGAACCGCAACGGCTTCGTCATGAGCCAGGGGGCGGCCGCGGTCCTCCTCGAATCCGCCGACTCGGCGGCCTCACGTGGGGCGATGCCGCTGGCCGAACTGGCAGGATTCGGCGCCGCCAGCGACGCCCACCACCCGACGAACCCGCATCCGCAGGGACGGGGAGCAGCCTCGGCGGTGGCCCAGGCAGTGAACGACGCCGGACTGGAACCGGGCGAAATCGACCATATCAACGCCCACGCGACGGGCACACCGGCCGGTGACCGAGCCGAACTCGCCGCCTTCGACTCAGCGCTGGGCGAGGTCGGGCGGACGATCCCGATCTCGGCGACGAAATCGACGACGGGGCACCTGCTCGGCGCATCTGGAGTCGTCGAGGCGATCATCGCCACCATGACGATGCGGGATCAGACGCTGCCCCCGACGCTCAACCTCGGCGACAATGAATTCCCAGAATGGGACATCGTTGCAGTTCACGCCCGTGAAATGGGTGGGGGATCGGACCGCGCCGAGGCAGCTGTGGACACCGTGCTGTCGACGTCGTTCGGCTTCGGCGGACACAACGGCGCGATCATTCTGCGTCGGACCGCGGAGCCCGCGACACCCGCCACCGATGCGACCGGCCCGTCGACGACCGACGCGTCGACGACCGACCCCGCGACGACCGACCCCGCGACGAAGGAGAGACGATGACCGACCGTGAGGCGCGCGTGAGCGAACTCGCCGCGCACTATCTGCCCGATGACGTGTGTGATCGCTTCCGCGAACGAGCCGATGTCTACGACCGGGAGAACCGCTTCTTCGACGAGGATCTCGCCGACCTCAAGGACCTCGGCTACCTCACTCTCTTCGTCCCGGCCTCCCACGGCGGACCGGGGCTGAGCCTGTTCGAGGTATCTCGACTGCAGCAGCGGTTGGCCTCGGCGGCACCCGGCACCGCTCTGGCGATCAATATGCACCTCATGACGACCGGAGTGGTCAAGGCGCTGGCCGACCGCGGCGACGACTCGCTGAATTGGGTGTTCGACGATGTCATGGCCGGTGAGATCTTCGCGTTCGGCATCTCGGAGCCCTCGAACGATTGGGTGCTGCAGGGATCGAACACCGAGGCGGTGCCGACTGCCGACGGCGGGTACGAACTGACCGGGGTGAAGATCTTCACCTCGCTCTCGCCCGTGTGGACGCGGCTCATCGTCCACGGTGCCGTGGCCTCCGATGACGACGGGATCGCCGGTCCCGATGCGGACGAGTCGGCTGAGGGTCAGCTCGTCTACGGGTTCATCGAACGGGACGCGCCGGGCATCACGGTCTCCGATGAGTGGGATGTGCTGGGTATGCGGGCCTCACAGTCGCGGGCGACGATCCTCGACCACGTGCCGATGAAACCGGAGCGGGTCTCGCGCGTCATCCCCGCCGGCAAGCACCCCGACATGCTCACCTTCGCGATCACGAGCAACTTCCAGCTGCTCATCGCCGCCGTCTACGCCGGAGTCGCGGCTCGCGCGCTCGAGCTGGGTGCGGCCGGACTGCACAGGCGGAAGTCGGCGAAGGCGGGAGTCTCCTTCGCCGAGGTGCCCGAGACCCGGACTCGCCTGGCCGATGCGCACCTCGACTTCATGCCCGTGACGGCGATGATCGACGCATACGCCCGGGACTTCGACGACCTGGTCGACCACGGTGCCGGCTGGCCGCTGCGCTTGGTGGGGGCGAGGATCAAGTCCGCCGAGGCGGCCCGCCGCACCACCGAGACCGCACTCATGTGCACCAGCGGCAGCGGGTTCGGCAACAAGCACGAACTCTCCCGACTCTTCCGGGATGCCACGGCCAGTCTCTTCCATCCGCCGAGCGCCGACGCAGCCCGTCCGATGTACGCGGCCGCCCTGCTCGACGGGTAGGGAGGAGCGGGCAGCTGCCGCTGGCCTCGCTCAGGTCACGCGAAACTCGAAAAAGGCGCCGCCGGCGACGACTCTTTCGACGTTCGCGTGACCCGAGGGCGTTCGTGCCTGCAGAGCTGCAGCCTCGGCTGGATGATCGTGCGGGCGCGTTCGGTTCGAACATGGGACGATGGCGGTTAGATCACCAGCTGCAGAGATGGAGCATGTCATGGACGAGAGAACACCGACGATCTTTCGGGCGGACGCGATCGTCGCTCAGGCGGGGGCTCCCGGCGGCACAGGGATGCGCCATGGAACTGTGCCCGGGGACGACCGCACTCTCATGCCGGAACCCGAGGCTCTTGCGGTCACCGGGGAGACCATCACGTCCACCGGCACCCTGGCAGAGCTGCGAGACAGGTTCCCCCGCGCCGAGGTGGTCGACTTCGGCGACTCCACCATCATCCCCGGCCTCAATGATGCTCACATCCACCTCGCTCTGACCGCAGGCGATGCCCTGCACCTCGACCTCTCCCACGAGGCGGTGGGGACGATCCCGGCGCTCCTCGACACGATCGCCGCCGAGGCGGGTGCCGCCTCGGCGGGGGAGTGGATCAAGGGCAGTCGCTACGACGACGAGAAGACCGGGGCCGTCCTCAGGAACGATCTCGACCGCATCGCTCCCGAGGTTCCGGTGCTCGTCAACCACGTCGCGGGGCACTGGGGTGTGGTCAACTCGGCGGGCTTGCGATGGTTGGGCATCGACGAGTCCACTCCGGACCCGGACGGCGGCCGCTATGAGCGTTACGCGGACGGGCAACTCAACGGGAAACTGGTCGAGAGGGCGCTGATGAACGTGCTCATGCCGGCCACGGCCCGTGGGAACCGGTTCATCCCCGGCGACACGGTCGATGACCTGCAGCGCGGAGCTGCGAAGACGATCGCGAAGTGGAACGCTGCGGGCCTGACCTCGATCTGTGATGCGCTCATCAGCCCGCAGGACATCGGCATCCTCTCGGCCGTGCGCGAGGCCGGCGACCTGGGGCTGCGGGTAGGCATGCTGCTGTCCATCGACCACTACGACAAGGCGGTCGAACTGGGCGTAGGCAGCGGCTTCGGTGACGACCGGCTCAAGCTCATCGGCGTCAAAGCGTTCCTCGACGGGGCGATCGGCGGACGCACCTGTCTGCTCTCCGAACCCTTCACCGACCCGAACTATCAGGGAGTGCAGACCACGTCGACCCAGGAGCTGCTGGCCGATATCGAACGTGTCCACGCCGATGGGAATCGCGTCGGCGTTCATGCTAATGGTGACGCGGCGATCCGCCTCGTCCTCGACGCCTACGAAGACGTCTCCCGCCGCATCTCCCGGCCAGGACTGCGTCATCGGATCGAACACTGCAGCCTCGTCGACGAGGACATCATCGATCGGATGCACCGCCTCGGCACCATCGCGGTCCCCTTCGCCGGGTACGCCGGCTATCACGGAGGGGCGCTGAACTCTTGGTACGGCGAGGAGCGGATGGGGCGCATGTTCGCCCACCGGTCATTCCTCGACGCCGGGATCACGGTCGCCGGTTCCTCGGACTATCCGTGCGGACCGTACCAGCCGCTGTTCGGACTGCAGTCGCTCGTCACCCGCACCGGTGTTGATGACGGAGTCACCGTCGGGGCCGCGCAGAGGGTCAGCGCCGCAGAGGCACTGTCGATCTTCACCCTCGGATCCGCCGAAGCGTCGGGGGAGGAGTCCCTCAAGGGGAGACTGACGTCAGGTCACATCGCCGATTTCACCGTCCTCGGCGCCAATCCGCTGACGATCGACCCGCAGGGAATCGCCGACATCGACGTGCGCGCGACTTATGTCGGCGGTGACGCGGTATTCGGCGCCTAGGCGAGCGGCGAGATCTGCTGTTCGGCCACCATCCGTCGCAATAGATCCAGACGAAGAGAACGCGCCGTGGTGAAATGGGCTCGAGCGATGTCGCGGGCTCGTGCGGAGTCGCGTTTCTCGATGGCCTCTATCAGGGCTTCGTGCTCGTCGAGTGATTCTGCCCAACGATTGCCGACGGACAGGGTGGACTGTGGGGCATGCACGAGGTGGGTCGTCAGCCGGGTGAGCAGATCTTCCAACACGGGATTGTGAGCAGCGGACCACACTGCGGCGTGGAATTCGAGATTGCTGCGGATCAGGGTCCGATCGGTGGGGTTTTCCAGTCCCCGATCCCTCTCCAGCAGAGCCTGAAGCTGGAACACGTCTCGGATCGACCGTTCCATTGCAGATTGCCCGGCCACTTCCTCTTCCAGCAGGATACGTGCATCGTAGACTTGAACGATCTTCTCGGTGTCGATGGCTGCGACTTCTAAGCCGCGCGCCTTGCGAGAGACGAGGCTGGCTTCTTCGAGGCGGCTCAGCACTTCTCGAATCGGGGTGCGGGACACGCCGAACCGTTCGGCCAGCGCGACCTCTTTCAGCGCAGTCCCGGGTTTGATGGTTCCATCAAGAATGTCCATTCTGACTGTCTCGAAGATCGATTCGCGATCCGTTTGCTGAGCGGCAGCGGAGTTCGTCATTCGATTTCAGTTCCCTTCCGGGCCTGTGTTGTATCAGAGTCAGGTTCCATGTATACAGTACGCCATGGTCCCCGTCGCAACCTCGCTGCGGCGCGAACGGAGACCATGACATGCTGGGCGCTCAAGACCGGAGCAGGCAACTCACCACCAGAGCAGGTGCGATGAACGTGCCGAGCCGGGTGAAGGTCTTGAGGCGGGCGAGGTGACCAGCTCAGGCGATGGTGCCGACACGTCGGCCGAACACGCATCCAGCGGCCAGTCCCGACCCTCCGGGGTAGTTGAGGCTGAAAAGACCGCCCAACATCTCTCCGGCGACCAGTAGCCCGGGAATCGGCTGATGCGATTCGTCGAGCACACGTCCTTCGACATCGGACTTCAACCCACCGAAGGTGAAGGTGATTCCACAGGTGACTGGGTAGGCGTAGAACGGACCTGATTCGATCGGCAGCGCCCAGTTGCTCTTGACCGGAGTCACATCGGAACGTCTGCCGTCCTTGATGGTCGGGTCGAAGTCGACGTCGCGAAGCACTCCTGAGTTGTACTCTCCGATGGTTGCGGCGAACGCGTCTGAATCGATGTTCAGCTTCTCTGCCAGCTCAGGCAGCGTATCGGCAACCTCTTCTGAGATCTGTGGCATGTCGTATTCTTCGGTGCGAAGCATCGGCCGAATATTGCGATCGAAGATCTGGTAGGCGATGGAGTCCGGCTGTTCCAGGATCACCTTGCCGTATTTCGCGTAGGTGTAATTGCGGAAGTCGGCACCTTCGTCGAGGAAGCGCCGGCCCTGATTGTTGACGAGAACGCCGAGGTGGTAGGACTGGCGGGTCAATCGATTCGTCAGTTCCCGGTTTGATTCATTCTGCGGGGTGAACGCGTCCCATTGCACGCTGTGGCATGTTTCCCAGTCGCCTCCTCTCGAAGCTCCCACATCCAGTGCGGCATTCAGCATGTCCCCCTGGTTGTGCGGAGTGCCGCGGACCTTGGCATTTGCCCAGCGCTCGCCCAGGTGGTCGGCTCTCATCTCAGGGTTGGCTTCGAATCCGCCGGCAGTGAGGACGAGGGATTCAGCGCGAAGCGTCACCGTCCCGTCAGGCGTGTCGACGATGACGCCGCGGACTCGGCCATCCTCGACGAGCAGGCCGGTCGCGCGATGTTCGTACCGGATGTCGGTGCCCATCTTCTTGGCGACAGCGGTGTGATCGGCGATGAGGCCCTGACCGCCATCGACGTTTCCCACGTGCAGTCCACCCCAGAACAGGTACGAACCGTCTGGGCGTTCGTAGGCCTGGCGTTCGTACATCAGTCGGTACTTCAGGCCCAAGGACTTCAGCCATGAGAGTGCCGAATGGGATTCTTCGGCGAGGATATCGGCGAGTTCGAGATCGGTGCGCCCTTCGGTGACCCGGAGGAGGTCGGCGATGTACTCGTCCTTCGAGTAGGGCGGCACTTCGCTGACAGAGTGACGCTCATCGGCCTCCACGAGGTCGGACAGGTCCTTAAGCCCGTCGTGAACGATCCGAGTCGCACCTGCGGTGTAGAAGCTGTTGCCGCCGGCGGTTTCCTCGCTTCCCGCCTCGAGGAGGATGACGGTCCGACCCCTTTCACGTGCGGCGTGAGCTGCTGAGAAGCCGGCATTGCCTGCACCGACAACGATCACCTCAGCATCGAGTTCTCGATTATCCATGTTCATAACGAACCTCCTAGGTGTATTCGAATGACCCAATGTAGATACAATGATCTAGTAGAAAATACTTGCAGTAGCCTAGTGTACTTAAATACTGTGTGCTGTATGCAATAACTTCGACGGCGCGGACAGCATCGTACGGAGGACCAGTGATGGAACGAGGAGGTTCTGCACGCATGATCAGAACACGATGGGTACAAGCGGGGTTCGCGGCAGTCGCCGTCGTGGCCACCACAGCGGCAGGCGTCAACGCGGCGGCCACTGCGGGAGAGGCGTCGGTGAGAAACAAGCTGACTGCGATCGTTCCAGCTGCAACCGGAGGAGGATGGGACGGATTCACCCGCGAGTCACAGCAGGTGCTTCGCTCCGAAGACATCGTCAACAACGTTCAGGTTGTCAACATCCCCGGTGCCGGCGGGACGATCGGACTGAGTCAGTTCGTTCAGCAGGAAGGCAGCGATGACACACTGATGACCAGCGGCGGGGTGATGGTCGGGGCGATCGCGCTCAATGACAGCGAGTACGACCTCGGTGACGTCACGCCGATCGCCCGGATGGCCGATGACTACTCCGCTCTGGTCGTTCCCGCTGATTCGGACATCCGTACACTTGATGACTTCGCTGAGCAGTGGAAGAAGGATCCGCACGGACTCTCGATCTCGGGCGGCTCTCTCGGCTCTATCGACCATTTGCTCTCAGGCTTGCTGGCGAAAGAGGTCGGCATCGACCCGGCGCAGGTCAACTACATCGCGTACTCCGGCGGTGGCGAAGCCCTCAATTCCCTGCTGTCGCACTCGACCACTGTCGGAGTATCGGGTTACAACGAGGTTGCCGACCAGATCGAGGCGGGAACTCTGCGTGCAATTGCCATCTCCTCTGAGGAGAGGATCCCGGGAGTCGATGTTCCGACCTTCAAGGAGCTGGGCGCTGATGTGTCGATGGCGAACTGGCGTGGGTTCGTCGCGCCTCCCGGAATCTCTTCAGAGACAGAGGCCGAATACCTCGACATCGTCGAAGAGCTGCATTCGAGCCCGGAATGGGAGAAGACGTTGAAGCGAAACAACTGGACCGACTCGTACATGGTCGGAGACGAGCTCGATCGCTTCATCGCGGACGAGACCGAAACTGCCGAACGCACCGTCGACGAACTGGGAATGTGATGAACGCGAAGACCGAGACCAGAAACAGACCGCCGAAAGCCTCACCCACCGCAGACAGATTCTTCTGGCAGCGCAGCGAATTCGTCATCGTCGGCATTTTGCTGGCCGTCGGCACCACCCTGATCGTGGGGTCGCTGACCATGGACATACTCGGGAATTCGGTTCCCGGGCCGGAATTCGTTCCCAGGATCTTGGGCATTCTGCTTATCGCCAATGCGCTGGTTCTTGCCATCGACGTGTATCGGAGGCCCGAGCCCGAACAGGCCTCAGGTGTACCGGACCGGGCGAACTTCTCCACCGACATGCTCCACGACCTCGGGCAGATGGAGGATGCAGAGGATTCAGTGCGCCGGGTCGGCGACAGAGGCAACCCCGATGAGAAGCGGATGCACAGCGACTGGAAGACCATCGGCATCGTCCTAGTTGCGTGCATCGGATTCGTTGCCCTGTTGGAACCAGTGGGGTGGATTCTATCCGCAGCAGCACTGTTCTGGGTGATTGCACGCGCATTGGGATCTGTGCATCCGATCATGGACATCTGGGTAGCGGTATTCCTGTCATCGATAATCCAACTGATATTCGGCGGACTCCTGGGACTGCCGCTGCCTGCCGGAATCATCGGAGGACTGTGATGGAACAGATCCAACTTCTTCTCGGAGGATTCGGCGCGGCCCTGACGCCTGCCAACCTCCTCTTCGTCTTCATCGGAGCAGTCTTGGGTACGGCAGTGGGGGTGCTTCCGGGGCTCGGGTCTTCGATGGCGGTCGCTCTTCTCCTGCCGATCACCTTCTCGTTGGATCCAACGGGTGCCTTCATCATGTTCGCCGGTGTCTATTTCGGCGGCCTCTTCGGTGACTCGACCGCAGGAATCCTGCTCAATACACCAGGCCAATCGTCGGCAATCGCCTCGACTTTCGAAGGCCACCGGATGGCCAAGAACGGCAGAGCGGCCGCGGCGCTCGCCACCGCCGCCATCGGCGCATTCATCGGGGGTCTGATTTCCACGACGATCGTCGTGTTCTTCTCGCCCTTCCTGGTCAAAATGGCGACGATGTTCGGACCTGCCGAGTACTTCGCACTGGCAGTCTTCGCCTTCATCGCAGTGAGCTCGGTGGTTTCGGAATCCGTGACTCGCGGACTGGCGTCGTTGGGCATCGGCGTATCGCTGGCGTTTGTAGGCATCGATGGACCGTCGGGAACATCGCGCTTCACTTTCGACGTTCCGCAGCTCTTCGACGGCATCGACATCGTCGTGATCACCATCGGGCTGCTCGCCCTCGGCGAGGTCTTCCATGTTGCCTCAAGGATCCATCGCGATCCCGAGTCACTCAAGGTGCCTTCGAAGGGAATCGCACGATTGAGCCGCAGGGACTTTCGTGCTGCGCTTCCCGCATGGCTGCGCGGCTCAGCCTTCGGTGCTCCCTTCGGACTCATTCCTGCAGGGGGCGCAGAGGTCCCTACCTTCCTTGCATACGGAACTGAGAAGCGACTTGCCGCGGTGCGGGGCGACAAGGAGTTCGGAACCGTCGGCTCGGTGAAAGGATTGGCCGCCCCCGAAGCCGCCGGAAATGCCACTGCTGGAACGGCGATGGGGACGATGCTGGCACTCGGTCTGCCGGTCTCAGCCACGGCAGCCATCATGCTGGCAGCCTTCCAGCAGTACGGTCTGCAGCCCGGCCCGCTGCTGTTCGAACGCTCCGGCGATCTCGTCTGGACTCTGCTGGCCTCACTTTTCATCGGCCTCGTGGTTCTGCTTGTGATCAACCTGCTGGCTGCGCCAGCCTGGGCGCGGCTGCTCCGCGTTCCGCAGCACTATCTCTATGCCGGGATCACGATCATCGCGATGTTCGGTGCCTACGCAATTTCCGCATCACTGGTCGATCTGATCATTCTCATCGTCCTCGGATTTCTCGGCCTGCTCATGCGCCGCTATGCGATGCCGGTCGCACCACTACTCATCGGAGTGATTCTCGGTCCCCTTGCGGAGACAGAGCTGCGGCGTGCGCTGGCGGTCTCCGACGGCGATGCGTCCGTGCTGGTGAGCAGCCCTGTGACGGTAGGAATCTATGCCATCCTCGTGATCGCGGTGTTGTTCACATCGGTGCAGCACTTCAGGCATTCGCGGTCAGCGAAGAGGCAGACGGAACCTGCCTGAGGATCGTCCTTGCCGAGGCGGACGAGCTATTTCGCCACACCTCGGCGTCGGGCGCGCTCAGGCCCCGTCTCAGGCCCTCACCTCGACGCGCTCGGCGGTCGACACCCAGCGTGGGTCCGGCTTCACCAATGTGACCGCAACGACAACGACGAGGTTCGCCGCGACCGCCCACAGGCCGCCGTTGATGCCGATCAGCGGATCGAGTCCCGTGTAGTGGAGGGCCGCCATGGTCACCGAACCTACGAGGAGACCCGCGGCGGCCGCCTGCTTCGACATCCGCGACCAGTACAGGGACAGCAGCGCGGCCGGCACGACCTGCGCGAGTCCTTCATAGCTAAGCACCGAGAGCTCGACGAGCGCATCGGGCATGAGCAGGCTCATCACAAGGGCGATCACACCGACGGCCAGGCACACCCACTGCGACAGCATCTTCTGACGCAGACCACGGGCGGCAAGCTGTTCGGAGGTCATCGAGGCGGCGTTCTTCGGCCCTGCCAAACCGCCGCCCAACACAGTCCGACCCCACATCGATCCGATCGAGAGCATGTACACGCTCATCGGCACGATGGCGGACAGGGCACCGGCGACGCCGATGATCGCCACGAGCGGTGCCGGCAGGGAATCGATGACCACGGAGAACAGCGCGAGATCGGCATCCTTGAGGGCCGGGACGACGAAGAGTGCGGCAACGCCGACCATCATCGGCACCAACAGCAGCAGCTGGTACCACGGCAGGAGGATCGAGTTCCGGCGCAGTGCATTCGCCGAAGTGCCCGACAGGTATCCGGCGATCGAGGTCGGGAACACGGTGATGGTGATGCCGTTGAGGATGATCGTCGAGATGAACCATGCGCCTCCGTAGATGCCCTCACCAGCACCGGGGAAGGTCAGCCACTGGGACTTCTCCACCACAAGGCGATCGAGCAGCGGCGCCAGCCCGTCGAAATAGTGGAGAGGGACGTAGACCGCGAGGAATGCGACGGCGAGGATGACTAAGCCGTCCTTGAGCGCGCTCACCCACGCGGAACCGCGCAGACCGGAGAAGAGGATGAACGCCTCGGCGACGATGAAGGAGATGACGGCCGCGACCTTGAGGTCGATCGCCCCGTAGCTCATGGCGTTGACGACGGCGCCCATGCCCTGGATCTGCAGCTGGATGTAGGGAACGATGAACACGGTCGCGAGCACGGCGACGAGGATCGCGAGCCCGCGTGAGCGGAAGCGGTGCTCGACGATGTCGGAGAGGCTGACGAGCTTGTGCCGGGCCGCATACGTCCAGAACAGCGGGCCGACGAGGTAGGCGACGACGAGGCCGATGCTCAGGTAGCCGATGAGGTAGAGGATCGGCACGCCGTAGGAATACGACCAGCCGGCGGTGCCGAGGAACGAGAACGACGTGTACGTCTCACCGGCCATGAGCAGGAGGATGAAGACGACGCCGAGGCCGCGCCCGGACACCGACCATTCGTCGAGTGATTTCTCGCGACCGCGGCCGGACCAGATGCCGATGCCGATGGTCGCGAGCATGGCGAGGCCGAAGATGACGCAGGCGATGATTGCGGAGGAGCTCATTTCCCGGCCTCCGATCCGTCAGAGGTATCGTCGCCGGGTGCCGAGGAGCCGGTGCCGGCGGTTGTGCCCTCGTCGATCGGATGGTCCTCGCCGAAGGCGACGTCTGAGGGGACGTGTTCGGGAAGGTCACCGCGGTAGAAGCGGTCCCCGCGTGCGGCCATCCACACGCACAGCCAGGTCAGGATCGTGACGATGATCGTGTAGGAGACGATGAACGGCAGGCCGAAGATACGTGGCTCGACCGTGTTCGCGACGAGCGGGGTGAGGACATAGCCGATGACCGGAATGATGAGCAGGAATAGGGAGAACCGCCGCCGAGGTGGCCCCGACGGCGGTTGTGAATCGTGAGTCCGGGACATGCGCTCGCCCTTTCACCAAATCTGACGTCTTCGGCAAGATGACCCGGCAAGGCTAGTGGTGCGGGCCATGAGCGACGGAGAAGGGTCCGAATCGTGGAATCGCGTCGATGACGTGCGGCGCGGGAAGCGTCGTTCAAGCGTCAGCGCACTTACCGAGACGTGTGCCTCTCGATAAGTGCGCTGACGCTTGAACGACGCCGAAGCTGTCCTGGCCCGGCGGCCCTCAGAGCTCGGGCAGCAGCGAGATCGGGTTCTCGATGCAGTCGGCGACGAAGGTGAGGAACTGACTCGGCTCCTGACCGTCGCAGGCTCGGTGGTCGAAGACGAAGGACAGGTACATCACCTTCCGCACGGTCAGTTCGCCGTCGACGACCCACGGCCGGTCCTTGATCCGGCCGAGGCCGAGCATGGCCGCCTCGGGGAGGTTGATGATCGGGGCCGAACCGTCGACGCCGAACACCCCGTAGTTGTTCAGCGTGAACGTGCCGCCGGAGAGTTCCGCGGGATCGAACCTGCCCGAGGCAGCCTTTCCAACGGTCTCGGACACGGAGTCGCGCAGCTGCCTCAGACTCATTTCGCCGGCTCTGTGGACGACGGGAACCATGAGCCCACGCGGAGTCTGCGCGGCCAGGCCGAGGTTGATGTCGCCGTGGGTGACGATCTCTTCGGCGGCCGTGTCGATCGAGGAGTTGAGGATCGGGTACTTCTTCAGCCCGGCCACGACGAAGCGAGCGACGAGCGACAGCAGCGAATACTTCTCACCCGTTCTCGACTCGAGTGCGCGCTTCGTGTTGAGCAGCTCGGTGGCGTCGACATCGAGCCAGATCGTCGCCTCGGGGATTTCCTGCCGCGACTTCGTGAGGCGTTCGGACACGACCTTCCGCAGCCCCCTGATCGGGGTGCGGGTATCGCGGTCGGTCCGATGGGAACTCGCTGCTGCGGCATCGCCGGGGAAGGCGGGCACCTTCGCCGAGGCGGGTGTTCCGGATGCGGAAACGCTCGCTGAGGCGGCTCCCCGTTCCGTGCCCACGTGTGGTTGGTTCGCTGGTGGCTTCCCCGCGGGGACGTGGGCAGCGGCACCTGCCCCGGACCCGATCGCTGATTGCACATCGGCCCTGGTCACGACCCCGCCTGGGCCGGTGCCGGGCAGGTGCTTGGCGCTGAGGCCGTGATCCTTCGCGAGCTTGCGCACGAGGGGAGACGACACGGGGGAGACGTGACTGTCCGCATCCCTCGATGATTCGTCGGTGGCGGACACCGACGAGTCGACCGTGGAGGACGGTGACGAGCCATCAGTGGGTGCGTGCGCCTCGGTCGGCGGCTGCGATGGGGCATCCGGGATGACTGTCGGAACAGCGGGAGCCGCAGTCGGTGCGGCGGTAGATGTCGCAACCGGTGTGGCCGCGTGCTTGCCGCCGAACGAGCGTTTCTTCGTCGATCGGGTCTTCGGCTCCGAGGTGCCGTAGCCGATGAGGTTCGCGCCACTTGATTCGCCGGCGCCAGTCTCGCCGCCGTCGTCTGTCGACTCAGCGCCCGCGCCTGTCTCAACCCCCGCCTCGGCGACGGAGAGCAGGGGCTGACCTGCACTGACGGTGTCTCCGGCGTTCGCGTGGAGGCTGACGATCCGCCCGGCGTACGGGCAGGGGAGCTCGACGACGGACTTCGCGGATTCGACCTCGACGACCATCTGATCGACGTGGACCTCGTCCCCGATCTCGACCTTCCAGGAGATCAGCTCCGCCTCGGTGAGGCCTTCGCCGAGGTCGGGGAGGATGAACTCGCGCATCCCTGCCTCGCGAATCCCGGCACTCCGGCCCGTATTCAGATCAGCACTCATCACAGCTCCCAATCCCAGGACTCGAGCGCATCGAGCACGCGTTCGACGGTCGGCAAGTAGAACTCCTCGAGCTTCGGTGACGGATAGGGCACATCGAACCCGGTGACCCGCAGGATCGGGGCCGACAGAAAGGTGAAGTTGCGTTCGGTGAGGCGGGCGGCCACCTCGGCGCCGTAGCCGCCGAACTGCGCGGCCTCGTGGATGATAGCCGCCCGCGAGGTCTTGCGCACCGAGGCGGATACCGTCTCGTCATCGAATGGTGAGAGCGTGCGCAGGTCGATGACCTCGATGGACAGTCCGTGTTCGGCTCCGGCCTCAGCAGTTTCGAGCGCCGTGCGCACGGTCGGACCATAGGCGAGCAGGGTGACGTCGGTGCCCTCGCGGATGACCTGCGCCCGATTCATCGGTGCCGTCGTCACGGGCAGGCTCAGCGTCTCCTTCATCCAGTACCGCGACTTCGGCTCCATGAACACGACCGGGTCGTCGGAGGCGATCGACTCGCGCAGCAGCGAATACGCATCGGCCGGATTCGACGGCGTGACGACGGTCAGACCCGGCGTCGACGTCCAATAGACTTCCGAGGAATCCGAGTGGTGCTCGACTCCGCCGATGTCGCCGGCATAGGGAATCCGGATCGTGATCGGCAGGCTGACCCGGCCCTTCGTCCGGTTCCGTATCTTCGCCACATGGGACACGATCTGCTCGAACGCGGGGTAGGCGTAGGCGTCGAACTGCATCTCGACGACCGGACGCATCCCGTTCATCGCCATGCCGATCGCGGTGCCGATGATGCCGGACTCCGCAAGCGGGGAATCCCACACCCGGTTCGACCCGAATTCGGCCCGCAGTCCTTCGGTGACACGGAAGACCCCGCCGAGGCGGCCGACATCCTCACCGAAGACGAGGACGGTGTCGTCGTCGGCCAGACTGTCGCGCAGCGCGTGGTTGAGTGCCTTCGTCATCGTCACCGATGACGGGGCGGCCGTTGTCGTCGGTTCGGTGCTCGCCGAGGCGGCCGTGGCTGTTTCGTCGTTCACCGCGGTCGGATCGGTGGTCGGATCGGTTCCCGTCTCGACGCTCATGCGTGGCCTGCCGCCGCGAGTTCGGCTTCGAGGACCTGCTGCTGTTCGGCAAGGGCCGTGCGCGGGGTTGCGTAGACGTGGGCGAAGAGTTCGCGCGGGTCGATCTCGGCCTCGCTGTTCATCGCATCGCGGACGGACGCGGCCAAGGCCTCGGCCGCCTCGGCGACCTCTGCGACTTTCGCATCGTCAAGAGCCCCTGTCTGTCGCAGGTACTTCTCGAGGCGGTCGATGGGATCGAACTGCTTCCAGTGCTCGACCTCCTCGGCGTCGCGGTACTTCGTCGGATCGTCGGAGTTCGTGTGCGACTCCATCCGGTAGGTGAGGCACTCGATGAGGGTCGGACCATCTCCGTTGCGACCGCGCTCGAGGGCGGCGGAGACAGCGGCGAATACGGCGGCGACGTCATTGCCGTCGACGCGCAGGCCCGGCATTCCGTAGCCGGCGGCCCGGTCGGCGAGCATCGTCGCGTTCGTCTGCTCCCGCAGGGGAGTGGAGATCGCATACTGGTTGTTCTGCAGGACGAAGACCGTCGGGGTCTGCCACACGGAGGCGAAGTTGAAGGCTTCGTGGGTGTCGCCTTCGCTGCTGGCGCCATCGCCGAGGAAGGTCAGAGTCGCGGCGTCCGTTCCCCTGAGCTTCGCGGCCATCGCGAATCCCGTGGCATGAAGGGTCTGCGTTGCCAGCGGTGTCGCCGCAGGTGAGGCGTGATATTCGTGCGGGTCGAAACCGCAGTGCCAGTCCCCGCGGAAGGCGGCGAGGATCTCGGCGACGGGCACACCGCGGGTCAGCAGCGCTGCCGAATCGCGGTAGGTGGGGAAGAGCCAATCGTTCGGGGCCAGCGCGGTGGTGGCCCCCACCTCGGCGGCCTCCTGACCTGCCGCAGAGGGATAGGTCGCGAGCCGACCCTGCCGGGTCAGGTGAGTGACCTGCGCTTCGAACCGGCGGACGAGGACCATCTGCCGGTAGAGACCGGTGAGGGTGGCATCGCTGGGGATCCGCAGCCCTTCGGTCGGAGTGTCGGTGAGCCGGCCATCTGCGCCGATGAAGCTGATCGGCTGCAGCTGGGGCAGTGAGCGGCCTGTGGTGGGAACGTCAATGGTCATGGCCCCATGGTGGCGTGAGCGCAGTCACGATTCCATGGCTGACGTGCAGGTGAGGACGGGCGGCCAAACGTGTCGCGAACTCGGGACGAAGGGACCGGTTCCGGCAGGCCGAGTGGACGTTTGGCTGGGCGGTGAGGGCTCTTTCACACAGCCGTGCGTGCAAGTCCAGCGCAGTAGATCAACATTTCTTGTGCAATTTCATCTTTTTGGGGGATGTGCGGAGGCCGAGTATGAACATAACCTCTATACCGGCTGAGAACTACCGGAGTTCCAGCAGAGAGGAATCATGTGAAGAAGATGCTCATTGCAGGGGTAGCGGCAGCGGCCCTGACGCTGGGGGGTTTCAACCAACGCTGAAGCAGCAAGCTACACCTGGTATAACGCGGGATATAACGACGTGCAGAACGGCTCTCTCAACGCCCAGGTCTACTCCAATGGCAACCGTGTCTCGAAGGCCAAAGTCACGTACAAGAAGACGAAAGGTTCGGGGGTTTCGGTTAAGTTCGGATTCCAGGCGGTCAACAAGAAGGGCGGAGCTCAAGGCCCGGTGTCGTGGTCCGGAACCTACAAGATGAAGTCGAAGCAAACAAAGACAGCGACGTTCTCGGGCTCTGCGTCGTTGAGCAGCAAACGGCCATGCGCTCGTGCTCTGATGAAAGACACGATTTCGGGCAAGAACTACTACACGAGAACGCCGTTCTGTACAGGACTGTAAATGCTTAGATATCTAACTGCACTGCCCTACGCACTTCCGGTCGCGGCAGTTGGTGCGATCGTTGCAGCAGTAATCGCAAAGCCTGTTGGCCGACGGCTTCGAGAGCATCCAGTAATCGTGTTCTTCTGGATGGCGAGCGTGTCCTTTGTGATCGCTGCGACAGTGACACCGTCAGGGCACGCGCCGGGATTGAACGACGGTTTGACGACGACCCGAGTCTGGGCGTGGTCGTTCCCGGCCCCAGGGGCGCTATTCTCGGTCAATTGGCAGTCGATGAACCTGTTGCTTTTTGCGCCATTAGGGGTAGCTAGTGGACTGTTCCTTCGGTTCCGCCACATTGTCAGGGCCGCTTCCATTGCAGCGTTACTGTCGCTTGCTGTCGAACTTGTCCAGTACATGGTTATCCCGCTGGGCAGAGCACAGTTCAACTCAGCGACGGTCGTAATCGGATGGGTCGGGATTGTAGTGGGAATGCTGGTGGGAAGACTGGTAGCGAGCCAGATTCGGAAGACTAAACAAAAAGGGGATCAAGGCCAGCTGCAGAGCTGACTATGCCCCAAGTGTCAATACTTCAGACACGCAGATAGGGAACGAACATAGATGGGTCGAGTCGAATACGATGATTGGACTCCGGCCACACTGGATAGAACGGATAATTATGAAGAAGCTTGTCTCAATTGTTGGTGGGCTTGCCCTGGTCGCCGGTTCAACGTTCGCCGCGGGACCAGCATCGGCAGTGTTGAGTGAAGACATCCAGCCGGTAGCGTCTTCGCCTGCAGATGAAGACGCTCGAGTTGATTCGCTACTGAAAGACGGTGCCGAAGCAGACCCGCTGGAGCTTGTACCCGGTGCGACCACCGACCCTGACAAGGTCAAAGAGATTGACGAGTCGGGAGCTCCGGCAACTGTAGTGGTCGATCCTGACAACGGGAAGATCGTCGCAGCAAAACTGGAAACCACAATCTCGGCCCACAAGATATCAATTGTCGGCCCTGGGTGTTCGGCGGCGAGCGGATATTTCTGTATGAGGGGCTCTAATTACTACGGGTTCAAAGGAACTGGCTCTCTGTCCGGGAAGTGGAAGAGCATCAAGTGGTTCCACACCGGCAATAAGCAGGGTGCAGTTCGATATGGAGGAAAGTGGCAGGGCTGGCACCCGAAGAACCGGGCCGTGCAACTGACGAAAGCCGTTACAGTGACTGGGCTAAAACGGCAGTAAAAGAAAGAAACGCAACTGTCACACTAAACACAGCTGAAGCCATGGACTATTCAGCTTTCGGCATCGAATTATGCGCGTTGTATTTGGGAACGTTCTCAGCGCTAGATGCTTTCGGGGTCTCTACCCTGGTTCGCGGATAAGTCTGAAACCGGGACGTTGCGTCTAGCAAGCATGTGGACGCGTATGAGAGATTGCGTTTTTTGCCGCGTGGTTGCCTGCGTTCCCACATTGTTAATCGGCCTCGGAGAACTATATTTCGGGGCCGATTCTCATGCGTGCCGACGAGAGAGCAGCGGTGTCGGCTTGGCTCGGCATTCTTCGTTGTCGCGGTTGTGGACGACGACCGCAGGGTTGGCATCGAGGACGTTGAAAAGCCTTATCGATATCGCCCTCGCCAGCTCGTCACTTCTGGATTACTTCCTCCCGTCGATCGCATCAGCTCTCGGTGAGAAGTCCTCTCCGAGCGGGGCGATGTACGCCGTCCCAACCTTCGGCGCCGCAGCCCTCAGATCTCGCCCCAGCGATATCCGCGGGAGGTGAAGGCCTCGGCAGTCGCGGTCTTTTTGCCTTCGACATCTCCTTTGAAGGCCTGGTGCCCGCCTTCGGTGACGACGACGAGCTTGCCGTCGGCGAAGTATGCGGTCGAAAACGAGGCGCGGGAGATGCGCAGCGGGTGGTCGTCGTCTCGGCCGATGGTGATTCCGTGTTCATCGACGACCAGGGGAGTCGTCGAGGCGGCGATGAAGAAGGCGGCGATGAGTCCGAGCAACCCGCCGATGATCGGTCGGGCGATGACGACCCACGCCTGGTCGAAGCGGCTGAGCTTCTCGATGACGTCACCGAAAGGGATGGGGAAAGTCGCGGCAATCGAGCCGAGGGCTGGAAGGAAGAAGCCGAGCGCCACCCCGATGCCGATGCAGACGAGGCCGATGACGACGACGTCGCTCCGACTGAGCGCGAACGTCGCGGGGGCGTGGGGCTGCTGGGTTGCGAAGTCGTTCTTCTGCTGGGGCTGATCCATCACGTGCTCGATCCTCGAAGGCATTGTCGGTACTCAATGATACCAAAGTGGAACAACGCTGTTCCACAAGTAGACTGCTCTGTATCGTTCGCAGAGTCAGGGAGGGGTTGTGCCGGTGCAGGGAATGCGTCGATTGGGCCGAGAGGCGCTGGTCAGCGAGGCACTGACCCACCTTGCCGCGAACCCGCAGGCGTCGATGATCGAACTTTCACAGTCGATCGGCGTCGGTCGCACCACTCTTTACCGACATTTCGGTGATCGGGAGGCGCTCGTCGGCGCGGCGGCCCTGCTCGGTGCCCGGCGATTCGGTGAGGCGGTCATGAAGGCGCGTCCCGAAGCGGGCGCCGGTCTGGCGGCGCTCGAGCGGATCTGTGCGGAGCTGTTCACGTTGCCCGATGTGCTCACCCTGCTCTTCGCCGACAACCCGATCATCACCGATGAATCCTTCGCCGCGGCGGCCGCCGAGTCCCGTGCGGCCGCCGAGTCCCGGTCAGGCGCTGAGTCCAGCACGTGCGCTGAATCTGCGGATGCCGAGGATGATCCTCTCGAGGTCGTCATCGCGAGGGGGCAGGCGGACGGCTCCATCGATGAAAGTGTGCCGATCGGATGGGCGGCGGCGTTCGTCTACCTCACCATCGGCTCCGGACACCTCTACAGCGTGAGCGTCGGCGTCGACGATCCGACCGCACGCGCCCAGTCTCTCGAGCTGACCATCAGGGCGGTGCGGAAGACCCTCGCTTCTCCGGGAGGCTGAGCGCTGACCAGGGCGTGAACACCGACCGGGCCCGCAGAGCTGTGTGCGGTACCGCCGACTCCCGAAATGTGATCTCGGTGAAGCCGCGGGGCCATGCCGGGTCGGTTGTGTGGCGGAAGAGGTCGGGCTTGTTACCGTTATTGCTTCAGTTCATCCTCGGCAGGAGCAGTGCGTGTCTTCTTTCTTCGACAGTCCCGAATTCCACGGTATGGCAACGGGCGGCAGTATCAGCCACGACCCCGGCATGGGTGATCGGATGATGCGGGAGCTGGCACCGTACCTCAAAGCCGAAGGCGTCGACATCGACGATCCGAATGCGGACTTCACCGAAGCCGAATTCCATGCAGCCATGGAGAAGGCACAGGGGGAGTACAACCGTCGCCTGTTCACTCCGGTCGGTGCCCACCGCGGACTGGCTCTGGGGAAGCTGCGCTCCTTTTCCCTTGCCTTCGCCGAAGGCGATATCAAGCGCGCCGAGGCTGTTGTGGCCTCCCTGCCCTCGGATCCCGAGGACTTCAGACCGAGCGTGGCACAGGTGACCGGGGCGGCGATGGGTCTCGTCGACGAATGGTTCACCGATGACGCGCTCGGAGCAAAGCTCGGCGGTGTGATGGCACCGAAGTGGTCGGCGAAGAAGTCCCGTGCCGTGGCCCGCGACATCCTGGCCCTGGCCCACAAGGGGCGCGTCGTCGATAGCCTCGACCGCCTCATCACCAGCAACAGCGGACTTCCCGTCCTCGAGGGTTCCATGCTCGCCGTGGCCGCTGCGCTCGTGCGTCTGACCAAGCGAGACAAAGCTTCGGCGCAGGACGTCGTCGACGAACTCATGCCACTCGACGGTTATCCGGAACCGGTTGCAGGCACCTACGGCTCCACCGGCCGCGTGATCCAAGACGTCCAGAAAGCCCAGGACGGGCCTGCTGCAGAACAGGATCTGCCGGAGTGGCTCGGCGGTTCGAACGCTGCCGATGATGCAGCCGGTGCGGCCGGTGACCCGTCGGGCATCGACGAACGAATGGACGAGGTCGAGAAGACCGTCTACGAGATGCCGCTCTACCAGCGCTTCCGCGACTGGCTGGCCGAGACCTACGATGATATCGACGAGGACTCGGAGGTCTTCGACATCGCCCACCTCCTGTTCTGCATCGCCGTATCCTCCCGCGCAGATATCGACGAGCCGGAGGGAGTCGACGACCTCCTCGACGTCCTTGAGAGCTTCGCGGTCGACGGGCAGGAGGACGCCGAGAAGGCCGACGGCGAATCGCCTTCGACGGTGATCTTCCTCGACAGCCTCGAAGCTCTCGACAACTATCTCCGCTTCCGCATGGACACCGACGAGACCCCCGAACGCTGGAACTCCGCTCGCGCCCGAGCCGAGGCCGCGAGCATGCGCACCGACCCGCTGCCCTCGGCCCTGATGGCCGCCATCGAAGCCAATGCACTGAGCGAGGAGCAGCTCGCCCAGCCCATGCCGCAGAACCGCCTCGTCGCCGGCATCACCGGAATCCTCGCTTGGATCGGCGACTCCCGACCGCTGACCGGAACGGGACGCGTGAAGCGAGCCGATATCGCCGAGGCGGCCGGCAAGTTCGGCATCGACGCCGTCGGGGTAGCCTCGAACGCCCGGTACGAAGACGGTGTGAACTATGCGCGCAGCGCCGATGAGGTGCCCGTCCTCGAAGCGATGTGGGCCGTGATGCAGAGTGCTGAGATCACCGAGATCACCGGCACCAAGATCCGCCCGGGAAGCGCCGCCGACGAGTGGAAGAAGGGCGAGGTGAGCGCGGATACCGCACTGCCGGTCATCGGCGCGTTCATTCACGAACGGCTCCTCGACGTGGTCAACCTCGTCCCCGGCGACGACTACGCTGCCCCGGCGATCATGATCGCCCAGCGCCTCATCGAGATCCTCACTCCCGACTCGGCACCGGAACGCCCCGAACTCGACCTCGGCGAGGTGCGCAGCGAACGGCTCTCCACGCTCTTGGAGGACGAACTGCAGGAGCTCACCGAGCTCGGGCTCCTCACGGCCGACGGAGACACGCTGTCAGTCGAGCCGGTGTACAAGCGCATCGTCGCCGGTGCCGCGCTCATGCTGCTGTCGGGACCGCGCGAATAAGACGAGGCGAGACCAGGGGTGTCGGAGCGAACTGAGGTGGCGGCCTCTGGTCGGTGTTGAAAATAAGTGGTTGCACCTGCTGCGATCCCAGGTTAGGCTCACCTATGAGATATAGGGAACATCGGTCTTGCCTAAGGCAGTTGACACACCTGCTTGAAGTTGTGGGTCCGGCTTCTCTGTTTCTCGCTGTTTCATACGTCAAGAACCCTCGGAGCTGAATACATGCCGCGTACTTCCAGGCCTCTGCAGGTGCTGCCGATCATCCTGCGAGAAGTGGAAGTCACCGGCATCGTCGACATCACCCCGAACATGCGACGCCTGACAGTGGCAGGCGATCAATTGGCGGCCGGTGGGGTCGGCGAGGCTGCACGGCCTGCATTCCGCTCCGAGGGTTTCGACGATCACGTGAAACTCGTCATTCCCCCGCCCGACGGCTCATCCCTCGATATCGGCGAGCAGGAGGAGTTCCGCTTCAACTGGAATCGGGAAGCGCTCAACCGTGCCCGCGACTACACCGTTCGCAGCGTCGACCACGAGACGAACTCCTTCAGCATCGACATCGTGCGCCATGACTCCGGACTGGCCTCTGACTGGGCTTTCGGCGTCGCGGTCGGTGATCGGATCAGCTTCGCCGGACCGAAGACCTGCGCCGGGCTGGCCGACGACATCGATTTCCACCTCCTCGTCGCCGACGAGACGGCGCTGCCCGCTGTCGGGCGCTGGCTCGAAGAGGCACCTGCTGGCACCCGCGGTCACATCATCATCGAAGTACCCACCTCCGACGACATTCAAGACATCCCCACCGAAGCCGATGTCGAAATCGACTGGCTCATCCGCGGATCCACCGCACCGGGCGAATCGCGCCTGATGTTCGACGCCGTGAAGAATCTCGATCTGCCCGAAGGACGCACTTTCGCCTGGTGCGCGGGCGAGACGCTGACCATCGCCCCCATCCGCCGCTACCTGCGCCGGGAGATCGGCCTTCCCAAAGAGGACGTCGAGGTCGTCGGCTACTGGCGGAAGATGCCGACTCGTCCCGCCGAGGCCGGTGCGGCGGTCGACTCGGAGGCCGGGTCCACGCTCGAGGGATCAGCCGCCGTGTCCGCGTCGGCCGGCTCCGGCGCAGCGGGGTCCCCGGATTCGGCCGGGCCCGCCGCGACCGGGAGTGAGGGCCGCGCCGCACCGGACAGCACTCTCGAGGTCCTCCACCAGGTCCACGAAATGACCGAACTGCTCCCCGCGATCATCACCCGGACAGCCGTCACCCTCGGCATCAACGACCTCATAGCCGGTGGAGTCGCCACCGCCGAGGCGATCGCCGCCGAACTCGGCATCGCCGCCGACCGCGTGCGGCCGGTGCTGACGGCCATGTGCTCCCTCGGACTCCTCGCGCGAGAGGGCGAGGCCTACCGCAACACCCCGACCGGAGCGGTCCTCACCGGCGAAGGCGCCTCCGACGGACTCGACCTGAGCGATCCGGCGATGCTCGACCTGTTCTCCCTCGTCGATCTCGTCGACGTGCTCAGAGGCGGATTCGCCTCCCGCACTTCCCGTGCCTCGGCGACTGAGGCTCCCACCTGGCATGACCAGCGTGCCGCCGATCCCGGGCTCGACGCCGCCCATCGGCGCCGCAGCCTCGACCACCTTCAATACGTCCTCGATCTCATCCTCGACCTCGAACCCGTGGCCGCAGCCGGGAGCCTCGCCGTCGTCGGTGATGTCGACGCCGAGGCGGCCGACGCCCTGACGCGGAAGGCCCCGCACTCCGGGCAGACGATCCACACCCCCGGCGCAGAGAGCCTGTCCGGCCGACGATCCTGGCCGGACGTCGACTGCACCCTCGTGATCGCCGGACTGACAGGGCGTTCCCGAGCAGAGGTGACAGCGCTGCTGGACCGGATGCTCGCAGCGAGCAGGACCCTGATCATCGTCGAACCCTTCACCGACGAGGCCGAGGCCGATGACCATCAGGCCGAGGAGCTCATCACGACCCTGGCCACCACCGGGAACCCGTCGCTGACCAGCGACGGTCTCATCAAGGACCTGCACGCGCTCGGTGCCGCACACGTCGAGGTGAAAGACATCGGATGGGGATTCGGCCGCTTCCGATCGGCCGTGATCGCCACACGCTCCTGAACCGGCCCCGCCACCGCCCGGCCGCCCCACCCGAACGCTCATCCAGAACTGAATAGACCAGATAAGAATAAGGACAACCCATGTCATTGACACGCCTGACCTCTGCTGTCATCGCCGGAACCGCCGGCCTCGCGCTCCTCGCCGGATGCACAGGCGGCAGTGAGGAAGCGAGCCCGGACAACGCGTCCGAGACTCGCACCGTCACCGACGCGACCGGCGCGAAGGTCGAGGTGCCCACTGACCCGCAGGCCGTCGCTACACTGCACTATGCCGCCACCGAAACCCTCATGGACCTCGACGCGCCTCCCGTCGCCCAAGGCGAGTACCAGGACCCGGCCGTGCCCGAGGAATGGCTCGATGAGCTCGAGGCAATACCCACCGTCAGCCAGCAGGAGCCCGACCTCGAGAAGCTCGCCGAGACCGAACCCGACCTCATCCTGTCCCCGAACATCTTCGAACCGGACATGATCGAGCAGCTCGAGGAGATCGCACCGGTCTACCAGTTCACCCTGCGCGGCGGCGACCGCGCGAATTGGCAGCAGCGGGTCGAAGAGGTCGCTGACGCCGTGAACAGGACCGATGAGCTCGACGAGCTCGACAGCGAGTTCCAGGCTCGGCAGAAGAAGCTCGGCGAGAAGTACTCCGAGGTCACCGAGGGTACGACGATCGGAGTCGTGTCCTCCTTCGAGGAGAACTCGGCCTACCTGTGGGGCAGCGAGAACATGCTCGGCACGATACTGTCCCCGCTCGGCTTCGACTGGTCGGCCGACGAGGACGCCATGGTGAAGAAGTACGGCAAAGCCGAACAGGGAGGCAATAAGTCCGGAACCGTCGAGCCCGAGGCTCAGATCTCGCTTGAGGTCCTCGACCGGAGCCTGTCCGACGCCGACGTCATCTTCGTCAACTCGGATCTGCGCGGCGACTACGATTCACTGACGAAGGCGCTCATGGACTCCGCCGTATTCAAGGACCTCCCAGCCGTCAAGGCCGGACATGTCTATCCGATCGGCAAGGCCACGATCGCCGGCTATGCCGACGCGGACTACGGTCTCGACCTGGCCGAGAAGGCCATCACCGAATACCAGAAGGACTGAGTCGCGACACTCAGACTGAGTCGCGAGACTCAGCCGGCGCCCGGCCTGTGCCCCTCGGCTTCGTCGAGGATGAGCAGCGATCGAGAGGACACGACGCCGTGGACTTCGTGGATTCTGCGCAGGATGACCTGCGAAAGTGCAGTGTTGTCCGGAGCGTTGACAGTGACCAGGGCGTCGATGTCCCCGCTGACGGCCTGCACCTTCTCGACGAAGGGCAGAGCGGCCAGTTCATCGCGGACCTGCGGCCACGGGCGCTCGCCGATCTTGACGACGACGACCGCGGTCACGGTCATGCCGAGGGCTTCGCGGTCCACCTCGGCGGTGAATTTCCTGATCGCACCCGACTCGATGAGGGTGGTGAAGCGCTTATGCGCGGCGGAGCGGGAGATGTGGACGCGTTCGGCCAGCTGGCGCACGCTCAGGCGCGAATCCTCGACGAGGGCGGCGATGATGCTGCGGTCGATGTCATCGAGGTCGAAAGCCACGGGGCGCTCCTTCACCGTTGATGTTCGCGTCCTGCCCGCCCGAACCGAAGCGGCACCGGTCGGGAAAGGTCGGTCTGACCGCATGCTCACGGTCTGACCCCATTCTAGAGCCCGCCTCGGCGCAGGAAGCGTCGCCGCCTCGGCGCGGAACCGTTTCCTGCCTCGGTGCACGAGGTGTCGCCGCCTCGACGAGGGCACACTGCCGCCTCAACGCGGGGCCCTCCCGCCTCGGCGCGGAACCCGCTTCCGGCATTGGACAAATTCTGTCGATCGTTCGTACAGTAACGAGCACGTCTGTGGTTCCCGCCACGTACCATGGATCATGGATATATGATCGGTTCCGACTGGACCCGGTCAACGGACGGAAATCAGCCACCTGTAGATTATGAGATGAAAGTCTCATTGCAGCTGGAACTGCTTCACGAACCTAAGGAGTCATCCTTGAAGATCGCGGTGTTGGTCAAAGAGGTCCCGGATACCTACGGCGACCGCAAACTGAACTTGGAAACCGGGCTCGCCGATCGCGGCGCCTCGGAAGCCGTCCTCGATGAGATCGGTGAGCGTGCCCTCGAGGTTGCGCTGACCCAGAAAGACAGTGACGGCGACACCGAGGTGACCGTCATCTCGATGGCACCGGATACCGCGACCGCCACGATCCGCAAGGGTCTGGCGATGGGCGCCGACGACGCTGTACACGTGGCCGATGAGTCGCTGACCGGGGCCGATCTGGGACTGACCGCCGAGGTGCTTGCCGCCGCTCTGCGCCGCGGTGAATTCGACCTCGTCGTCACCGGAAACGTCTCCACCGACGGCAACGGCGGCATGATGCCGGCGATGCTCGCCGAGCACCTCGACTACCCGCACGTGACCGGCCTGTCGACCGTGGAGCTGACCGATGGCAAGGTGTCGGGCACCCGCGGCGTCGAGGGCGGCCAGCAGCAGGTCTCGGCCGAACTGCCCGCCGTCATCTCCATCACCGAGGCGCTTCCTGAGGCCCGCTTCCCGAACTTCAAGGGCATCATGGCCGCGAAGAAGAAGCCCTTCGAAGTCATCAGCCTGTCCGATCTCGGCATCGACGCCGAGGACCAGTCCGTGGCCCGTTCCATCATGGTCACCGTCGCCGAGAAGCCGCCGCGCGAAGCCGGTGAGAAGGTCGTCGACGAAGGCAATGGCGGAGTCGAACTCGCCGAATACCTCACCAAGAACCGTCTGGCCTAAGGAGAATCGTCATGTCAGAATTCCCGCAGGATTCCATTCTCGTCGTCCTCACCGCCGATGCCGAGGGCCAGTTGGAGAAGCCGGCCGCCGAACTGCTCGGCGGCGCGGCTGAGATCGGCTCGCCCGTGGCCCTCGTGCTCGCCGCCGGAGGCACCGACGCCGCTGCCGAGAAGGCCGCCGAACTCGGCGCCGTGGCGACCCTGACCGCCGCAGCCGTCGAGGGCAACCTCGGCACTGCGGCCGTCGATGCCGTGGCCGCAGCCGCCGAGCTCACCGCTCCCGACGCCGTCCTCGTGCCCAACACTCTCGACGGTCGTGACATCGCCGGTCGCTTTGCCGTGCGCAGCGGATCGGCTGTGTCCGTCGACGCCGTCGGACTCGAGCGCGACTCCGAGGGCATCGTGGTCAACCATTCCGTCTACGGCGGCGGCTACACCGCGTCGTCGGCACCGACCTTCGGCGCCCCGATCGTCACCGTGCGGCTGGGCTCGATCGAAGCCCGCGCCGAAGCGCAGTCCGCGAACACACAGGCCCTCGAGGTCGCCGATTCCGGTAAGCGTGCGGCCTCGATCGATTCGTTCGAAGCCGTTGTCGAAACCTCGTCGCGGCCCGAGCTGCGTGGTGCGCAGAAGGTCGTCTCCGGTGGTCGCGGCGTCGGTTCGGAAGAGTCCTTCGAACTCGTCGGCCGATTCGCCGACACTCTCGGTGCCGCGCTCGGTGCCTCCCGTGCGGCCGTCGACGCCGGCTACATCGCGCAGTCGCACCAGGTCGGCCAGACCGGTGTGTCCGTGTCCCCGCAGCTCTACGTGGCGCTGGGCATCTCCGGTGCGATCCAGCACAAGGCCGGAATGCAGACCTCGAAGACCATCGTTGCGGTCAACAAGGACGCTGAAGCCCCGATCTTCGACATCGCCGACTTCGGCGTCGTCGGTGACCTGTTCAAGGTCGTTCCCCAGGCCATCGAATCACTGAGCGAGAACAAGTCCTGATATGGCAACCTATTCCAGTTCGCTGCGCTCGGGTCTGCCCCGGGTCGAAGGCGGAGATCCCTGGCCCCCGGAGGGCACCATCGGCGAACCCTTGGAAGAGGGCGCGTCGTGGCTGCCGGAGACTGCCGAGACGGAGGAACTGGATGAAGGTTCCCCCGCCGAGGCGGTCGAGCCCGATGTGACCGACGCGCAGCCTTCTGACGCCGAGTCGGGTGAGGAATCGACGGAGACCGTGGCTTCCGCCGAAGCCGAAGAGCCCGTTGAGGATTCGGTCGAGGAGCCCGTTGGAGATTCCGTCGAGGAACCAGCAGAGGCAGTTACTTCGGCCGAAGTGCCCTTGCGTCGCGGTCTGCCGCGCGTCGAGGGCGGAGAGCCCTGGCCGCCGGAAGGTCTTGCTCCGGCCGGAGTGAAGGCCACCGGTGCTTCTGCTGCTCCTTCGGCTTCTGCTGAATCGTCGGCTCCGGAAGAGCCTCCATTCGAAGAGGATGTCGCTGTTGAGGATTCGACCGAGGATGCGGCGTCCGCTGAATCGGACGAACAGCCCTCGGCTGCCCCGGCTGCAGCTGCCGCGACGGCTGGAGCCGGGGCAGCGGCAGGTGCTGCTGTCGCGGCCTCGGCTTCCGATGATGAGTCGGCTGCGGCAGAACCTGCCGCCACCGATGCTCCCGCTGCCGAATCCGCCCCTGCCGCCGAGGTTCCACTGCGCCGTGGTCTGCCGCGGGTCGCCGGTGGAGATCCTTGGCCGCCGGAAGGTTTCGCACCTGCCGGAGTCAAGGCCGCAGGTGGATCCGCCGGCGCTGCTGCTCCGGCAGAGGCTGCGCCTACGGGCGAGGCTGCAGAAGAACCGGCTGCTCAGCCTGACTCTGCCGAAACTGCTGCCGCTGAGACCTCAGAGGACACTGCTTCTGAATCGTCGTCTGCTGCTGCGGCAGCGGGTGCCGGTGCCGCAGGTGCCGGCGTGGCTGGAGCAGCCGCGAGCGGTGAGGGCTCCGGAGAACTCTCCGATGTACCGCTGCGCCGGGGACTTCCCCGTACGCCCGGGGGAGACCCCTGGCCGCCGGAAGGCTTCGCACCCGCACACGCTGCCAAACCTGCCGCGGGCTCGGCCGCCGCTTCGGCTCCGGCTGAAGAGAAGGCCGCCGACGCCACGTCGACCGATGCCGCATCTACCGAGGCAGGCAAGCCAGCCGAACACGCACAGTCCGGCGAAGCCGCGAAACAGGAATCGAAGCCGGCTGCCGCTGACGAATCTGGTGAGAAGAAGCCCCAGGGCCGGCGCACCGGAATCGGCGGCGTCGGTGCGGCAGCCGCTGGCGCGGGAGCCGCCGCCGGTGCAGGTGCGGCCGCTGCGGGGGCCGCCTCGGCGTCAGAGAAGAAATCTGACGAAGCCGAGAAGAAGCCCGCTCAGCGCAAGCCGATGGCGAAGCCTGCGGCGAAGACCACGGACAAGCCCGCTCAGCGCAAACCGATGGCCAAGCCCGCCGCGAAGTCGACGGAGCAGTCCGCGGCACGCACCGCGGACAAGCCGGCCGCGAAGACGGCACCGGCTGCGAAGGCCGCGTCGTCCGGTTCGGGCAGCACCACCTCGGCGAAGCCTGCAGCGAAGAAGGAACCGGTCATGATCGGTTCGAAGTCGCTGGGACAGTGGTCCAAGCTCGTCGGGCTGGGACTCGGCGGACTCATCGTCGTGGCCGGGATCCTCATCCTCGCCGCACGCGGTGTCACGACCCTGCCGGGCGTGCCGGAGTTCCTCGAACGCTACCCGGGCGAATATCACATCCCGGAGTTCGTCGATCCCGGCTTCCCGGGCTGGGTGCGATGGACGCACTTCCTCAACATCTTCTTCATGGTGCTCATCATCCGTTCGGGTCTGCAGGTGCGACACCAGCAGAAGCCGCCGGCGTTCTACACCCCGAAGAAGGGCGGGAAGAAGGTCAGCATCAACCTCTGGCTGCACACGGGTCTCGACCTGCTGTGGCTGGCCAATGGTGTCGTCTTCGTCGTGCTGCTCTTCGTCTCCGGACACTGGGCACGCATCGTGCCGACCAGTTGGGAAGTCTTCCCGAACGCGTTGTCGGCGGCGCTGCAGTACGCGACGATGGAATGGCCGGTGGAGGATGCGTGGGTCAACTACAACGCGCTCCAGCAGCTCATGTACTTCATCATCGTGTTCATCGCCGCCCCGGTGGCTGCGATCACGGGTGTGCGGATGAGCGAATGGTGGCCGAAGGACGCTGCGAAGCTGAACAAGATCTACCCGGCGCCGCTGGCTCGGGCGATCCACTTCCCGACGATGCTGTTCTTCGTGTTCTTCATTCTCGTCCACGTGTTCCTCGTGTTCACGACCGGACTGCGGCAGAACCTCGGTTACATGTTCGCCGGGACGAACATGCTGGGTTGGGCCGGGCTCATCTGGTTCCTCGTTGCGATGGTCGTGGTCGTGGCCGGTTGGTTCGCGGCCAGGCCGCTGCTGTTGGCTCCGATCGCGAACCTGTTCGGACGCGTGTCGAGTAGGTAGCGAGTTCAGCGCAGACGCGCGGCGATTGGCAGGCGAAGGGCCCTGTCGGACACTCAGTCCGGCAGGGCCCTTCTCATGGGCTGATCGGGCCGCCTCGGCGAGGTTCTATTTCTTGGTGCGAGTGGCCACGTGGCGGATCGTGCGGATGATCATCAGCACCAGGAGGACGATGCCGACGTAGCCGTTGATGACGTAGACGATGTTGACCATCTGCGAGAATGGCAGGGCGAGGCCGATGATCGTCCCGAGCACGGCGAGGCCGATCGTGACGTACTTGAACTTCTTCGTCTTGTCGTCGAAGAAGCGCGAGGACACCGTCCACAGCAGCGGAATAGCCGTCGTGTAGATCCCGGCGAGGATCATCACGCAGATGAGCGCACCGATCCACGGTCCGAGGCTGCTGGCCAGGACGAGCATCGGGATCTCGGCGTCGAAGACCTCGGCGATATTGGCGAGCAGCCCGAGACTGACGACCATGCAGGCCAGAGAGAAGGCGACGCCTCCGACGAGGCCGCCGGCCGTGGCCTCACGTCGGTTCTTCACGGTCTTGCCGAGAGCCGCGAGGAACGCCGCGAGCCAGAGCATGCAGAACCCGACATAGGACAGTCCGGAGAGGAACCAGTTCGACGATGTCTGCGTGACGTCGAGACTCGGCAGGATCTCCGCGCCGGAGGAGATGCCTTCCGGGTCGCGCATGATTCCATAGACGCCGAGGGCGATCGCGACGACGACGATGATCGGGCCGATCTTGCCGATGACGTCGACGAGGCTGGTCAGCCCGAACCACACGGTGAGGCAGACAGCCGCGGCCAGAGCGGTCCCGCCGATGAACTTCGACAGTCCGTAATGCTCCTCGAATACGGCTCCGGCGCCGGAGATCATCACGGTGAAGGAGAGGAAGACGAAGAGGATCGAGAAGTAGTCGAAGAACGTGCCGAGGTACTTCCCGCCGTAGTAGTAGAAGACACGCGACGGCTTCTCGAACTGCTCCCGTCGGCCCGTGAGGAAGAGCTCGACGGCCACATAGGAGATGAGCACGAGCACCAGAAGACCGGTGCCGAAGACGCCCCAGAAACCGTAGGACGCGTAGTACTGGAGGATTTCCTGGCCGGTCGCGAAGCCCGAGCCGATGAGGAACGCGATGATCGCTCCGGCGTATGTGATGACCCGGAGGATGCTGGTCTTCTCGGTTGAAGCCAGATGAGCGGCGGTGGAGGTGTCAGTCATGGAGGTCCTTCGTCGTTGAGGGAATGTGGTCATCGACCAATTCAGGTCGACAACTGATATATCACATCAATGGACGTTACTGTGTGTTTGTGATCACGTCAACGGGGGCCGAGGTCGGGTACAGGGCGGAGTGGGCTCTCGGTGCCAGGTGGAGGGGAGCCTCAGTGCAGGGTGGAACGGACGGTCTTGTCGAACTCTCGCACGTGCTCGGCGGCGCGGGCGGCGACGGTCTCCTCATCGCCGTCGAGGATCGCCTCGAGCAGATCGATGTGCTCGCGGATGTGAGTGACGAGATCCGGGATCCCCGGGATGACGAGGCACCAGATGCGGGTGGCCAGGTCGTCGAGGCGGATGAGCGTCTCCGACAGGTGCGGATTGTCCGCAGACCCGTAGATGAGTCGGTGGACCTCGAGGTCGCGCTCCATGAGCGTGCGCTGATCGTCGGTCGACTCGAGCGCCTTGAGGCCGGCGATCGCGGCCGTGAAATCCATGCGCCGCTCGGATGTGAGGCTGCGGGCCGCGCGACGGGCGGCGATCGGCTCGAGAGCTTCCCTCATCTCCGAGATCGTCGACAGATCGGTGAGGTCGACATTGGTGGCGAAGGTTCCGCGCCGCGGATAGGACACGACGAGGTGATCGCGCTCGAGGCGTTTGAGTGCCTCGCGGATCGGTGTGCGGCCGACCTTGAGTTCGGCGCTCAGGGCAGCCTCGTTGATCGGATCGCCCGGAGCGATGTCGAGCATGATGAGCCGGTGCCGCAGGATCTCATAGGCGTGATTCGCCAGGGACGTCGTCGGTGACGTCGCGTCGGCGGATGCGCTCATGAGAAGACTCCTGGAAAACTCTGCTGACAATGTATTGCGTCGACTGGATTTCTCTGCCTACACTACAGGAACGCATCTGATATATTAGTTGCTGATCAGTCGAGGACGGCTGATTGCGACAGGTCAAAGGAGATCCATGACAGAGCAACTCGCAAACCCCGCCGAAGCCGGCACGACCGAAGCCTTCCCCAGTCGCGAACCCGTCGAGCTGAGCACCCCGATCGCCGAACTCGATCCGCAGGTCGCCGGCTTCATCGACGCCGAACTGGCCCGGCAGCGCGAGGGCCTGGAGATGATCGCCTCGGAGAACCACACCGCCGCGGCAGTCATGGAAGCACAGGGGTCGGTGCTCACGAACAAGTACGCCGAGGGCTACCCCGGTCGCCGCTACTACGGCGGCTGCGAAAATGTCGACGAGATCGAACGCATCGCCATCGACCGCGTCAAGGCCCTCTTCGGCGCCGAGTACGCGAACGTCCAGCCGCACTCCGGCGCCCAGGCCAACGCCTCGGTCATGCACGCCCTCATCCGCCCCGGCGACACCGTCCTCGGACTCAACCTCGCCCACGGCGGCCACCTCACCCACGGAATGAAGATCAATTACTCCGGCCGCCTCTACAACATCGTCCCCTACGGCCTCGATGCCGAGACCGGTCGCGTCGACATGGCCGAGGCCGAACGCCTCGCCGAGGAGCACCAGCCGAAGCTCATCGTCGCCGGTTGGTCGGCCTACACCCGGCAGCTCGACTTCGCCGAGTTCCGCCGCATCGCCGACTCCGTCGGTGCCTACCTCATGGTCGACATGGCCCACTTCGCCGGGCTCGTCGCCGCGGGCCTCCACCCCTCACCCGTACCGCACGCCCACGTCGTGTCCTCGACGACGCACAAGACCCTCGGCGGTCCCCGCGGAGGCATCATCCTCTCAGGCGACGCGGACATCGCAAAGAAGATCAATTCCGCTGTCTTCCCCGGTCAACAGGGCGGACCCCTCGAACACGTCATCGCCGGAAAGGCCGTGGCCTTCGGTCTGGCCGCCACCGACGCCTTCGTCGACAAGCAGAAGCGGACCCTGGCCGGTGCGGCCGAACTCGCGCGCCGCCTGACCGAATCCGATGTCGCCGACCGCGGCATCTCGATCCTCACCGGAGGCACCGACGTCCACCTCGTCCTCGTCGATCTGCGCAACTCGAACCTCGACGGGGCACAAGCCGAAGATCTGCTCGCCCAGATCGGCATCACCGTCAACCGCAACGCCGTACCCGACGACCCCCGGCCGCCGATGGTCACCTCCGGGCTGCGGATCGGCACCCCGGCCCTGGCCAGCCGCGGATTCGGCAGCGATGCCTTCGCCGAGGCGGCCGACATCATCGCCGAGGTGCTCAAGGCCGGCACGAATGAGAACGGAGCGAGCCCCGAGACCATCGCCGAACTGAGCGACCGGGTCACCCGGCTCGCGAACGACCACCCCCTGTACCCCACCCTCACCGAGATCGGAGCACGCTGATGGCAGACCAGCTTCCCGAACACCCCGACTTCCTGTGGCGCAACCCGGAGCCGAAGAAGTCCTACGAAGCCGTCATCATCGGCGGCGGCGGCCACGGGCTCGCCACCGCCTACTACCTCGCGAAGAACCACGGAATGACGAACATCGCCATTCTCGAACGCGGCTGGCTGGCCGGGGGCAACATGGCCCGGAACACGACGATCATCCGCTCGAACTACCTGTGGGACGAGTCCGCCGCGATCTACGAGAAGTCACTCAAGCTCTGGGAGCAGCTGCCGGCCGAACTCGACTACGACTTCCTCTTCTCCCAGCGCGGCGTGCTCAACCTCGCCCACACACTCCAGGACGTGCGCGAATCCCAGCGCCGTGTGAATGCGAACAGGCTCAACGGCGTCGACGCCGAATGGCTCGACCCCAAGCAGGTCAAGGAAGTCTGCCCGATCATCAACATCGGCGACGACCTCCGTTACCCCGTGATGGGCGGGACCTATCAGCCGCGCGCCGGCATCGCCAAGCACGACCACGTGGCCTGGGCCTTCGCCCGCAAGGCCGATGAGATGGGTGTCGACATCATCCAGAACTGCGAGGTCACCGGCATCGATCGCATCGGCGACAAGGTCGTCGGCGTGCAGACGAACCGCGGACCGATCGCCACCGAGAAGGTCGCCCTGGCCGTGGCCGGCGACTCCTCGGTGCTCGCCGACATGGCCGGGATCCGTCTGCCGATCCAGACCCATCCGTTGCAGGCGTTGGTCTCCGAACTCTTCGAACCCGTGCACCCGACCGTGGTCATGTCCAACCACGTCCACGTCTACGCCTCCCAGGCGCACAAGGGCGAACTCGTCATGGGCGCCGGCGTCGACTCGTACAACGGCTACGGTCAAAGAGGCGGCTTCCACGTCATCGAGGAGCAGCTGGCCGCCGCGGTCGAGCTCTTCCCGATCTTCGCCCGCGCTCATGTGCTGCGCACCTGGGGCGGCAACGTGGACGTCACCCTCGACGCCTCACCGATCGTGTCGAAGACCGAAGTCGAGGGACTCTACGCCAACTGCGGCTGGGGCACCGGCGGCTTCAAGGGGACCCCTGCGGCGGGCTTCACCTACGCCCACACCATCGCGAACGACGAACCCCACCCGCTCAACGCCCCGTTCGCCCTCGACCGCTTCGAAACCGGCCATCTCATCGACGAACACGGCGCCGCCGCCGTGGCGCACTGAGCGAGTCGACGCTCCGGACTGAAAGGACCGACATGCTGCTCATCCACTGCCCGAACTGCGGGCCGAGGGACGAAACCGAATTCCACTACGGCGGACAGGCGCACGTTCCCTACCCCGAAGACCCGTACGCTCTGACCGACAGGGAATGGGGCGAGTACCTCTTCTACCGTGAGAACAGTCGCGGTGCCTTTGCCGAGATGTGGAGCCACAGCGCCGGATGCCGGAAGTGGTTCAACGCCGTCCGCGACACGGCCACCTACGACTTCACCGCGATCTACCCGATCGGCTCGCCCCGTCCCGACACGCAAGGAGAGGTTCGATGACGAACACCACCCGTCTGCCCGGTGCCACCGGCATCGACACCACCCGACCGATCGACTTCACCGTCGACGGACAGACCTACTCGGGCTTCGCCGGTGACACGATCGCCAGCGCCCTCATCGCCTCAGGCCGCATCGACTGCGGCAACTCGACCTATCTGGGTCGAGCTCGCGGCATCCTCGGCGCCGGCGTCGAGGAGTCCAATGCGCTGGTCCGCGTGCACTCCCGGTTCCCCGGAGACGTCTCCGAATCGATGCTGCCCGCCACCCGCGTAGCCATCGCCGAAGGACTCGAGGCCGACTACCTCGCAGGGCTCGGGATCCTCGACCCCGGCCAGGACGAACTGACGTACGAGCACAAGCACATCCACACCGACGTCCTCATCGTCGGCGCCGGGCCCGCCGGACTCGCCGCCGCACGGGAGGCCGGCAAGTCCGGTGCCCGCACGCTGCTGCTCGATGACCAGTCCCTGCCCGGCGGTTCCCTGCTCTCGGCAGGGCCGGCCACGGCCGAGACCATCGACGGACAGGACGCCACCGCCTGGGTCGAGTCAACCGTCGCCGGTTTCGCCGAGCACGAAGAAGTCACGTACGTGAAGAACACCACGGTCTTCGGCAGCTACGACTCGAACTACTTCGTCGCCCTCGAAGACCGCACCGAAGCCGTCGCCGCTGCCGGTGGTCGCGGGGTGCGCCAGAGAGTCTGGCACATCCGCGCCGGGCAGGTCGTGCTTGCCACCGGCGCCCACGACCGTCCGATCGTCTTCGCCGACAACGACCGCCCGGGCATCATGCTGGCCTCGGCCGTGCGCACCTACCTCGGCCGCTTTGGCGTCGCCGCAGGCGTGAGCGTGGCCGTGGCGACGACGAACGACTCCGCCTACGATCTCGTGGCCGACCTGCACGCGGCAGGCATCACCGTCCCCGCGGTCATCGACTCCCGCCCGACCGCCTCGGCGGTGGCAGAAGCCGTCACCGGGGCCACGGGCACCCGTCTCATCCTCGGCTCGGCCGTCACCGGCACCGCCGGTGAGGGACCCGCCGGACGGATCAGCGCGATCACAGTTGCCGGACTCGACGATGACGGCGTTGCCGCAGGTGAGAGCGACGAGATCGCCGTCGACCTGCTTGCCGTCTCCGGCGGACACTCGCCGGTCATCCACCTGCACGGTCAGCGCAAGGGCAAGATCCACTGGAACGTCGACATCGCGGCCTTCGTGCCCACGGCCCCCGTCCGCGACCAGTTCACGGCAGGCTCCGTCACCGGAGACTACTCGCTCGAATCGGCACTGCGTCAGGGTGCCGAGGCGGGCAATGCCGCAGCGAACCGGACCGGGTTCCCCGCCGCCGTCGCCGTCCCCGCGGCCTCCCCGATGGCCTATGCCCCGGCGCGCCCGCTGTGGCTGGTCACCTCGGCCGAGGATGACCACGACGCGTTGACCACGCACTTCATCGACTTCCAGCGAGATCAGACCGTCGCCGACGTGCAGCGGGCGATGAACGCAGGCATGCGTTCGGTCGAACACATCAAGCGCTACACGTCGATCTCGACGGCCAACGATCAGGGCAAGACCTCGGCGGTCAACGCGATCGGCGCGATCGCCTCGGTGCTGGGGGAGGCCGACGACCTCGGTCAGGTCGGTCACACGACCTTCCGCGCACCCTTCGCCCCGGTCCCGTTCGCGGCACTGGCCGGACGGCGCAAGGGCGAACTCTTCGACCCGGCCCGGGTCACCTCGATCCACCCCTGGCACGTCGCCCACGGCGCCGAGTTCGAAGACGTCGGCCAGTGGAAGCGTCCTTGGTACTACCCGCAGCCGGGCGAGGACATGGACGCGGCGGTGCTGCGCGAGGGCAAGGCCGTGCGCGAATCCGTCGGCTTCCAGGACGCCTCGACCCTGGGCAAGATCGAGATCCGCGGGCAGGACGCCGGAGAGTTCCTCGGCCAGATCTACACGAACGGCTTCAAGAAGCTGAAAGTCGGCAAGGGCCGCTACGGACTGATGTGCAAGCCCGACGGAATGATCTTCGACGACGGCGTGACCCTGCGCGTGGCCGAGGACCGCTACTATATGACGACGACGACCGGCGGGGCGGCAACCGTCCTCGAATGGCTCGAGGAATGGCACCAGACCGAATGGCCCGAACTCGACGTCGTCTTCACCTCGGTGACCGAACAGTGGTCGACCGTCGCCGTGGCCGGGCCCCGGTCGCGCGACGTCATCGCGAAGCTCGCCCCGAACCTCGACGTGTCCAACGAGGCCTTCGAGTTCATGGGCTTCCGAGAGACCACGCTGGCCAACGGCATTCCCGCACGGATCTGCCGGATCTCGTTCTCCGGTGAGCTCGCCTTCGAGATCAACGTCGACACCTTCTATGGGCTGACTGTCTGGGAGGCCGTCGCCGAGGCAGGTGCCGAGTACGACATCACCCCGTACGGCACCGAAGTCATGCACGTGCTGCGTGCCGAAAAGGGCTTCATCATCGTCGGCCAGGACACCGACGGCACCGTGACCCCACAGGATGCGGGCATGGAGTGGATCGTCTCGAAGCTCAAGGACTTCATCGGCAAGCGCTCGTACTCACGGGTCGATACGTCTCGGGAGGACCGCAAGCATCTCGTGGGCGTGCTCCCGGTCGATGGGACCACCCGTCTGGCCGAAGGCGCCCAGCTCATCACCTCGGGCACCCCCGTCACTCCCGAGGCGGGACCGGTGCCGATGATCGGTCACGTCACCTCGTCCTACATCTCGCCCTCACTCGACCGGCCCATCGGGCTCGCGCTCGTCGAGAACGGCCGCAACCGGACTGGTGAGGTCGTCCAGTCCCCGCTCGGGGACACCCTGGTCGACGTCGAGATCACCTCGCCCGTCTTCTACGATCCTGAAGGGAACCGCCGCGATGGCTGACACCACCTATTCCACTGACACCCTCGTCACACCCGAATCCCTCGAGGACCTCCGGGTCTCCCCGGCCGCGCATCTGGCCGAGGCGATGGCCGATGCGAGTGCCGCCGGCGGGCGCCGGGTCGCTCTGCGCGAGCTGCCGTTCTCCGTCCAGCTCGGTCTGCGGGGACAGCCGGATTCGGGCTCTGGCCGGGCGCTCGAAGACGTCTTCGGCCTGCCGCTGCCGCGTCGGGTCGGTGAGGTCACCGGCGACGGTGCAGGACTGCACATCCTGTGGCTGAGCCCCGACGAGTTCCTCGCCGTCGACGTCTCCCGGCACCAGCAGCCGGGCGAGACGCTCGTCGCCGAGGCGGGTCTCGAAGGACTGCCCGGACAGGCCGTCGACCTCTCGGCCAACCGCACGATCCTCCAGCTTTCGGGCTCGAAGGCCCGGGAGGTGCTCGAGAAGAGCTGCCGCGCCGACCTTCACCCCCGCGCCTTCGGCGTCGGCACCGCGATCGTCACTGCGCTGGGCCCCGTGCCGGTCATCCTCCACCACTCCTCGGTGCTCGAATATCGCGTCTACCCGCGAGCGAGCTTCGCGGACTTCACCGTCCGCTGGCTGCTCGACGGAATGGACGAGTTCCTCGACGACGGCGAGAGCGCCGAGGTCGGGGCGAGCGATGCCGGCCGTGCCTCGGCGCGCGAAGAGGACGTCGGCTGATGGCACTCGGGGTCCTCGATCTCTTCTCGATCGGCATCGGCCCCTCCTCCTCCCACACGGTGGGGCCGATGCGGGCCGCACTCCGATTCGTCGATGAACTCGATGGGCAGGGGGTCCTCCACCGGGCCCGTCGGGTCCGGGTCGGACTCTACGGTTCGCTGGCCGCGACCGGAATCGGGCACGGATCGGACTCGGCGGTGCTCATCGGCTTAAGCGGTTTCGATCCCGAAACGCTCGACCCCGACCAGGTGGGCCCGCTGGTCGAGGAGGTGAAGACGCAACGGAAGCTCCACCTCGGCGGGCGATTGGTCATCGAATTCGAACCGGAGACGGATCTCGTCCTCCACCTGCGGAAGAACCTGCCCGGCCATCCCAACGGGATGCTCATCCGCGCCGAGGCGGGCGGTGAGGTCATCGAGCGCGAGTACTACTCGGTCGGCGGGGGATTCGTCGTCACCGCCGAGGAACTCTTGGCCGAGAAGGACGCCGCCGAGGCGATCGGAAGTGCCGAATCAGCAGGCCAGCAGGCGGCTGGGCAGGAAGCCGCCTCGGCGACGGCGGGGCAGGGGGAAGCCGGGCAGGCGATCGAGTTCGCCACGGCCGATGAGCTCCTCGCCGCCTGCCGTGAGCACGGGCTGAGCATCGCCGAGCTCATGGCCGTCAACGAACGCGCTGCTCGCACGGATGCGCAGCTGCGGGAGAAGCTGTTGGCGATCTGGGCGGTGATGCGCGAATGCGTGCACAACGGGTGCACGCGTGAGGAGACGACGCTGCCCGGCGGGCTCAAGGTGCGCCGGCGTGCCCCCGATCTGCGGGCGAAGCTCGAGGACGCCGAGTACAAGGCATCCGGTTCGCTCGACGCCCTCGAATGGGTCAACCTCTACGCCTTGGCCGTCAACGAGGAGAACGCCTCGGGCGGGCGGATCGTCACGGCCCCGACGAACGGGGCAGCGGGCATCATTCCCGCGGTGCTCCATTACATGGACCGCTTCGTCACCGACGCAGAGATGTCCGACGATGCCGTCGTAAAATTCCTGCTGACGGCCGGGGCGATCGGGATCCTGTTCAAGCGCAATGCCTCGATCTCCGGCGCCGAGGTGGGCTGCCAGGGAGAAGTCGGATCGGCCTGTGCGATGGCTGCCGCAGGACTGTGCGCCGTGCTCGGTGGGACTCCAGAGCAGGTCGAGAACGCCGCGGAGATCGGTCTCGAGCACAACCTCGGGCTCACGTGTGACCCGGTCGGCGGGCTCGTGCAGGTTCCCTGCATCGAACGCAATGCGATCGCCTCGGTGAAGGCGATCAACGCGGCCCGGCTGGCGATGCACGGCGACGGCTCGCATCGGGTGAGCCTCGACCAGGCGATCGAGACGATGCGGCAGACTGGAGCCGATATGAAATCGAAGTACAAGGAGACCTCGCGCGGCGGCCTCGCCGTCAACGTCATCGAGTGCTGAACAGCACGAGATCACGGGCCGGCCTCGGCGCACCGCCGCAGCCGGCCCGTGTCGGACACCGCCCCTGATTTCGCACCACACCAGCTGCTGCACCACCACAGCTGCTGGACCACCCCAGATCCGGCACGACCGAACAGAAAGACAAGCACATGCAGGATTTCATCTTCACCCTCGAATGCGACGAGCGTCCCGGCATCCTCCACTCGGTGACCGGCGCCCTGCTCACCCACGGCGGCGACATCAAGGAACTCAAGCAGTTCGACGACCAGTACACCGAGCGCCTGTTCCTGCGCATCGATTTCAGCGTCTCTGCAGAATCCGGCAACGGGATAGAGGCGCTGCGGACCGACTTCGAGGCGATCGGAGAGGAGTTCGGAGCGACCTGGCAGCTGTGGCCGCAGGGGGAGAGGCGGCGGGTGCTCATCATGGTCTCGAAGTTCGAGCACTGCCTCAACGATCTGCTCTTCCGGGCCCGCGTCGGCGAGTTGCCGATCGAGATCGCGGCCGTCGTGTCGAACCACCCCGACCATCGGGAGCTCGTCGAATGGCATCACATCCCCTTCTTCCGGATCCCCGTGACGAAGGAGACGAAGCCCGAGGCCGAAGCGAAGCTGCTCGAGCTCGTCGACCGCTTCGAGGTCGACCTCGTCGTCCTCGCCCGTTATATGCAGATCCTCTCCGACGACCTCGCCCGCGAGCTCACGGGCCGCGCCATCAACATCCACCACTCGTTCCTGCCGTCCTTCAAAGGTGCCAAGCCCTACCACCAGGCGTGGGAGCGCGGAGTCAAGACCGTCGGGGCGACCGCGCACTTCGTCAACAGCGAACTCGACGAGGGCCCCATCATCGCCCAGCAGCTCGTGGAAGTCGACCATTCCTTCGGTCCCGAAGACCTCGTCGCCGCCGGTCGCGACGCCGAATGCAAAGCCCTGTCCAATGCCGTGAAATGGCACTGCGACGGCCGCGTGTTCCTCTCGGGCAAGAGGACCGTCGTCCTGCGGTGAGCTGGCGCAGAGATGGTGCCGGCGGACCGGCTCCGCCGGCACCAGGTCTCACCGGGCGTGGTTGATCTGGACGTGTTTGGTTCGGGAGAAGTCGTTGAGGGCGTAGATCGACAGGTCGCGGCCGTAGCCCGAGCCCTTGAAGCCGCCCCATGGCACTTCGGCGGCGAGTGCGAGATGGGAGTTGACCCATACGGTGCCGAAGTCGAGGTGGCGCGGCGCATCGAGGCTGCGCGCTGCATCCTTCGTCCACACCGAGGCGGCCAGACCGTAGGGAACCTCGTTCGCCCGGGTGATCGCCTCGTCCTCTGACTCGAAGGTCTCGATCGTCACGACAGGGCCGAAGATCTCCTCCTGCGAGGCCTCTGAGCCGGCTGCCACATCGGCGAGCACGGTCGGGGCGACGAAGAATCCCGGGCCCTCGATCGGCCCACCGCCGACGACCGGTCGGGCACCCTCGGCGGTCGCCCGCTCGAGGAAGCCTGTCACCCGCTCGAAGTGCGCTCGCGAGACCAGCGGTCCGAGCTCGACCTCGGCACCTCCTCGGGGATCGCCGACGACATAGGTCGAAACCTCCTTGGCGAGGAGCCGTGTGAACTCCTCGGCCACCGAGGCGTCGACGAGGACTCGAGTTCCGGCACCGCACTCCTGCCCGGAATTCCAGAACCCCGCGGTGCGCACACCTTCGGCGGCGGCCTGCAGATCGGCATCCGCGAAGACGATGACCGGGGCCTTGCCGCCGAGTTCGAGGTGAACGCGCTTGAGGCTCTCTCCGGCACTCGTGGCCACGGCCTTCCCGCTGCCGACGCTGCCGGTCAGCGCCACGAGGTCGATATCGGGGTGATCAGAGAGCCGCGCTCCGACGCTGGGTCCGAGACCGAGGACGATGTTGAGGACACCGGCGGGCAGGAGATCGGCGATGATTTCGACGAGCTTGAGAGCCGTCAGCGGGGTCTGCTCCGAGGGTTTGAGCACCATCGTGTTCCCGGCGGCCAGCACCGGACCGATCTTCCACGCGGCCATGAGCAGCGGATAGTTCCAGGGCACGACCACCCCGACGACCCCGACCGGTTCGCGCAGGATGATCGAGGTGTGGTCCTCGACGTAGTCGCCTGACCCGAGTTCGGTGAAGGCCCGAGAAGCACCCGCGGCGAAGCGGAACGTGTCCGCGGCCATCGAGATGTCGTCCTCGGCGACCGCATGCGGCTTGCCGGCGTTGAGAGACTCGAGTCGGATGAGAACATCGGCGTTCGCCTCGATGCGATCAGCGATGGCCAGCAGGACGTCGGCGCGGGATTTCGGGGTCAGGGCTCTCCAGCCCTCGAGCGCACGACGTGCGGCAGCCACCGCGGAATCGACGTCGGCGGCCGAGCCTTCGGCCACCTCGGCGATGGTCGTCTCGTCGGCCGGGTTGACCAGGATCGTCGTCGCGGATGTCGTCCCGGCATCGATGAACGCTCCGTCGATGTGGTGGGTGAGCGGGGGCAGCTCGGACTCGGCGACGAGAGGAGCCTGTGAGGTGCTGCGGACAATGTGGTCGGTGGGTGGGACGGGCATAGGAGCCTCCGCTTCTTCGGTTCAGCAGGTGATGATCCACTCGCACTATCAATCGGATGTGATCACATTATTACGTGATTCGTGTAACATGCAATCACATCGGCGGAGAAACCAGCCGTCGTCGCCGGGCGCCGCAAGCGTCAGCGCTCACAAACGACCACGAACACGGAGCTGTGCTCATGGACTTCACCACTCGATTGCAGGAGATCGCCAATGCGATGTGGATGCCGGTCATCGGTCTCGCCATCGTCATGGGTCTCTACTTCACGATCCGCACCAGAGTTCTCCAGATCCGCCTCTTCCCGCAGATGCTGCGCGAGCTCAAGGGCGACGGCAGCACCGCCCCCGGCGGACTCACCCCCTTCCAGGCGCTCGCCCTGACCATCGGCAACCGCGTCGGCGTCGGCAACATAGCCGGCGTCGCAACCGCTGTGGGCTGGGGCGGACCCGGTGCACTGTTCTGGATGGGGGTGATGGCCTTCTGCGGAGGGGCGACCGCGTTCGTCGAGTCGACGCTCGCCCAGATCTATAAGGAGCGCATCGACAGCGAACTCAAGGGCGGCGTGCCCTACTACCTGTACAAGGTGTTCCAGAAGCGGTGGCTGGGCATGATCGCCGCGGTCATCGCGCTCATCCTCTACACTCTCCTGGCGCCCGGCATCCAGTCCAACAGCATCGCCGTGAGCGTCGAGTACGCCTTCGGCATCCCCGGCTGGGTCACCGGCATCGTCGTCACCGCAGTGCTCGGAATCATCATCTGGGGCGGGCGCGAACGCATCGTGCGCGTCGTCAACGTCATCGTCCCGATCATGGCCGTGGGCTATATCGGCGGGGCGATCGTCGTCCTGCTCGTCAACGTCACCGAACTGCCCGGCGCCATCGGGCTCATCATCTCCTCGGCCTTCGGCGCCGACCAGGTCTTCGGCGGCATCGTCGGAGCCGCAATCTCCTGGGGCGTGCGCCGCGCCCTGTTCTCCAATGTCGCCGGCGTCGGCGAAGGCACCTACGCCGCCGGAGCCGCCGAGGTCAGCCACCCCGCCAAACAGGGGCTCGTCCAGACCTTCTCGATCTACATCGACACCCTGACCGTCTGCATGCTCACCGGACTGATGATGGTCGTGACCGGCCAGTACAACGTCATCACCGAGGACGGCCGCGAGCTGCTCGTCAACCTCCCCGGCATCGAGCCCGGCACGAACTTCACCCAGGCCGCCGTCGACACCGTGGCCACCGGATTCGGCTCACCGTTCATCGCGATCTCGGTGGCGATGTTCGCGATCACGACCATCGTCGCCTTCTACTTCATCGCCGACACGAACCTGTCCTTCATCGTCGGCGAGGGCAATCGGATCTACATCCGCATTCTCGAATGCGCCCTGCTGGCCGTGTACTTCATCAGCTGCGTCGTCGACGCCGGCGCCGTCTGGGCCGTCGGCGACATGGGGTATGCGACCCTGGGCGTCATCAACTTCCTCGCCCTCATCGCGCTCTCCGGAATCGCGCTGAAGACCCTGAAGGACTTCGACACCCAGCGCAGGCAGGGACTCAACCCAGTCTTCGACCCCGTGAAGCTGGGAATCAGGCATGCGAACTTCTGGGAGGAGATGCGCGCCGAGGCGGCCCCGACTTCCCGCACCACCGATCCGTCCGGGACCACGACAGTGTCCGACACCGATCCGAAGGATGGCACACCATGACGATCATCGCCGCATTCCCGCACGGAAAGAGAGATCGTTCCGCGCTCCACCTGGCCGCGTTCATCGCCCGATCTCAGGGCGAGGATCTGCGCATCGTCAGCGTCGTCCCCGAAGCCGGGCGGGGCTCGATCCCCTCGGGCAGCGACCTGCAGTTCGCTGCGTGGGCGAAGAAACGCGCTCGCCAGGCGGTCCGCGAGGCCGAGCAGGCGGCGGCCCAGATCTGTCCCGATCTGAGCACCGAGGCGGTGGCCGTGGAGAACCGTTCCCGGGCGAAGGGCATCCTCGCCGAGGCGGCCGCCCACCAGGCCACGATGATCGTCCTCGGGTCGGGCACCGAGGGGACCCGCGGACGTATCCGCGTGAGCTCGACCTCCGACCGGCTCCTGCATTCCTCCCCGGTCCCGGTGGCGCTTGCGCCCAAGGGATTCGTCGCTCCGGAGCGACTCACGCGCGTGACCTGTTCGTTCCGCCCCGACACGGGAGCACACGCTGTGCTCGCGGCGACCGCCGAGTTCGCGGGCGCCACCTGCGGACGTCTGCGCATCGCGACCTTCGGTGTCAGCGGCCGGACAGTCCCGCCCGAGTCCGTCGAAGAGGAATCGGCGCGCAAGGCGCTCGTCGCCGAACTGAAGACGGTGCAGGCCGAGGCGATCGGCGGCCTTGACGAGACCGAACGAGGGGAGGGTGCTGCAGGGGAGTCAGTTGCCGACGCGGTCGGCATCGGCAAGGACTGGAAGGCGGCTCTGGCGGCGATCGAGTGGGAAGCCGGTGAACTCCTCGTCGTCGGGTCGTCCTCGGCGGGACGGCGCTCTCGTGTCTTCCTCGGAACGAATGCGGCCCGCATCATTCGGCACTCTCAGGTTCCGGTCATCGTCATGCCCTGGCTGAAGTGATCGGGAGAACGGGCAAGCCGCCTCGGCGTGGATAGACTGTCGAATATGAGCGAGACCCAGACCGAGATCGGCCCACGCATCGGCGACCAGGTGTTCGAGGCGCTGCAGGCGAGCATCCTCTCCGGCGAATATCGCAGCGGGGATCGATTGCGGATCCGCCAGCTCGCAGCGTCGCTGGGCACGAGCGTCATGCCCGTACGCGAATCGCTGGCCCGGCTCGAGGAGGTCGGACTCGTCGAGACCAGTCCGCACCGCGGGGCCGTGGTCAAGGATTTCACCGCCGAGGAGCTGCTGCAGATCTATTCGGTGCGACGCATCCTCGAGGTCGAAGCGACGGTCCAGGGTGCGCAGAAGCTCGACGAGGCCGGCCGGGCGCAGCTGGACGAGGAGTTCGCTGCGATGGAGGCGGCTCTCGACTCCGGCGATGCAACGGATTACCTCGATCACGACGAAGAGCTGCTTGCGACGATCTACTCCGCCTCGGGCAACCCCGTCCTCGTCGAGACGATCCGGACCCTGTGGCTGCGCTGCCGGGCCTACAAACTCGTCGGCGCCAGACGGGAGATCGCAGCCGAGGCCAAGGTGCCGCTGCTCAAGCACCAACGCCGACTCATGGACGCCGTCGACGCCGGCGACCCTGGGGTCGCCGCCGAGGTGACCGAAGAGTCCTTCGATGACGCCGTCCGCCGTATCCGCGCCGGGCTGGGGGCCTGAGGGCCGACCGTCGAGGACAGTCCGCTCGGGGCTGGGGACCAGGCCGGCGACTAGTGGTCACTTTCGGAGACGTTCCCATCAAATATGGGTCGGGATCGGATACTTTCCGCGCCGGAAACTATCCGATCGTGACCTGTATTCGTCGGGCCGGGTGTTTTCCGGACCGGCGCAGGGCCAGCCATGCGTGCATGGCTGATTTGAACGGCTGATTTCGGAAGTCGGCGACCGAGGGAATTCACCCGCGCCAGGTCTCTCAAAATCAGATGTGATCAAACACTTGCAAAGAAATGTGATCACATCCTATTCTGTGTGCAGATGTTCCGCGTGAAGGTGCGCGGGCGCTCAGAGCAGAGAGGGGGTGCTCCCCATGAAAGATGCCGTCATCGTCGGCGGCGGACTCGCCGGACTGTCAGCAGCATGGCGACTGCGCAATTGGGATGTGACGCTGCTGGAATCGGGTTCCCGAGTCGGCGGGCGGATCCGATCGGAGAACCGCGGACGCTATTTCCTCAACTGGGGCGGACACATGTTCGCCGGGGGCAAGACTGCGACGAACGCCCTCATCACCGAGACGCAGACCCGATCGACGGAGATCCCCGGATCGCTGTCTGCGGTGTCGATGAATGGCAAGCTGCTCATCGACGGGCCCGTCCAGTCCTATCCGTTCCGGATCCCGATGTCGTTGAAGGACCGGGCCTCGATGATCAGGGCCGGGGTCAAGGTCTCCGCCGACGTCCTGCGCTATGCCAACGCCGTGCGTCTGCGTCCGAACGAGAGCTCGGAGATGCGCCAGCAGAGGATCTACGATTTCGAGAACGACCGGTCTTTCGCCGACTACATCGGAGAACTGTCCGAAGACGCCGAGGCGATGTTCCGCCCGACGATCACCCGCTCGGCCGCCGACCCCGACGAACTCGCAGCCGGTGCCGGGATCGGCTACTTCAGCCTCGTGTGGAACATCGGCCAGGGGCTCAACCGCAGCATCGGCGGGGGACCGTCGAACCTCATCGAGTCGATCGCCGCCCCGCTGCAGGAGGACATCCAGCTCGACGCGAAGGTCTTTGAGATCGTCCACAAGAAGGATCATGTAGTCGTCCGCTACCGGCAGGACGACATCGATCATGAGATCGAAGCGCTGTCGGTCGTGCTCGCCACCCCGGCGACCGTGGCGCACAAGATCGCCGTCGACCTGCAGGAGGCCAAGCGGGAGGCGCTGTCGAAGATCGTCTACGGACCCTACGTCTCCGCGGCCTTCCTCACCAATGAGACCGAACCCCAGCCTTGGGACCAGGCCTACGGGATCGCCACGCCGAAGCGCTCCTTCAACGTGGTGATGAACCAGGGCAACATCGTCCGCGGCACTGAATCCGAGCGACAGCCCGGAGGGAGCATCATGACCTTCTCTCCGGCGAGCCTCGCGAAGAAGCTGCTCGACCAGGATGACGAGGACATCCTCGACACCTATATCGGCGACCTCGACGAGGTGCTGCCCGGTTTCGCCGGCATCGTCGAAGAGGCCCAGGTCCAGCGCTGGCGCACGGGCGCGCCCTACTGCTTCCCGGGTCGCGGGAAGCTCCAACCGACACTCAACGCGCTCTCCGGCAGGGTCTTCCTCGCCGGTGACTACATGGGCACCCTGTACACGGAGACCGCCATCAGCTCCGGCTTCACCGCAGCCCAGGAGGCCGCGAACATCCTCGTCACCGCCAGGCAGACCCGCCGGCACCACCCCGTCCAGCACCCCAACGAGAACGAACCGCCTCGACACGAGGCGAACACCCAGACCACTGCCTCTCAGGCAACCACTGCATCTCAGACCCTTACGGAGACATCATGACCACTCAGCTGCGCGGAGTCCTCACCGCACTCACCACTCCCTTCGACGCCGAGGAGAACATCGACTATGAGGCGCTGGGCCGCATCGTCGACCGGTCGATCGACGGCGGAGTCGACGGTCTCGTCGTCGGCGGCTCGACCGCAGAATTCGCAACGATGAGCGGGGACGAGCGGCAGCAGATGCTCGAATTCGTCATCGAGCGCACCGCCGGACGGGTGCCGATCGTCGCCCAGACCGGAGCCACCTCGACGCGGGAAGCCATTCGCCATTCCCGAGCCGCGCAGGCGGCCGGCGCCGATGTGCTCATGATCGTCACCCCTTACTACGAGCCCCTGACGCTGGCCGAGACCGTGGACTACATCAAGACCGCAGCCGCTGCCGTCGACATCGACGTCATGCTCTACAACATCCCGGCCGCCACCGGCGTCAACCTCGACCCGGACACCGTCCGCACCCTCGCCGAGGAAGTCGCGAACATCCGTCATATCAAGGACTCGAGCGCGGACTGGGAACAGGCGCTCAAGCTCATCCACCACCACAGCGACGTCATCTCCACCTTCATCGGCTGGGACAGCTACATCTACTCCGGCCTCGTCGAAGGTGCGGCCGGAATGGTCGCCGGCGCTGCGAACGTCCTCCCTGCCGAGATCGTGTCGGTGTCGACCAAGATCGCCGACGGCGACCTCCACGGGGCGCGTGCTGAGTGGGCGCGGCTCTACCCGGTCATCGACGCGATGATCTCCGAACCGTTCATCCAAGCCGTCAAGACCGGGCTCGAGCTGCGCGGCGTCCCCGTCGGTTCGCCGAGGCGGCCGCTGGCCGACACCGATCCCGACGCCAGGGAGAGGATCAAAGAAGCCCTGACGACCCTCAGCGGCGAAGGAGTGCTGAGTGGAGTTCGCGGGGCAGCTCGATGACCTCGACGCGGCGTTTGCGACCGAAGTCGATGCCGAATCGAGTGTGCAGACGCTCGAAGTGATCGGCGACCCGCGTCGAATAGGCGGGGTCGAAGGCATCTGCCGCAATCGCGATGATGAACAGGCCGGTGCCCGGACTGTCTCCGCCGGTATCGAACGCGGGCGCGTCGACGGAGAAGCGGCCCCCGCCGTGGACGGCGAGCAGTTCGACCATGAGCGCGACATTGCTGCCCTTGACCCCGCCGAACGGGAGCAGGGAGCCGGCGAGGGCGGCCTCGGCGTCGACCGTGGCCGCCCCGTTCGGGTCCTGTGCCCAGCCTTCGGGGATCGTCTCTGCCCGATCGGCGGCGTCGCGGATGTTGACCCACGCGGTCGCACTGGTCGCCTGGTCGAACATCCGCGGGCCATCGGCATGGGGAACGGCGAATGAGAAGGGGTTCGTTCCGGTCGCCGAGCCCGGTGAGCCGAACAGTGACATGAGCGCCGGTGAGTTGGCTCCCGCGAACGCCAGCAGGCCTCGTTCGGCAAGCCGCGTCGTAAAGTAGCCGAGCTCCCCGGCAGTGAAGGCGTTGGCGATGCTGAGGACGGAGATGCCGAGCGTCGCGACAGACGAAACGAAGTCATCGAAAGCTGCGTCGAAGGCGAGCTGCGCGGTGCCGCGGTCGGCATCGACATGGTGCGCTGCGGGCAGGCGATTCGTCACTCGCGGATGCGCCTGCCCGTTGATGCGGCCGGCTTCGAGCCCGTCGAGGTAGTCGACGAGGTGCGCCGTGCCGACCTGGGTCTTGCCCCGTCGCTCGGCGGCCACTGTCGCGTCCGCCAGGGACTGCGCCAGCGCGGGAGAGCCGCCGGCCGCGGTGATCGCCGCGATGCACAGGTCCCGCAGTTCGGCGATCGTCAGGGACACGGTTGAGGAATCAGAAGTCTCCGGCATGCCCATCACGCTACCGGAGGTCGGGCCGGCGCCGAGGCGCGGGGAGCGGCGCGGTCCAGCTGATCGAGACGTCTATTTGAACAGGTCCCAGATGCTGAACGTCGTGCGTTTGTACACCGCGTTTCGGGCGGCTCGTTTCGGGTTCTTCACCACGCCCATTCCGCGCTGACCATAGCCTGGGACTACCGCCTTCTTGACCATACGCTTGGCGCGTCCGGTGGTCCGTACCTTCAGCGAACGCTTCACAGATGGGGTTCGCAGACCGAATTTCATGGCTTTCCTCCTCTCCCGTCCGTGACCTCCGCTGCCACGGCAGGTTTCACTATGGCAATAGTATGAGGCGGGGCTGCCGTGAAGAGCAGCGCGAGCTCCCAGAGGACGCACGCAGTTGACAGAATCGTCCATCAGCTCAGCACCCGCCACCGAGGCCCGCGTCCGCCACCGAGAACGATGTGCGTCATCTGCTCGCCGGGCACCGTCGAATCGCGACAACGGCGATGCCCAGCGCAACGAGCGGAATAGCTACGAGTCCAGCGGCCGTATATCCGAACTCGGTTGGAACCAGTGAGTCAGCAGGCGTGGCGGTCGCCAACAGCAGCCCGGCGAGAGCGCTTCCGAAGCTGAACCCGCTGGCACGAACGATCTGATTGATTGAGAGGACACTGGAGGTCTCGGATTTCGGCACACCGTCGAGGATGAGCCGCGGCATAATCGCCGAGACGCCGCCGACGCCGAAGCCAAGCAGGCTCATCGCAATCAGAGTGAAGATGAGGGAGTCCGAAGAGAGGGCGAATACGGCCATCCCCGCGATGACAGTTGCCGAATGGATCGTGAACGTCCACCGTGCCGATGTCATCGCCGCCAGCGACGGGGTGGCCCGTCCCGCGACGAATCCGAGTACGGAGAAGGGAATGAGCGCAGCTCCGGCACCGGCTCCGGTGAGACCGAAGCCGTATCCCGAGTCGGCCGGAGTCTGCACGTAGCGGGTGAACAGCGAGAACAGCAGATACATCGCGACCGCGGAGGCGAGCATGGCGATGTTGGCGCGCAGCACATTGCCTGTGAGGAAGAGTCGCAGGTCGACGAGCGGTGACGTCGTGCTGCGCTCGACCGCCGCCCAGCCGGCGAATGCGGCTACGGATACGATGAGTATCAGAGCGCCGATCCACGGCTGTTGCCACACCGAAGGCTGAGCCACGACCATGAGCACGCCGAGGATGCCGACGGCCAAGAGCAGTGCACCCGCAGAATCGATGTGGACCCTCTGCCGCGAATCGCTGCTCGGGAGAGCGAGCCAAGCGAGGACGAAGGCGGTCAGGGACAGCAGGAAACCGAGACCATAGGCGATGCGCAGGCCTGCCGCTTCGTCGACGAAGCCCATCAATGGGTACGCCACGCCGATGCCCACTGTGGATGCGACTGACACCGTCGCGATCGTTGATTCGGCACGAGCGGCACTCAGATGATCGCGCGCAATGCTCATGAGAAGTGGGGTGACTCCGAGACCGAGTCCCTGAAGTCCGCGACCGATGATGAGCACGGCGAAATGAGCGGGAACTGCGGTCAGCAGACCGCCGAGGGCGACGAGTCCCAAGGCGATGAGTACCGTCGTTCGACGGTGTCGACCAGCGCCGAGGCGGCCGAGCACCGGTGCGGTGACCGCGCCGGTGAAGAGGGTGATCGTCAGTGTCCATTGCGCCATCTCGAGCGGCATGTCGAGATCGACCGCAGCCGAGGTGATGAGCGGGGCACCGACTCCGCCGATGACAGCGCCGAGGAGGGCGATGGCGATGATGGTTCGCGAAAGTGTGCGTTCGGTGGGGTTGCTGTTCGGGGTGGTCATCGGTTCGTCTGGTCATCGATGTGGTCGAATAGACCGGGGCGAATCAGAGTGCGGATGCCGCTGGCCCAGTCTTCGTCGACCTCATTGATGTCCAGGGCCGCTCCGACGTTGAGCAGCATTCCGAAGGCAAGGAAGGATTTGACGGTTACCGGATCGAGCTCGGTGCTGTCGGCGACGACCTGCCACATGTGAGCGAATCTCTCGCGGACTGCCGTCTTGACCTCGGCGTCTCCGCAGGCCGCGAGTCCCTGCAGCTGGAGAAGCAGCGAATGCCGATCGGTGAGCAGATCATAGTACTGGGAGCCCATGACCTCGAGAGCCTGTCGACCGGTCTTCCCCTCAGCGGCTGCGAGCATGGCCTCGCTGACCCGGTCGAAGGACTGGGCGACGAGTTCGAGGAACAGTGCCTTCTTCGTGCCGAACATGCGGAAGATGTACGCCTGCGTGATGCCTGCCTCCCGGGCGATCGCGTCTGTCGACGCGCCGTGCAGACCGTGTTCGGCGAATTCCCTCGCGGCGAGTTCGAGAACCTGTCTGCGGCGATCTGCGCCGCTCATCCTCTGTGCCATAGACATAAATTACCAGTTAGTGACTAGTAACTAAAGTCCTTGCCACGAAGTTGCGAGATGGTCGCTTTCGCGGTGGGGGTGCTTCCTGCGGGTGGGGAGCAGAGGGCGAGTCAGAGGTCTCCGGAATCCGGGGTGGGATCGGTCTGCGAACTCAGCGCCTCGGCGATGGCCTTCGCCTCCCGACGCAGCAGTGCGACGAGGCGCTCGACCCTGGAGCCGGTGACACGGTCGGCGATCGAGGCGATCGACAGGGCCGCGCGCGGGCGGGAGCCGCGGATGCGCAGCGGCACCGCCACGGCCCACGACCCCTTGGCGAAGAGCCCGGGATTGTGGACGAAGCCGTCGATGCGGGCCTGATCGATGATGTCGCGCAGGTGCGGGACCGAGACCTTCGGATACCGTTCGGCCAGGATCTCGGCGTTGGCCTCGAACTGGGCGTCCACCTCGGCGGGGGAGAGCTCGGAGAGGATCGCCAAGGATCCGGCTCCGATGCCCAGCGGATGACGGTCGCCCACGGACAGGGCGTTGTTGAAGATCTCACCGAAGCCCTCCTCGCGGCGGGCGCAGATCGAATAGCTGCCGGTGCGCAGGGTGAGGAACACGGTGTCCTGGCTGAGCTCGGCCAGGCGCAGCAGGCTCGACTCGGACTCGGTGACCAGAGGATCGACTGACTTCTGGGCGAGCTGCCCGAGGATCTGGGACTGCACGCCCAGCCGATATCCGCCCTCTTCGAGCCGTTCGACGTAGCCCATGGCGATCAGCGCCTGGAGCATGCGGTGGACGCTGGCCTTCGGGCGTCCGCTGATCGAGGCCAGCTCGGACAGGCTCGCGCCTTCCCGTCTCTCACCGGCGATGAGACCGACGAGGTTGAGCAGCGTCAGTGCGCGTTGGATGCTCTGGGCACCGGTGCCCGGTTCGAGGCTGTCGACGGCGTGGGCGACATTGAACGAAGCGGACCGGCGCAGAAGCCGACCGCGCATCTTGATGCGATATTCCTCGCGGAGGTCCTCATTCGAATCGGCGCCGTTGTGCATGCCTCCATTATGGCCCGTGCCTGTCGGGGCACGACCGCAGACGCAGCGGAACTGGCCAACGGTGGGTCGCCTCGGCGAGCTGACCTGGAGCGATCCTCCTTCCCCGGAAAACGTACCCGGAGTTCTGGCCTCACTTGTGGTCGACTCACAATCGACGACCGTGAAGTCTGGGCCGACTCACGAAGCATCCTCACTGTGGCCTGCACCACACTCGAACTGCACCCCGAAGCAATGACGCAACAGTGAGGACATCATGTACGACTACATCGTGGTAGGCGCAGGATCGGCCGGATGTGTGCTGGCCGCTCGTCTGAGCGAAGATCCCGACGTCAACGTCGCGCTCATCGAAGCCGGAGCCGCCGACACCGCCGACGAGATCCACATCCCAGCCGCATTCAGCACCCTGTTCAAGAGCCAGTGGGACTGGGACCTCGACACCGAACCGGAACCCGAACTCCACCGCCGCCGCGCCTACCTTCCCCGCGGCAAGATGCTCGGCGGATCGAGCTCGATGAACGCGATGATCTACATCCGCGGCAACCGCGCCGACTACGACCAGTGGGCCGCCGACGGCGCCACCGGCTGGTCCTATGACGAGGTGCTTCCCTACTTCCGGAAGGCCGAGTCCAATGAGCGCGGGGCAGACGACTTCCACGGAGCCGACGGTCCGCTGACCGTCTCCGAATCCCGGTCGATGAACCCGCTGTGCGACGCCTGGGTCGACGGTGCCGTCGAGGCCGGATTCGACCACAATGAGGACTTCAACTCCGGTGAACAACTCGGAGTCGGCCGATTCCAGGTCACCCAACGTGATGGAATGCGCTGCAGCACGGCTGTGGCCTACCTCCACCCTGTGGCGGAGCGGAAGAACCTCACCGTCATCACCGACGCCCACGCCCGCAAGGTGCTCATCGAGGGCAGCCGTGCCGTCGGAGTCGAGATTGAACGCTACGGCGAGATCGAGCAGATCCGCGCGAACCGTGAGGTCGTGCTCTCGGCCGGCGCCTACGGCTCTGCCCATCTCCTCCTGCTCTCCGGCGTAGGCCCGGCCGCCCAGCTCGACGCCTTCGGCATCGAGAAGGTCGCCGACCTGCCCGTCGGTGAGCGCATGCAGGACCACTACATGGTCATGCTCAACTACACGACCGACCTCGAAACTCTCAAGACCGCAGTCTCCCCGGCCAACGCCGAACTGCTGCAGACCGCCGGCCGCGGCCCGCTGACCTCGAACATCGGCGAAGCCGGAGGCTTCTTCGAAACCCGAGAAGGGCTGAACGGCCCCGATGTGCAGTTCCACTCCACCCCCTGCCTCTTCGCCGAGGAGGGGCTCGGCGCCCAGACGGTCCAAGGACTGGCCGCCGGTCCCTGCGTCTTCAAACCCACGAGCACCGGAACGCTCACCCTGCGCTCGCCCGACCCGAAAGTCGCACCCCGGATCCTCCACAACTACCTCGGAACTGAAGAGGACAAGCAGAGCATCCTCGCCGGACTGCGCATCGCGCTGGACATCGCCTCCCAGCCGGCGATGCAGAAGGTCATCTCCGGTGACCACATCGTGCCGGAGGGAACGAGCGACGAGGAGCTGCTCGAATTCGCCCGCCAGGTCGGGCAGACGCTCTACCATCCGACCTCGACCTGCTCGATCGGCCACGTCGTCGACCCCGAGCTCAAGGTCATCGGCGTCGACGGTCTGCGCGTTGCCGACGCCTCGGTGATGCCGACCGTCGTGCGCGGCAATACGAACGCCCCGACGATCATAATCGGCGAGAAGGCCGCCGACCTCATCGCCGAATCCCGCACCACCGACACTCGCACCGCGAAGCCCACCACCGCCACCGAGGCGGCCACCCCCATCACACAGAAAGAGGAGGTTCCGGCATGACCGAGATCCCCACCTACCGAATGTTCATCGACGGCCAGTGGGTCGACACCGCTGAGGCTCACGCAATCACCTCACCGGCCACAGGCCAGACTGCTGCCCGTGTTGCCTTCGGCGGAGTCGAACATGCCGATGCCGCGGTCGCCGCTGCCGTTGCCGCTCACGAAGAGGGCACCTGGCGGAATATGACGCCCGACCAGCGCGCGGACATCCTCGACCGGATCGCCGCGAGCATGGAGGCCAAGGCCGAGCGGCTGTCCGCCCTGGCGACCGCCGAGAACGGGGTCACCGTGCGCACCGCCGGCGCCTTCCATATCGGCCTCGGCGTGGCGAACCTGCGGGTCTTCGCGGGCATGGCCCGCGGCTTCACCCCCGAACAGGACAATCCGCTGGCCGCCGAGTCACCGGATTCGCGAGCGACCATCCGCCGCGAACCCATCGGCGTGTGCGCGGGCATCGTGCCCTTCAATTTCCCCCTCGTCCTCGCCGGATGGAAGCTGGGGCCGGCCCTGGCAGCAGGCAACACCTTTGTGCTCAAAGCCGACGAGAACACTCCGCTGACCCTGCTCGAACTCGCCCGCTCCGCCGAAGAGGCGGGCCTGCCGCCCGGAGTGCTCAACATCATCACCGGCCCCGGCGAGACTGTCGGCGCCCGGCTCGCCGAACACCCGGACGTCCGCAAGATCGGCTTCACCGGATCCACCGAGGTCGGCAAGAGCGTCCAGCGCGCAGCCGCCGACAACCTCAAGAAGGTGACCCTCGAACTCGGCGGCAAGGGCCCGAACATCATCCTCGATGACGCGGACCTCGATGCCGCGATCGACGGATCGATCTTCGCCTTCCTCATGTACTCCGGTCAGGTGTGCGAATCCGGCACCCGACTGCTCGTGCCCAACTCCCGCAAGGACGAGATCGTCGACCGCCTCATCACCCGCTTGCAGGATGTGACGATCGGCGATCCGACCGATCCCGCCTCGGACATGGGCCCGGTCGCCTCCCAGGATCAGAAGGTCCGGGTCGAACGCTACCTGGCGATCGCCGCCGAGGAGGGGGCGACGCTGGCCTACCGTGGTGAACTTCCCGACGGGGAGATGTTCGAGACCGGGGCCTGGGTGCCGCCGATCGTGTTCACCGATGTCACCAACGACATGCGCATCGCCCGCGAGGAGGTGTTCGGTCCCGTCCTCGTCGTCATCGGGTACGACGACGAAGCCGAGGCGATCGCGATCGCCAACGACAGCGAATACGGACTCTCCGCCGGAGTCTGGGGTTCATCCGAGCGCGCCTGTGCTGTCGCGAACGCACTCGAAGCCGGCACGGTGTGGGTCAACGACTGGCACGCGGGCTTCCCGTTCAACCCGTTCGGCGGGTACAAGCAGAGCGGCATCGGCCGCGAGCTCGGCCCCGACGCCCTGGCCGAATACACCCAGGTCAAAGCCGTCCAGGAAAGCCTCGACACTGACTGGGCCAAACACGGCTACGCCCTCGTGCTGCCGGCGCCGGCCGAGGTCCCGGTTCCGACCTGACCATCCGACGTCGGGCCCTGACGATCCGACCTCGGTTCGAGAAGTCACCGATCCCCGCGCCGAGGATGACCTCCCGATCCGGGGAAGAGCCGCCTCGGCGCGGGGATCGTTCAATTCGAGGTCGGGACGTTTCCGCGCGCGGTGAGCATGCGGATGGCGATGATCGTCTCCTGCAGATCCGTGAAGCTGCGGACGTTGTGGCCGGTGCGTTCTGCGGCAGCGTCGAGGCGGTAGTAGGCGGTGTTGACGTGCACGTGGAGTCGCTCGGCGGCGAGTTTGGCGTTGAGGTCACAGGCCGCGTACTCGAGCAATGTCTCGATGAGGACACCGCCGGCGGCGAGATCGTCCTCGACGAAACGGCGCAGTTCGGGGCGGATGAGGCGGTGGGCCACGTCGTCGTCGAGGGTGACGAGGTAGTCGAGCGGAGTGAGGGCATGCAGCGACCTCACTCCCGGCATACCGTTGAGACTCTCCTGCGCGAGCACAGCCTCGCGGTACGCCTCGGGCACACGGTCCAGGCCCTCGTGGACGGTGGAGGTGCCCACGCACAGGTCGGTGCCGTGGCGGGACAGCTCCCGGTGGACCCGTTCGAGATCGTCCAGGGTGGTCGTGCCGTCGGAGGTCACCGGGGTGATCCCGACGATCTGATCCTGGAGGACCACGGCGATGCCGCGACGGCCGACATCGAAGACCGAACGCAGGGCTGTGATGACCTCGCGCATGCCTCGATCATCACGCAGCGGCGTCTGCGAGGTGGCCGTGGCGACGAGCACGCGCGAATCCGGGCGGAGGTCGGACACCTCGGCGAGGTCCGCACTCGGCCCCGGCGCCAGGCGTCGACCCGACAGCAGATCGTCGACGAGGTCACGGCGGACCCGGTCGCCCTCGGCCATGTCGAGCTGCTGGGTCTCGAGGTAGGCGACGGCCCCGACGGAGCTGCCGACCTCGATGACGCTCATGACGTGGATGGCGATGTGCAGGGCCTCATCGCGAGTCTCCTGTTCGGAGTCCGAGGCATCGACGATCGCCTCCCACAGAGTCTCCTGCCCGATCCGGAAACCAGTGAGGAAGTCCGGCAGGGTCACGCCCTGCCGCAGCCGGCGCCGGGCTTGGGAAGCGGTGATCGGGAAGTCCTCGGCGGTGGCGCGGCGCCCCTCCTCCAAGGGGGTGAGGGCGGCTTCGAACACGGTGTACGTGTGGGCGGTGAGATCCTCGGCGAGGTTCTTGTCCGGGCTGGCGGGGTACGCGGGCACTTCCCGCCAGGTGCGGCTGACCGAGCGCTGGACCGTCGCCGGCAGCGATGCTCGGACTCGGTCGATGATGCGCAGGACGAGTGGATTGGCGACCATGGCAGAAGCATACGGGCATCGTTGTTGTCCGACTACAACCAGCGAGCCGCGTTTCTGTTGCACATCCCGTTGTCCGAAGCCGCTTGCAGCGGCAGAGTGGCCACCATAGGGCCGGACGGCGGGAGTCGAATCCGGCCGAGGAGCCGACTCTTCTCCTGTGCTGGGGCCACAACCGGTGGTGGTCCCGACAGCACCAGCACCGAGCCGATCAAAGACGAACGAATCAAGCCTGGAGGATGCCATGACCAACCTCGCCGACAATCTCACCACCACCGCTAGCCGGCACGGAGACCGACCTGCCGTCCGCCTCGGCGACACGGTGCTGACGTATACGCAGCTGCAGGACCGAGCGCAGCGGGTCGCGACGATGCTCACGGAGAGGGGAATCGGGCCCGGCGACCGCGTCGGACTCGTTCTGCCCAACGTCCTCGAATTCCCCGTCCTCTTCTACGGGGCGCTGTCCGTCGGCGCGATCGTCGTGCCGATGAACCCGCTGCTCAAGGAGCGTGAGGTGCAGTACTACCTCGAGGATTCCGGGGCCGCGCTCGTCTTCGCGTGGAAGGACATGGCAGGCGAGGCTGGAAAGGCGGCAACCGCGGTCGGCATCGAATGCGTTAGCGTCGACCCCGCGGACTTCGCCGATCAGCTGTCCGCCTTCGACCCTACACCTGAGGTGGTGTCCCGAGCCGACGACGACACCGTCGTGCTCCTCTACACCTCCGGCACCACCGGCCAGCCGAAGGGCGCGGAACTCACCCATTTCAATATGATGACCAACGCGGCAGTCACCGCCGAGACGCTCATCGACCTCACAGAGGATGACATGGTCATGGGCTGCCTGCCGCTGTTCCACTGCTTCGGCCTGACCTGCGGACTCAACGCCTCCGTGCTCAGCGGCTCCTGCCTGGCCCTCATCCCGCGTTTCGACCCGATCGAGGCCCTCGAGACCATCCAGGATGCGAAGGTCACCGTGTTCATCGGTGTGCCGACGATGTACGCCCGCATGCTCCATGCTGAGGGGCGCGAGTCGTTCGACGTGTCCAGTCTGCGCTCGTGCATCTCCGGTGGATCGGCGATGCCGGTCGAGGTTATGAAGAACTTCGAGTCCGCTTTCGACTGCATCATCCTCGAAGGGTACGGCCTGTCCGAGACCTCACCGGTTGCCTGCTTCAACCAGCCGGGAATGGAGCGCAAGACCGGCACTATCGGCGTGCCCGTCCGCGGAGTCGAGATGAAGCTCGTCGACGATGACGACGATGACGTTCCCGTCGGTGAGATCGGCGAGATCGCGATCAAGGGCGAACCCGTGATGAAGGGGTACTGGGGTCGGCCGGAAGCGACGCAGGTGGCCATCCGCGACGGATGGTTCCACTCCGGCGACCTGGCAGAACAGGACGCCGACGGCTATTACACGATCGTCGACCGGAAGAAGGACCTCATCATCCGAGGCGGCTACAACGTCTATCCGCGCGAGGTCGAGGAGGCGCTCTACGAGCACGAGGCCGTCGCCGAGGCGGCCGTGATCGGCATCGCGAACGACGACCTCGGTGAGGAGATCGGTGCGGCTGTGGCGCTCAAGGCCGGCAGCAGCGTCGACGCCGAGGCGCTGCGCGACTTCGCGAAGGACCGCGTCGCCGCGTACAAATACCCCCGCAACGTGTGGATCGTCGACGAGCTGCCCAAGGGACCGACCGGCAAGATCCTGCGCCGTGAGATCTCCGCACCGGCGAAGCGCTGAGCTGAGGACGCACTGAGCTGAGGACGCGTGCGACCGCGCGGGCGGCCTCCCGAACTCAGGTCCAAGATGTGGAACCTTCGTATCTCAACTCGGCGGCCACCTCGGCGAGGGACGGCCTAGAATCGAACCGGCCCGACGAATCGGTGGGGTCGACGTTCCGAGAGGTGAGTGAGACGTGGCCGAGACCGTCCTCGACATCGCTGATGTGACATTCCGGCGTGGGCACACGCAGATCCTCCACGGCATCGACCTGCGCATCGACGCCGGCGAGCACTGGGTGCTCATCGGCCCCAACGGGGCGGGGAAGTCCACGCTGCTGAGCTTCGCCTCGGCGCAGGTGTTCCCGACCTCGGGCACCGTCGACATCCTCGGTTCTCGGATGGGCCGGGTCGAACTCGCGGCCCTGCGCCGGCTCATCGGACACGTCAACCCGCGACACCCGCTGCGCTCGAACCTCACCGTCCGAGAAGTCGTCCTCACGGGCCTGACCGGCACGATCGATCGTCCCATGCGGTGGGAGCCCGAATCGGACGAGGTGGCGAAGGCCGATGCTCAGATCGCCGAGGTGGGTCTGACGTCGCGTGCCGACGCCGGGTGGAAGGTGCTGTCCCAGGGGGAGCGCGGGCGTGCCCTCGTCGCCCGGTCGCTCATCGCCGACCCGCAGCTGCTGCTCTTCGACGAACCGACCACCGGCCTCGACGTCGCCGCCCGCGAACAGCTGCTCGAGACCATCGACGCCCTGTCGCTGCGCTCGCCGGAGCTGTCGACGCTGCTGGTCACGCACCATCTCGAGGAGATTTCGGAGACCACCACGCACGCCGCGCTCATCTCCGACGGGCGTCTGACCGCCGCAGGTCCCATCGCCGAGGCGCTCACCTCCGAGCAGGTCTCCGCCGCCTTCGACCATCCGATCGAGGTGGGTTTCGCCGACCGCCGCTGGTCCGCCCGTGCGGTCCGTACGACCAGCGCGTCTGTCGCGTCCGTCGGCTGAAGATCGTCTGGGACAGTCACCGCGTGCGTTGCACCGCCGTGGACTCGGGCCTAGGCTTGAGGCATGAAGATGAGTACCGTGTGGAGCATCATCGGCGCGATCATCGCCGTCATCATCGCGTGGTGGGTGGTCAACGTCGCGTTCTCCATCGCCTGGTTCCTCGTCAAGGCCATCATCACTGTCGTCGTCGCGCTCGCGATCTTCGGTCTCATCAAGGCCTCCCTCAAGTCGAAGGACCGTGACCGAACGCGCTGACCGCCTGCGTCAGAGATCTCAGAGATCGCCGAGGCCGGTGTTCGCCCCGCAGAGGACGACGCACACCTTCTCTCCCGCAGCCGGAACATAGCCGCCGGTCGTCTTCGACTCGTCGGCGCCGCTGATCCCCGCCAGAGCTGTGGCCGCCGCATGTTCGACCGCCAGCCGGTGATCGCCCCACAGATGCTGCCGGGTGTCGATGATCGCCTCATCGCTGACCAGCACCGAGGTGACCAGATCCGACCGTGCCGCGTCCAGTGCCAGCGGTGTGGCCCGACGGGCACCGAGCGAATCCGCCGCCACCGAATCGACCGTGACGTCGACCGGCTCGCCCGCTTCCAGTGCGGCACCCAGCGCGCGACAGTTCTCCGGTTCGACCGCCACCGTGCGCACCCCGTGATAAGTCGCGGCTGTCGCGACTCCGGCGAACAGCCCGCCGCCTCCGACGGAGACGACGACCGTGTCGAGGTCGGGCACCTGCGTGAGAATCTCGGTCATCAGCGTGCCCGCGCCGGCGGCGATGAGCGGATGGTCGTAGGCGTGCGAAGCCAACGCCCCCGAGGAGTCGACGAAGTCACGGCAGGCCGCGGCCGCCTCGGCGTATTCGCTGCCCTTCAGCACCACCTCGGCGCCGTAGGAGCGCAGACGATCGACCTTGACCTCCGGCGCATTCGCGGGTAGGAAGACGGTCGCGGGCACACCGGCGGCACGGGCCGCCCAGGCGCAGGCGAGCCCTGCGTTCCCGCCCGAGGCGATCGTCACTCCCGCCTCGGGGAAGGTGCCCTCCTCGAGATGGGCCCGGATGAAGTTCTGCGCACCGCGGGCCTTGAAAGTGCCCGTGTACTGCATGAACTCGAGGGCGAAGAGCAGGCCGGATGCGCTCGGGTCCTCGGCAGGGCCGGAACTCCACGCAGCCGCGGTGGGGGAGGCCGCCTCGGCGAGGTTCCCGGGCTGCGCGGACGCGACGGTGACCGGTCGGACTCGTCCGGCGATCCGGGCTGCGGCGGCTTCGATGTCGGGATACGTCAGCTCAGTCATGTCATCACCCTATGCGAGAGCTGCTGAGGGGTCTCGTCTCCTCGGCGAATTGTCTGGTCGTTCCAAGGTGATTCAGGCACGCAAATCGCCTCGGATCGACGAGGAAATCAGGTGGCAGTAGAAGAGCCGGGGGGCTGAGCTCGGCCTCAGTGGTGCTTGGTCAGGCCGAGGTCGACGCCCTTCGTCTCCTTGACGAGGCTGACGCCGATGAGCGAGATGATGCACACGATGATCATGTAGATCGCAATCGAGATGGACGAACCGGTCTCGGCGAGCAGGGTCTCGGCGATGGTCGGGGCGAAGGCACCGCCGAGGATCGCGCCGAGCGCGTAGCCGATCGACACACCCGAGTAGCGGACCTGGGCGGGGAACATCTCCGCATACATCGCCGACATCGGGCCATAGGACAGGCCCATGCCGACGGTGAGGACGAAGATGCCGATGCCGTACATCCAGATGTTGGCCATGTCGATCATGAGGAACGTCGGGATGAGCCACACGATGAGCAGGATGTAGCCGATCTGGAAGGTGCGCACGCGTCCGAGCTTGTCCGAGAGCGCGCCGCCCCACATCGTGAAGACCAGCCATCCGAAGCTCGCCAGCGTCGTCGCCAGCAGCACGGGTGCCCGGTCGAGGCCGACGGATCCGCCCTCGGCCAGCGGGCGAGAGGCGTAGGCGGCGAAGAACGCGATGATCATGTAGCCGACGGCGTTGTTGCCGATGAAGATGAGCGCGGAGAGGACGACTTCCTTCGTGTTCTTCTTGAACAGGGTGCCCAGCGGGGCCGAGGACTCGGCCTTGCGTTCGGCGAGCTCGGCGAAGACCGGGCTCTCTTCGACCTGGCGGCGGATGTAGTAGCCGACGAGGACGAGGACGACGGAGAAGAGGAACGGAATGCGCCAGCCGAAGCTCGCGAACTGTTCAGGGGTGAGCACGGTGGTGAGGACCCAGATCACGCCGGTGGCCAGAATCATGCCGACCGGCACACCGATCTGCGGATAGGCGCCGAAGATGCCGCGCTTGGAGATCGGGGCGTGCTCGACGGACAGGAGTGCTGCTCCGCCCCATTCGCCGCCGGCGGAGAATCCCTGGAGGATCCGCAGCAGAGTGAGCAGGATCGGAGCGCCGATTCCGATCATCGCGTAGTTCGGCAGCAGACCGATGAGCGAGGTCGCGGCCCCCATGAGGATGAGCGTGAGCACGAGCATCTTCTTCCGCCCGATGCGGTCGCCGAGGTGGCCGGCGATGATCGCGCCCAACGGCCGGAAGAGGAACGAGATGCCCAGGGACGCCCACGCCATGATCTGCCCGAGCGCCGGATTGTCCGAGGCCAGCGGGCCGAAGTACTGGGCGGAGAGCACGAGGCCGGCGGCCTGGGCGTAGATGAAGAAGTCGTACCACTCGATGGTGGTGCCGACGAGAGTGCCGGCGAGGACCTTGCGCTCTTCGCGGGTGATCGAATGGGGCTCGGTCGGCTGTGATGCGGCCGGGCCGGGGGCTGTGGTGGACATGACAGGATCTTTCGGTTGCTGGGCGACATTGCCTGGTGCCGTTGCCGACGGCGGTGGTCCTCGACTCTGAGTGATCGCCGGTGCCGTCGGTGGGGCGCGTGACGGGTGGCCGCCCGCCACGGCTGACTGCTTGGTCAGTAATTGCCTCTGACTATATTGCAGATGGTGGCCGATGTCACCTGCATGAGGGCCGGGCGCGGTCCCCTCGCCGCCGGCTGCGCCCGTTCGCGGCGGTCATCGGTGAGTCAGCGGCCCGGTTCCGCGCCGTTGCTCGGTGCCGTTATCGTGGCCGGAACAGCAGAGAGAGGGGCATGATGAAAGGCAGACTTCTACTCGCGGCAGGAATCGGAGTGGGGTTCGTCCTCGGCTCCCGCGCCGGCCGGCAGAGCTACGAAACGCTGAAGGGATATGCGCAGGATCTGTGGAGCGACCCCAAGGTCCAAGACCGCGTGTCCGACATCGAGGACACAGTCAGGGAGAAGGCTCCGGTCGTGCAGGACAAAGCCGAGCAGGCGCTGAAGAGCGCCGGCGAGAAATCGAAGAGAGTCGGCGGTGAGATGAAGTCGAAGATCTCCGGCGACTCGACTGAGGACCCGACGGAGGACAGCCATGGCTGAGATCTCCGATACCGCGCACTTCGGGGCCAGCCGAAAGGCCATCGAGGCCGAGCTCGGCGTCATCGCCGCCCAGTGGGAGCAGCAGGGTCGCATCGAGCCGGTGGTGGACAAGGACACGGGCGAGATCCATCCCGACGCCGAGCGAGAGCTGCTCGACCGCCTCTGACCGATCTCGCTGCGGGGCGGGTGACCTCGCCCTATGCCGCGCTCACCCTGTGTCGGTCTCTGTGCGCCCTGACGGCGCCCTATGACAATTACCGACCGATTGGTTAGTATATTTCTAGGAATCGGCAGCGGTGCCGACAGCGGCCGCCGTGGACCGGGAGACGTCGTTTCACCAGGGAGAGCAAAGCATGACCGAAATCCTCAGTTCCTATGTGGCCGGATCCTGGCACACGCCCGGGGCGACCGAGTCCGCCCGACCCGTCCGTGACGCCGGCACCGGAGAGCTCCTGCACTCGGTGAGTTCGGCCGGAGTCGACTTCGCCGCCGTCGCCGACCACGCTCGGACGACCGGCATCGAGGCGCTGCAGAATCTGACCTTCCACCAGCGCGGTGTGATCCTCAAGAAGCTCGCGACCTATCTCATGGAGCGCACGAAGAGCTACCACGAGATCTCGTTCTCCACCGGCACCACGAAGCGCGACGCCTTCGTCGACATCGAGGGCGGCATCGGCACCCTCTTCACCTACTCCGGCGTCGCCCGCCGACAGATGCCGAACTCGACCGTCCACCTCGACGGCGGGGTCGAGCGCCTGTCGAAGAACGGCACCTTCGTCGGCCGCCACATCCTCACTTCCCGACAGGGCCTGGCGCTGCAGATCAACGCCTTCAACTTCCCCGTCTGGGGCATGCTCGAGAAGTTCGGGCCGATGTTCGTCGCCGGCATCCCCGTCGTCGTCAAGCCCGCCACCGACACCGCCCACCTGACCCGCGCGGTCGTCGCGGATATGATGGAGTCCGGCCTGCTTCCCGCCGGTGCGATCCAGTTGGTCAGCGGTGATGTCACCCCGCTGTTCGACCACCTTGCCGAACAGGACGCGATCGCCTTCACCGGCTCCGCGAACACCGCCCGCACGCTCTCCGGGCTCGACTGCGTGACCCAGCGCGGCACGCGCTTCTTCGCCGAGGCGGATTCGCTCAACTTCTCCCTGCTCGGCCCCGACGCCGCACCCGGCACGCAAGAATTCGACCTCTTCGTCTCCGGCGTCGTCGCCGAGATGACCGTCAAGGCCGGTCAGAAGTGCACCGCGATCCGCCGCACCTTCGTCCCCGAGGCCCACGCCGAGGCGGTCAGCGAAGCCATCATCGCCAAGCTCGCCACCCAAGGCGTCGGCGATCCGCGCGAGAAGTCCACCCGCCTGGGCCCCGTCGTCTCCGACAAGCAGCGCACCGACGTCCTCGACGCGGTCGACCGGATCATCGCCGGGGGAGCGCACCTGCTCGCCGGCGGACGTGAGGAGTCGGACAGGCTCGCCGCCGAGCACGGCGGGGCCTATGTCGCAGGCACCGTCCTCCAGGCCGATGACCCCTGGGCCGACGCCGTCCACGACATCGAGGCCTTCGGTCCCGTGACCTCGATCATCACCTATTCAGACACCGAGGAAGCCGTCCGCCTGGCCGCCCGTGGCCGCGGCTCCCTGGTCGGCTCCGTCGTCACCCACGACCGCGATTTCGCCACCGAATTCGTCCGCAGGATCGCTCCCTGGCATGGCCGGGTCCTCGTCCTCGACCGCGACGATGCCGAAGAGTCGACCGGTCACGGTTCGCCCCTGCCGAACCTCATCCACGGCGGCCCCGGTCGGGCCGGCGGCGGCGAGGAGATGGGCGGACTGCGCGGCGTCGAACACTTCATGCAGCGCACCGCGATCCAGGCCTCCCCGGATATGCTCACCGCGATCGGAGGGGAATGGGTCAACGGTTCGCAGCGCCGCCTCAGCGAGCATCCGTTCACGAAGTCGCTGGCCGATCTGCGCCTCGGCGACACCCTCGATTCGGAGTGGCGGGAAGTCACGCTCGACGACATCGAGCACTTTGCGAACTTCACCGGCGACACCTTCTACGCTCATATGAACGAAGAGGCGGCCGCCGCGAACCCGTTCTTCCCGGGACGCGTGGCCCACGGCTACCTCATCGTGTCCTTCGCCGCCGGACTCTTCGTCCAGCCGGACCCGGGGCCGGTGCTCGCGAACTACGGCCTCGAGGGGCTCAACTTCATCACGCCCGTCTCCCCGGGTGACAAGCTCAAGGTCACGCTCACGGCCAAGCGCATCACCCCGCGAGAGACCGACGAGTACGGTGAGGTCCGCTGGGACGCGCAGGTCGTGAACCAGAACGACGAACCCGTCGCGAACTACGACGTGCTCACGCTCGTGGCCAAGGAGTGCTGAGGCTCGAGGAAGACTGAGGGCCAGGCACCGCTGGAGGTCAAGGATTGAGCGTCGACCCGTGAGGGCGGGCGCTCAGTCGTGTCACCGGCGGGCCATCGTCACCGGCCTCGGGGGACGCGGACCTTCAGTGACGACGGACGTATTGTCACGCTGGCCGGGGTCTGGCCGATCTCGTCGCCATCGGCGACGATGGCGACCGGAGCTGCGCCGGCCGGGGTGTCGATGCGGATCTCGCGAGCATGGCCGTAGTGGATATGCGGGTGACGGTCGTGCCTGCCCGACATGAACGCGACGAGTTCGACGGCGAGTCTGGGCAGGAACGCGTTCTTGAGCAGGACGACGTCGATGAGCCCGTCATCGAGCTCCGCCTCGGGGGAGAGCTTGAGCCCGCCCCCATAGCGACCCGAGTTCGCGAAGCCTGCGGTCAGGCCCCGGAAATCGACGCGCCTACCGTCGACGGTCAGCTCCAGCTCGATGCTCTTCGGCGGCAGGATCGCACGCAGGACCCCGTACAGATACACCCACCGTCCCTTGACGTACCTGGCCGAGTTCGCGTGGCGCTGGACGGTCGAGTCGAGACCGAGGCAGACATTGCTGAGACTGACCTTCCCATCGAGGTCGAGGACATCGACGATCTGATCGCGGCCGGCGGCGATGTTCGCCACGGCCCCCTCGGTGTCCTTGGGGATGCCGAGCTTGCCGATGAGGTCGTTGCCGCGACCGCCGGCGATGACGCCCAGAGATGTATCCGTATCCACGAGGCCGGCCGCGACCGAACGCGCCATCCCGTCACCGCCGAGTGCGCCCACGACCCGTGCGCCATCTGCGGCGAATCCGGCGGCCAGCTCCTTCGCATGCTCCTCGCTCATGCTCCTCACGAGCCGCGCCTCGAGACCGTGGGCGGCAAAGGCCTCGACCAGCGGATCGATGCGTTTGAGCACGGCGCCTCTGCGGGCGGTGGGATTGAGGATCACGGGCACGGTCGAGCGGTCGGCGGTCGGGCCTGCGGGTCCCCTGACCGTGGAGTCCTTGTCTTCGGGGTCGCCGCTCACAGCCTTGCAGGTCCGTTCATGAGCTTGTCCGGATTCATGATGCCTGCGGGGTCGACCTCGGCCTTGGCCGCCCGCAGCATCCGCAGCCACAGCCCACCGGTCTCTGCTGTCATCCAGGGGGCGTGGTCGGTGCCCACGGCGTGGTGGTGGGTGATCGTGCCGCCGCCTGCGATGATGGCGTCGCCGGCCGCGGATTTCAGCGCCTTCCACTGGGCGATCTCCGCACCGATCTGCTGCTTGGCGAAGATCGTGTAGTACAGCGAACAGCCCGAGGCGTAGAGGTGCGAGACGTGGCAGAGCACGAACGCGGGTGTCCCGCGATCGGCCAGGGCTTTCTCGACGGCGACGCTGATCGTGTCGTGGAGCTGTTCGACCGTCGACCATGGTGCCGAGGTCTCCAACGTCTCGACGATCATCCCCTCCCGCAGCAGCTGATCGCGCAGGTACGGGGTCGAGAAGCGGTGCTTCTCCCATGTCGTCTCCGGAACCGCGCCGAGGTTGACGCCCTTGTGCTTCCGGGCGATCGACCGCGCCTCGGACCGGCGTGAGCGATTCTCGGCCGGGCGGCCGTCGAAGCGGACGACGAGCAGGCAGGGAGTCGAGACTCCGCGAGCGCGCAGATAGGCGAGGATGCCCTTACGCTGCAGTTCGCTGCCGAGCTGAGAGAGCCCGAACGCGGTCTCGTTGACATCCGAGAGCCGCGCGATGTCAAGGCGGAGTCCCGACTGCTCCATATCACGCAGCGCCGCGGTGCCCGAGGCGAAATCGGGGAAGAACCAGGAGTCGGCCAGGCTCGACTGCGGTGTGCGGCGGATCCGCAGCGTCACCTCGGTGATGATGCCCAGCGTCCCTTCCGAGCCGACCAACAGCTGGCGCGGATTCGGGCCGGCCGCGGTGGCCGGGGTGGTGCGCAGCTCGATCGGACCGTTCGGAGTCGAACAGCGCAGGCCGTACACGTTCTCGTCGATGCGCCCGTATCCGGTCGACTGCTGACCGGCGGAGCGGGTGGCGACCCAGCCGCCGACGGTGCTGAATTCGAAGGACTGGGGGTAGTGGGCGAGCGTGAAGCCGCGAGCCTGCAGCGCCTCCTCCAGATCGGGTCCGAAGACTCCGGCTTGGACCGTGGCCGTCAGCGATTCTGCGTCGACGTCGACGATCTTGTCGAGACGGGCCAGGCTGATGCTCACGCATGCCGAGAACTGCGCACGGGCGGCGGTGATGCCACCGACGACGCTCGTGCCGCCGCCGAACGGAACGACCGCAACGGATTCTTCGCTGCACACGGCCAGCAGGGCGTCCACCTCGGCGTCGGACGCGGGGTAGACCACCGCATCGGGAGCGTAGGTCAGCGCTCCGCTGCGCAGACGGATGAGGTCGGGCAGGCTGCGCCCGGCCGCATGGGAGACGCGGACGGCACGATCGTCGCGGACGAAGTCCTCGCCCACGGTCTCGGCGAGGCGGACGCGCACCTCATCGGTGAGCGTCGATTCGGGCAGCGCGACGTCCTCGAGTGCCACCGGCGGGTGATCGACCCCGGTCGGCCAGCCGCAGTGCTTGCTGAGGATCTTCTTCGCGCCGGGCTTGACGGGGCCGTCGTTGCCGTCCTCGCCCCAGCCCCACCAGCGCATGCGCGGTCGAGTGTTGTCCATGTTCGTCATCCTTCGTGTCGTGATTCGGCGATGAGTTCCGGAGCGAGCCGGACCACAGCGTCATAGAGGTCGGTGCGATCGGCGTCGACGAGACCCCAACGGGACCGCCGGTCGATGACGTCCTCGACCGTGAGGGCGAGTTCGTGCTCGACGGCGAAGCGGACTTCCGCCCCGGTCAGCGGGATCCCCTCTCTCACCGGTTCGTTGAGGCCGGGGTCGGCGTCACCGTAGGCGGCGACCTTCGCGGCCTCGGTTCCGAAGACGGCGACCAGGCGTTCGGGCAGGCCGGGGGCGGGGGTGCCCTTGCCGACGAGCCCGAGTTCGGCGGTTCGGCACGGTCCGGCCGACAGGCCGCCGGCTTCGACCACGGCGTCGACGGCGTCTTCGGCCATGCGTCGGTAGGCGGTGAGTTTGCCGCCGACGATGGTCAGCGCACCGGTCCGCGAGTCGCGCAGCAGGGCGTGCCTGCGCGAGAGGTCGGCGCTGGCTGACGCTCCCGTGCTCTTGATCAGCGGGCGGAAGCCTGCGTAGCTGCCGACGATGTCCTCGGGCGTGAGCTTGTCGCCGAGGACGGCGTTGATCGTGTCGAGGAGGAACGTCTCTTCGTCGCCGTCGGGGTGGGCGCGCTCCGGGATCGGTCCATGATGCGGATCGTCGGTGAGGCCGATCATGACCAGACCGTTGTGCCACGGCACAGCGAAGACGTAGCGGCCGAAGTGACCGGGCACCGGTGCGGTGATCGCGGCCTCCGGGTGGCCCAGGCGAGCGGCCTGCACGAGGATGTGCGAACCCTTGCTGGGGGCCAGTTCGACCTCGTCGGAGAGCGTATCGGACCAGACTCCTGCGGCGTTGACGATCTGCTTGGCGCCGATGGTGTGCTCGTCCCCGGTGAGGCGGTCCCTGACGTGCACGCGGCCGGGTTCGATGTCGGTCGCCTCGGCGTAGGTGATGATGCGTGCACCATGGTCTGCGGCCGTGCGGGCCAGGGCGACGACGAGCCTGACGTCGTCGATGAGCTGGCCGTCCCAGCTGAGCAGTCCGCCGCGCAGACCAGCGGCGTCGGTGGTCGGGGCGAGCCGCCGGACTGCGGCGGCCGAGACCCGGCGGGGGTGGGGGAGCAGTTCCTTCGGGGTGCGCGCGAGCATCCGCAGGGCGTCGCCGGCGTGGAAGCCGGCGCTCGTCACGGCGGCCTCGACGCGGCCGATCCCCGGGTGCAGCGGGAAGATCATCGGCAGCGGCCGGATGAGGTGCGGGGCGATGGTGTTCATCAGCCGGCCGCGTTCGACGGCTGATTCCCATGCAATCCCGATGTCGGCCTTGGCCAGGTAGCGCAGTCCGCCGTGGGCGAGTTTGGAGCTCCAGCTGCTGGTGCCCGAGGCGAGGTCGCCGCGTTCGACGAGGGCGACGCTGAGCCCACGGGCCGCCGCATCGAGGGCGACCCCGACGCCGGTGAATCCGCCGCCGATGACGACGAGGTCGACCTCGCCTTCGGTGACGGAGGCGAGGTCCCGAGCTCGGCGATCGGCATTGAGTGCGGAGTCTCCTGGAAAGGTGGACTTCATCGGCGTCCTTTCTGGTACGAGTGCGTACCAGTTTGCAATCGTTCGCCGATGTTGTCAAGATCACAGTGTGAGTGATGAGGGACGACAGTACGCCGGCAGCAGCGCCGCAGAGCGCACCAGCGCTCGTCGCGAGCAGATCATCGCGGCCGGCCTCTCCCTCTTCGGCACCCAGGGGTATCGGGCGACGACAGTCGGGGCGGTCTGTGAGTCCGCGGGCCTCAACAAGCGCTATTTCTACGAATCGTTCTCCACCCTCGAAGACCTCCTCTGCGCGGTCTACGAGCAGGTCGTCGCCGATCTGCGCGCGACTGTGCTCGCCGGAGGCGGGAACAGCGCCCCCGAGGTGCTGCGCGGCTTCATCGCCGCCTTCCTCCACTGGGCTCAGGCCGATCCGGTGAGGGCACGCGTGCATCTCTTCGAAGTGCTCGGGGTCAGCGCGCGGGTCGACGAGCTCTATCGCCGACATGGGAGGTCGATCGGCGGCGAACTGGTCGACCGTCTGGCCGCGTCGGTCCCCGGGCTGATGGCCACGGACGAAAAGCGGCGCATCCTCGGCGATGTGCTCGTCGGAGCGGGAATCCAGCTCGTCGTCGATTGGGTGATCAGCGGTTACGAGCCGCTGCGCGAGGAGCTGCTGGCCGAGATGGACGGGACGGTGGAGTGGGTCGTCGCCGCCGGGATGTCGGCGCTCGGCTTCGACCTCGGCTGAGAGCCGAGGAGGCGATCAGCTCTCCAGGCCCTGGAAGGCCATCGTCGTGACCGCCTCGGCGATGGTGTCGGGGTCGACGGGATAGCCGGGTCGATACCACTCGGTGATCGAGTTGACCATGCCGAAGAGCAGGCGCGTGATGAGACCCGGGGTGAAGTCCGAGCGCAGACCGCCCTCGGCGATGGCGCTTTCGACGAGCGCACGGACCTTCGCATCGATGTTGCGGCGAGCCTCGAGGGCGTCGCGCTCGAGGGGTGAGTTGCCGCGCACGCGCAGCAGCAGGGTCACCGAATGGTGGTACTCGATGAGGATGACCACGCTGGCGCGCACGGCCAGCTGCAGGCGCTCGAGCGCGGTGAGGTTCTCACGCAGGCTCTCGGTCTCGACTGCCGAGTCGAGCGCGCGGATCCCGCGGCTGATCGCCAGATGCAGCAGCTCTTCCTTCGACTTCACATGGTGGTAGATCGCTGACTTCGTGATGCCGAGCTCACGGGCGACCGTGTCCATGGAGGTGCCGTCGTAGCCACGGGAGACGAAGACCTCCGTGGCCTTGTTGATCAGCGTCTCCCGGTCGTAGCCGGGACGGCCGCGGCGCGAACGCTTGGCGGTCGCCTCGGTGGGGGCGGTCGCCCCGGTGGAGGCGGCAGACGCGGCGGCGGTCGCCTCGGCGGGGGTGGTCGAAGAAGAAGCGTTCGATGCAGACGTCGGCGACGTCGATCCGGGCGATGTCGACGCGGGTGAGGACGATTCGGGCATGCGCATCAGTCTAATCGGCCACCTCGGCGAGTGTCGCGACGCAGGTCACAGCACTCACGGCAGGACTCGCTGCAGGGCTGACCTCAGCACTCACAGCAGGACTGATCTCAGCGCATGCCCAGCGCCTCATCTCAGCGCACGCCTTCGCGGCGGTCGATGATGCGCTTCATCTTGCCGACCGAGCGCGGCAGGTCGCCGGGCAGCTTGATGTCGATGGTGCAGGAGACGCCGAGGCGCTCCTTGATCCGGGCGGCCACGAGCTTGTCGAGACCGTCGATCTCGACGGCGCCTACGCCTTCTCGGGCCTCGACCTCGACGGTCATCTCATCCATCCGACCCGGACGGGTGAGGACGAGCTGGAAGTGCGGGCTCAGGGGTGCGAACTCGAAGAGCACGGTCTCGACGTTCGCGGGGTAGACGTTGACTCCGCGGATGATCATGAGGTCATCGGAGCGGCCGGTGATGCGCGAGATGCGGCGGAAGTTCGGGCGTGCGGTGCCGGGCAGCAGCGTCGCCAGATCGTGCGTGCGGTAGCGGATGATCGGCAGCGCTTCCTTCGTCAGCGAGGTGAAGACGAGTTCGCCCTCCTGGCCGTCGGGCAGCGCCTCGCCGGTGAAGGGATCGACGATCTCCGGATAGAAGTGGTCCTCCCAGATCGTCGGGCCGTCCTTCGTCACCGCGGATTCGCAGGCCACGCCGGGGCCCATGACCTCGGAGAGGCCGTAGATGTCGACGGCGTTGATGTCGAAGGAGTTCTCGATCTCCGTGCGCATCTCGTCCGTCCACGGCTCCGCGCCGCAGATCGCTGTCTTCAGGCTCGTCGAGGTCGGATCGATGCCCTGCTTGTGGAATTCGTCGAGGATCGTGAGCAGGTAGGTCGGGGTGGCCGTGATGATATCGGGCTTGAAGTCCTGGATCAGCTGCACCTGGCGCGGGGTCTGACCGCCGGAGATCGGCACGACGGTGAAGCCGTGACGCTCCGCCCCGTGGACGCCGAGTCCGCCGGTGAACAGGCCGTAGCCGTAGGCGTTGTGCATCATCTGTCCGCGCTTGCCGCCGGCACCGAGGATGGACCGGGCGATGAGGCTGCCCCACCGATCGAGATCGCCCATCGTGTATCCGACGACCGTCGGCAGGCCGGTGGTGCCCGAGGAGGCGTGGATGCGGGCGACCTGCTCCTGCGGGACGGCGAAGAGTCCGAACGGGTAGTTGTCGCGCAGGTCCTGCTTGGTCGTGAATGGCAGCTTCGCGATGTCCTCGAGGCTCGTGATGTCTGCGGGGGTGACGCCGAGTTCGTCGAAGGCCTTCCGGTAGAAGGGGACCTTCTCGTACACGGTGGTCACCGAGGTCTTGAGGTTCTTCAGCTGGTCGGCGCGCAGCTCGTCCAGGCTCATCCGTTCGCCGGCGTCGAGGTCGGTCTCAGTCATCGTCGTCTCCTTGCGAATAGCTTCTGTGTGTCAGATCCAAAGACCGCCGAGGTGGTCCACCGTGCTTCGGTGTCCGGTCGTCGACGGGTGGTGCGGTGGGGTTCGTTCGGCGGGGTGCCGGTCGTCGGTTCGGGTGAGCGGCGGGGTCTACCTGCGAGCGGGCAGTGTGCGGGAGCGGCCGCGGTAGGTGGCGATGATGTCGTCGCCGCGGGTGACCGTGACGTCGTAGATGCCCGAGCGGCCCTGCCTGACGACTTCGCGGCCGCGGGCGACGAGCCTGTCTCCGAGGTGCGAGGGTTTGAGGAAGTCGATGTCCCCTCCCGAGGCGACCGTGATCGAGCCCGGGTAGTTGCAGGCCATCGCGAAGGTCGTGTCGGCGAAGAGGAAGACGTAGCCGCCGTGGGTGATGTCGTGGCCGTTGGTCATGATCTCGCTGACCGTCATCGAGCACTGGGCCCAGCCGGGTCCGTGGTCATCGACGCTGATGCCCAGATGCTGTGAAGCCCGGTCATTGGCGAACATCGCGGCCGCACCGGTGAGCTCGGGCGCGGCCTCGGTGGTGGAATCTGCGGGGGACGCACTGGTTCCGTGGGCCCCCTCGGTCTCTGGGCCCGCCTCGGTGAGGGAATCTGCGGGGGGCGGAGTGGCCGCCTCGGTGCGAGATTCGGGAGCCGCCTCGGTGGGGGAGGGGTCGCTTGGGGTCTCCGACTCCGCGGTCGTCGTATCGTGGGCGGGCTGGCCCATAGTCGGCTCCTCCTCGAGTCGCGGGTTCTGGCGCCGGTGCACGAGGAGTGCCTGCGCCGCTGCGTGTGGACGACGGTGAGAGTTCCCCGTGATCCCGGACGGTCAGCCCGTCGGAGAATAAACGACCATCTGGTCAATAAATATCGTTCCGATCGCCGACGCTGTCAAGTCCTGCGGTGTCAATCGGTCGTGCCAGAGTGCTGCTCGGCGGCAGAAATCGGATTGTTGGGTCGATGCACGGTGGTTTCGGCACCGATGACGCCGTGGATCGACCCAGCAATCCACTGAACGGCACGGCGGCGCGGCGGGACGACTCCGTCGTGGGCGGCATTGCACCCGGGCGCGGGGTGTGCGACACTTGTGGCAACAATACAGAACAAATGGTCAGTAAATGGATGCCCCGGGCCGAAGGTCTTACGATGGTCGGACCGATTCGAGGTTGGCAGCCGCTGACCGAGGCAGGTCCTGACAAGGGCACATCCAAGGGTGGAGTGGTCATGACAACTCAAGTGAACGACAACCGCCACGACGAGGCACAGCTGCAGGAGCAGTTCGACGCCACGATCGAGGCCAAGGATCGGATCGAACCCCGGGACTGGATGCCCGAGGCCTACCGCAAGACGCTCATCCGCCAGGTCGCGCAGCACGCGCACTCGGAGATCATCGGCATGCAGCCCGAAGGCAACTGGATCTCGCGCGCACCCTCCCTGCGGCGCAAGGCGATCCTGCTGGCGAAGGTCCAGGACGAAGCCGGGCACGGCCTCTACCTCTACTCGGCCGCCGAGACCCTCGGGGCCACGCGCAACGAGCTCACCGAGAAGCTTGTGGCCGGCAAGCAGAAGTACTCCTCGATCTTCAACTACCCGACCCTGTCCTACACGGATGTCGGCACGATCGGCTGGCTCGTCGACGGGGCGGCCATCTGCAACCAGGTGCCGCTGTGCCGGACCTCCTTCGGCCCCTACGGCCGCGCGATGATCCGCATCTGCAAGGAAGAGTCCTTCCACCAGCGCCAGGGCTACGAACTGCTGATGACGATGATGCGCGGCACCGAGGCCCAGCGTGAGATGGTCCAGGAATCGGTCAACCGCTTCTGGTGGCCGGCGCTGATGATGTTCGGACCGCCCGACGACAACTCGCCGAACACCGAGCAGTCGATGGCCTGGGGCATCAAGACCCACACCAACGACGAGCTGCGCCAGAAGTTCGTCGACATGTCCGTCCCGCAGGCCGAGGCCCTCGGCGTGACGTTCCCCGATGAGAACCTCAAGTGGAACGAAGAGCGCGGACACTTCGACTTCTCCACCCCGAACTGGGACGAATTCTGGGACGTCGTCAAGGGCAACGGCCCCTGCAACGAACAGCGCCTGGCCCACCGCAGGCGCGCGTGGGACGAAGGAGCCTGGGTGCGCGAAGCCGCGCTCGCCTTCGCCGAGAACCAGACCGCCGAGGCGGCCGCCCCCAAAACGTCGTCCCCCGCAGCCGGAGTCGACACCACCACACCCGAGGAGACAGCGAAGTGACCGAGACCAACCCCGGCCCAGCCTCGGCGAAAGACAACGCCGCCTCGGCGAAGGCACCCCGCGGCGAATGGCCGCTCTACGAGGTCTTCGTCCGCGGCAAGCGCGGACTCAACCACGTCCACGTCGGATCCCTGCACGCCGCCGATGATCAGATGGCACTGCACCACGCCCGCGACGTCTACACCCGACGCAACGAAGGCGTGAGCATCTGGGTCGTCCGCGCAGCCGATATCACGGCCTCGAGCCCGGACGAGAAGGACCCGATGTTCGCCCCCAGCGGCGACAAGGTCTACCGCCACCCCACCTTCTACGACATCCCCTCCGATGTCCCCCATATGTGAGGAGGACGAGCCGATGACTGCGAACAACGAACCCACCATCCACGTCGAACACGACGAAGCCGGCACGAACGTCGACCACGATACGCACGACAACGCGTACTCCGGACTGCTCGTCAATGACGCGAACTGGGCCTTCGGCACCGACTTCGAAGACCCCCTGGCCGGTGTCGACACGACCGTGCCCGACGGCGTCGACCCCAAGGGCCTTGGCGCCTACTGCCTGATGCTCGGCGATGACGCGCTCGTCTTCAGCCAGCGGATCTCCGAGTGGTGTTCGATGGCCCCGGATCTCGAAGAGGACATCGCGCTGGCGAACATCGCCCTCGACCTCCTCGGCCAGGCGCGTCTCCTGCTCGCCCGCGCCGCAGCCGCCGATCCGGAGCTCGTGCCCGAACTGCCCGCAGGCTCCCCGGTGCCCGATGAGGACCGACTCGCGTACTTCCGCAACGACCTCGCCTTCCGCAACGTCCGCCTGGCCGAGGTCCCCAACGGCGACTTCGCCGAGGCGGTCGCGAAGATCCTCATCTACTCCACCTGGCGCCTGTCGATCTTCGAACGCCTCACCGGCAGCCGCGACACCGTGCTCGCGGCCATCGCGGCCAAGGGCGTGAAGGAGATGTCCTACCACCGCGACTTCGCCGGACGCTGGGTGCTCACCCTGGCCCGCGGCACCGAAGAGTCGAAGTCCCGCCTGGTCACTGCGCTGATTGGTCTGTGGCCGCTGTGGTCCGAACTCTTCGAGACCCACCCGGTCGAAGCCGCCGTGGCCGAAGCCGGAATCGGTGTCGACCCCGCCGAGGTGGCCGACGAAGCATCCGTGATCATCGACCAGGTGTTCGCCGCGGCCGGAATCGACCGGCCCGAGCGAGGCGGTCTGGCCGGGGTCGGCGTCCACGGCGGCAAGGGCCGCGACGGACTCCACACGGAAGCCCTGTCGAAGCTGCTCGCCGAGATGCAGGTCGTCGCCCGGGAGCACCCGGAGGGGCAGTGGTGACCGCCATGCTCGAGACTTACCCGACCGCCGCCGGTGCAGCTCACACCCCGGCCGACGACGCCGAGGCGATCGACCGTGCCTGGGCCGCCGCCGAACGTGTGACCGACCCCGAGATGCCGATGCTCACTCTGCTCGACCTCGGCGTCCTGCGCGACGTCACGATCGAGAACGACCACGTCGTCACCACCATCACACCCACCTATTCGGGATGCCCGGCGATGGCGACGATGCGCGATGACCTGCAGCGCGAACTCCTCGACGCCGGATTCCCCGACGCCGAGGTGCGCGTGTCCCTGACACCTGCCTGGACGAGCGATTGGATCACCGAGCGCGGGAAGAAGGCGCTCAAGGATGCCGGAATCTCCCCACCCGGAGCCGCACCCGCCCGGCAGGGCCCGGTGGCGCTGACGCTCATGCCCACCCGCCGGGCAGTGACCTGTGTGCTGTGCGGATCGGACGATGTCAGGCTGTCCTCCGAATTCGGCGCGACCGCATGCAAGGCGATGTACCAGTGCAACGACTGCCTCGAACCGTTCGACCATGTGAAGGAGATCTGATGACCGACACGATCGATCAGACCGCCGAGGCGGCCCCCGCCACCGAGCCCGCCGACGGACTCTCCCGGTCGGCCTTCTACCCGCTGACCGTGAGCTCCGTCGACCACCTCACCGAGGATTCGGCCGCCGTGACCTTCGACGTGCCGGGCGAGTACTCCGAGCTCTTCGACTTCGCGGCAGGACAGTCCCTGACGCTGCGCCGCGTCATCGACGGCGCCGAGCACCGTCGCAGCTACTCGATCTGCGCCCCGGCCGGAACCGCTCCGCGCATCGGCGTGCGCGAAGTCCCCGAGGGGCTCTTCTCCCTGTGGCTGGTCAACGAGGTCCGAGCCGGCGACACGATCGAGGTGCAGCCGCCCTCGGGCAGCTTCCGCGCCGACGCCTCCGCCGGCGGCAGGCACCTGTGCATCGCCGCAGGTTCGGGAATCACCCCGATGCTCTCCATCGCCTCGACCGTACTGAGCAATCCCGAAGCCTCGGTGACTCTCCTCTACGGCAATCGGCACACGAACACCGTGATGTTCGCCGAGGAGCTCGCCGACCTCAAGGACGCCCGCAACCAGCAGCTCGACCTCGTCCACGTGCTCTCCCGCGAACCCCGCGATGTCGAGCTCTTCTCCGGCCGCCTCGACGAGGAGAAGCTGAGGGATCTGCTGACCGCCATCGTCCCGATCGGCAGCATGGACCATGTGTGGCTGTGCGGACCCTTCGGCATGCTCGAAGATGCGCGCAAGGTGCTCGCCGAGTTCGACGTGCCGAAGGAGAAGATCCACTTCGAGCTCTTCTACGTCGACGAACCGCCGCCGGAGGTCGTCCACGCCGACAAGGTGGTCGAAGGTGCGACGAGCGAGGTCACGGTCGTCCTCGACGGCAAACGCTCCACCTCGGCGATGTCGCAGGGCAAGACCATCCTCGATTCCGCGCAGGAATCCCGGTCCGATCTGCCGTTCGCCTGCAAGGGCGGCGTGTGCGGAACCTGCCGTGCGAAGATCTGCGGCGGCGAGGTCAACATGGTCCGCAACTACGCACTCGAAGACGCCGAGGTCGAGGCGAACTTCGTCCTCACCTGCCAGACGTTCCCCGTCAGCGACGAAGTCCTCGTCGACTTCGACTCCTGAGCGACCCGAACCCGAGCGGGCGCGTGCCCGCACTCCTTCGGGCGCAAGCCCGTACCATGTCACCTACCCGAACTCTTCAGCGAGGAGACCCATGCCCGAGGCATTCATTCTGGACGGACTGCGCACCCCCATCGGACGCTACGGAGGAGTTCTGGCCGACCAGCGACCCGATGACCTCGTGGCCACAACGCTCAAGACCGTCATCGAACGCTCCGGCATCGACGCCTCCGACATCGACGAGGTCATCCTCGGATCGGCGAATCAGGCCGGTGAGGACAATCGGAACATCGCCCGCATGGCCGTGCTGCTCGCCGGGCTGCCCGAATCCGTGCCCGGATTCACCGTCAACCGCCTGTGCGCCTCGGGAATGACCGCGATCACGACGGCGCGGGCGATGATCGCCGCCGGAGACGCCGAGGTGGTCGTGGCCGGAGGAGTCGAATCGATGACCCGCGCCCCCTGGGTGAGCGAGAAGCCCTCGCGCGCCTGGTCGAAGCCGGGTCGGAGTTGGGACACCTCGATCGGATGGCGGTTCACGAACCCCGTCTTCGGTGAGGACACGACCCTGTCGATGCCGCAGACGGCCGAGCGCGTCGCCGAGAAGTGGAAGCTGACCCGCGAGGCCCTCGACGAATTCGCCTATCGGTCGCATCAGTCGGCTCTGGCCGCGCAGAAGGCAGGCAGCTTCGATCCGGAGATCCTGCCCATCGGTGAGGTCACCGCCGACGAGGGACCGCGCGACTCGACCCTGGAGAAGCTCGGCAAGCTGCGTCCCATCCACGGCCCCGGCGGGGTCATCACCGCCGGAAACTCGTCGTCACTCAATGACGGAGCCGCCGTCGTCGTACTCGTGTCCGAGGACTATGCGAACAAGCACGGACTCAACCCGCGCGCCCGCGTCGTCGCCGGCGCCAACGCCGGAGTGTCCCCGGAGATCATGGGCATCGGGCCTGTGCCCGCCACCCGGAAGGTGCTCGAGCGCGCGGGGTGGAGCGTCGACGACCTCGAGGCCGTCGAACTCAATGAAGCCTTCGCCTCGCAGTCGCTGGCATGCATGGGCGACCTCGGCCTCGACCCGGAGACCGTCAACGGCTTCGGCGGAGCGATCGCGCTCGGCCATCCGCTCGGCTGTTCGGGCACCCGCATCACCCTGACCCTGCTCAACCGTCTCGAACAGGTCGGGGCGAAGAAGGGCCTGGCGACGATGTGCGTGGGCGTCGGACAGGGTTCGGCGCTGCTGCTGGAGCGTGCATGAGCGCGGGGGCAGACAGCGCCTCGCCGGTGATCATCGAGCGCTACGAGGATCGGATGATCATCCGGCTCAACCGGCCAGAGGTGCGCAACGCCATCGACCAATCGATGGTCGATGCCCTCCACACCGTATGCGCCGAACTCGAGGCCGAACCGAAGGTCGCGATCCTCACCGGCACCTCGGGAGTCTTCGCCGCCGGTGCGGACATCGCCCAGCTGCGGAATCGTCGCCGTGACGATGCCCTGGCCGGCATCAACTCGAAGATCTTCACCCGCATCCAGGAGCTGCCGATGCCGGTCATCGCCCTCGTCGAGGGATTCGCCCTCGGCGGTGGTGCCGAGCTCGCTTTCGCCGCGGACTTCCGCATCGGCACCCCCTCGACGAAGATCGGCAACCCGGAGACCGGACTGGGCATCCTCGCCGCCGCCGGAGCCGCCTGGCGTCTGCGCGAACTCGTCGGCGAACCCCGCGCCAAGGAGATCCTGCTCGCCAGTCGCACTCTGCAGGCCGATGAGGCCAAGGCGATCGGTCTGCTCAATGACGTCGTCGACCCCGAGGATCTCGAATTGGCCGGTCAGGCGCTTGCTGATCGGATTGCGAGCTTCGCACCCCTGGCCGTGCGGCTGAGCAAATCGGCGTTCCACGCACCGCGTGAGGCGCATCCGCTCATCGACAATGTGGCTCAGGCCGTGCTGTTCGAATCGCAAGAGAAGTTCGCGCGGATGGACGCATTCCTGTCCAAACGCGAGGCCAAGAAGGCGAAGAAGGCAGCCGAACAGGAAGCGGCCGAGCGCGCACGCGCCGAAGCCGTTGCCACCGAAGCGATCGACCAGCAGCGCGATTCGCGCACCCGAGAAGAAGGCGACAACGCATGAGCGACACCACAGACACCCCCACCGAGGTGGCCCCCACCACCGCCCGCGTCCCCGACGTCGTCGGTGTCTTCGGCGGCGGTCGGATGGGTGCGGGGATCGCGCATGCCTTCGCCACCGCCGGCGCTCGCGTCATCGTCATCGAGAACACCGACGACACCGTGGCCGCTGCCAGACAGCGCATCGACGCATCGATCGAGAAGTCGCAGTCCAAGGGCATCGATGTGCCCGGAACCGTCGTCGTCGACCGCGACCCGACCCTGCTCGACGAGGCCCTCCTCGTCGTCGAGGCCGTGCCCGAGATCGTCGGACTCAAGCAGGAGGTGCTCGCCGCTGTCGCGAAGCACGCTCCGGCCGCCAGCATCGGCACGAACACCTCGGCGCTGTCGATCGACGAGCTCGCCGCCGCCCTGCCGCGCCCGCAGGCGCTCATCGGGCTGCACTTCTTCAACCCGGTGCCCGTGTCCGAACTCGTCGAGGTCGTCGTCGGCACCCACACCGATCCCAAGCTCGTCGAGGTCGCCAGGGAATGGGTGACGGCACTGGGGAAGACGGCGATCACGGTGAAGGATTCGCCCGGATTCGCCTCCTCCCGCCTCGGTGTGGCCTTGGCGCTGGAAGCGATGCGGATGGTCGAAGACGGCGTCGCCAGTGCCGAGGATATCGATCGTGCCATGACTCTGGGCTACCGGCATCCGGCCGGACCGTTGCAGACGACGGACATCGTCGGTCTCGATGTGCGCTTGGGAATCGCCGAGCACCTCGCCGCCGAGATCGGCGAGCGGTTCACACCCCCGCAGATACTGAAGGACAAGGTCGCCGCCGGTGAACTCGGCCGCAAGACCGGGCAGGGTTTCTACACCTGGTGACACCCGGCGCCCCCTGGTGACGGGCGCGACTGCGTCCGTCACCGCAGGCGCCGCCACCGCAAGGACACGCAAAGGAGCATCCATGACCGAGATCCAGCTGAAGAACCGGGGCCCGATCGCCGAGATCGTCCTCGACGGACCGGAGACCCGCAACGCCCTCGACGCGGACAACCTCCGCGATATCGCCGCCGCCGTGGCCAAGGTCGCCGAGGCGGTCCCGAACGTGCGCGTCCTCCTCATCCGCGGGGAGGGCAAGATCTTCTGCTCCGGCCGCGATATCGCGAACGTCGACGTCGAGACCGATGATGCTCACGCCTTCCTCGCCGACATCTTCGCACCCGTCTTCCAAGCGATCCGGGCTCTGCCGATCCCCGTGATCTCACAGGTTCAGGGGGCGGCGCTCGGGCTCGGGTACGGTGTCGCCGCGGCCGCTGACATCATCTTCGCCGCCGATGATGCGAAGCTCGGGTCCCCGTTCGCCGCGATCGGCGCGATGCTCGATTCCGGTGCCCACCACGTGTTCCTCGATCGGGTCGGCTACCACCGGACCATGGACCTCATCGTCACCGGTGATTTCATGTCCGGCGCCGAGGCGGCCGCCACCGGGGTCGTCTCCCGCGCGGTCCCGGCCGCGGAGCTGTCGGACTTCGTCGAATCGAAGCTGGAGAAGATCGTCACCGGACCAGCCGAGGCCTTTGCCATGGAGAAGGGGTTCGTGCAGAAACTCGCCGACGAGCGGCCGAGCCTCGTCGAGGTGCTCGCCCAAGAGGCGGTTCTGCAGGAATCGGCGCGTCAGACCCCGGACTATGCCGAAGGGTTCAGGGCCTTCCAAGAGAGGCGGAAACCGAACTTCGGCTGAGTTCAGTCGGTCTCGGGTGTCCGATCCTCGGGCGCCTGCGTCCCTGACTCCTCCGCCGCCGAGGCCTCACGAGTGCGCTTCCATCGGCGCATCGTGATGATCGTGAGCGTGATGACCAGGGCCCAGGAGATTCCCACGGCGACGCCGCCCAGGACATTCGGTTCCCCGATGAAGGCGCCGACGGCCACCAGCGAGAGCTGCCCCGGCAGGGACGAGATGATGGTGGCGGTGAGGAACGTGCGGCTGTCGATTCCCAATGCCCCGCTGCCGTAGTTCACCGGCCAGTATGGGAAGCCGGGCATGAGGCGCAGGGTGCACACTGCGTAGAACCCGCCGCCGGTGAGTCGGGACTCGACGGATTCGGCATGCGAACCGAGCAGACGCATCACCGTCTCCCGGCCGAGCGCCCGAGCGATCCAGTACCCGCCCCAGCAGCCGAGCACGACCCCGATCATCGACAGCAGAGTGCCGAAGGCCAGACCGAAGATCAGACCACCGGCGGTCGCCATGATCGTCACCGGGATGGGGGTAGCGGCGACGACCGCGTAGATGAGGATGAAGACGCCGAAGCCCCAGAAGCCGGCGGCCGCGATATCGGCCTGCAAGACGTCGATCGAGGGCAGGCGGACGTTGAAGATCGCCCACACCGCGGCCAGCAGCGCCAGGGCCAGGGCGATGTTGCGCAGGATCGTCGACCAGTCGAGGCGCCCTCGGTTGTGCCGGGTGCGGGGCGACCACTCCGCGGGCGAGGCGTCTTCGTGTCCGGGCATGGCCCGATCTTACGTCTCGCCCGGGGTGGTTGGGCAATCTTCCCCTCAGGCTGCGGGGCCCTCGGCCAGTGTCACATTCGAGGTGTGGGACTGGCCGTCGGCGTCCGTCCAAGTCAGGGGCACGGTGTCTCCGGGCTTGTGCTCGGCGATGGCCTCGGACAGGGCGGTGCCGTCGGTGATCTGCGTCGAGCCGATCGCGGTGATCGTGTCACCGGCGGTGAGCCCCGCCTCGGCGGCGGGAGTGTCCTCGTAGACCCCGGCGACGACTGCGCCATCAGTCTGCGAGGAAGCACCGGACTGCCCGTATCGGCCGTCCGCGTCGCTGCCGTACTGGCCCTGCTGACCGGACTGACCCTGCTGTCCCGAGTCATCGGACTGGCCGACGCCGATGCCGAGGAACGCCGGATAGCCGAGTGTGTTCGTGCTCGTCTGCTGACCGTCGATGATCGACTCCGCAGTCGTCAGCGCGGTCTCGATGGGGATGGCATAGCCGGTGACGACTGGGGCGCCGGATGATGCGGCCGTGTTCATGCCGACGACCTCGCCCTCGTCATCGAGCAGTGCACCGCCCGAATCACCGGAGACGATATCGGCTTGGACCTCGATCATGTCATCCAGCGTCTCCGAATCCTCGGTGGCCTGCGCTGTCGTGGTGACGGAAGCGCCGAGGTCGGTGACCGGTCCGTCGGCGGCCTGCAGCTGTCCGCCGCCCTCGGAGTTGCCGACGGCGGTGACATCGTCGCCGACCGAGACGGAGTCGTCGTCGATCGTCGCCGTCTGCAGGTTCGAGGCGTCCTTGAGCTTGAGCACGGCCACGTCCTTCGTCGAGTCCGAGCCGACGACGGAGGCCTCATAGGTCTTGCCCGTCGTGGCCACGGTGACCGCGATCTTCGTCGAACCGGAGATGACATGGTTGTTCGTGAGGATGAGTCCGTCCTGGCTGAGCACCATGCCGGTGCCGGCCGCCTCGGCGTTCTCATAGCCGAGCCGGGTGTCGATGAGGACGACGCCGGTGGACTCCTTCGCGCTCGCCGGGGTGGCGTCCTCCTGGCTCGTGCTGCCTCCCGTGCCCGGAGACATGCTGCTGCCGCTGCCAGGAGACGCGCTGCCGCCTACGCCCGGAGACATGCTGCTGCCGTTGTCGGTGGGCTGACCGGTGAAGGGCATCTCCGTGCCCGAGCCGGCAGCCACAGCGGAATTCGATGCCGCCGAGGCGGGAACTCCGGTGAGGCCGCCGGCGGTCAGCGCCAGCGCGGCGGCGGCACCCGTGACCGCCAGCGCCAGGCGGCGCTTGTGCATGCCCTTCTGTGCGTATGCCGTCCTCGTGCGCCTCGACTCGTTCATGGTCTGTGCCTTTCTCAGCTGTGGGGGAGTGCTTGATGACTCCTATTCAGCACCCGGACGCTGTGGCCAGGCTGTGGCGCAACTGGAGCGAGGCTTCGACTTTGTGAACTGCGAGCCGAGAACGGTTCTTGAATATGCCGATCCCCGGCAGAACCTGGTGGGGTTCTGCCGGGGATCGGCACACGCGGAGGGGGCGGGCCGCCTCGGCGAGGGTGTCAGCCGGTGAAGATCGCGACGGCCTTGACCACGGTCAGGGACAGGCCCCAGACGAGGCCGCCGACCACGACGACGGTGAGGACGGAGCCGACGGCTTTGTAGGCGCCGCCGACGGGCGACTGCGGTGAACCGGAGTCGGGGACGTGGGCGACGGGGGTGGAATCGTTCATGATCGGACCCTTCCTTCAGTTCTCTTCGAGGGCGGCGGCCTGCTTGGCGGCGACGTCCTCTTCGCGTTCGAAGTACTTCTCGCTGACCGGGCGGACGAGCGCATTGGCGATGAAGCCGACGACCAGCGCACCGACCATGATGAACATGCCGGGAGTGTAGAGGGCGGGGCCGGACTTTCCGGCCGCCTCCCCGGCTTCGACGACGGAGTTGACGATGAGCGGACCGGCCACGCCGGCCGCCGACCACGCCGTGAGCAGCGCGCCGTGGATAGCGCCGACCTGGTAGACGCCGAAGAGGTCCTTGAGGTAGGCGGGAACGGTGGAGAATCCGCCGCCGTAGAAGGAGATGATGATGAGGGTGGCCAGCACGAAGAGGATGATCGAACCGCCGCCGAAGAGCGCGACGAGGAGGTAGAGGATCGCACCGACGCCGAGGTACATCATGTAGTTGTTCTTCCGGCCGAGGTAGTCGGACGTCGTCGACCAGATGAACCGGCCGCCCATATTGCCGATCGAGAGCAGTCCGACGAAGCCGGCGGCCGCGGCGGCGGTGATGCCGAAGTAGGCCTGGATCATCGGGGCGGCGTTCTCGAGGATGCCGATGCCCGCGGTGACGTTGAGGAACAGGACGACCCACAGAAGCCAGAACTGCGGTGTGCGGATGGCGTTGCGCACCGAGACGTTGCCCTTCGTCTGCATCGGCTTCGCTGCGACCTTCGACGGGTCGAAGCCCTTCGGGGTCCATTCGGGGTGGGGGACGCGGATCACGAAGGCACCGGCGGCGATGACGACGGCATAGACGATGCCGAGGGTGACGAAGGTCGGGGTCAGACCGGCGACGAGGTGCTCAGGATCGGCACCGCCGCCGAAGAAGGCCATGAGCTGGTTCGACATCGGGCTGGCGATGAGGGCGCCGCCGCCGAAGCCCATGATGGCCAGGCCCGTGGCCAGGCCGGGACGGTCCGGGAACCATTTCATCAGGGTCGAGACCGGGGAGATATAGCCGATGCCCAGGCCGATTCCGCCGATGACTCCGTAGCCGAGGTAGACCAGCCACAGCTGACCGGTCACGATGCCAAGCGAGGCGATGAAGAAGCCGACGACCCAGCAGGTTCCGGCTGCGACCATGGAGGCGCGCGGACCGTTCTTCTCCACCCAGGGACCGAAGACGGCCGAGGAGATGCCGAGCATGAGGATCGCGATCGAGAAGATCCAGCCGATCGAGACCTCGCCCGCGTCGAAATGCGTCATGAACGGGATCTTGAAGACGCTGAATGCGTAGACCTGGCCGATGCACAGGTGGATGGCCAGAGCCGCCGGTGGGATCAGCCACCGGTTGAAGTTCTTCGGCGCGACGATCGCGGAGCGCGTGAGAATGGAAGCCACGGGAAGTCCTTTTCTGCAGTGAGACTCGTGTCACCGTCGACACCGGTCAGCGGACGGAGCGTACGACCGGCAGTGATCCGACCGATCGAATAGTCCACATCAGGGTAAGTTCCACACAAGAGAAATGCGAGGAACACTCAGTGTTTTCTTGAGAAAAGGCGGCACTTTCTTGCCAAGTGGGACGGAATCCGTGGTTGAGGGGTGAGGGCCGCCGGGGCCGGCCCGACCGGAAACCCGGAGAACTCAGAGGTGGATCGTGACGTCGGCCTGCTTGCGCAGCTTCTTCGCGTACTTCTGCGTCGCCTCGGTGGACTTCTGGTTCTTCACCTGTTCCTTGAGCTGGGGACGCATCTCCTCGATCGGCGGCATCTCCTGCTGGCCCTGGCCGCCCTGCTGAGCCATCTGCTCCTGCTGGGCCTTCGCCTGTTCGTAGGCCTGTCCGATCTCCTCGCCGCTGACCTTGAACTCGCCGTACTCGTCCTCGACGAGGCCTTCGATCTTCAGCTGGTTCTTCAGCTCCGAGCGGACCTTCTCCTCATCCATGCCCTGGTCCTTCATGGCCTTGAGGAAGTCCTTCTCGCTCATCTGACCCGACTTGGCTGATTCCTTGAGCCCCTTGTCGATGTCCTTGTCCGTCACCGAGATGTCGCGCTTATCGGCTTCCTGGACGAGCACTTCGGTGCTGACGAGGTTCTCAGCGGTCTGCTTCTTCAGGTCCTTCTCGTCGACCGGCTGGCCGGACTGCTGAGCCTGCATCTGCATCTGCTGGTACTGGGTCTCGAAGAGGGGGACGAAGTCGTCCTTGACGATCTTCTCCCCGTTGACCTCGGCGACCACCTCGGGGATGTCCTTCGTGTTCGGCTTGCCCTGCTGACCCTGTTGGTCCTGAGCGGAGTCGGCGCCGGGGGACTGTTCGGCTGCGGCCGAGGACTCCTGCGGTTTCGCGTCGTCGCCCTGACTTCCGCAGGCGGCCAGCCCCACTACGGTCACGGACATGGCCAGGCCCAGCAGCCACCGGTTCGTTCGCACATTCACTCCTGCTCATCGGTTTCAGCCTGCCAGGCTAACAGGGCGGACTCCCCGAAGAATGTGTGGAGTATGTGCGTCACTTGGCAAGGGCGATCGGCGGCGGTACGAGCGCGGAGGTTCCGGGCACCTTCTGTTCGACGGGGATTCGTCGGTCGGGAACTGACGGTCGGCCGCCTCGGCGGGTACACTGCGGCTACCGGAATCGCACGGAGCACGGTCCGTGCCATCCGCAGCGAAGGGAGACGGCCATGGAATCGACGTTTCGCGGGGTGTTCCTCACCTGCACCGACCCCGAGGCGACCGCCGCCTTCTACCGCGAGATCGCCGATCTTCCACTCGAGACGGCAGGCGATGAGGACTACACGTACTTCGTCATCGATGCCGAGGGAATCCAGATCGCTCTCCACGGGGCGGAGGCGTTCGCCGACTACGCGTTCCCGCCCGTGGCCGAGTCGAATCTCACCCATCTGTACTTCCGAATCCCCGATCAGGCGGAGTTCCTCGAACGGATCAAGGGAACGGGTGTGCCGCTCATCGAGGTCGACGAGGTCGTCGTCACCGTCGAGGACCCCGATGGTCGGAAGGTCATGTTCGGTACGGCGTGAGGGGTGGTCGGGTCGGTCATGGCTGCAGGGCGTCCCTCACGCGCTCGGCTCGTAGGCCGAGTAGGTGACGCCGCTCGGGAAAGCCTTCGAGTCGATGAGCGTGAGCCGAGGCGGCCTGGCCGAGTGTGCTCCGTCGTGGAAGTATCCGCGTCCGCGGCCCTGCCATACGGGGTAGGTGAACATCCGATACTCGTCGACGAGGCCCTCCGAGATGAGTTCGTGGGCGAGAGTGATGCTGCCGGTGACGATGATGTCGCGGCCCGGTTGCTCGCGCAGGTGCGCGACCGCCCGCATCGGATCTTCGCTGATGATCTGCGTGTTCTGCCAGCCGGGTTCCGTCAGCGTCGATGACACGACGCGTTTGTCGACCTGGTCCAGTTGGGCCGCAACCCCGGTTGTGTCATCCGTGACCAGCGGCCAATAGCTGCGGAAGTCCTCGAAGGTCTGCCGACCGAGCAGCAGCACGTCCTCGTTCGCGGACTGCCGCATGAGTTCGGCCGTGAGCTCCTCGTCCTGGGCCTGCGGGTCGAACCAGTCGTCGAGCATCTCTACGCGGCCGTCGAGGGTGGTGTTCTGAGTGATGATGATGCGCACGGTCGGTCTCCTCATCGAGTGGCGCGGGTGATCAACTTTACTTGCCGGCAGTGACCGGCAACAAGGGTGCGCACACGCCGAAGCGAGCATAGATTGGTATCAGCATCCGGCTGGAGCCGCCCGCATCGAAGCGAGCCGTCCACCACCCGCCCCGACAATGAGGAGCCCCATGACCACCCCCGATTTCCGCACCGAAGCTCAGGGCCACCTCGGCGAACTCATTTCCCTGCGCCGAAAGCTCCACGCGAATCCCGAACTCGGCTACGATCTTCCCTTCACGCAGCGCACGGTGCTCAACGAACTCGCCGGGCTGGGACTTGAGATCACCACTGGCCAGTCGCTCACCTCGGTGGTGGCCGTCCTCAAGGGCGGCAAGCCCGGGCCCGCGGTGCTGCTGCGCGGAGACATGGACGCCCTGCCCGTCGCCGAGGACACCGGGCTGGACTTCGCGTCGACGAACGGGAACATGCACGCGTGCGGGCACGACCTGCACACGGCCGGCCTCGTCGGCGCCGCCCGCCTGCTCGCCGCTCACCGGGAGGAGCTGCCCGGCTCGATCATCTTCATGTTCCAACCCGCCGAGGAGGTCGAGGGCGGGGCCGAACCGATGATCGCCGAGGGCGTGCTCGAGGCCGCCGGCGTCCCCGTCGTCGCGGCCTACGGGATCCACGTCGAAGCCGATGTGCGGGGTCGTTTCACGACGAAGGGCGGCCCGCTCATGGCCGGATTCGCCGATCTCACCGTCACCATCCACGGCGCCGGCGGGCACAGCAGCCAACCGCAGGCGACCCGAGATCCCGTGCCCGTCCTCGCCGAGGTGGTGCTGGCGCTGAATACGATGACCGGCCGGTCCTTCGACATCTTCGACCCCGTCGTCGTCTCGGTCACCCAGCTCGAAGCCGCGCAGGCGAGCAACGTCATCCCGGACTCGGCGAAGCTCACCGCCTCCATCCGCTTCCTCTCGGCCGAATCTCTGGGACTGATGCAGGAGCGGGTGACCGAGATCGCCGAGAACATCGCCAGAGCACATCGCTGCACCGCCGAGGCGGACTTCCAGGTGGGATTCCCCGTGACCGTGAACAATCCCGCCGAGTCAGCGGTCGCGCTCGAACGCTTGGGCTCGGTCTTCGGAGCCGAGCGGGTCGTCGAGATGGAGCATCCGCGAATGGGGTCCGAGGACTTCTCCTTCGTGCTGCAGAGAGTGCCCGGCACGTTCGTCTTCCTCGGCGCGACGCCCGAAGGCATCGACCCCGACGCGGAGACGAACCACTCGCCGCGCGTGCAGTTCGACGACGGTCTGCTCGGCGACCAGGCCGCGGCGCTCGCTCACTTGGCGTTCGCGCGGCTGGAGGATGAGCGGGGCTGAGGGCCAGTTGCGGAAGCCAAATATAGGTCGTAACCGGATACTTTCAGAGCCTCCTGAGTATCCGGTTACGACCTATATTTCGGCGCGCACTATCCGAAAGCGACCACTTTTCGCAGAGTAGCCCGTGGGCTGCGGCCTCGGTGGTCATTCTGGTCACGGTCGATTCGAAATTCTGTGACCAGAATGACCACCTAGAGCCCGTGAAACGTAACTCAGGCGGAGATGAGGCCGTGTGGGTCGAGGACGAACTTCTTCGCCACGCCCGAATCGAAGTCCGCGTAGCCCTGCGGGGCATCCTCGAGGCGGATCGGTGTTGCGTTGACGTTCTTCGCGATCGAGACCTTGTCGTGCAGGATCGCCTGCATCAGTCCCCGGTTGTACTTCATCACCGGGCACTGGCCGGTGACGAACACATGCGACTTTGCGAAGCCGAGGCCGAAGCGCATCGACAGCGACCCTTCCTTGGCCGCCTCGTCCGGAGCTCCCGGGTCGCCAGTGACATAGAGACCGGGGATGCCGAGGCTGCCGCCGGCCCGCGTGATGTCCATGAGCGAGTTGAGCACCGTCGCCGGCGCCTCGTGGCTGGCGTCCTTGCCGTGCCCGCGGGCCTCGAAGCCGACGGCGTCGATTCCGCAGTCGACCTCGGGCTCGCCGAGGATCTGCTCGATCTGGTCCTTCGGGTCACCCTTGGACACGTCGACCGTCTCGCAGCCGAATCCGCGGGCTTGGGCCAGACGGTCTTCGTTGAGATCGCCGACTATGACGCATGCGGCACCGAGCAGATGCGCCGAGGTGGCTGCGGCGATTCCGACCGGACCGGCACCGGCGACGTAGACCGTCGAACCCACACCGACGCCGGCGCTGACGGCACCGTGGAAACCGGTGGGGAAGATGTCCGAGAGCATTGTGAGGTCGAGGATCTTCTCCATCGCCTGGTCCTTGTCCGGGAACTTCAGGACATTCCAGTCGGCATAGGGCACGAGCACATATTCGGCCTGTCCGCCGACCCATCCGCCCATGTCGACATAGCCGTAGGCCGAACCCGGACGGTCGGGGTTGACGTTGAGGCAGATTCCGGTCTTGCCCTCCTTGCAGTTGCGGCAGCGACCGCAGGAGATGTTGAAAGGAACGGAGACGAGGTCACCGACCTTGACGAACTCGACGTCGCGGCCGACCTCGACGACCTCCCCGGTGATCTCGTGCCCGAGCACGAGGCCCTCCGGAGCAGTCGTGCGGCCCCGGACCATGTGCTGGTCGGAGCCGCAGATGTTCGTGGCCACTGTCTTGAGGATGACGCCGTGATCGACCTTGCGGCCGACGTTCGCCGGGTTGACCCCGGGCCCGTCCTTGAGGACGAATTCCGGGTAGTCGGTGTCGACGACTTCGACCTTCCCGGGACCGGCGTAGCTGATTGCCCTATTGCTCATCGTTGAGCCTCCATGAGTGCGAATGCGTGGGAGTTCGACATGTGAGTGTGACGGACGGGAGTCCATCGATCTCACTGAAATATCAGTCTGACATCAGACTTAGAAGCAGTCTCGCCGTCCAGATCGGACTCTGTCAAGCCCCGGGCCGAAGTTCATTCGAGGCCGGCGAATTCGTCACCTCCGCCGGGCGCGATCCTCGTCAGGCGTCGTCGCGCAGGCGCGTGGAGAGGATGTACTGGGAGGTCGTACGCAGATGCTGCAGGGAATCCCGGATGAGCGGCGACCGGCGGCTGCCGGCGCGCATGGCGGCGATGATCTTCCGGCTCAGTCGACCGGATCCGGTCAGGCGGACGCGACTGACGTTGTCCTCGCCGGCGAGGCTGGCGAGTCGCGGCAGCAGGCTGACCCCGATGCCGGCGCCGACGAGGGCGGCCGAGGTCTCCCATTCGGCCGACTCGTGCGCCACCGACGGCGTCACTCCCGCTGCCGTGAACGCTGCGACGAAGAGTGAGTGATAGGGCGAGCCCGGGCCGGCCGTGATCCATTCCTCCCCGGCGAGCTCGCCCAGTGTCACCGACTCCCGCCGTGCCACCGGGTGGTCGGAGGGGACCATGACGTCGAGCGGGTCGTCGAGGAGGTCGACGCTTTCGAAGCGCGTATCCTCTTCGACCTGCACATGGCCCTGCATGGACACGATGACGGCCAGGTCGATGCGCTCGGCGACGAGGAGTTCGAAGCAGCGGGTCGGGCTGGCTTCGACCACATGGACGCGGACCTCGGGTCGGCTGGTGCGCAGCTTCGCGGCCAGGGGTGCGAGGAGGTTCGACGAAGCGGTCGAGAATCCCCCGATGCCGAAGTGCCTCGGGGCCTGGTCTCCGGCACTCAGGGCACCGGCGCGGATGTCCTCCCACACCGCTGCGAGAGCATCCGAACGGCGTACCAGGTAGCGGCCGGTCGACGTCAGCCGCAGGCTGCGCCCGTCCTTGACCAAGAGCGTCATGCCCAAGGAATGCTGCAGGTCTCGAAGCTGCCCGGACACCGCCGAGGGAGAGTATCCGGTGAGTTCGGCGGTGGCGGCGATGGTGCCGCATTCGGCGAAGGTGCGCAGGGTGGTCAGCCGCGGATCGATCATGGTCACGATTATGCATTGATTCCGCACGGTATGAAACAGAATCTCGCGCTTTTCCTGCAGGGTGAAGCTCGCTAATGTGTCATCCGTGATCGAGCTCACCGGGTTCGAGGACAGTGGTCGAAGGGGCGTAGGCAGCGTCGTGAGACCACGATCGGCAGACATCAAGGGAGATGAGAATTGACCGCTACCAATCTGGCACCGACGAAGAAGGGCTTCCCCGCCGGATTCACCGAGGACAGACTCGATGAGGCCCGTATCCGGCTCGACACCCGTCGGACCGGCTTCTCGCTCGAAGCGCCGTTCTACACGGACCCGAACCTGTTCAACCTCGACATGCAGGGCGTCTTCGGCCAGCACTGGGTCTTCGCCTGCAGCGTCGCCGAGATCCCCGAGCCCGGCGACTACGTCACCCTCGACTACGGGCCGTACTCGATCATCGTCCTCCGCAACGACGACGGCGGCGTCAACGTCATCCACAATGTGTGCCGGCATCGCGGCGCTCGCGTACTCACGGAGTCGCAGGGAACGACGGGCAACCTCGTCTGCGGCTACCACTCGTGGACCTATTCTCCCGAGGGCGACCTCATCCACGCCTCGGCGCCGGGAGAGATGACCTTCGACAAGTCCTGCTATTCGCTCAAGCGCGCCCACGGCAAGATCGCCGCCGGACTCGTGTTCATCTGCCTGGCCGAAGAACCGCCGACGGACTTCCACGAGACGGCGAAGATCTTCGAACCCTATGTCGCCCCGCACGAGCTGGAGAAGACGAAGGTCGCCTACCAGCAGAACATCGTCGAAGAGGGCAACTGGAAGCTCGTGATGGAGAACAACCGCGAGTGCTACCACTGCGACGGCCACCCCGAACTCGCCTGCTCGCTGTTCCCGACCTGGGGCCTGACCGACGAGACCATCCCGCCGCACCTCGAAGACGTCTGGGACCGCAATCAGCAGGCCCAGGCCTCCCTCGAGTACCGCTGCCGCCGCTACGGTCTGCCCTACGAGGTCGTCGAAGAGCTCGACACCCGCGTCGGCGGCATCCGCATCTCTCGCGAATCGCTCGACGGCGCCGGTGAGTCGTTCTCTGCCGACGGGCGCCGGCTGTCGAAGAAGCTGCTCGGCGATCTGCCGGATTTCCGCCTCGGGCGCTGCTCGATGCACCTGCAGCCGAACTCCTGGTTCCACCTCCTCGGCGATCACGTCATCACCTTCGCGGCGTTCCCGATCAGTGCGACCAAGACGCTCGTGCGCACCACTTGGCTCGTCGCCGACGACGCCGTCGAAGGCGTCGACTACGACCTCGAATCGCTCACGCACACCTGGAAGCAGACGAACCTGCAGGACAAGAACTTCGTCGAACTCTGCCAGAAGGGAGCGGCGAGTCCGTTCTACGAGCAGGGTCCGTACATGAAGAGCGAATACCAGGTCGAGGCCTTCATCAGCTGGTACGTGCAGCGGATGCGGGAGCACGTGGGATGAGGTCCTCCGCCGTGCCCGCGCTGCCGCTGGCCCAGCGGGTGCGCGGACTGGAGATGCCGTGGAACCGGGTGCTCTCGAGCGCCACGGGTCCGGCCGGAGCCGCCACCGCGCTCGGTCCCTGGCACCCGCAGGAGTTCGCCGCCGAATGTGTGGAGACCATCCCCGAGGCGGGAGGAATGATGGTCTTCGTCTTCCGTCGCATGGACGGGGCGCCCTTGGCCTTCCGCTCGGGCCAGTACATCAACATCGACTTCCCCATCGACGGTCCGGGCGCCGAACCGGTGTCCCGCAGCTATTCGATCTCGTCGGCCCCGACCGAACCCTGGACGTTCTCGATCACCATCAAACGCGACCCCGAGGGCAGGGTCTCGCCCTGGGTACACGACAACATCCGCCCCGGCACGACCCTGGACATGCTCGGCCCGGTCGGCGCCTTCCACCTGGCCGACTACGATCGGCGGGCCCGATTCCTGCTGCTCGCGGCAGGAGCCGGGATCACCCCGCTGATGTCGATGGTCCGGACCGTCCACTCGCTGCCCGGACAGGCCGATGTCGTCCTCCTGTACCACGGTGCGGCCCCTGATTCCTTCGCCTTCTCCGAGGAACTCGACTTCCTCGCGAACGTGGACTTCCGGATCAAGGTCATCTACTGCCTCGGCGATCGGAAATGCGGCGAGGAATGGGAAGGACGGACCGGACGACTGTCGGCGTCGCTGCTCGACGAGCTCGTCCCCGACGCCAACGGTCGGCAGGTCTTCGCCTGCGGCCCGGAAGGGTACCTCAATTCCGCGACCGACCTGCTGCGCGACGTCGGCGTCGACGACACCTCGGTGTTCATGGAATTCTTCTCCGGCGACCGCGAGATCCGCGCCGAATACGCCGAGGAAGTCGCCATCGCCGGCGAGATCGCCGAGGAGATCGCGGCCTCGACCGAGGAGTACTTCGAGTCCCAGCCGGTAGCGCTGGACATGTACGAACCCGAATACGACGCCGCCGGTCCGGTCGAGGCCGTCGGAGCGCCGACCGAAGCGGTCGACGCCCAGGCGGTCGTGCCCGTCGAGGACGAGGTCGAGATCGAGGTCGTCGGCGTCACCGATGAGAACCCCGCCGAGCCGGGGTCCGATTCAGCGACCGACGCTGGGTCCGCGGTCCCGGCTGGGGACGGGGCGGCCGCCTCGGCGGGGGAGTCGGGCGAAGATGACGAAATCGCCGTCGTCGACCCGGCCGCACTGCCTACTGTGGGTCAGGGAGAGCACACGATGTCGTTCGTGCGCACCGGCCTCAACGTATGCGTCGGGGAGGACGAGACGGTCCTCCATGCCGCGCGGAAAGCGGGGGTGAAGATCCCCGCGAACTGTCAGGAGGGCATGTGCGGGTCCTGCAAGGTCGTCAAGCTCGACGGCGAAGTCGACATGAACCACCAGGGCGGTATCCGCGCCCGCGAGATCGAGGCGGGCAAATTCCTGCCCTGCTGCTCGACGGCGAAGTCCGACCTCGTCATCGACGCCTGAGCCGCGGTCACGGCCCGGCCGTCCGATGCGATATCAGCCCCCACAATCTTCACCACTAAGGAGTACTCAGTGCCGAACTCATCACCTCGAGTCGTCATCATCGGAGCCGGCATCGTCGGCGCCAACCTCGCCGACGAACTCGCGCAGCTGGGCTGGACCAACACGCTCGTCATCGAGCAGGGCCCGCTCGACATCCCCGGCGGGTCGACCTCGCACGCACCGGGGCTCGTCTTCTCCTCGAACCCATCGAAGTCGATGACCGAGTTCGCGCAGTACACGATCGACAAGCTCACCTCGCTGACCGGACCCGACGGTCGCGGCTCGTTCCTGCCCGTCGGCGGACTCGAGATCGCGACGAACTCCGACCGGCTGCAGGACCTGCACCGACGGGCCGGCTGGAACCGGTCCTACGGGGTCGAAGCCGACGTCATCGACGCCGACGAGTGCGCAAAGCTCTTTCCCATGCTCGACCGGGACATGGTCCACGGCGGGCTGCTCACCCCCGGCGACGGGCTCGCGCTGGCCGCGAAAGGCACCCAGCTCGTCATCGAACGCGCCCGTGCCGCCGGAGTCGAATTCCGCGACCGGACCACCGTCACCGACATCGAGACGACCGGGGGCAGGGTCAGCGCCGTCATCGCCGGTGACGACCGGATCCCCGCCGACATCGTCGTCTCCTGCGCCGGATTCTGGGGGCCGAAGATCGGTGAGATGGTCGGCACCCCGATCCCGCTGCTGCCGCTGGGGCATCAGTTCGCCTGGACCACAGAGGTGCCCTCGCTCATCGGCAAGAACGAGAAGCCGGCCGGTGCGCAGGCCCCGATCCTGCGCTACCAGGACAAGGACCTGTACTACCGCGAATGGGGAGAGCGGATCGGCATCGGCTCCTATGCTCATCGCCCGATGCCCGTCGATCTGGACACCCTGCCGACCTACGATCCCGACGAGATCACCAGCGAACGGATGCCGTCGAGCCTCGAGTTCACTCCGGACGACTTCGCCCCCGAGTGGGAGGCGACGAAGACTCTGCTGCCCGAACTCGCTCAGACGCAGATCCAGCGCGGCTTCAACGGCATCTTCTCGTTCACCCCTGACGGCGGTTCGCTGGTCGGACAGTCCCGTCAGGTCGACGGATTCTTCGTCGCCGAGGCGGTGTGGGTGACTCATGGTGCGGGCATCGCCCGCGCCGTGGCCGAGCTCATCGCCGAAGGACGGTCGAAGACCGACCTGTCAGGCATCGATCTCAACCGTTTCGAGGATGTGCAGACGACACCGGACTACGTCAGCGAGACCTCGCAGCAGAACTTCGTCGAGATCTACGACATCATCCACCCTCTGCAGCCACGGGTCTCCCCGCGTGACCTGCGCTCGAGCCCGTTCCGGAGGCAGCAGGAGGAGCTCGGTGCGTTCTTCCTCGAGACCTCCGGTTGGGAGCGGCCGCACTGGTTCGACTCGAATGCTGCCCTGCTCGAGGAAATGCCCGCGGAATGGGCGGCGCCGGAGCGGGACGCCTGGGCGGATCAGTTCCATTCGCCCATCGCCGCGGCCGAGGCGTGGAAGACGCGCACCTCGGTGGCGATGTTCGATATGACCCAGCTCAAACGCTTCGAGGTCACCGGCCCCGGTGCCGGTGAACTGCTGCACGGGATGACCACCTCGTCGATGCTGCGCAAACCGGGAGCGGTCAGCTACACGCTGCTGCTCGATGAGGCCGGCGGCATCACGAGCGACATCACGGTCGCGATCCTCGACGAGGAGACCTATCAGGTGGGAGCGAACTCGAACATCGACCTCGCCGCCATCTCTCGGGCGGCAAAGCACCAGTCGGCCGTCGACCCGTCGAAGTGGGTGACCGTACGCGAGACGACCCCGGGAACCTGCTGCATCGGGCTGTGGGGCCCCCTGGCCAGGGACGTCATCGCGAAGGTCACCGACGAGGACTTCAGCGACGCCGGGCTCAAATACTTCCGCACGAAGCCCGCAGTGCTCGGAGGCGTGCCCGTCACGGCGATGCGCCTGTCCTATGTCGGTGAGCTCGGCTGGGAGATCTACACCTCGGCCGACCTCGGTTCGCGGCTGTGGGACGTGCTGTGGGAAGCCGGAGAGGAGTTCGGCATCATCGCCGGCGGACGCGAAGCCTTCAACTCGATGCGCCTGGAGAAGGGGTTCCGGTCCTTCGGCACCGATATGACCAGCGAACACGAACCGGTCCAGGCTGGACTCGGGTTCGCTGTGAAGGCCTCGAAGACCGACGACTTCATCGGCAAGACTGCGTTGGCCGAGCGGGCGGCGGCCGCGGCCACGAAGCTGACCTGCCTGACGCTTGACGTACCGTCCGATGTCGTACTCGGCATGGAACCGGTGTACGTGGTCGGTGGGTCGGGTGTCGCGGACGGCGGGACCGCCTCGGCGAAGTCGGACGGAGCGGTCGGGACGGGTGTCGCGGACGGCTACATCACCTCGGCGGCGTACGGATACACGATCGGGAAGTCGATCGCCTACGCCTGGCTGCCGAACACTCTGTCGGTCGGTGACGCCGTGGAGATCGAGTACCTCGGCCGTCGCCTGCCGGCCACGGTGACCGCGGAGCCGCTCTTCGACCCCGAGATGACGCGCCTCAAGGGGTAAGCGGGGAAGCGCCAGTGGGCAGCTGCAGCCCGTGCGGCAACGGCGACGATGGCCGAGCTCGGGACGGCCGGGAGGGATGCGGGCAGAGGCAGTGTTTGAGGTCACTCCGCCGAGGCGAAACCGCTGATTCAGCGAAATCGCCTCGGCGGAGTGACCTCATTCAAAGAGGAGGGGCGTTTGCCGGAGCGGCAGGTTCCGAGTCGCGGCTGCGAGTGGGAAATGGACGGCCAGCCATGACACCGATGTTCCATATGGTGGATTTTTGTTGACCGACTGATGGGACCGGGAAAGTATGAGGGGACAGTGCTCGTGCAGAGCGCTCGCCTTGGACAAGGAGTTGCGAACACCGGTCCCAGGCACCCCGCGAGCCCGGTACCCGAAGGAGTGTCCATGTCCTCACCTGCAATCATCGGTTGGTCCCACGGCAAGTTCGGCCGGTCCGAATCACCGCTGCCCCAGATGATGGCCGACGTCGCCCGCGACGCCATCGCCGAGGCGGGACTGGGACCGGCCGACATCGACGTCATCCACGTCGGCGTCTTCAACAATGGACTCTCCCGCCAAGGCTTCGAAGCCGCCCTGCCGGGCACCGTGTTCCCCGAACTCGCCCGCACACCTGCCCACCGGCACGAGAACGCCTGCGCCACCGGCTCCGCAGCCATCTTCGCCGCCCACGACTCCATCGCCGCCGGCCGCCACAAGACTGCCCTGGTCATCGGCGCCGAGCGGATGACCCAGGCCTCCGGCCACGACGTCAACGAAGTGCTGCTCAGTGCCAGCTTCCGGGAAGAGGAGGAGCACTTCAAGTCTTTCGCCGGAGTCTTCGGCGAGATCGCCCGCCAGTACTTCGACCGCTACGGCGACCACTCGGAGGCGCTGGCGAAGATCGCCGCGAAGAACCACGCCAACGGATCGCAGAACCCGCTGGCGCACATGCAGAAGGACCTCGGGTTCGAGTTCTGCAACACCATGAGCGAGAAGAACCCGTACGTCGCCGAACCCCTGCGCCGCACCGACTGCTCGATGGTCTCCGACGGAGCCGTGGCACTGGTCCTGGCCGCCGAGGATGTCGCCGCCTCAGCCCCGCAGGCCGTGTCCTGGCGAGGCATGGGCAACGCCAACGACGTCCTGCCGCTGTCCCAGCGCGACCCCCTGGAGATGGCCGGCGCCCGAGCCGCCATGGAACAGGCACTGAGTACCGCCGGCATCGGCATCGACGAGCTCGACTTCCTCGAGACCCACGACTGCTTCACGATCGCCGAACTCCTCGAATACGAAGCCTTCGGACTCGCCGCCCCCGGCCACGGCCACACCCTGCTCGACGACGGCGCCACCGACGTCGGCGGCCGGCTGCCGGTCAACCCCTCCGGCGGACTCAAAGCCAAGGGCCACCCCATCGGTGCCACCGGTGTGTCCATGCACGCCCTCGCCGCAGCCCAGCTGACCGGCCGCTCACCCGGCATCCAGATCGAGGCCCCGGAACTCGCCGGCGTCTTCAACATGGGTGGTGCGGCCGTGTCGAACTTCGCCTCCGTCCTCGAACGCGTCCGCTGATGCGCGCCATCTCCCAGACCTCCCCGGCGAAGGATTTCACGCCCACGCATCGGCGCGGGGTCAACGTCTCTCACTTCCTCACCCAGACCGCCCGGCGTCTGCCCGACCGGCTCGCCGTCGTCGACGACGATCACGGGCAGCGCTGGACCTGGGCCGAACTCGACGCCCGCGCCGAGGCGCTCGCCGCCGCCCTGCAGGCCGGTGGCGTCGGCCGCCGCGACACCGTCCTCCTCGTCTCGGCCAACCACGCCGAGGTGGTCCAGTCCTTCTGGGGGATTCTGCGCTCTGGCGGCGTCATCGCCCCACCGAATGCGGCCCTGTCGACCGAGGAGCTGCTCGGCATCAGCGCCGAGGTGGCCCCCGCCGCCGTCATCGCCGACCGTTCCCATTCAGACTTCGTCACGGCGCTCAAGGACACCGGCTTCACCGGCCTCGTCCTGTGGGTCGGGGAGCTGCCCAGCGGCATCGAGGCGGTCGATTCCACCGAGTCGGCCGGAACCGAGGGAGCTCCCGTGATCCCCGTCGACTCGGCGGTCGAGGAGGACGACCCCTGCTGGTACTTCTTCACCTCCGGGTCGACCGGCCGACCCAAGGCCGCGACGTTCACGCACCGCCACCTCGGCGCGGTGCTGATGAACCACCGCTGCGACCTCTTCCCCAATGAGGATGAGACCGGAGCCTCCCTCGTGCTCGCGCCGCTGTCGCACGGGGCGGGCATCCACATGCTCGGGCAGGTCTTCGGCGGCACTCCGTCGATCATCCACCCCGGTGGCAAACCCAGCGTGGAGTCCCTGTGGCCGGCCATCGATGCCTACGGAATCACCAACGCCTTCACCGTCCCGACGATTCTCAACCGCATCGCCGCCGGCTACCCGACCGGCCGGGGGCCCGAGGACCACACCCTTGAGCGCGTCATCTACGCCGGAGCCCCGATGCTCGCCGCCGACCAAGCCCGGGCCCTCGACCGACTCGGACCCTGCCTCGTCCAGTACTTCGGACTCGCCGAGGTGACCGGAGCGATCACGATCCTCCGCCCCGAGGATCACGGAGCCATCCCCGTCGACGACGCCGGAATCGGCACCTGCGGCCGCGCCCGCACCGGAGTCGAGATCGTCATCGTCGACGAAACCGGCACGCAGCTGCCCGCAGGCGTTCAGGGCGAAGTCTGCGTGGCCGGACCGACCGTGTGCGCCGGCTACCTCGGACGCCCCGATGCGAACGCCGAATCCTTCGCCGGAGGACTCTTCCACACCGGCGACGTCGGCTACCTCGACGACCGCGGGTACCTGTTCCTTACCGGCCGGAAGTCCGATATGTACATCTCCGGCGGTTCGAACGTCTACCCCCGCGAGATCGAGGAACTCCTCCTCACCGACACCGAGGTGGCCCAGGCCGTCGTCGTCGGCGTTCCCGACCCGCAGTGGGGCGAGATCGGCGTGGCCGTCATCGAACGTGCGGAGATCTCCGCCGGTGGCGATGCGGAGTTCGGCGCCGGCGGCGAAGAGAGCGACGGGGACGGGGGAGGTGCCGCGGGTGCGAGCAGCATCGGTGACCTGACCGAACGGCTGACCGCGCTGTGCAAGTCGGGACTGGCGAAATACAAGGTGCCCAAGGAGATCCACTTTGTCGAGACCATGCCGGTGACCGCCTACGGCAAACTCGCCCGCAAGGAACTCAAGGCCGAATACTCGCAAGGACGGGGCAGCGCACGATGAACACGACAGAGACGGCAGCCGTGTCAGAGCCGACGGGTAGGTTGGTCGGCACGACGATCATGGCCATCGGCTGCGGCACCCCGGACGGGGCGGTGAACAACGGCTTCGCCGCTGCGATCGGATTCCTGCGCGAGGGAGCGAAAGTCTGCATCGTCGACCGCGACCCGAAGGCGCTTGACGAAGCGACACGGGCCCTCGCCGAGGCGGCTGCCCAGACCGACTCGAACGGCGCGGTCACGATTGAGCGGGGCCACCTCGGTGGGGTTGATCTCGACGCCCAGCTGACCACGGTCGTCGCCGATGTCGGCGACGAAGACTCTCTGGCGGCGGCATTCGCCCACTGCGCCGGCCACCTCGGCGGACCGACCGTGCTCCATTACAACGTCGGCATCGTCGTCAACGGGGGAGTCGACACCCTCGACACCGACGGCTTCAGGCGCGCCCTCGACATCAACCTCACCGGGGCGTTCGCCGCGATCAAACATGCCCTGCCGCATATGCGCGCAGCCGGTCATGGGTCGATCATCACGGTGTCCTCGGTCGGCGGAATGCGCTACATGGGTTATGACTACCCGGCGTATGCGGCGTCGAAGGCGGGACTCATCGAACTGACGAAGGTCGTCGGCGCGCAGTACGCCTCCGAAGGTATCCGCGCGAACTCGATCGCCCCGGGTCTCATCGAGACCCCGCTCATCCATCGTTCGATCTCGGGCCACTATGACTCGGTCGACGACATGCTCGCGGCTCGCCACGCCCAGTCGCCGACGGGGAGGATGGGCCGGCCCGAAGACGTCGCGGATCTCGCGGTGTTCCTCGCCTCGGACGAATCGGCCTACATCAACTCCACGCTCATCCCCGTCGACGGGGGCCTGACCCACTATGCGGGGATGCCGAAACGATGACGGGATGGGCCGCCTCGGCGACGGAGACCCCGACCGCGACGGTTGGGCACGTGAACGCCGAGGCGAGCACCGCCTCGGCGGGGGAGACTTCGACCGCCGCGGTCGGGCACGTAAATGTGAACGACCGGGCCGCCTCGGCGAAGGTATGACCCCGCCGACCACGACACGACAGTGAAATAACGGAAACGAAGGAGGCAATGGTGCCGAGAACACGGACGACGAGGACCATGCTCGTCTGGCCCGCCGTACTGATGGTGTGCGCCCTGCTGCTGGCGGGGTGCGGAACGAACTTCGGCACCACCGACGACGGCAAGCAGCGCTACCGGTGGAAGATGACGGTGACCACGGGCTCGACGAGCACCTGGTACCTTGCGGCGGAGAAGTTCGCCGAGGACCTCGACGAGCAGACCGACGGCCGGATCACGATGAAGGTCTTCGGCAGCGAACGCCTGTCCGCGGGCGAGGCCACGGCCGGAGTCGAACAGCTCATGGACGGGGCGAAGGACTTCTCCTATAACTCGCCGATCATCTACGCCGGCGTCGATCCGCGCTTCGGCGCCGTCACCGCCCCCTTCGTCTTCGACTCCGTCGAGGACGGGCAGAAGGCGCTCGCCGGAGCCGGCGGAGACGTCTACGGCGACTACCTCGCCGAACGCGGAGTGCACCTGCTCGGCTTCGGCGAATCCGGGATGCGGCAGCTGACGAACACGCACCGGCCCATCCACACCCCCGATGACATGCGGGGCCTGAAGTTCCGCATCCCCGGCTTCGGCATGTACACCGACCTCTACCGGCAGATCGGCGCGAACCCGACGACGATGCCCTTCGGCGAGGTCTTCACCGCCCTGCAGCAGGGCGCGATCGACGGTCAGGAGAACCCGATCGACGTCATCTACTCCTCGAACCTGCAGGAGGTCCAGCCGTATCTGACGCTGTGGAACTACTCCTACGACCCGCTCATCCTCGGCATCAACAAGGACCTCTATGACTCCCTGACTCCCGAGGACCAGAAGCTCGTGAGCCGTCTGGCCGCAGATGCCAACGAATTCCAGATCCAGAAGAACCGCGACGGCGAAGAGAAGCTCATCGCCGAACTCGAGGACTCCGGCATGGAGGTCAACGAACTCAGCGACGAGGAGAAGGACGCCTTCCGGGAGAAGCTGGCACCGATCTACGACGAATACCGCAAGGTCTGGGGACCGGACATGGCCCAGGCGTTCATCCCGAAAGGACTGTGAGATGAGAGCCATCAGATTCTTCGAGGACTGGGTCATCATCGCCTCGTTCATGGCGATCGTGCTCGTCACCTTCGTCAACGTCCTCTCCCGCTACATCTTCAAGGCCTCGCTGGCCTTCTCCGAAGAGATCACCATCAACCTCCTCGTCGTGCTCACGATGATGGGAGCCGTCGTCGGGATCCGCCTCGGCGCGCATCTCGGCTTCACCTACCTCGTCGAGAACGCGAAGGGCCGGACCCGCCGCGTCCTGCTCATCACCGGGACCACTCTCATCGTTCTCTTCCTCGCAGTCCTCCTCATCTGGGGCGGCGAGATGACGATCGCGCAGGGACTGCGCGGCCGGGCGACCCCGTCGCTGGGCATCCCGCAATGGCTGTTCACCCTGTCCATCCCCCTGGCCGGCCTGCTCGGAATCTTCCGCAGCATCCAGGCCCTGCGGACGGCTCTGCATGAGGACACCTCCGCCGAGGCGGTAATGGAGAGACTCGCCAGCGAAGCCGCACCGACCATCGACGCCGACGAATTCTCGTCCGAATTCGAAGGAGGCCGCAAATGATCGCGCTACTGCTCTTCGGCAGCTTCTTCCTCTTCCTCGGCCTCGGGATCCCCGTCGCCTTCGCCCTCGGCCTGTCCGCCGTCGTCACACTGATCACCACCGACGGTGTGCAGGTCCTCGACGTCGTGCCCTCGGTGATGTTCCCGTCGATGAGTTCGGGCACGCTGCTGGCGATCCCGTTCTTCATCCTCGCCGGCATCGTCATGCAGTACACCGGCATCTCGCAGCGACTCGTCGACCTCGCGTTCCTCATCTTCGGTCGGTTCAGCCACGGTCTGGCCGCGGTGACGATCATCTCCGCGTTCTTCTTCTCCGCGATCTCCGGATCCGGCCCGGCCACCGTGGCCGCGATCGGTGCGATCCTCATCCCCGCGCTCGTGCGCAACGGATATCAGAAGAAGCACGCCGTCTCCCTCGTCGCGGCCTCCGGGTCGATGGGCATCGTCGTCCCGCCCTCGATCGCGTTCATCATCTTCGCCGTCGTCGCCGCCGAGTTCGGGTCGATCTCGATCTCCCGACTCTTCATCGCCGGCATCGTGCCCGGCATCATCATGGCCGCAGCATTCTTCATCGCCGCCCTGTTCGTCCCGCGGGTGCGTGAGCTGGCCGGTCTGCCGGTGAAGGCCAAGCCCGGCACCGAGGCGGCCGCAGGGTCCGCAGCGACGGTGACGTCTGCGTCCGGTTCGGTCGGTGCCGGTTCGGTCGCGAACGATTCCGCTGGGAACGGTGGTTCGGGTGACGGTGCGGCAGGGGGCAGGACTCAGCTGCTCACGACGAAGGGGAGGACCGCCTCGGCGAGTTCCGGATCCACCGGTTCGGGCGTCGGATCTGTGGATCCGACGGTCACGGTCGACGTCGAAGGCGGGTTCGGCGAGATCATGACCGCGCTGGTCAAGGCGATCCCCGGCCTGCTCATCCCGGTGATCATCCTCGGCGGGATCTACGGCGGAATCTTCACCCCCACCGAGGCGGGAGCCGTCGCATCCGTGTACGCGCTCATCGTCGGGGTGTTCGTCTACCGGGAGCTGACCTGGAAGGACATGCCGAAGGTGTTCCTCCAATCCGGGGTCTCGACCGCGGTCATCATGTTCATCGTCGGCGTCGCCAGCCTCTTCTCCTATGTCATCACCGTCGAAGGGGTGGCCGATCGGATCTCGACGGCAGTGCTGGGCGTGACGGACAACAAGTACCTCATCCTCGCGGCGATCACGATCATCCTGCTCATCGTCGGCGCCTTCGTCGACGCGATCAGCGCGTTCTACCTGTTCATCCCGATCCTCGTGCCGATCCTCATCGGGGTGGGCGTGGACATGACGACGATCGGCGTGTTCATGACCGTCAACCTCGCGATCGGACTGTTCACCCCACCGGTCGGCCTCAACCTCTACGTGGGTGCGGGCATCGGGAAGATCAAACTCGAGGAGGTCGTGCGCGGAGTCGTGCCGTTCCTCATCTGCGCGATCATCGCCCTGCTGCTCATCACCTACATCCCGGCGATCTCGAACTGGCTGCCCGACCTGCTCGGGGTCGGGTAGTCGGGGCCGTTGTCGCGGCATCGGCGCCTTTGCCGGTGCCGGGTGAGTTCGACCTGTCGCCGGACGGCGCTTCACTCAATCTTTCGTCAAGGAGAAACATGGAACCGTATCTGCTCACGAACAAGACCGCGCTGGTCACCGGTGCCGCGCAGGGCATCGGTCTGGCCATCGCATCGGCACTGGCCAAACGGGGCGCCTCGGTCGGGATCGTCGACCTCAAGGGCGCCGAGGAGGCGGCCGCCCGTCTGGCCTCGGAGTACCCGGATCAGCGGTTCGCCGCGTTCTCACTCGACGTCCGCGATGCCGAGGAAGTGACGGCTGCGGTCGGATCGTTCGTCTCGACGTTCGGGGGACTCGACATCCTCGTCAACAATGCGGGCACGGCCGCGCGCATCGGCATCGACGAGATCACCGCCGAGCAGTGGCAGCGTGACATCGAGACCAACCTCGGCGGGACGTTCAACTTCATCAAGGCCGCCGTCCACCCGCACATGTCTGATGCGGGCACCGGTTCGATCATCAACATCTCGTCGATCTCGGGCATCAACGGCGGAGCGGTCTCCGACGGGGAGGCCGGAGCTCGGTCGGGACCGGCCTATGCGGCGAGCAAGGGCGGGATCATCGCGCTGACGAAGTGGGTGGCCAAGGAGTACGGACGGCAGGGCGTCCGCTGCAATTCGGTGGCGCCGGGGCCGGTCGAATCCGCGCTCACCGTCGGACAGACCTACGACACCTCAGGTCAGGCGCTCGATCGGATGGGACGGCCGGATGAGATCGCCGAGGCGGTCGCCTACCTCGCCACCGACGGTGCCGCGTTCACGACGGGACAGATCCTCCGGGTCGACGGCGGGGCCGTGATGTCGTGAGGGCGGCAGTTCGCGTACCGCCGTAGATTCGTTATGTCCGACCTCACGACCGTGGTAAAAGGAAATCCTGTACGAAATCACGGTCAGTATAGGGTTGAGCGATGATTGATGAATTCCTAAAGTTTAGGCATGAGATATACACAACATGCGCTAGACACTTATGCTCACTCGATTGCGTTTCGGAAGGAGCCAAGTCACACCCCCTCTGCTCAGTACGATCCGAAGGTCGCCGAGACGGTGAGTTCTATGCTCTTGGAGATCGAACGCCGTGGGTTGGATGCGGTCCGCAAATACAGCCAGAAGCTCGACAACTATGACGGTGACCTTGAAGTCACTGCTGAGGCTCTCGCTTCGAGCGGTCGTTCACTGCCGAATGACCTGCGCGAAGCCATAGAGCTGGGTTCTGAGCGCACTCGAGCCTTTGCCGCAGAGAGCAGGCGGCATCTCACTGATTTCTCATTCGAGACTGCTCCCGGTGTGACCTGTGGCGTGAAGTATGTGCCGATCGGTCACGTAGGCGCTTATCTACCGGCGGGCCGTTTTCCTCTGACGGCCAGTGCGTTCATGTCCGTCGGAGTGGCGAAGGCGGCCGGTGTTCCTCATGTGTCGGCCGCGACCCCTCCTCAGCCGGATGGGAAGCCCAACAGTGCGGTTCTGTATGCGGCCCACTGCTCGGGCGTCGATCGCACTTTTGTTGTGGGAGGAGTCCAGGCTTTGGCGACCCTCGCCTTCGGGTTGCTGGATGATGAACCGGCAAACATGATCGTCGGTGCAGGGAACGCTTTCGTCGCTGAAGCGAAGCGGCAGCTTTTCGGAAGAGTGGCTATCGATCTTCCTGCCGGTCCTTCAGAGGTGGCGGTCATTGCGGATGACTCGGCTGATCCAGAGATTGTCGCTGCCGACTTGTTGGGGCAGGCGGAGCACGGACCGAATTCCCCGGCGGCCTTGATTACGACATCCAACCGTCTGGCCGATGAGGTCAGCAAGGCGATCGACGATCAATTGTCGACTTTGTCGACGGCAGAGATTGCTGGGGCAGCATGGCGCGACTACGGCTCAATACTCGTCGCGGACAACTGCGAAACGGCCGCTGCTATGATGGACGATCTTGCTCCCGAGCATCTCGAACTGCTCACCAAGGACGACGACTGGTATCATGCCCGGTTGACCAACTACGGTTCGATCTTCATCGGAGAATGGAGCACCGTTGCATACTCGGACAAGGGTATGGCTGGGACGAACCATACGTTGCCAACGGCCGGCGGAGCGAAACACAGTGCGGGATTGTCTGTCTCCCGATTCGTGAAGCCGTTGACGTACCAACGTGTCGAGAAGCCCGCGACTCCGCTGGTCGCAGAAGCGGTGCAGGTCATCTCGGACTCGGAAGGCATGGAGGCGCATTCGCGTACCGCAGCGTACCGCGTGGAGCGTTATCGCGCCTCTGTCTGAACAGTCGAGGCCGATTGCCCCATCGATCCGGACCGAATTCGTTTGGCTCCGGTCGGTGGGGCAATCGTTTCTCTGACCAGTTCGACGATGGTCTTTGTGGCTAGGGATAAGCCGGACCCTTCTCGCTTGATCAGGGCCAGCGTCTCTTCAAACGGTTCGGCGAACTCAAAGGTTCGAACTCCCTTAGGGAGGCGACGGTTGCGTACGAGCGAGGCGCTGACGAGTGTTCCACCGACTCCTGCGGCGACGAGGCTCAGCGCCGACTCGACATGTTCTACTTCGATCGTGGGCTGAGGGCGGACCCCCTCGCCTTGAGCGCGATCCCAAAGCTGGCGTCGGGTAGGGTCATCCCATCCGCTGTGGGCATCGTAGAGAACGAGGTCATCGGCGATGATGTCATCGATCTCTACAGGGCCTGCATTCTTCTCTCGCCGCGTCGTCGCGTAGAGCACCCGGTCGGCGAAGAGCGGTTCCACATCGAGCTCGGTATCTCGAATCGGAAGGACGACCAGGCCGGCCTCAATCTGCCCGTCTCTGACCATACGTGCTACTTCCTCGGAGTTGAGCCCGACCATTCGAATGCGCACACCTGGATGCCGGGTATGGAACGTGAGGACAAGGTCCGATAGGCCGTAATGATTGGCATTCCGGGGGACGCCGAATGTTGCTTCTCCGGACTCCAGTGAGTTGAGTGACCGCATTGAATGTGTCGCCGCCTCGACTGCGCCCAATGCGCTTTCAGCGTGTGTTCGCAACTCGGTCGCGGCGCTGGTCGGTTTCAGGCGCCTCGATCCGCGGACAAACAGCTGTACTCCAAGCTCAGTTTCGAGACGTACTACGAGTTCAGATACTGAAGCTTGAGACACCTCCAATTCTTCAGCGGCTGCGGTGAACGTTCCGAATTCCCACGCGGCTAGAAAAGCACGCAGTTGGCTTAGTGTCATAGGTGAAACCTTTGCTACTCAACAGATTGTCCAGGGTTGTCCTTTGATGCGGATCACAATACCATCGACAACTAGCCAATCGGCCAATTGCCGGATTCCGCGACCAATGATGTGAGCATCGGAGGAACAATGACCGAAACGACCGTCGAAAGTCCAACAGAAAGACCAGTTCTCAAAAAGGCATTGGGAATCTTCGATTCCTATGCCCTAGGCTTCGGTGCAATGATCGGCTTCGGGTGGGTGGTACTCACCAGTGGATGGATAGCCGGAGGCGGCACCTTGGGCGCTGTCATCGCCATGATCGCCGGTGGGCTCATCATGGCAGTGGTCGGATTGGTATACGCCGAATTGACCGCTGCTATGCCGAAGGTCGGCGGTGAACACCACTACCTGATGCGTGGCATGGGAGCGCGATGGTCATTCCTCGGATCATGGGGAATTACGGGTGGATACATCACAATCGTCGCCTTTGAAGCGGTGGCGCTTCCTCGCACAGTCGAATATATTGTGCCCACGCTCGACCACATTCATCTGTGGGAAGTGTTCGGATCGGAAGTCTATTTGACCTGGGCGCTTGTCGGTTCCATTGCCGCAGTCGTCATCACCGGGGTGAACATCATCGGTGTGCGCTCTGCAGGGATCGTGCAAACATTCGTCGTCGTGTTTCTCGTGGCTGTGGGCCTGCTGATGGTATTCGGTTCGTCGAGCCGCGGGACCGTGGAGAACATGCAGCCTCTGTTCACGGATGCGAGCGGTCTGTTTACGGTTCTGATAGTTGTCCCGTTTCTCTTCGTCGGATTTGATGTCATTCCGCAAGCCTCCGAAGAACTCCGAATGCCGCCTCGCCGGATCGGCTTCCTCATCGTCACTTCGGTCCTCATTGCCACGGCCTGGTATGTAATGACGATTCTCACGACTTCCTCGGCGCTCCCCATCGAGGAGCTGGTCGAATCCGACCTGGCAAGTGCTGACGCGATGGGCGCATTATTCGACAGCCGGATCATGTCCAATGTGCTCATCGCGGGAGGAATTGCGGGCATCCTCACTTCTTGGATCGCGCTGCTTCTGGGGGCTTCTCGCCTGCTTCTTGCAATGGGGCAGTCGGGGATGATTCCCGCATGGTTTGGGCGGATCCATCCTAAGTTCAAGACACCATCCAACTCACTCATGTTCGTTGGTGCCCTATCGTTCATCGCCCCATTCTTTGGTGAGGGAATGCTCGGCTGGCTCGTGGACTCGGGTTCACCAAGCATTGTCATCACCTATCTACTGGTCAGCATCGTATTCGTGAAACTGCGGTTTACCGAGCCCCAGATGAATCGGCCGTTCCTCGCTGGTGGACGAAAAGGCGGAATACCACTTGGGATCGTGGCAGTGATCTTCTGTGTCGGGCTCGTTGCCCTCTACATTCCGGGAATGCCGGCATCGATCAGCCCGATGTCGTATATCCTGTTCGGTCTCTGGTGGGCCCTCGGTGCATTCTTCGTGTTGCGCATACCCCGTGGGATCACTGCCGGTGAGGACGCAGAGCAACGTCTGCTGCAGGAGATCTCTCGCAGAAGCGGGAGGTGAACGCTGACCGGGCGGTCGGAAGTCTTTTGAGACAACGGGAACTGTGAAGCGCGCACATCACGGATTGGTTCGCTCAGCTGATTCGGCGGACGAAGAGTTCGAAGGTTACCGCCACCGGGTTGGCACCATTTGCGAGGGCACCCGAGTTGACCTCTCCGGCGACGTCGACGACCTCGCCGGAGAGAATCACTTGAGGGGACGCTCTCTGCGCTCCAGTTACGGTGCCGCTCAGGTGCGTGAACTCGACGGCTGGCCACGGGGCGCTGCCGTTTACGAAAACGGCTCCGGTCGTACTGCCGAGGCTCGCGGTCACCTCGGCGGAGTCGAATCCGGCGTTTCGGCAGACGGCGAGCACCGCCTCGTCGAGGATCTCACCGGGACGGACGCGGGAGACGACGGCATCGGGTGGGGGCGGCGTGGGCACCGCGCTCGTCGTGGACTGCGGAGGCTCCACAGCACGCTCGGCCAGCGCTGACGGGATTGTGCGGGCGGGAGCTGGAGCGAAGGCCGAGAACCCAGTCTCGGGGTCGACCTCGCTGATCAGCCGGGCATCGGACAGAGCGAAGAGCCGAATCCTCAGCCCGGCCGGTCCTGCCGAAGTGCCCGGCAGCAGGTGTCCGCCCTTGGTTTCGCCGTCGGCGCCGGTCCACGAGCCGTGGATGTGGCAGAACGGTGTGCCTTCGCGGAAGCCGATCGTCGCAGATGCGTGGCGCAGCTGAGTGGGGTCGTCGACGATGAACGCCTCGGTGAACGACATCGGGTGCTCGGCGTCGGGACCGTAAGCCGGGTGGACATAGTCGATGCGGCCGAACTGCCCGGAGACGAAGTCGGCCATGATGCCGGGAACAGCGAAGTCCGTCAGACACTGCTCGAGAGCGGCGAACAGGTCCGCGCCCTCCGAGAGTTCGACGAGGTGCTCAGAGCTTCGGGTCGGGACGGAGACGATGCGGGAACTGTGTCGCGGACCCGCGTGGACGACCGCAGTTCCCGGTGCCTTGAATGGGAAGGTCGGCTGCGTCAGTGCTGTCGTCTCGGCTCCATTGCTCATGTCTCGATTATCGTTGGAGGCTGGCGTCGTTGTCGCCGAAGATCCAAGTGGTGGAACGTGAGGTTCCAAACCTCGCTAGGAATCAGAGGCTGTTCTGCAGAGCCTCCACTACGAGGTCGAGGCCGTGGGATTCGCGGCGCGGATCTGCTTCAAGGACCTGGATGTAGCGTGATTCGATATCCGGATCGATGATCGGAATCGCCTTGCAGCCGACCGCATTGAGGTTCGTCGGAATGGTCCGACCGGCCATCATGGCGATCATCGACGTTCCTGTCAGCGAGCGCACCATGAGAACAGGACACGTGGCCTCAAGCGACGGTGAGAAGACCTGCCCTTGGGCCCGAACTGCCTGTTCGATGCGCATCCTCGCTGTGTTTCCCGCCGGCAGAGTGCCGACAGGATAGTCGATCATGTCTCTGATGAAGAGACTGGAACGCCCCGCCAGCGGGTGCTGTTCGTCGAGTATCGCGAAGTTCGCCGCCTCGACTTCGGCGACTCTGCGCACTCCGGGCAGAGTGCCGAATTCCTGGCTGGAGACCGAGAAGTTCACGCAGAGATCGGCCTGCCGATTCCGCAGCACCTGCAGAGCCTCGACAGAGCCGCGGTCGATGATGCTGATCTGGACTCTGTCGGTCGTGCGCATCAGGCGGTTGACGGCATCGGCGACGACGGTCTGGCCCAAACCGGTGCTTGTCACGATCGAGACCGTTTCGACGGCGCCCGAGTACTCACCGAAGGAGTCGGCCAGCAGCTCCGACTCGGCGATGGTCCGGCGTGCGAAATCAGCGACGGCAAGGCACTGAGGCGTGGGAGAGACTCCCGAGCTCGACCGTTCGAAGAGCTGTGTGCCGTAATGCTCCTCCATACTTCTGATCTGCCGACTGGCCGTGGAATGGGAGATGTAAATCGACCGTGCCGCAAGATGGATCGACCCGTATTCGACGACGGCGAGCAAGGTCTTGAGACTGCGCAGATCGGTCATCGTGGTCATCCTTCGGTTGGGGGCGATTCCAGGCTACGGCGGTGGTGCACCGAACGCACCACCTCGGTGCAGGAAATGCACCCGGGAGTGGACGGATCCGGGTGTCACTGAGCCTGCGCCTGGGCGATGCTGACAGTCATGAACCCAGAGAACACCGGCCGCAGGGTTGCGGCAGATTCCCCCGAAACCCGAGCCGAGCTGGCCCGAACTGCAGGCGAATTCGTCCGCAGCACCGACTTCATCGACCGACTCTCCAGGCGGGTCGCGCGACGCACCGAAAGCCAAGCTCCCGGGGGCGGGCCGGCAGCGCTGACCTACCTCAGCGAAGAGATCGTTCCGGAGCTCGATGAGCTCGGCTTCGCTTCGACCATCCACGACAACCCGGAATCCGACGAACACCCTCTGCTCATCGCCAAGCGCGTCGAGGACCCGGACCTGCCGACGGTGCTGCTCTACGGTCACGCCGATGTGCAGTTCGCGCACGACGCGCAGTGGGCCGAAGGCCTCGACCCCTGGGTGCTCACCCGTGACGGTGACCGCCTGTACGGTCGCGGCACCGCCGACAACAAGGGACAGCACAGCGTGAACACCGTGGCATTGCGAACCGTGATCGAGGGCCTCGGTTCCAAGGGACGCGCCGCCGAGGCGAGGCTCGGATACAACGTCACGATCCTCATGGAAACTGCCGAGGAAGCCGGGTCCAAGGGGCTGCGAACCTTCGCTGCCGCACACGCCGATGACCTCGCAGCCGATCTCTTCCTCGCCTCCGATGGTCCGCGGATCGCCGCCGAGGTGCCCACACTGTTCCTCGGCTCCCGCGGGGCTCTGAACTTCCGACTCATCGCCCATGAATGCGACGGCAACCACCATTCGGGAAACTGGGGCGGTCGCCTGCGCAATCCGGCCACGGTCATCGCCGCTGCCATCAACGCTCTGGTCGACGGCAACGGAGTCATCCAGATTCCCGCTCTGCGTCCGGACGCCCCTCCCGCCTCGGTGCTCGACGCGGTGGCCAAGCTGCCCGACGTCGTCGAAGACGGAGCCCCCGAGACCGACCCGGACTGGGGCGAGCCCGGGCTCAGCCCTGCCGAACGGGTCTTCGCATTCAACGTCCTCGAGGTCCTCGCCCTCGCCGCGGGCGATCCGGCTCAGGTCGTCAACGCGATCCCCGGCGCCGCCTCGGCGAGCATGCAGCTGCGATACGTCGTCGGCACCGATGTCAGCGATTTCGAGAACCGAGTCCGGGCCTTCCTTGAGGAACAAGGAATCCACGGGGTCGCGGTCGAGTTCGAACACTGCATGCCGGCCACGCGCCTGGACCCGGGAGCACGAGTCGTCACGGCGGCGGTGGAATCGATCCGCGAGACGACCGGACTCGAAGTCGCCGTCGAACCGAACCTCGGGGGAACGATCCCGAACGACGTCTTCGCCGAGGTGCTCGGGCTGCCGACCGTATGGGTGCCGCATTCCTACCCGGGCTGCAACCAGCACGCACCCGATGAACATGCACTGGTATCGATCCTCGAGCAGGGCGCGGAGATCATGACGGGAATGTTCTGGGATATGCGAGCGAACCCGGACGACTGGTTCACCTCGAAATGACCCCACCGACTGTCCGGAACACCGTGACGCCGAAAACCAATTCGTCCCAACATCACACTGCAGGCAAAGGAGCCCAACGATGACAGAACAGCTGTCCGCGCAGAATGCTGCTGAGAACAAGCCGGTGAAATCGTGGAAGGTCATCACCGCGGCCTCGGTCGGCAACGCCCTCGAGTGGTACGACATCTCGGTCTATGCGTACTTCTCCGTCTACATCTCGGTGGCGTTCTTCCCCTCCGAGAGTCATGCGGTCTCGGTGATGCTCGCCTTGGGCACTTTCGCTCTGTCGTTCTTCATTCGTCCGGTCGGAGCGATCGTGCTCGGCAGCTTCGCCGACCGTCGGGGACGCAAACCGGCCCTGACGCTGACGATCTGGTTGATGTTCGCAGGCACTCTGATGATCGTGCTCATGCCGCCGGCGCACGTCATCGGATTGGCCGCACCGCTGCTGATCCTGCTGGCCAGGCTCATCCAGGGCTTCGCCGCCGGAGGAGAATTCGGTTCGGCGACCTCGCTCATGGTCGAGCACCTGCCTGATCGTCGGGGATTCGCCGCCAGCTGGCAGTTCACTTCGCAGGCGATGTCGACGATCCTCGCCTCCGTCATCGGCGTGGCCGTGACGACGACGCTGACTCAAGATCAGCTCGAGACGTGGGGCTTCCGCCTGCCGTTCATCGTGGGCCTCCTCGTCGGACCGGTCGGGCTCTACATTCGCCGGCATGTCCCCGAATCTCCTGAGTTCGCCGCTGCCCAGGCTGAGAAGCCGAAGGAAGCCGCGGCCATCGGCGGAGTGCTGCGCCATCACAAACTGGCGGTGGTGCTGGCGATCGGTGCGATCGCGGTCTCGACCTGCCTCAACTACTTCATCACGTATGTACCGACCTACGCCGTGGACAACCTGGGGATGACGAGTTCGGCAGGATTCTGGGCGACTCTCGTCTCCGGACTCGTGCTGCTATTGTGCACTCCGGTCGCCGGCTATTTCTGCGACAAGGTCGGACGGCTGACCTTCATGATTCCCGCGGCGCTCGCCGTCATGGTGCTCACCTGGGTGCTCTTCACCTGGGTCGTCGCTGCGAATGCGCTGTCGGTGCTCATCGTCGTGGTCGTCATCTTCTCACTCTTGAAGGCCGCCTACTACGGGCCTCTGGCCAGCGTCATGGGCGACATCTTCCCGACCGAGGTGCGCGGGACCGGACTGTCCCTGGGCTACAACGTCGGCGTCGCAATCTTCGGAGGACTGACTCCGCTGGTGGCCGCCTGGCTCATCGGCATCACCGGTGATGCGAAGGCCCCGGCCTACTGGGTGCTCCTCGCCGGGGCGCTGAGCGTGACGGCGATCCTCGTGGTGTGGAGGAAACTCGGCGTGCGGTGAGGTCAGGCGTTCGACGTAACGGCTGCGGCCGCCTCGGCGCGGGTCCGCTTCTTCTCACCGAGGTGGCCGATCACGGCTGCGGCGGCGATCATCACAGCGACGACGGCGATGCCGATCCACTGGTTGAGCATGAGGGTCGCGGCTCCGGCCAGCGCGCCGATGAGGATGAGGACGACGGCGAGCAGGCGTCGGACCCAGCGGATGCTGTCGCCGCCGGCCAATCGGGAATCCGAGGCCAGCCCGACGATCGTCGACGTCACGACCACAGTGGTGACGTCGGCGATCTTCATCTTCCGTGCGGCGGCCGCCTGGGCGCCCATGAGGGCCGAGAGCGCGGAGGTGAAGATCGTGCCGGCGAGGCCGATCTCCGGGTCGGGCACGAGTGCCACGTAGAGAGACAATGCGGCACAGCCGACGGCGACGCTGGAGAAGATTGCGGTCGTCCGGTGGTGCCAGTTCTCCCCGATGTCGCCGAGGATGCGACCGGACAGTGCGGCGCCGACCATGAAGAACACGAGCGCCAGGGCGGGGCGGAGGACGGGGACGTCGTCGGCACCGGCGAGACCCATGCCGAGGATGACGACGTTGCCGGTCATATTGCCGGTGAAGACCTTGTCGAAGCCGAGATAGCCGATGGCGTCGACCATGCCGGTCGAGAAGGTCAGCAACAGCAGCATGGCCAGGTCGAGGCGACGAGTCATGGAGGTATCCCCTCGTTCAGAAATTCCACAGCACTTGTATACAAAACTCTAAACAGCGTATAGATTGTATGCAAATATTCCTGATTGATCTGTTGCCCTCATGGGAGTGCGTGTGAAAATACGGATGGTTGCAGCGCTTGCCGGTGCCGTTCTTCTGGTCGGATGCGTTCCGGTCCAACCCTTGGAAGATCCGCCCGACCGCACCGACGTTAAGTCTGTCGGCGCGGAGTCGGGAGATTTCAGGGAGGGAGGTGACCTCGTCATGGCTCTCTCCTCGGAGCCGGATCGTCTCGACCCGACGACCTCTTCGTCGCTCTACACCCGCTACGTCATGCAGACGATGTGCCAGAAGCTCTACGACATCGACGAGAACGGCGAGATCACCCCTATGCTCGCGACCGAGCTCCCGGCGATCTCCAAGGACGGCAAGACTGTTCGGATTCCGCTTAAGGACGGTGTGAAGTTCGCCGACGGCACTGACTTCGACGCCGAGGCGGTCAAAACGACCATCGAACGCGGACTCAATCTCGAAGAGTCTTCTCGAGCTGCCGAGCTCGGACCCATCGACGACGTCACCGCACTGGGCGACCACACTCTCGAAGTCACCTTCGAGAAACCCTTCGCTCCTTTCACCGCAGCGCTGGCCGATCGCGCCGGAATGATCATGTCGCCGAAAGCCCTGGAGAACGAGGGCGACGACTTCGGTGACAACCCCGTGTGCGTGGGCCCCTTCAAGTTCGAGAAGCGCATCGCCCAGACTTCGATCAAGGTGGTCAAAGACCCCAACTACTACGACGCAGACAAGATCCACCTCGACTCGATCACCTATCAGATCATGACGGACGCCAATATCCGTGCCGCGAACATTCGGTCGGGAGACGTTCAGGTCGCCGACACGATCTCTCCGCAGGATGTCGATGCCCTCGACGAGGAGACTGGTATCGGCCTCCTGCAGTCGAATTCGCTCGGCTACCAAGGGCTCACGGTCAACATGGGCTTCGGAGACAACCCCGAGAACTTCAAGACACCGTTGGGGCAGGACCCTGAGGTACGTCGAGCATTGTCGATGGCCATTGATCGCAAGGCCCTGGTCAACACCGTCTTCAACGGATGGTTCTCACCGGCCTGTTCCGGTATCGCCCCCGACAGCCCCTTCGCAACGGATGCGAGCAACGACTGCGTCGACTACGATCCCGAAGGAGCGAAGAAGCTCCTCGAGGATGCTGGGGTCGAGCTGCCGCTGAAGGTCAACATGAAGGTCTCGAACACCCAGGACACCCTTCGTTTCGCCCAGGCGGTACAGGCGGCGACCAAGGAAGCCGGCTTCGACATCAAAGTGCAGCCGATGGAGTACACCGCCCTCCTCGATGCTCAGGACCGCGGTGACTACGAACTGCTTCAACTCGGCTGGTCGGGCCGCGTCGACCCGCACGGCAACCTCTACACCTTCCACTACCCGGGGGCTGCCAACAACGTCACCGGGGTCGACGATGACGAACTCAGCGACCTGCTCACCCAGGCCAGTGAAGTCACCGACGAAGGCGAACGCGCCGAACTCTATGGCCAGGCTTCCGAGCGGATAGGTGAGATCAACTCGATCATCTATCTCTATCGCCAGAAGAACCTCACCGCCTACACCGAGAATGTCGCGGGAATCGACGTCTACTCCGACGGTGTCGTGCATCTTTCGGAAGCAGGCTTCCTCAAGAACGGAGGTCAGTGATGACCCGGTTCGTGCTCACCAAGATCTTTCACGCGATCATCACCTTCGTTCTCTCGGGAATCGTCATCTTCTTCGGCGTGCGTCTCCTTCCCGGCGATCCCGCTCTGGCCATGGCCGGCGAAGAGGCGACCCCCGAACGGCTCGATGCGATCCGTGTCGACCTCGGACTCGACCAGCCGCTCCTCGTTCAGTTCCTCAAGTTCCTCGGCTCGATCGTCACCGGCGACCTCGGCGATTCCACCCGTACGGGACTCCCGGTCACTTCGATGATCGCGACCACACTGCCGGTGACTCTATGGCTGGCCCTCTACGCCATCGTCGTCGCTACGGTCGTCGGCATCGCGCTGGGCATGCTCGCCGAACGCTATCGCGGGAAGTGGCCGGAGATCGGGAGCAACTTCATCGCGCTGCTGGGACTCTCTGTGCCGAACTTCTGGCTCGGTCTCTTAGCGATCCTCGCCCTGGCGGTGAGCCTGGGCTGGTTCCCCGCCTCGGGCTATGTCGATGTGCTCTCCGATCCGATTCGCGGGATCTACTACCTCACCCTGCCGGCGGTGATCCTCGGTACCAGTCTTGCCGCGGTGATCACCCGGCAGACGAGAGCCTCGATGATCGAGACCATGGGGACCGACTATGTGCGGATGGCCAGAGCCAAAGGACTCTCGCGACCGAGAGTGCTCTTCCGCTACGGCTTGCGCAATTCGCTCATCGTCCTCGTCACCATCGTCGGCCTCCAATTGGGCGGGCTGATCTCCGGCGCGGTCGTCACAGAGCGGATCTTCGCTCTGCCGGGCATCGGCAAACTCACCCTCGATGCGGTCTTCTCCCGCGACTACCCGGTCATCCAGGCTGTCGTCCTCGTCATCACCGCTTCCTACATTCTCATCAATCTGGCCGTCGACATCCTCTACTCGGTCATCAACCCCCAGATCCGCGTCAGCGAGGATGCCTCATGAGCACACCCATCGTCACCAACACAGACAAGAACACCCAAGGACTCGACCCCGAGTTCCACGCTTCGAGCAATCGGGCACTGTGGCTCCTGCGGTCGATCCTGTCGACCCCGTTGGGCATCATCGGCTCGGTCATGGTCGTCATCGTCCTCCTCATCGGGCTCTTCGCTCCGCTCATCGCCCCCTACGGATTCGCCCAGACCAATTTCGAGGTCCCGTTCCAGGTTCCGGGGACCATCGGCTATGCATTCGGCACAGACGACCTGGGCCGTGACATCCTCTCGCGACTCGCCTTCGGTGTCCGGGCCTCCCTCCAGGTGGGGCTGCTGGCGGTGGCACTCGCGGTCGTCGTCGGCACACCTCTTGGCCTGCTGGCCGGCTATTTCCGCGGACTCGACTCTGTCATCTCACGGCTGACAGATGTGACTCTGGCGTTCCCGTTCCTCATCATCGCCGTCGGTCTGGCAGCAATTTCAGGACCCAGCCTGAGCAATGCCGCGATCGCCCTGGGCATCTCGCAGGTGCCCACGATGATCCGCGTTGTCAGGGGCGAGACGATGCGGCTGAAATCCGCGGACTTCGTCAAGGCCGCAATCGCGACCGACGCCTCGAAGACTCGTCTCCTGGGCATGCACATCCTGCCCAATGCCGCCTCGGCGATCATCGTCCAGGCGACGGTGATCCTGCCGACCGCAGTGATCGGAGAATCGATGCTCTCCTTCCTCGGACTCGGTATCCAGCCGCCCTCTCCGAGTCTCGGAATCATGCTCTCCGACGCGCAGCAGTACATCTTCCGCGCGCCCTCGACTGCGCTGTTCCCCGGTCTGGCCATCCTGTTCATCTGCCTGGCCTTCAACCTCTTCGGCGACGCTCTGCGCGACGCCCTCGATCCGAACTCCAAGAAAGGACACTGACGTGTCGTACACTCCACCCGCCGTCTTCACCACCCGTCCAACGCTCGAAGGGCACTTCGGGATGGCCGCCTCGACGCACTGGTTGGCCACCGCGGCCTCCCAAGCTGTTCTCGAGCGCGGCGGCAACGCCTTCGACGCAGCGGTCGCCGGTGCGTTCCTCCTCCACGTCGTCGAACCTCACCTCAACGGCCCGGGCGGTGACATGACCGGTATCTTCGCGACCGCCGATGACCCCGCACATCCACAGGTGATGATGGGGCAGGGTCCCGCGCCCGCAGCAGCGACGATCGAGCACTACCGCGGTGAAGAACTCGACATGGTTCCCGGTGCGGGGGCGCTCGCTGCTGCTGTCCCTGGCGCGGTTGACTCCTGGCTCAACCTGCTCGATCATCACGGCACCTGGGAACTCGCAGACGTGCTCGACTTCGCGATCGACTATGCAGAGAACGGCCACCCGGTACTCGACCGCGTGGTCGGGACGATCGAGCGCGTCCGCGAACTCTTCACCGATCACTGGCCGAGCTCGGCGGAGCAGTGGATGCCCAAGGGAGAGATTCCTCGGGCCGGAGACCTCGTTTTCAACCGTCCATACGCCGAGGTGCTGCGTCGGCTCATCGCCGCCGGCGACGGTGCCGAGACCCGCGAGGCCCGCATCCAGGCCGCGCGCCATGAATGGAAGTCTGGATTCGTCGCCGAGGCGATCGCCCGCTTCGTCACCACCCCGCACCGGCATGCCACCGGAAGTGATCACGCCGGTGTCATGACGCGGGCGGACATCGCCGGATTCGATGCCCACTTCGAGACGCCCGTGACGATCGACTTCCGTGGATACCAGATCGCGAAGATCGGTGCCTGGGGTCAGGGGCCAGCGCTGCTGCAGACCCTGAAGATCCTTGAGGGATTCGACGACGAGCGGCTTGATCCCTCAAGCGAAATCGGTGCACATACGATCCTCGAAGCACTCAAACTCGCCATGGCAGACCGCGACACCTACTACGGTGACGGAGACGTCGACCTCGACTGGCTGCTCAGCGACGACTATGCCGCGAGCCGCCGTGCGCTCATCACCGACAACGCCTCGCACGACTTCCGACCAGGTGCCGGTCGCGACGGTGCCGAGCCCGCCTTCCAGCCGCCGCTCGTGCCCGAGGGGGCGGACAAGGATGAGCTCATCAAGGCCGGGATCGGCGAGCCGACCGTGCAGAAGAACGGCACGAACAACGGCGACACCTGCCATATCGACGTCGTTGACCGGTGGGGCAACATCATCTCGGCAACACCGTCGGGAGGGTGGCTGCAGTCATCTCCGACGGTCCCGGAACTCGGGTTCTGCCTCGGCACCCGGTTGCAGATGATGTGGCTCGATGAGACCTCACCGTCGGCGCTCACCCCAGGCAAGCGCCCGCGGACCACGCTGACACCGACGCTGATCTCGAAGGACGGGACTCCTGTCATCGCTCTCGGATCGCCCGGCGGAGACCAGCAGGAACAGTGGCAGCTGCTGCTCATCCTCCGTCTCCTCGTCGGAGGTTACACCGCTCAGCAGGCCATCGATGCTCCGGCGCTGCATACGACAGCCTTGGCCGGATCGTTCTGGCCACGCACCTGGGTGCCCGGTGGTGCGGTCGTCGAAGACCGCCTCGGCGAGGATGTCATCGACGGGCTCATCGCCCGCGGACATACGGTGACCCGTGCCGGTTCCTGGGACCTCGGTCGACTCTCCTGCGTCACCCGGGATCCGGACACCGGTCGTCTCACGGCCGGAGCGAATCCCCGCGGGGCCCAAGGGTACGCGGCAGGAAGGTGAGAACGATGAGCGACGAATTCGTCCTTGAGGTCTCCGGCCTCGAAGTCTCCTACGGGGCTCCCGTCCTCCATGACGTGAACTTCACGCTGGCACCGGGGGAGAGACTGGCCCTCGTCGGGCAATCCGGTTCGGGGAAATCGACGACGATCGGCGCGATCCTCGGTCTGCTGCCGGGTTCCGGCAGGGTCAGCGCGGGATCGGTGCGCTATCGCGGAGAAGAACTCGTCGATGCTGACCGTGTTCGCCTGCAGTCGCTGCGCGGCCGGTCGATCGCGCTGGTGCCGCAGGATCCGATGGCCAGCCTCAATCCGAGCATGCGTGTGGGCGATCAGATCGCCGACGCTCTGCGCACCTATGGAATGTCGGATTCCCGCGAGGTGACTCGAACTGTGGTACGGCTGATGACCGAGGCCGGCATCCCCGACGCGGAGATGCGGCGGCGGTCCTATCCGCACGAGTTCTCCGGCGGGATGAGGCAACGCGTGCTCATCGCGATCGCACTCTCCGGCGATCCCGACCTCATCATCGCCGACGAACCGACGTCCGCGCTTGACGTCACGGTGCAGAAGCAGATCCTCGACCATCTCCAGGAACTCGTGACCGAACGTGGCACCTCTCTGCTGTTCGTCACCCACGACCTCGGCGTGGCGGGGGAGAGGACCGACACCGTCCTCGTGATGAATGAAGGACGCGTCGTCGAGCGCGGTGCGCCCGAGCAGGTGCTCGGCGACCCTCATGACGAGTACACTCAGGCGCTGGTCAAGGCCGCGCCGAGCATCGTCGTCGATCGAAACGGAGGCCAAGAGCCCGACGGTGCCGGCGTGTCCGACGCTGCGATCGCCTCGGCGAATGTGCTCGAGATCGACGACCTCCACAAGGTGTACCGGCTGCGTGGGCGGGGCCGGGAGGTGCACGCCCTCAAGGGCGTCAGCCTCACTGCCGAGCGGGGAAAGACGACCGCGATCATCGGTGAGTCCGGATCGGGAAAGTCGACGATCGCGAAGATCGTTCTCGGACTGGAGAAGGCCACCAGCGGAACGGTCCTCGCGGGTGGGCGCAACGTCGATGCGGCCTCGAAGTCGGAGCGCAGCATCCTGCGGCGCTTCAGCCAGCCCGTGTTCCAGGACCCCTTCTCCTCGCTCAATCCGACGTGGAGCATCGAGAGGATCGTCCGTGAACCGCTCGACGTCTTCAAGATCGGCACCCGCGCGGAACGGGCGAAGAAGGTCGCCGAGGTGCTCGACCACGTGGCGATGCCCACGTCGATGAGCGACCGCCGCCCCGCCGACTTGTCCGGTGGGCAGCGACAGAGGATCGCGATCGCTCGGGCGCTCATCAGTGAGCCTGAGCTCCTCATCTGCGACGAAGCCGTCTCGGCTCTCGACGTCCTCGTGCAGGAACAGATCCTCGACCTGCTGCGGAACCTGCAGTCGGATCTGGGTGTGAGCTGTCTGTTCATCACCCACGATCTTGCAGTCGTGGCGAACTTAGCCGACGATGTTGTAGTGATGAAGAGCGGAGAGATCGTCGAGGCTGGCGCGACCAGGGAGGTCATCGACCACCCGACAGCCGAATACACCCAGAAGCTTTTGGCGGCCGTACCCGGTTCCGGTCTCCTCAATGTCTGACACTGCACAGCCTTCAGGCCCCTCGGGCAGTGGGGGCGTCGGTGCGCGGATCCGTGCCGACATCATCACCGGAGCCCATGCTCCCGGCACCAAGCTGCGGGAAGTCGCGCTGGCCGAACAGTACGATGTCTCGCGGATTCCGATCCGCGAGGCTTTGCGATCCCTCGAGACCGAAGGGCTCGTCGAATCGCGGAAGTACAGCGGCTCGATCGTCGCGCCCTCACCCGTCGAAGATGCCGAGGACCTCTTCGAGATCCGCATCGTACTCGAGTCGGCGACCGCCAAGCGCGCGGCCAAGCGTGCGGCCGAACTCAACGCCAGCGACACACCTGACCTCAAGTGGCGGGAGCTTCGCAAGGAGGTCAGCGACATCCTCGACGCCGGGGATATCGTCATCGGGCAGGAGCGCTTCGAAGACCTCGCGGTGCTCAACATGCGCTTCCATTTCGCGGTCGCCGAACTCAGCGGCAGCGTGTCCTTCATCAGCCTGCTGAGGCAGATCTCCGGCAAGATCGAATGGCTGTACTCGCTCAACGTTACCCGTCGCGGACCCCAGGCCTGGCCCGAGCACCGCGAGATCATCGCGGCCATCGATGCCGGCCAGGAGGCGAAGGCTGCCGAAGTGATGGCCCGGCATGTCCGACGCAGCCGCGACTCATACTTCGCGATGATGTCCGCCTCCGCCCCCGAAGCTCCCCGCACTACCTGATGGCGGCCCAGCAACCTGGCGCCACGTTGCTGGGCCGCCGTCGGATAGTAATTAGGGAGTGGTGAGGAGGCGGTCGAGCTTGTTGTAGCCCTCGACGATGCCGTGCTCCATGCCCGAGGAGACCATGCCGTCGCGGGACTCGAGCGAATCGAAGACCGAGGTCGAGGTCAGCCTGGTCCGTCCGTCGCCAAGGTCGGTGAGCGTGAGGATCTCGAGATTGACCGCGTCCGGGAAGCCTTCGAAGGTGAAGGTCTGGACGATGCGTTCGTTCTCGCGCACCTCGTGGAAGGATCCGAAGAATCCATACTCGCCGTGATCATCGCTCGAGACGTAGCTCCAGTTCCCGCCGGTGGTCGGGTTCCATTCGCGGATCGTGTTCGTGATCGTGTCGGGCCCGCACCATTTGACGAAGAGCTCGGGGTCGATGTGGGCCCGGAAGACCTTGTCCGGAGTGGCCGCGAAGTCGCGGGTGATCGACACAGTCTGAACGCCCTCGGGGACGTCGAGCTTGAGCGTCGAATAGTCGGCTGCGGTGTCGGTGGTGGTCATGTCATGCTCCTTTGCGTGATCTTCTGTGGGTTGAAGTGCTATCGGATCCGTTCGCCGAGGTGGCGCTCGGGTCCGTGCTGTGCGTTGCCTCGTCCTCGTTCATCTGTTCGAGGACGGCGTCGAGGCGTTGGTAGCGTTCCTCCGCCTGCTGTCGGTATCTCTCGATCCATTTCGTCATCAGATCGAACACATTGTCTTCGAGGTGGACCGGTCTGCGCTGGGCGTCGCGGGTGCGGGAGACCAGTCCGGAGTCCTCTAACACCTTGAGATGTTTCGACACGGCCTGGACGCTGACGTCGTAGGGTTCGGCGAGCTCGTTCACCGTCGCATCCGCGAGACTGAGTCGAGCCACCATGTCCCGCCTGGTCGGATCGGACAGGGCCGCGAAGACCTTCGAGAGCTGATCGGCCACAGCACCTCCTGCATTCAACTCGATGGTTGATTACAAGATACGCTTGCCTCTGAATCAAAGTCAACCGTTTGGTTGAATAAAGATTTCGCAGTCCGCATTCGCCCACCTGACCTGCAGGTATGTGCGGCGTAGCCAACGGCTCACAAGCTTCTCCACGGAATCCGCACCGACAAACTTCCCTCATCATCGCCTCGGAAAGGCAGCTCTGTCGTATTGTCGAAAGAAGAGCTGAGCGTTCGAGTGCCGCGACCGGGGCCGATGATGGCCCGGGTGAACAACCGACCGGATGCGGATGCTCAGATAAGCGAGAGACGAAGAAGTCTGGAGAAGTAGATGCCCACACTGCGACAGCAGCTGTTCCGAATCAAGCCGGTTCCGCGGCAGAAGGAAGACGTCGAGACCGATCTCAAACGCACGATCGGCCTGTTCTCGCTGACGATGGTCGGCGTCGGCTCGACCATCGGCACCGGCATCTTCTTCATCCTCGCCGAGTCCGTGCCCGTGGCAGGCCCCGCCGTGATCTGGTCGTTCGTCATCGCCGGAGCCGTCGCAGGCCTCGCAGTCATCTGCTACGCCGAGCTCGCCGGGTCCGTCCCCGTGTCCGGATCCTCCTACTCCTATGCCTATGCGACGCTCGGCGAACTGCCGGCGATGGGTGTGGCCGCCTGTCTCCTCCTCGAATACGGAGTCGCTGGTGCCGCCGTCGCCGTCGGCTGGTCGCAGTACGTCAACCAGCTGCTGTTCAACCTGTTCGGATTCGAGATCCCGCACGCCCTGGCCTACGCGCCCGAAGAAGGCGGAATCGTCAACCTGCCGGCCATCCTCCTGCTGGCGATGTGCTGCTTCCTGCTTGTCCGCGGCACCGGCGAATCCATCGTCGTCAACGCGATCATGGTCTGCCTGAAGGTCGGCGTGCTCATCTTCTTCGTCTGCGTCGGCGTCACCGGCTGGGACTCGAACAACTTCGCCGACTTCGCCCCCTTCGGCATCTCCGGAGTCGTCGCAGGATCGGGTCTGATCTTCTTCAGCTACGTCGGTATGGACGCCGTCGCCACCGCCGGCGATGAGACGAAGAACCCGAAGAAGACGATGCCCAGAGCCCTCATCGCCGCTCTCATCATCGTCACCTCCGTCTACGTGCTCGTCGCTGTCGCCGCCCTGTCCGCCCAGCCGTGGGAGGAGTTCGACGGACAGACCGCCGGACTGTCCGCCATCCTCGAGAACATCGTCGGCTCACAGTGGCCCGGCACGGTCGTGGCCGCCGGCGCGGTGATCTCGATCTTCTCCGTCACCCTGGTCTCCATCTACGGCCAGTCCCGGATCCTGTTCACGATGGCCGGCGACGGAATGATGCCCAAGCTCTTCCGCGAGGTCAATCCCCGCACGCTCACCCCGGTCAAGGGCACGATCGTCGTCTCCGTCGTCATCGCGATCCTCGCCGGGTTCATCCCGCTGAACTTCCTCGCCGAGATGACCTCGATCGGCACCCTCGTCGCCTTCGTCGTCGTGTCCCTGGCGGTGATCATCCTGCGCATGCGCGAACCGAACCTCGAACGCGGCTTCAAGGTCCCGTTCTATCCCGTCCTGCCGGTGCTGTCGATCATCGGCTGCTTCTGGATCATCTCGAGCCTGCAGTTGGTCACGATCGTCGTCTTCGTCATCTGGACCGCCCTTATTCTGGGCTTGTACTTCATCTTCGGTCGCAAGTCCTCCGTCCTCGGTCGGCAACTCGCCGAGGCTGGGCCCGCCAATCCCGATTCCGCCGGAACGGACTCCTCAGGAGGAGACAAATGAGCATCGTCGTCGGTCTTGCCCCGGGTCAGGACAACCGAGCCGCTGTCGAGCTGGGTATCGTCCTCGCTCGCACCTATCGGCGCCGGATCGTCGCGACGGCCGTTGACTCCGCAGCGTTCCCGATGGCGCCCGTGCACTTCGAGAGGCAGTATGAGAAGAGCTTCCGCACCGTCGCCGAGGCGGCTCTCGACGAAGCGCGTGCGCTCATTCCCAGCGATATCGAGTCCGAATGCGTCCTCCACTCCTCGCGGTCGTCTCGGCGCGGTCTGCTCGAGATGTGTGAGAAGACCGATGCCTACCGGCTTGTCGTCGGGCCCTCGTCGGAAGGGAAGCCGGGCAAGATCGCACTCGGGTCGGTGTCGAACGGTCTGCTGCACAGCGCACGGCTGCCGGTGGCATTGGCCCCGGCCGGATTCCGGGCGTCGGAGGGTGCGCGGCTGGAGCGGATCACGGCCGCGTATTCGGGGTCGTCCACCTCGGCGGATCTCATTCTGGGTGCTGCGATGGTCTCTGCGCAGTCGGACGTGCCGTTCCGCATCGCCTCGTTCGCCCCGCGCTCACGGGTGGTCGCATCCGCGAACGTCCCCTTCGATATGGAGTCGAAGGTCGTCGACGAGTGGACGAAGGTCGTCCAGCGTGACACGGACAAGATCCTATGCTCGATCGAACAGCTGCACATCAAGCCCGGCGAGACGGATGTGGTCGTGGGAACGGGCGCCGATTGGGCCGCGGCGCTGACCGCTGTCGAGTGGAAGCATCCAGAGGTGATGATGCTCGGATCCTCCGGGCTGGGGGCGCTCAAGCGAGTGTCTCTGGGCAGCCACGCGATGCGGATCCTGCAGCACTCTCCGGTTCCGGTCGTCGTCGTGCCTCGGCGAGCGAAAGCCGATTACATCCGCCAGGAGACAGTGTGACGGCCGGGCTTTCTGAGCATCCCTCACCTTTCGTGCCATAACCTCCTGCAGGAGCGGGGCGGTGTGTCGTGACGGGTGAGTGATGATCGCGCGGTGGGGTGGTGTGCCGCGAATGGTGATAGATGGTCCGGTGCTGATGGCGGTGAGTGTGAGCGCAGAGCGCGGCCGGTAGTGTCCAATACTTGAACAGTTCCAATCTAAGCGTAATGGCTTCGCTAGCCTGAGGTCAGGTCACAACGACGTGGCCGAGAGCTAGTAGAGAGGAACCGCATGGAACTGCTGCGACTGGGACCGATCGGACACGAGATTCCGGCAGCCCGCCACGACGGAGTCTGCTTCGACCTCCGTCCGCTGACCGATGACATCGACCCGAACTTCTTCGCCGCTGGCGGAATCGAACGCGTCCGAAATGCGCTCGCCGCCGGGGAGCTCAGCCCACTCGAAGATGCTGATGAGATGCGCATCGGTGCGCCGCTGACCAGGCCCTCTTCCATTGTGTGCGTGGGTATGAACTATGCCGCGCACGCCAGAGAGGCCGGTGCCGAGCCTCCCGACCACCCCGTCATCTTCTTCAAGATGCCCTCGACCATCGCCGGACCCACCGACCCGATCGAGCTGCCGCCGTATGCGACGAAGGCCGACTGGGAGGTCGAGCTGGGAGTGGTCATCGGTACGCGAACCTTCAGAGCCGCCTCGGCGGAGGAAGGACTCGACCATGTTGCCGGGTACGTGTTGGCGAACGATCTGTCCGAACGTCGCCTGCAGATCGAGGAATCCGGCGGTCAGTGGTCGAAGGGGAAGAATCTGCCCGGGTTCACCCCGCTCGGCCCGTGGATCCGCCCCGCCGCCGAGGTGGACCCCGGTGATCTGCGACTGCGCAGCTGGGTCAACGGCGAAGACCGGCAGGATTCGACGACGAGTGACCTCATCTTCTCCGTCGGAGAGATCATCCATCAGCTCAGCCAGGCGATGGCCTTCGAACCGGGAGACGTCATCCTCACCGGTACCCCGCAGGGCGTGGCAATGTCCGGACAGTACCCGTACCTGGCCGACGGGGACGTCGTCGAGCTCGAACTCGAGGGTCTCGGCCGGCACCGACAGGTCGTGACCGTTACGGAGTGAGGGTCAGTACTCCCAGTCCTCCGGCAGGTCGTCCCAGTACGCGTCCCGGTTTTCGATGATGCGCTGCCGCCGCCGCGAGATGAGGTAACGCGGATCGCCGAGGACGACCTCGGCGTAGTGGAGTTCGTGACCGGCGGCAAGCAGCAACTTCTCGGCCGTCGGCTTCGGTGACGTCGAAACGCCGAGGTGGCACTGCAGTTCCCCGATGGTCAGCTCTCCTTCGGCGCCCCATTGGCCGGAGAAGAGATTGTTGTTCTTCCCGACGATCCAGAACAGTGCTGCGAGCAGAGTCCGATCAGCAATACGACGACGGAAGATCGCAGCGTCACCTCGTCCGATCTCCACTAAGAGCCGCAACGCGGCCGTGGCGAGCTCCGGCTCTTCGAAGACCTCGACCGCGACCCGTCGGATCTCAGGAACCAGCGAGGTGAGCCGGTCGACGACGTCATCGGCCACGCCCGTGGTGTCGAGGTCTTCGGTGGGCAGAGGTTCATCGGTCAGTGACTGCAGTGCATCGATGCCGCCGACCGCCTCGGCGCCACTTCCGATAAAGATCTCGGCCACGTACGAAGCCTGATCGCCGAGGAAGGACTCGTCGGCGGACTCGTCATCGAAATCCGACGAGAACATTGAGTCATCGTCGTCATCAACGCCGGTGAGAAGCCGTGCGAAGAGGTCCGCCGTGCTTTCGCCGCCGGGGTCGTCACCGCGGACTCGTGCCGTGTATTCCTCCCGGTTGTCCTCAATCGCGGCAAGAGCGTTCTCCGTGAAGACAGGATCGACTCCGCTGCGATCGTTGGCATAGAGGACGATCGCGGCCAGGGCGGTGGGCATGAGGAGCAGATCGTCTTCGGGCGACATCACCTTGCGCGGGTAGAGGTCGCGCATGACGCGCTCAACGAAAGTGCCCGACCACCTCAGCGGATCGTTGTTGCCGTAGTTGCACTGGAACTCGAAGAGCAGATGGGCATGGCTGATCTCGTCCTCGGTCAGCCCAGCGGCAAAAGGCGAAGCGCGGAAGTCTTCGACGAGTTCATCAATCTCCTCCGGTTCCCACATTCTGATCTCGTAGCCGGTGCCGCTGTTGGGAAGCTTCCGCAGCATCCATTCGAGCATCGGTCGGGTGCCCGGCCAGCTCTCGGTCTCGATCGGGGGAAACATGTGTGTGCTCATCTCGAGGGCCTCACGCAGCCTGGCCCCGGCATCGGCGAGGCTGAGGGCGACGACGTCGACGGGGAGTTCCAGCTCGGTTCGGCTGAACTCGACGACAGCCGACAGGGGGCCGTCGGAAAGATAGGCGTCCTCGAGGTAGGGCGAGCCGCTGCGGTCCACGGCGACAGCCAGAGTGACCGACCTGCCGGCCGTGGAGATCTCGAGCAGGATCGTCTCCTCGATCTTCACCGGCGAAACCAAGGCTGCCGCGCGGAAGGGCTTGATCTCTTCGGCGCGGCGGATCCATTCGGGCAGGCGTTTGGAGTTCGGGGTCGGCAGCATTCTGGCGACGCGGCGGCCGAAGAGTTCATCGTCGAGCATCTGTGCCCAGATCCTCACTAATGGTTCGGTCTCAACCGGTGTTGCTTCGAGCATGTTCGCGGCGAGTTCGCGAATCGGTGGAATTTCCGTCGGGTCCGTGTCGTCAGTTTCGGGTGCGTCGATGGAGGCCAGCATGCTGCTCGCCATGTCGAGCAGCATCAGCGGGCTCTCGCTGTGGGAGGCATTGTCGAGCAGGTCGAGAAGCTCGGGCTCGTCAGCGCGAGAGGGATCGAACGGACCAGAAGGCGGAGTCATGAGCTCTACGCTACTGGGGATCGGTTCTGGTGGACAATGGCCTGGCCTGGTAGTCGGCGATGTACTGACCTGGTGGACAGCGACGGGATCATTGACTGGTCTGCGACGCCACTCGTTCGAGATTCCCTGAGGCGGATATCCGCGCCGATCGCGTCGACACCTGGCACCATGGGAGAACCGAACCACGCACGACTAGGAGCATCGTCATGAGCACGCACCGACTTCCCCTCACCGGTGTGCGAGTCCTCGAACTCGGCAATTACATCGCCGCACCCACCGCCGGGCGGATGCTTGCGGACTTCGGTGCCGAGGTGATCAAGGTCGAACGCCCCGGAACCGGCGACGAACTGCGCAACTGGCGGCTCAAGGCCGGCGACACGTCGATGCTCTACCGCACGATCAACCGCAACAAGAAGTCGGTCGTGCTCGACCTGCGCAGCGACGAGGGACGCGAGGCCGTGCTCGAACTCGTCCGCCGCAGCGACATCCTGCTCGAGAACTTCCGTCCCGGCACACTCGAGAAATGGGGGCTCGGCCCCGACGTGCTCGAAGAAGCCAACCCCGACCTCGTCTTCGTGCGCATCTCCGCGTTCGGCCAGTCCGGACCGATGTCGTCGCGACCCGGGTTCGCCGCCGTGGCCGAAGGCTACTCGGGCTTCCGCGAGCTCGTCGGCGACCCCGACCGCCCGCCGGTGCGCGTGGGCATCTCGATCGGCGATTCAATCGCCGGGATGCAGGCGGCGTTCGGTGCCGTGATGATGCTCTTCGACCGACAGCGGCAGAAGATCGCCGGAGCCGCCGAGGCGGTCGTCGGATCCGCGCACAGCTTCGAAGGCAAGGGGCCGCTGTCGGAGCGGACCGTTGACGTCGCGCTCAATGAGGCGATGTTCTCCGTGATGGAATCCCTCGTCCCCGACTACTCCGCATTCGGCGAGATCCGCACCCGCACCGGCGGTCGGATGGAGGGCATCGCGCCCTCGAACGGCTACCTGTGCGCGGGAGGGAAATCCGTGGTCATCGCCGGCAACGGGGATGGAATCTTCCCGCGGCTGATGACGGCGATCGAGCGTCCCGATCTCGCCGAGGATGCCGACCTGCAGACGAATGCCGGCCGTTGGCAGCGACGCGACGAACTCGACGAAGCCATCGGTGCGTGGTGCGCGCAGCGTTCGGTCGACGACGTCGTCGAGATCCTGGAAGAAGTGGGCGTTCCGGCCGGACCCATCTACACGGCCGAAGACCTCGTCGCCGATGAGCAGCTGGCCGCTCGCGGGATGATCCAGAACCTCGACGTCTCCACCGGCGAAGAAGTCCTCGAAGACGTTGCCTTCCCCGGCATCACCCCGGTCATCGGCGGCGAATCGATCGCGATCGACCACCTCGGGCCCGATCTGGGCGAGCACACCGACGAAGTGCTGTCATGGCTGGGGCTGAGCGGCCAGGAGGACTGAGCGCTCAGGCCTCTTCCGGCGGCGACCGCCCAGGTCTATTCTTATGCCATGGGCGAGCTGAGGTACTCGATCAACGTCACCGTCGACGGCTGCTGCGATCATCGCGTGGGAGTCATCAGCGAAGAATTCCATCGTCATCATGCCGAGAATCTCAAGCGTGCCGATGGGCTGATCTTCGGCCGCGTCACCTATCAGATGATGGAAGACGCCTGGCGCCGACCCGCCGGTGACACGACCCCGGATGCGGACCTCGACCCATTCGTCGCGGCCATCGACCCGGCCCGCAAGTATGTCGTCTCGAGCACCTTGGACCGCGTCGACTGGAACTCCGAACTCATCGCCGGCGATCTCGACACCGCGGTCCGCGAGCTCAAGGAACAGTCCGTGACAGGACTCGCCGTCGGAGGAGTGACGTTGCCGTTGGCTCTGGCCGAACTCGGTCTCATCGACGAATTCGAGTTCGTCGTCCACCCCTGCATCGCCGGCCACGGACCGTACCTCTTCGCCGGACTGAGCAAGGTGGTCGATCTCGAACTCGTCGGTCGCGACGAACTCGAAGCCGGGCACGCCATCCTGACGTATCGGCCCACTACCTCGGCTTCCCGATAAACGGGACCAGGCACAGGCAATTCACGCTGCGCTCTCACATGCCGAACACTCTCTGTCCTGCGCACTGAGCGCCATGTATAACGAAAGTGACGCCGCACACTGGAGCGCGGCGACGAATCGTTTCCCGTTCAGCGGGAGCATGCGTGAAGGAGTCCCATGGTCCGGCCCACCTCCGTCGACATCCTCGACACCACTCTGCGCGACGGGCTGCAGATCGAAAAGACGATCGTGCCCACCGATATCAAGGTTGCGCTGGCAGAGAAGCTCATCATCTCAGGGCTCAAGCACATCGAGGTCGGGTCCTTCGTCAACCCGAAGAAGGTCCCGCAGATGGCCGACACCGACGAGCTGCTGCGCCGGCTGGCTCCTCATGAGGCCGACGGTGTCGAGTTCTATACTCTCGTCTTCAACCTCAAGGGTGCCCAGCGTGCCGTCGATGCCGGGGCGAAGAACATCAAACTCGTGCTCTCGGCCTCTGAAGGACACTCGAAGGCGAACTCCGATGCCTCCATCGCCGAGGCGTCCGACCGCCTCATGGACGCCGCGAACTTCGCCCGTGACCAGGGGCTGCGCTTCGACATCACGACCGCCGTGAGCTTCATCTGCCCCTTCGACGGAATCACCGAGGCGGGCCACCTCGTCGAAGTGCTCCGTCCCTTCGTCGACGCCGGAGCCCACGGCGTCGGGGTGGCCGACACGATCGGCAACGCCAACCCATCATTGGTGCGCCGCAACACCTCGGCGGTCCTCGAGGCCTTCCCGGACAAGCCGGTCAACCTCCATCTCCACGACACCTATAACTTCGGCATGGCTAACGTCATCGCCGCCCTCGATCTGGGCATCGCGCACTTCGACGCGGCCATGGGCGGACTCGGCGGCTGCCCTTTCGCACCGGGAGCGGCCGGCAACATCGGCAGCGACGACCTCGTCCACCTCCTCCACCGCGAGGGTGTGGCCACCGGCGTCGACGTCGACGCCCTCACCGAGGTCCGCGACCCCCTCATCGCCGCCGTCGGGCACGAGCTGACCTCGAGCCTGTCCGACATTCCGGCCACCCCCGCGGTCTTCGACGGCAGGTTCGCGACCGCCTCGGCGAGGGATTGATATGAGCACCGAGGCGACCCGCACCGCGTCTGCCGACACGACCCAAACCCAGCCGACCGCCGAGCCCCTCCCGCTCGAAGGCATCCGCGTCATCGAGTTCTCCCATATGGTCATGGGCCCCAGCTGCGGGATGATCCTCGCCGACCTCGGCGCCGAGGTCATCAAGGTCGAACCCCGCGGAGCCGGCGACAAGACCCGCTACCTGCCCGGGTCCGGATCCGGGCTGTTCCCCGCATTCAACCGCAACAAGCACAGCGTCCAACTCGATATCGCCGAGGCGGCCGACCGTGACCGCGTCCTCGACCTCATCGACTCCGCCGATGTCCTCCTCGAGAACTTCCGCGTCGGGAAGATGGAATCGATCGGATTCGGATACGAGGAACTGACCGCCCGCAATCCCGGACTCATCTACTGCTCCCTCAAGGGATTCCTGTCCGGCCCCTACGGGAACCGGGCGGCGCTCGACGAGGTCGTGCAGATGCTCGGCGGATTGGCCTATATGACCGGTCCGCCCGGTCAGCCGCTGCGTGCCGGCGCCAGCGTCAACGACATCATGGGCGGGATGTTCGGAGTCATCGGTATCCAGTCCGCACTGCGGGTGCGCGAAACCACGGGCCGCGGCAAACTCATCAACTCCGCGCTGTTCGAGAACAACGCGTTCCTCGTCGGCACCCATATGGCGCAGGCCCAGATCAGCGGCGAACCACCCCGCCCGATGCCGACCCGGCAGGCCACATGGGCCGTCTACGACATCTTCCGCGATGCCGATGACAACCAGGTCTTCGTCGCCGCCGTCTCCGACGGGCAGTGGCGCGACCTCTGCGACGAATTCGGACTGGCCGGCCTCGCCGCCGACCCGGACATGCTGACCAACCAGGGACGAGTCGACCAGCGCGAACGCATCCACCGCGAACTCCAGGAGGCGCTGTCCCAGCTGAGCCTGGCCGAAATCGAAGACAAGTGCACCCGCCGCGGCCTGCCCGTCGCTCCGGTCAACACCCCGGCCGACCTCACCGCCGACCCGCACCTCGTCGCCTCCGGAGCGCTCGCCCACACCAGGTTGCCGAGTGGAGCCGGCGTCGATGTGCCGCTGCTGCCGCTGACCTTCGACGGGAGCCGGCTCGGTCTGCGCAGCGACGTGCCCGAACCGGGCCGCCACAACGGCCACTACAGGGACGGCCCCGCAGTGCCGACGGGCCCACCGGTCGACGGGCCTCAGCCCGACGAGAACCGTCTGGACTGACGGCCCGGCTGTCGACATCACCGGCCGCGGACCGGTGAGCACCGGAACATCCAGCACCGAAGCACCCATCACCAAAACACCGACCACTATCGAGAACCGAACACACAAGGGGACAGCTCATGCGATCAACGACGATCACACGCACACGGACGGCCGCCTCGGCGAGGGAGACAGCGAAGAGCGCCCGCAAGCGCGCGGCGACGATCGGTGCCGTGCTCGCATCGGTCGCCCTCGTCGCCACCGCCTGCGGAAACAAAGCGCAGCCCCCGGGCGAGGGCGGGGACTACCCGAAGGGGCCAGTCACGGTCACCGCCCCGGCCGAACCCGGATCGGGCTGGGACACCACGGCACGCGCGCTCGTCGAGGCGCTGCAGAAGGACGACATCGTCTCGACACCGCTGCCCGTGCAGAACAAGCCCGGCGGCACCGGCTGCTCCTGGCTGACGTCGATGATGCAGCAGGAGAAGGGCAAGGACGATCAGATCGCCATCACCTCCCTGGCCAGCCAGACGATGAAGGCCCGCAACCTCTGCGAATACGGCCCCGAGGATGCCACTCTCATCGCCACCCTCTACGTCGAGGACTTCATGGTCGTGACTCCGAAGGACGGGGACTTCAAGGATCTCGACGCCCTGGTCAAGGCGCTCAAGGACGACCCGCAGAAGGTCACCGTCGCGGCCGCCGGAGACGACACTCTGCCCTTCGCCCTGTTCGCGAAGGAAGCCGGCGTCGACCCGGCCGACATCAACTTCGTCAACTACGACGGCGGCGGAGAGCAGACGACCGCCATGCTCAACGGGGATGCGAAGGTCGCCATCGCCGGCATGAGCGAATTCCGCTCCGTCATCGAAGCCGGTGACATCGAACCGCTCGTCACCTTCGCCCAAGAACCGCTGGCAGCGCCCTTCGACAAGGTGCCCACCGCGAAGGACTCCGGCTACGACGTGACCCTGGGCAACTGGCGCGGAGTCTACGGCCCCGCCGAGATGCCGCAGGAAGCCGTGGACTTCTGGGCCAAGGCGCTCGAAGACGTGAGCAAATCCGACGCCTGGCAGGAGACGCTGAAGAACAACCAGTGGGCCACCGAGTTCCACACTGGTGACGACGCCCAGGCCTACGTCGATGACGCGGCGAAGACGGTCGCCGAAGGCGTCAAGGAGACCGACCTGGGCAACAGCAAATGACCGCTTTCCGCACCGACCTCATCACCGGCGGCGCCATCGCCGTCATCGGAGCGGTGTACTACATCGCGACGTTCTCCATCCAGGAGACGGCGAACATCGTCACCCCGCGCACCTTCCCCGCCATCGTCGGGATCGGACTCATCGTGCTCGGCCTCTTCCTCGCCGGCCAAGCCGTCGTCCGGCACCGGAAGGACACCCTCGCCGAGGCGGCGCCCGGGTCTTCCGGGTCCGTTGCGGCGGGTGCGGGGCCCGGCGACGGGCCGGCCGCCTCGGCGGGAAAGTCCTCACCGGAGTCGGTCGGAGCCGATGAGGCGACCGGCACGGATGAGGCGACCGGCGGGGTCGTCCTCGAAGCCCCGCCGGAGCCGCAGGTGCGGAAGGTCGTGTTCCAGTTCGCGCTCTTCTTCGTCTATCTGGCGATTCTCATCCCGGTCGGGTTCCTGCTGTCCACGGCGGCGTTCCTGATGGGGCTGACCAGCATCTACGCGCCGGAGAAGTGGATCCGCAACCTCATCTTCTCCGTCGTCTTCGCAGTCGTGGTCTACGCGGCGTTCGTCTACGGACTCGCCGTGTACCTGCCGGTCGGAATCCTGGGATAGGGGGCGGACATGGACACTCTCATCGATCTGGGAGGCGGCTTCGCCTCGGCGCTGGAGCCGGTCAGCCTCGCCTTCGCCCTCCTCGGCGTGCTGTTGGGCACCGTCGTCGGCGTGCTGCCGGGAATCGGACCGATTTCGGCGATCGCGATCCTCATCCCGGTCTCCTTCGGCATGGAGCCGGTCCACGGCCTCATCCTGCTGTGCGGAATCTACTACGGGTCGATGTACGGCGGTTCGATCACCGCCACGCTCATCAAAACCCCTGGTGAGGTGGCCAGCGCGGTGACAGCGATCGAGGGCTACGAGATGGCCCGCCGAGGTCGGGGCAAGGCGGCTCTGGCGACCGCGGCGATCGGATCGTTCCTCGCGGGCACCCTGGCGATCATCGGACTGACGTTCCTCTCACCCGTCCTCGTCAAGCTTGCGAACGTCTTCGGTGCCACCGAATACTTCATGCTCATGGCCACTGCCCTGCTGCTCGCGTCGACGATGTCGGCGGGTTCGCGGGCCAAGGCGCTCGTGTCGATCTTCATCGGCCTGGCCGTGGGGCTCATCGGTCTCGACTTCCAGACCGGACTGCCCAGGCAGACGTTCGGTGTCGATCTGCTCTCCGACGGGATCGACTTCACGATCTTCGCAATGGCGCTCTTCGCCATCCCCGAGGCGATCCGCAACCTGGCGCTCGGACGCGGGGCGAAGGATGTGATCCAGAGCTTCGGTGACGACAGATGGATGACGAAGCAGGACTGGCAGCGGTCGGCCGGACCGTGGGCCCGCGGCTCGGTGGTCGGATTCATCATCGGCATCCTGCCAGGCGTCGGCCCCTCCCTGGCCTCGTTCATGTCCTACATCATGGAGAAGCGGATCTCGAAGCGGAAGGACGAATTCGGCCACGGCGCCATCGAAGGAGTGGCCGGTCCGGAGGCGGCGAACAACGCCGGCGTCGGCGGAGCCATGATCCCGCTGTTCAGCCTCGGCATCCCGGGTTCGGCGACGACGGCGCTGCTGCTCTTCGTGTTCACGATGTACGGTCTGCAGCCGGGGCCGCTGATCTTCCGGGACGACACCGGTCTGATCTGGACGATCATCGCGAGCATGTACATCGGCAACATCGCTCTCATCATCCTCAACCTGCCGCTGGTCGGGGTCTTCGTGAAGCTGTTGAAGATGCCCAAGGAGATCCTCTTCTCGTCGATCCTCGTGCTTGTGGTCATCGGCGCCTATGCCATCGAATTCAGCCTGTTCGGGCTGATGATGCTCGGCATCTTCGGAGTCATCGGCTACCTCATGGAGAAGGGAGGGATCCCGCTGGCTCCGGCGATCCTGGCACTCGTGCTCGTGCCGCTGCTCGAGGACAACTTCCGGCGCATGCTGCAGATCTCCGGCGGATCGTTCGCGCCTCTGGTCACCAGGCCGGTGTCGCTGTCGATCATCATCCTCATGGTCCTGGGCATCATCGGGCCCATCATCTTCCGGTGGTGGGTATCCCGGCGGAAGCTGCTCGCCGATGTGGCGGTGTCGTGAACGGCAGTATGAAGGCTCGTGCTGACAATCCACTGCCGGAGATCGGTGTCATCGACCGCAGTGCGGCCATCCTCGCGTGTCTCCAGGACTCGCCGATGACGGCTGCGGAGGTGTGCCGCCGGCTCGGCTATTCGAAGTCGACGACGTACCGGCTGCTGACAGACCTGCGGGCGCACAAGTTCATCGTCCGCGATTCCTCGGGACTGCTGCGGTTAGGGCCCTTCCCCGGACGGCGCAACATCGCCACGACCAATTCAGTGCTCGAGCATCTGCGGTCGATGACCGGGGAATCCGTGCAGCTGTGGGTCCGAGTGGGTGAGGACCGCGTGTGCGTGCGCAATGTCGAAGCCGATCATGAGCTGCGCGTCTCTCGCGGAGTCGGGACAGTGCTCTCACTCGTCGACGGCGGCTCGGCGGCCCTGGCGCTGTGCGGGCCGGGCAACCCGGCGGAGTTCTACGCGACGAAGCAGGCACGTGTGGCCGGCACCGCCTCGGCGAGTGTGGCGTTCACGGTCGGCGCGGTCGTGTTCGCCCTCTGTGTGTCCTATCCGCTGACCCGGGAGCCGGACAACGTCGCCGGCGCCTATCGCAGCCTGCTCAGCCGGGCAGCCATCGAACTGCGGGCGCTGCTCGACGGCAGCGAGGAGCTCGAAGTGCTGCGCGATATCGCCCGTTTGGCCCTCGGCGCACGCAAGCAGGCGGGGGAGTAGGGGCTGCGAGCCGGCCCGAGATGGCGGCTGCTCACTCGTGCACCGGCGCCTGTGGGCCGAGCATGCTTCGTCGGTCTGAGCATGGGAATCGGCGGGAGAAGAATGTAGATTTCGGCTCGGGATTTCTACTTTTCTTTCCCGCGAAACTCCGCAGGGCCCGGCCAGCGACGTGGTTCTGGCGAGGAAGGGCATATGGGGCCACTCGTGTGTCGAGTGGTTGTGGATGGAATCGGACTCGCGCGCGGACACCCTGTGGAGACATCAGCTGCGTCCACAGGGTGGCAACTGGTGCCTTGCGGACCGAGGCGTATCCGACACTCTTGTTGGTCATGGACCTCCGCATCGAGCATCGCAGCTATCCGTCGCTCTTCAGAACCGGAGAAGCCGAGGAAAGGGGAATCAGCCAGCACCATCTGAGATACGATCCGCGCTTCAGCGCTGTCACGGCCGGCATCCACCGAGATGAGGTGAGACGTGTCGAGCACCCGACTCCCAGCTGGGCTGAGGAGACCTGGATGGAGGAGAGCCTCCGGCTCAGGGCGGTGACGATGGTCGTTCCCAGGATCGCCGCAGGAGGCGCCTCGGCAGCTCGACTGTTCGGCTTGCCTCTGCCGCACAGGCTGGTCGACGATCACCTGCACCTGGTCACGTTCGATTCGGGTCGGAAGGTGGCACGGAAGGGCATGAGCGTACGACGTCACTCTCGTGAGGAAGCCGGGTATTGGCTTGAGCTGCCGATGCACTCACCCGTCGGCGTCTTTCTCGATCTGAGTGCCGAGCTGACACGTGACGAACTCGTTGTGCTCGGTGACTCGATCGTCGGCGGGTGGCACGGACCGCCGCTGTGCAGCCTCGAGTTCCTGAGGACGAAGATCGCGCAGCGGAAGTACCTGCGCCAGCGTGTTCGGGTCGGAGCAGCGCTGTCATTGATTCGTGAGGACGTCGATTCGCCGCAGGAGACGGATCTTCGGCTGTGGGCAATGAGCCGTGGACTGCCGGAGCCGGTGGTCCATCCACGGGTCTACTGCCGGCTGATCAATCGCACAGTCGAGCCGGACTTGGGCTATCCGCACGCGAGGTTGGCGCTCGAGTACGACGGTGAGCACCATCTGCTGTCCAAAATGCAATGGGCCAGTGACATCGCCAGGGACGAGGCGCTGCGGCACGAAGGCTGGGAGGTGCTGAGGGTGACCAGCCAGATGAGCAGGGCGCTGCTCGAGCGGAAGATTCGGTACCACCTCGAGCGGAGAGCCGGCGGCGGTGGCAGATAGCAGATGGTCCGCCGGTGCCGAGCGAATCCGATTTCGCGGGAGCAGACTGTAGATTCCCGACCTTGAAACCAACAATCTGTTCCCGCTGAATCGGGGAACGCAGTGTGGGACCACGGGCATCGCCGCGATGACGCTAGATGAACGGTGACGGTTTCGCTGCGGCCGGCCTCTTCTAGTGTGGGTACCCGGGTGCAACGACCCGGACAATCGCGTACACCGCACAACGGGAGGATCCCCTATGACCACACGCATCGCCGTCGTCGTCGGCAACCCGAGCCCCAAATCGCGAACCCGCCAAGTGGCCGAAGACCTCGCAGCTAAGATCGCCGAAGTCACCGGATCCGAGATCGACGAAACGATCGAGCTCGCCGAGGTGACTGATGAGATCTTCGAATGGAAGTCCGACCGCCTCGACAAGCTCACCGAACGTCTGGCCACTGCCGACTTCGCCGTCATCGCCACTCCGACCTACAAGGCCAGCTACACCGGACTGCTCAAAGCCTTCCTCGACCGGTACGATGCGGACGGTCTGCACGGGCTGACTGCGATCCCCGTCTTCACCATCGGGTCCCCGGCGCACACCCTCGCGGTGGAAACGACACTGCGACCGCTGCTCGTCGAACTCGGGGCCAGCGTGCCGACGAAGGGTCTGGCGTTCCCGACAGCGAAGTTCGACGACCGCTCGAGTGTGCTCGACGAATGGGTCGAGAGCCAGAAGGCGTACCTGCCGCAGCACGGCTGAGGACACTCTTCAGCTTGGTGAAACTGCAGCAGCTCGGTCCAGGGGCCAAGCTGCTGCAGGTTCACCAAGCTGGTGGGCCGGCAGGTTGCGGGAACGCAGAGCGCGGGCCCGCTGAACGCATCAGCGGACCCGCGCCGCCTGAGGGGGGGCGTTTCGTTGAGAGGGAGGGCCTCCTCGGGGAGGGGTCAGTCGATCTGCAGCTCGCCCATGGCGTCCCAGCCGTCTCCGTCGATCTGCCGGGAGATGATCTTCGGGGTCGCGGCCAGCGCGGAGTGCATGGGACCGCCCGCGGCGGTCGCGGCCTGGAAATGGTCGGACTTCACGTGCGCCTCGGCGGCATCGTCGTCGAAGGCTTCGACGAGGACGTACTCGTTCGGGTCATCGAGGCTGCGCGACCAGTCGAACCATTTGTTGCCCGGTTCGGCGCGGGTCGCCTCGGTGAATTCACGGGTCAGCTCGGGCCACTGTTCGGCCATTTCGGGTTTGACGGGGAACTTCACGACGATGAAGATCATGTCTTCTTCCTTCTCTCTGTGGGTGATCTCTTGTGTGGAAATGTGGGTGACGTTGGCGGTTTCGTCCTCAGCGACGACGTTACGAGAACTGCATGCCGCCGTCGACGAGCATGGTCTGTCCGGTGACGTAATCGGAGTCCTCGCCGGCGAGGAACGACACGAGATTGGCCACGTCCTCGGGGACGGACACCCGGCCCATGAGGATGTCACCGGCGTATTTCCTGATCGCCTCACCCTTGGCCAGTCCCTCCTCGGCGGCGAGCTTCTCATCGATGAGATCCCACATCGCGGTGCCGACGATTCCGGGCCCGTAGGCGTTGACGGTGATGCCGTGCTTGGCCCACTCCATCGCGGCTCCCTGCGTCAGCCCGCGCACCGCCCATTTCGTCGCCGAGTACGGCGACAGCAGTGCGAAGGGGCGGAAGGCGACGATCGAGGCGGCGCCGATGATCTTGCCGCCGTTGCCCTGCTCGATCATCTGCTTCGCCGCGGCCTGATAGGACAGGAAGACGCCGGTGAGGTTGACGTCGACGATCTTCTCGAAATCGGCCTTCGAGTAGTCGATGAGGGGCTCCACCTGTGCGATCCCGGCGTTCGCAACGAAGACGTCGAGTTTGCCTCCCGCGTCGACGGCAACCTCGACGAGGCGGCTCAGCGAATCCTCGTCCGTGACGTCGACCTTGGTGCCGGTAGCCTTCCCACCTGCACTTTCGATCGCCTCGACGGTCGCTGTCACCCCGTCCTGCATGCTCGGCAGGTCGGCGACGATGACATGGTGGCCATCGGCTCCGAGCCTCTGGGCGATGCCCTGTCCGATTCCCCGTGCGGATCCCGTCACGACTGCGACGCTGTTGTTCGTGCCCATTTCTCCTCCTTGAGTTCTCGACTGTGAGCGAGCACGATCATTCTCTGCAGAGTCGGCGGCGGGAGGACACGGGTCTTCTCATGTGGCGATAAAGCGGCTGCGCCTCAGGCGTGGTCGAGTTCGGAGAGCGCGCGACTCAGACGTGGTCGAGCTCGGGGAGTGCGAGGCTCAGGCGTGCTCGGCGACGGGGACGGTGACCGAACCTCCGCGCAGGTAGCTCGACGCCAGGCCCGCATGCTCACGCAGGGTGGATTCGATCTCCTTCATCCGCCCCGCCATCTTCGACGAGGGAGTGCTCATCGCCATCGCCCCGACCTGCATCCCCGTGCCATTGCGCACCGGCACGGCCGCGCAGGTCTGGCGGGGCAGGAACTCCTCGTGCTCCCACGCGATTCCGCGGGTGGCCACCTCGGCGAGGTGAGGGTTGAGGGCTTCCCGACTGATCATCGTCTGCGGGGTGAGCACTTTCATTCCGCGCGCCTCGAGGTAGTCGGTGCGCTGAGGTTCGGGCATTCCGGCCAAGAGGATCTTGCCGAACGCGGTGGCGTGCGCCGCCTCGTGGAAACCGAAGCGCAGAGGCCGCAGTCGCGGGTGTTTCTCGCAGTCAGAGCAGTAGGTGAGGATGATGTCCGAGCCGCGGTAGATCGCGAAATAGGCGGCGGTGCCCAGCGCCCGGTGGAGCTGATCGGTGATCTGGCGGATCGGATGCGGAGCGACGAGGCGCTGCTGGAACGACAGCCCGAGTTCGAAGCATTTGGGGCCGAGCTCGAAGCGTTTGGAGTCTTTGAGATAGACGAGATACCCGGAATCGGCGAGTTCGTTGAGGAGCCGATAGACGGTGGGCAGAGGGATCTCGAGGCGGGCGGCCACGGTCTTCGCGGCTGCACAGCCCGATGCTGCGACGGCTTCTAAAACGGCGAAGGTTCGTTGGATCACGGCACTGTTGGACACGCGGTCTCCTGTCTGTGCGATCGCTCCGGCGGTGAACGCCCGAGCCGGACCCGGCCGGGTTGGGACTGCCCCGGCTGGGACTGTCAGGTCCGGCCGGACGGGAACGGTCACGGATGCGGGACGGGGGAGCCGCCTCGGCGATCGACTTTTTCATCTGGTGAGAATGAGGATAGTCCATGGTGCTGCGGATCACATAGGTTGCTCGTGTCAGGTCAGTGGCGGGCGTGCGTCGATGCCGCCGCCCGGAGTGGAGCAAAGGAGCATCCGATGGCATTCCCTGCAAAGTACCCATCGCTGAATGCGATGGAGATGACCGATGAGGCGAAGCAGACCCTCATCCGCGTATTGCGTGTGGCGTTTCCGCACGCAGACTTCCCCGACGGTCCCTATGAGCGCACCGCGGACACGATCCTCGTCGCCGCCGATGAGGAGACCTGGTTCCGGGTGGCACTCATCCAAGGGCTGCTCTCCCTCGACCAGCTCGCCGACGGTGACTTCTGCGGACTCGACGACGATTCCGCTCTCAAGGTGCTGCGCCGGGTCGAGTCCACCGAATTCTTCGGCTTCGTCCGCCGCACCGCCGTGCTCAACCTCTACGACGACGCCGAGGTGTGGGAGAGGCTCGGCTACGAAGGGCCGTCGTTCGACAAGGGCGGCTACATCAACCGCGGTTTCGCCGATCTCGATTGGCTGCCCGAACCGCGGATCGTCTACCCCGAAGACGAGCCGCTGCCCGAGCTCGGCGCCGGGGCCAAGGGTGTCCGCAGCGGCAGTGCCGCAGGTGACGATTCGACCAATCAGCCCGCGCCTCAGAGCGTCGAGATGGGTGAGGTGAAGAAATGATGGCACAGAACCAGAACGCGGGTCGCAGCGTGACCGGATACAGCGTCGACCCGGACGAGGAGGCTGTCGTCATCGTCGGCTCCGGTGCCGGCGGCGGAACACTGGCCTACGAGCTCACCGCGAAGGGCATCCCCGTCGTCGTCCTCGAGGCAGGGCCGTATCTGCGCAACGAGGACTACGTCAACAACGAGTGGGAGGCCTTCAACCAGATGGCCTGGCTCGACCCGAGGACCACGACGGGTTCCTGGCGGATCGCCCGCGACTTCCCGAACCTGCCGGCCTGGATCGTCAAGGCCGTGGGCGGAACGACGACCCACTGGTCGGGCGCGACCCCACGCTTCAAGGAACACGAGTTCAAGGCCCGCAGCGTCTATGGCCGCATCGACGGAGCCAACCTCCTCGACTGGCCGATCACCCTCGAGGAGATGGCCCCCTACTATGACCGCGCGGAGAAGGCGATGGGCTCGACGCATGTCCACGGCCGCCCGCCGCTGCCGGCGAACAACAACTACAAGGTCTTCGCCGGAGGGGCGAAGGAGGTCGGCTACAAGTTCTACGCCACCGGTCCGTATGCCACGAACGCCGAAGAGTACGACGGCCGACCCGCCTCCATCCAGGACGGCTTCAACTTCCAAGGAGATAAGAACAAGTCCAAATGGTCGACCCTGGTCAGAGAGCTGCCCAGGGCCGCCGACACGGGACTGCTCGACCTGCGCCCGGAATCGCAGGCCGTGCAGATCACCCACGACGCCGACGGTCGTGCCGACGCCGTGCTCTACCTCGACAAGGACGGCAACCTCCACCGTCAGGCGGCGAAGATCGTGTGCGTGGCCGGCAACTCGATCGAGACGCCGAGGCTGCTCCTCCTCTCCGGCACACCGTCCTTCCCCGACGGGATGGCGAACTCCTCGGGTCATGTGGGGCGGAACTATATGCGCCACCTGACCGGCACGGTGTGGGGACACTTCGACAAACCCGTGCGGATGTACAGGGGAGAGACGATGGCCGGAGTCATCGCCGACGAGTCGATCCATGATTCCGACCGCGGGTTCTCCGGCGGCTACTACATGGAGACGATCTCGTTGGGGCCGGCTTTCATGGCCTCCTTCGTCGAACCCGGCGGATGGGGACCGGACTTCGCGGCCCTGCTCGACCGGTACCTCAACACCGCAGGAATGTGGATCGTCGGCGAGGACATGCCGCAGGAGTCGAACCGGGTGACGCTGAATACGACAGTCAAGGACACGAACGGTCTGCCCGTGCCCAACGTCCACTACGACGACCACGCCAATGATCTGGCGATGCGCGAACACGCCTACGCCGCAGGGCAGAGAGTCTACGAGGCGGTCGGGGCGACGACTTCGCATCACACTCCGCCGTACCCGTCGACGCACAACCTCGGCACCGCGCGGATGAGCGAACGGCCCGAGGACGGGGTCGTCGACAAGTGGGGCCGGACCCACGACGTGAAGAACCTCTTCATCTCAGACGGCTCGGTCTTCACCTCCGGTGCCGCGGCGAACCCGACACTGACGATCGTGGCACTGGCGATCCGGCAGGCCGACTACATCGCCGAGGCGCTGCGGACCGGGGAGGTCTGAGGACGCGGTCGGTCTTCAGCTTGGTGAACCTGCAGCAGCTTGGTCCATGGGCCGAGCTGCTGCAGGTTCATCGAGCTGCTGGGGAAACTCATCCCGGCACAAAACTGCCCACTGATCGGCCAGCAGGTCCTTTCGGCGCAATAGGATGAAAGAGAGACCGACTCAGGAGGAGACTGCCCGTGCCACGCACCGTCTACTACACCGCGACCACGCTCGACGGGTTCATCGCCGACCCGAATGACTCGCTCGAATGGCTGCTGCGCCAGACCGGAGAACCGCCGGATGACGGGTTCATCGACGGTGTCGGAGCGATGGTCATGGGTGCGACGACGTACGAGTGGGTGCTGCGGAACCTCGACGGACCCTGGCCCTACGAGGTTCCTGCCTGGGTGATGACCCACCGCAGACTCTCCCCGCCCGAAACCGGGAAGGACGGGAAGACTCCCGACATCCGATTCGCAAAGGGATCGGTCTCCGACCACTACTTCGAAATGTGCACCGCCACAGGCGACCGTGACCTGTGGGTGATGGGCGGCGGCGACCTCGCCGGCCAGTTCGCCGACGAGGGGCTCCTCGACGAGATCATCACCTTCACGGCTCCCGTCGTCCTCGGCAAGGGACGCCCGCTGCTGCCGCGCCGACTCGACCTCGAGCTCATCGACGTCGGGCACAGCGCCCCGTTCGTCATCGCGCGTCACCGGGTGATCGGTCCCCTCCTCGAAGACAGCTCAACTGAGTGATGATTCCCCTCGCCGAGGCGGCCCGACGCTGCGTACGCACGGACAGGGCCGCCTCGGCGAGGATATCGACACTTCGTGCGCAACGATGGGTCGCCTCGGCGAGGTCCATCCGAATATCGGGCACCTCTGGTGCCGGCTGTCAGTTCCGTGATTCGATGCTTCCATGACTGCTGCGATTGAGAACCATCGGGCCCGCCTGCGCGCGGGGGAGACCTTCAACGGACTGTGGATGATGTCGACGAGTCCGGAGCTGGCGAAGACCGGGTCGGCGGCCGGGTTCGACTATGTCTGCCTCGATCTGCAGCACGGGCTGGTGCGGCCCACCGATGTGCTGCGGCTGACGGACGCCGTGCGGGCCAGCGGGGATGCGCTCGTGACCGCGCGGGTGGCGGCGAATCGATTCACCGAGATCGGGGCGCTCGCCGACGCCGGAGTCGAGGCGATCATCGTCCCGCTCGTGTCCTCGGTCGATGAGGCACAGGCCGCGGTGGCCGCGCTCGACTATCCCTCGCGGGGCGGGGATCGTTCGTGGGGACCGACAGCCGAGATCATGCACGGCGCCGTGCAGGACACTCGGGATGAGCGGCCGCTGCTGTTCGTCATGATCGAGAACGAGGAGGGCCTGGCTGCGGTCGAGGATATCTGCGCCGTGCCGGGAATCGACGGGGTCTACGTCGGTCCGGCCGATCTCGCGTTCGCCGTCGGCGCGCTGCCGGGGCAGCCGAATGAGGCCCACGCCGAGGCGCTCGTGCGGATCTGCACGGCCGCCGACGCCGCCGGGGTGGTCCCGGGAATCCACTGCGGCGACGGCGAGGAGGCCAGGCTGCGCAAGGAACAGGGATTCCGCTTCATCACCTCGGCCGGCGACCTCGGCGCCGCAGGCCGCGCCTTCCGCGAGGACCTGACCACCGCCCGCTCCTGACCCTCCCCAATTGCTGCCCGACGGCGGCCCAGCAACCTGGCGCCAGGTTGCTGGGCCGCCGTCAGGTAGTTGGGGGAGGGGATGGGGGTTCGCTTTGTATGCGGCGTTGCCATGGGGCGCCAGGGTGTTCTTGAGAAAGCCGAGTATCCTGACGTTTCTCTATTCAACTCACGAGTTTTCCTGCTTGCACATATTCATAGATGCAATTCCCTCAGGGTATCGACACATGCGAAAACAATCTTGGACAGGCATCGTTGGGTCGCGAATACTGGAACGCATAACAGTTGTTCCACGTCACAAATGCACTGCCACACCTGCTCATGGACCAGAACCCAACGGAGGGATCGCCGATGACAACAGCACCACGCATCGATACCGATGCAGTTCGACCCGTGGAGCCCGGCCCATTGCCGCCCGCTCCGCCGACTGCATCTCGGCTCAAGCCTGAGTCATTCACCGCGGGAATCAAAGCTGTCGTCGGGCTCGTCGGATTGTTCGCGATCTGGGAGTTCGTTGTTTTCATCTTCGACTTCCCGAAGTATCTTCTTGTCGGCCCGATCTCAGCGTTCGAGGAGTTGTTCACGAACCCGGGCTACTTCGCCGTCAACGCTCTCACCACCCTGCAGGAAGGTCTCGCAGGATTTGCCCTAGGCACAGCCTTGGGCGTTCTGTGCGGTGCGCTCCTCTATTACGCTTCCTTCCTTCGCCCCTTCCTCTACCCGGCGCTCATCGCCATCGATACGATTCCGAAGGTCGCACTGGCACCGCTGTTCATCGTCTGGTTCGGCTTCGGCTTCGAGTCGAAGGCCTTCGTGGCAATGGCCATCGCATTCTTCCCACTCGTCATCAACACGTTCGACGGACTCAACTCCGTGCCGCACGAACTGCAGGACCTCGCGCGCATCAATCGTGCCTCGAAACTGAAGAAGATGATGAAGATCGACTTCATCTATGCGCTCCCTTCGATCTTCACAGGTGCGAAGATCTCGATCTCGCTGGCCGTCGGCGGCGCCGTGGTCGGTGAGTTCATCGCTGGGTCCAAGGGTCTCGGATACGTCATCCTTCTCGCGAACTCACAGGTCGACCTCCCCTCGATGTTCGCCGCATTCATCGTGCTCGCGGCCATCGCATTGCTTCTCTTTTTCATCATCGACCTCATCTCAAAGAAGCTGCTGCCGTGGAAGAACTACACGAAGTGAGAGGCGGAACCATGCACATCCTGAAGAAACTGCTTGTCGCGCCGCTCCTGCTGTCAGTCGTCGCGCTGGCAGGGTGTACACCCAAGGACGGACTCGACGACTTCAATCTCATGGTCGACGTCGCTTATCTGCCGAAGCACGCACCGTTCTTCGCTGCAGAGGCTCAGGGCTTTTTCGAAGAAGAGGGGTTCGATGTCTCTCTGATGCCTGGGTCCGGTTCGACGAACACCGTGACCTCCGTTGAAACCGGGAGAGTCGACGCCGGATGGGCCGATTTCGGTGCCACCATCCTCAGCCAGGGGAAGGGGGCTCACGTCAAGCAGGTGAACCTGCTCCAGGCCCGATCGGCGTATGCGACTATCGCTCTCGAAAGTTCGGGCATCAAGACCTGGGAGGACATGAAAGGCAAGACAGTGGCCACCGAAGGAGCCGGAGCCATGACGGCGATGTGGCCGCTCGCGCTCGAACGCAGCGGTCTCAAGCAGGATGATGTCAACGTCGTCCACGCCACTGGCGAATCGAAGATTCCGGGCCTGCTGGCCGATCGTTGGGATGCGAACCTCGCGCTCTACGTCTCCGACGAGCCGGCTCTGATGGCGCTCGGCGAGAAGGCGAACATCCTCAAATGGTCTGACGTCGGCATCGACCTCTACGGCAACGGCATCGTTGTCTCAGATGAGGCCCTGAAAAATGATCCCGAGAGGATTGAGCGATTCAACCGCGCTATGCAGAAGGGCTTTCTCTGGGCCTGCGACAACCCGGAGCAGACTGCAAAGGACTTCACGAAGGAAGTCCAAGGGTACGAACCGGAGACCGTAACTTATGCGCTCAAGTCGCAGTGCGAATTGAACTGGGCCACCGGAAAGTCAGACGACCAGTTCGGTGTGATGACTGACGACGGAGTTGGGCAGATGCTGACTGTGGCCACCGACTTCCTCGGTCTCGAGAACTCGACCGACCTCACTGTCGACGACATCTATACCAACGACTACATCGACCCGATTCGCCATGACGAAGACGTTGCGGCCCCCACAAAGCGAATGGAGTACGACCATGACCACTGACTATGCGATCTCAGTCAACAACGTCGGCAAGACATACACCTCGCGAGACGGGCAGGAGAACGTCGTCCTCAAGGGGCTCGATTTTCACGTCAATCCGGGGGAGTTCGTCTCGATCGTCGGCCAGTCCGGCAGCGGAAAGACCACACTGCTCAACACGATCTCCGGCCTGCAGGAAGCCTCTGAAGGTGAGATCCTCATCCGCGGACGCGAGATCAGCGCCGCTCTCAAGGACATCGGAATGGTGTTCCAGAGCCCGGTCCTCCTGCCCTGGCGGAACAATCTCGACAATGTTCTCCTGCCCTTGGAATTTCGTGACGCCGTCACACCGGAATCCAAGGATCACGCCATGGAGCTGCTGCACATGGTCGGACTCGGAGAGAAGGCGACCCGGTACTCCTACGAACTCAGCGGTGGGATGCAACAGCGTGTCGCCATCTGCCGCGCGTTGGTTTCACGTCCGGAAATCCTCCTCATGGATGAGCCCTTCGGCGCACTCGACGCGATGACGCGCGATTCGATGAACTTCGAGATCCAGCGAATCTGGCGTCGCACGGGCTGCAGCGTCCTCTTCGTCACCCACAGCATCTCCGAAGCCGTATGGCTGGCAGATCGGGTCGTTGTCGTCGGCGATCGCCCAGGTCGGATCGTCGCCGACGTCAAAGTGGACATCGAACGTCCCCGCGCGAAAGAGCACAAGTTCTCGGAGAACTTCGCCAGCTACGTGGCGGAGATCGAATCCCACATCGGAGTCACCGCCGGAATCAGCTGAGTGGTCCGACCGTTCGACCCGACGAAGGTACGACATGGATGGCCGGCCGGGATCCTTCGACGCAATTCACACCGCACGAGGCGAGCACGTCTCAAGGAAGATATGGAGTTGGAAACGCAATGATCAAACTGACAACAGATAAGACGCGTCTGGCAGAATCCTTCGGACTAGATGCCCAGAAGAGTCTTCTGTTTTCGGCGATTCGCCTTGATTCGAGCCCCCTGGTTGCATCGATCGTCGCCGACACGACTGCCGGCGAGGTGCTGCTCGTGCGCCAGCAGGAGCAGGGAAACGCGCTGTCCGCTGGGGTGCCGAAGGAGCGGATGCGGTTCTATGCACCTTGGGTGACGATCGATCCTCGAATTGTTGCCGACACACCGGCCTCAGCATCACTCTCGACATTGGTTGAGGAGCTCGCAGAAGGGGGCCAGGTCGGTCTCGACTCCGATGTCGTCATGAAGCACTACTCGACGTTGTCGAAGAGCCTCGATGTCGTCGCAGACAAGCAGCCGGCGACTCCGGTCGTCGCCTATGAGATCGACACCGCCGCGGTTCTTGACCGTTTCTCCCGCTGGCGTGAGCTCGGAGCCGAGACGGCGACGCGGCTCATCGTTGAGGTCGAACACCTTGACGGACTGGATAAAGAGATCCAGTCGCAGACCGATACACGCTATTCGGCGCTGCAGGCCCTGGCGAAGGACAGCGGGCTCGATGCTGTCCTCATCTCCGCCCCGCCGAACTTCAGCGAGGTCGTCGGGACTCAGCAGAACGAAGATCAGCTGGCGGTTTGGTCCGCACAGGACGAGAAACTCTATATTCTCGCCCCGGAGACCGCACACGGCGTGTCCGGCACTCCCATCGGCCGCTTCGCCGGATTCGGTGCGGCAGCGGTGGCGTTGGCTCATGGTAATCAAATCGGTGTCGAGGAAGAATGGATCACAACCGGTCTGGCCCTCGAGCTCGAAGCAGAAGGTGCCATTCTCAACGAGCTGTCCACCGCTCTCGGCCACTGGCGCGACATTCGTGACCACGAGGACCTCGGGTTCCAGATCGTCGCTGCCAGGTGCAGCGTCTTCGCCATCGAAGAGGCTCTGAAGTGGGCCGAGGAGTCCTTGGCTGCGGGACTTGAGCTCACCGAGCTCGACATCTACGCGCGCTACGTGGACAAGATCGTCGAGTTTCGTACCGACAACGTGATTCCTTTCGCGATCGAACCCTACTTCACCAACCTGCACTCCTCGAACAGAATGCTGTTCCCCGGGCCTCCCGTCGACTTCCCGATCAACGACGACACGAAGTGCATCCAACTCGACGCCGGTGTGCGGATCACCTTCGACGGGATCACTGTGGCGACTTCCGACATGGCACGCTCGCTTCCGCGTACCGCCGGCGCCAAACTGGCCTATGAGTTCTTCTTCGACGTGGTCCGTGAGGGAATCATCGGCCAGCTGCGCCCCGGAGTTGTGTGCGAGGACGTCCACGAGGGGACCTTGGACTATTTGACGCCCCACCTCGAAAGGATGATCGAGATCGGTATGCTCGGGGAAGAGGTGGACTTCAATACGGAATACCGCAAGCGCAATGTCGGGCACCTCATGGGCAAGCAGGAGTCATTCGCCAATGAGCTGCGCCCCGGCTACAAGCATGTCTTGGACGTCGGTTCCTTCGGCGCCGCGGAGATCCCGTGGCGGTACGGTGATGTGGCGATCGGCACCGAGGATCTCTGGTACATCGGAGCGGACCGGACCTATATCCTCTCAAAGCGCTGAGGCAGGACATCTCCACTTCTGCGAGTTTCCTGCAGGACGCTCAGCCCCCTGCCGGTTGAACGGGGCGGACATTCCCACAAGGGAGTGTCCGCCCCGTTGAGTTGGTTGAAGACAACAGAAGTGTGAGGTGAAGTGGTCTTCGGGTCCGCAGGGATATGAGAAGCGGTCCGGTCGTTGCATCGACCGGACCGCTCTGCGTTTGCGCTGTCAGCTTCGCAGCTGATCAGCTGGGCGTTATTCCCCTGGGCTCTTGAGCTTGATCACTGCTTCGATCTCAACCGGTGAGTTCGCCGGCAGGCGGGGAACTCCCAGAGCAGTGCGTGCATGACTACCAGCGTCTCCCAGAGCATCGATAAGGAGTTTGGAGGCTCCTTCAGCGACGATGGGGTGCTTGCTGAAGGCAGCCGGACTGGCCACATAGACGTTGAGCTTGGCGATGCTCTCGACATTGTCGAGACCGAGGTTCGTCTCCAACTGAGCAATGAGATTCACCGCGCACAGCTGAGCTGCCGCAATTCCGTCCTCTATGCTCAGATCTTCACCGACGACTCCCTGGACCGGTACTTCTCCGCCCTGTTTGGCGATCTGCCCGGACACGAAGGCCAATTCGCCGGCGACGGTCACCGTCTCGTAGCTGTAGCTGGCAGGGTTGGCTTCGGGAAGGTCGAACCCGAGTGCGTTGAGACGGTGACGCACGCCGTCTGCGAAGGAATTCGTCGAGGCGGCCGCGGAGGTTGCATCTGAGGCGCCGCCACGCTGTGCCGCGGAGTATCGACCGTCGAGCACCCGGGCCACTGCCCAAGGATTGGCTTCCTGGAGAACCGGATGCAGGATGGCCTGAGGGACGTTCTGGTAGGCGACAGGGCGGAGGAAGCGGTCGATCGCGGTTGCACCCACCGAGGTGGTCTGCGGAGCTGACGTCGCCGGAAACGGTCCTCCGTGGATCATCGCGTGGCCGACGTCGACCCCGGTCGGCCAACCGTTGACAATGATCCGACCGACGGTGATTTCCAGCGCGTGCACCAGCTCGTCTGCCACCTCGGTGTCCTGTTCGCCCATCTGCAGTGTCGCAGTCAGCTGTCCTTCGAGCTCTGCCACGACAGGCTCCAGTTCATCGGTCGAGTCATAGCGCACGACGAGTGCTGCGGACCCGAAGATCTCATTCTGCAGCTCCCTGTTCGACGCGAAGTTCTGGATCGAGGTCGTGAACACGCAGGGTCCGGGCGCATTGAGCGTCTCTCCATCTGGCCCCTGTGCCAGAGAGGAGACTTCCGGCTGTGCTGAAAGCTGGTCGACTCCTCTCTGCCAGGCTGCGGCTATGGAGGGAGTGAGCATCGTTTGGCCTTTCGCCGAGTTGAATTCCTCTGCGATGCGAGCCGTCAGAGCATCTCCTCGGTCGCCGTTCGGAACGAAGAGAATTCCAGGGGAGGTGCACAACTGACCGGAGGAACCGGTCACTGCCCCGAAAAAGCCCTGGGCCACCTCGGTGACGTCACCGGCAATGGCCCCCGGCAGGACGAACACGGGATTGATTGAACTCATCTCGGCATAGACGGGGATCGGTGTGGGGCGAGCCGCAGCGGCGGCCGACAACGCCAGTCCGGCCGTCCTGGAACCGGTGAATCCTACGGCCGTGATTCGCCGATCCGTGGCAAGCTGCTGCCCGACCTCGGCGCCAGCCCCATAGACGAGTGAAAAGACACCCGGGTGGAGTCCGCTGTCGCGAACGGCGCGCGTGATGGCGGCACCGACCAGTTCGTTGGTCCCGGGATGGGCATTATGGGCTTTGACGATGACTGGGCATCCGGCAGCAAGTGCCGAAGCGGTGTCACCGCCTGCCGTCGAGAAAGCGAGGGGAAAGTTGCTCGCGCCGAAGACAGCGACGGGACCCAGAGGCACCTTGCGCTGACGAATATCGGGGCGCGGCAGCGGTGCGCGGTCAGGGAGCGCGGGATCAATACGCACGCCGTGGGCGTCACCGAGCCGGACGACCGATGCGAACAGGCGCAGCTGATTGGAGGTTCTGGTGATCTCGCCGTTCAGACGTCCCGTTGGAAGGCCGGTCTCCCGAGCGGCCCGGTCGACGATGCGCTGCGCATCGGACTCGATGTTGGCTGCGATGCTCTCGAGGAAGGTTGCGCGGATCTCCGGCGAAGTGCCGCGGTACGAAGGGAAGGCATCGTGGGCCTCGGCGATGGCTGCGGATACCTGCTCCTCGGTGAGCAGCGTGTATTCGGGATCTAAGGTCTCGCCCGTCGCCGGATTGATTGCGCGGCTGGTCTCCCCCTGTCCCTGCGTCTTCGTACCGGCGACAATTGATGTGCCGGAAAGTGATGTGTCGACGTCCGAGTCGGTCGTCGCGTTAGTGAGCTGCGTCGTCATGAGTGACCTCTATTCCTGATATCGATGTCGGCGCCGACCGGCTCAAGCCGATCGGCGCCGATCTGTGGGTGTGGCTGTCTCAGCCGCGGATTCGTGGCGTCCTGACCGTTCAGGCGACCGCGGACGCGGTGCGGTCGAGTCGGATGCCGGCAGCGGACATAACTTGTTCGAGATCCTGCAGGTCTGCCTCGGTGAGGTTCTGCAAGGGTGGCCGGACCGGCCCACAGTCGCGGCCGATGACTTTGAGGCCGCCCTTGACGATTGAGACGCCGTAGCCGGCAACTCGTTCGCGGATCTTCGAATAGGGCAGGACGAAGGAGTTGAGCTTCTCTGTCACGGTGGCGCGGTCCTGTTTGCGCACCGCATCGTAGAAGTCGAGGGCGAACTCGGGTGCGAAGTTGAACATGGCGGATGAGTACGTGCTCATTCCCAGCTGCAGCAGTGGCAGCGCATAGACTTCGGCGGTCGGAAGCCCGCCGAGGTAGAAGAGGCGGTCGCCGGTGCGAGCGTAGACCTTCGTCAGTTGCTCGATGTCGCCGAGGGCATCCTTGAAGCCGATGAAATTCTCATGGGTGTCGGCGAGGCGTTCAACGGTCTCGGGTGTGTAGATCGCATTTCCGCGGTTGTAGACGATGATGCCGATCTTCGTTGCTTTGCAGATGGCGGATACGTGCTCGAAGAGGCCGTCTTGGCTGCATTCAGTGAGATAGGGAGGAAGGACCAGAAGGCCCTCTGCTCCGGCTTCCTCGGCGTCGATCGCATTCTGCACAGCGTGTGCAGTGGCGCCCCCTGCCGAAGCAAGGACCGGCACTTCAGTACGTGAGTTTGAAACTGCCAAGCCCACGACCTGCTTCGCTTCCGGGGGAGTGAGGCTGAACCCCTCGCCGGTTCCGCCAGCGGCGAAGAGTCCTGCGACGTCGAAGCTCGACTGCCAGGCGATGTGATCGGAATAGGAGTCGGCATCAAGGGACAGGTCTGCGTTGAATGCTGTCGCGGGGAAGGAAAGGAGGCCGTCCTTGAGGTGGTCGGCGAGTTCTTGAGGTTGGTAATTGGCCACGGAATGACGTCCTTGTTAGTCGGGATAGTGATCCCACTGTAAGAACGAGGAATAATTCCTGTCCAAGATTATTTATATATGCATTGATGCCCGGAAGGTATTGTCTTCACCTTCTGCGAATTACTGTGAGGACTTCCTTGAGTGCCGGGTTGCGGGACTCCGGACTCCAGATCGCATGAAGTTCGACGACATCGTGTGGAGCGTCGTGAAGCGGCACATAGGTCACACCGTCGACGCCGAGGCGAGCGGCTGATTCTGAGACGACGGCGATGCCGCGACCAGCAGCGACGAGATTGACGATGGTCAGGATCTGGCTCAGCGAATGGGCTACCTCGTTGGCTTCGACGTCGATGTAGCGAACGGTGAGATCGTAGAAGTATCGAGCCTTCGTGGCATCGTGCATGAGCAGTCGCTGACCGGAAATCTCCTTTGATCCCACAGAGTCACGTGCGGCGAAGGCATGGTCCGAAGGTACGGCCAGAACTAGCTGCTCGGATAGAACTAGGGCAGCGTCGATGGTCTCGGGGATGCGACCCACCCGCCCCAGGCCGATGTCGATCTTGCCCTCAGACAGGGCCTTGATCTGTTCTGCCGTGACCATCTCGGCGATCTCGACGCTTATGCCCGGCAGCTGTTCTGCCAGGGTCGAGACTAGACCGCCTAGGACGCCGAACGTCGATACCGCGGTGCACCCGATGGTGATCTGACCCCACGAGCCCTCGGCGATCTTCTGTGCTCGACGCGGAGCTCGTTCGACGGAGGCGAGTAGCCCATATGCCTCAGAGAGGAAGGCCTCACCTGCCGGCGTCAGTGTGACGGTGCGATTGTTGCGTTCGAAAAGGTGGACACCGATCGCTTTCTCCAGCTTCTGAATTTGCCGGCTCAGCGGTGGTTGAGTCATATTCAGTTCTTCAGCGGCGCGCCCGAAGTGAAGGTTTTCGGCCACCGCGATGAATCCGGTGATCTGTGCCAAGGTGAACTGCATCGCTCGCTCATTTTCTTCTGGGGCCACGGCCTGTGCTGTTCAGCAGTGTATCGGGCGCGCGGCGCCTCGATGTCAGTTGTCGGCACCCTTCCGTACTACCCGACGGCGGCCCAGCAACCTGGCGCCACGTTGCTGGGCCGCCGTCACGTAGCAATCAGGGGGTGACTATTGTCCGGAGGCCCCTTGTCGGGTGAGCGAACTCCTGCGTCAGATCCGTCAAAGGGATCGGGCCGCCGAGGATGTCCTCCCAAGGCAGGGCCGCGCCGTCGGCCGCCAAGAACTCCACGGCCTCGGCCAGATGGTGGGGTTCGAAATTGTGGACTCCGGTGATCGTCCGCCATCCGCGCACCATCTGCTCGGGGTCGATGGACACCGTCGGTCCCGGTGTCACGCTGCCTGCGAGCACCGCAGTCCCGCCGATGCCCAGTGAGCCGATGCACGAACGCACTCCCGCCTCGGCGCCGGAGAGTTCGAGCGCGACGTCGATATCGCTCAGTTCCGTTCCCGGTTCGATCGTCTCCGTCGCCCCCGCGCGGTCGGCCAGGTCGCGGCGGTCGGCGTGCGGATCGGCGGCGATGACCTCGGCGGCTCCGCGGGCTAGTGCCGCCCCGACCGCGATGAGTCCGAGCATTCCGATGCCGTTGACGAACACCCGGTGTCCTTGCAGGTCACCGGCGGCCTCACACATCGCCATCACCGTGGCCACCGCGCATCCCGCAGTCGCAGCCACCCCATCGGGCAGCGAGTCCGGCACCGGGACCACGGCCACCCCGGCCGGCAGATGAATATGGGTGGCGTAGGTGCCCGACAGCGCCCACTCCGACTCGGCCGATTCGTGGCCGACCTTGCGCACCGAGGTGCATTTCGCGCTCAGCCCGCGCCGACAGTTCCGGCACTCACCGCACACCGAGGTGACCGAGAAGACCACGCGAGTGCCGACGGGCACATCCCCGCGCGTCTCCTCGACGATGCCGACGCCCTCGTGGCCGAGGACCGAGGGGCACGCCCCCGGACGACGTCCGCTGACGGTGTGCCGGTCGGACCCGCACACCGTGGCCGCGGTCAGTCGGATGAGGCTTTCGCCCGGTGCCAGCTGCGGCCGGTCGAACGTGCGGAGCTCGAATTCCGAGCCTCCGGTCCACACCTGGGCAAACGGCTGAGCGGTCGCGCGGCCACGACCGGCCGCCTCGGCGTCGGTCATCGTCGAATGAGCCTGAACCGTCACTTCGCGACCACCGCTGTTTCCTGCTCGGCGAGGACCGCGGGCAGATCTGCCACGGAATCGAGGACGAGATGCGCGCCCTCGGCAGCGAAATCCTCCCGGCTCAGGTGCCCGGTGAGCACGCCCACCGCCGTGACCTCGGCGTTGAGTGCCGATTCCACATCCGCCGAGGTGTCTCCCACACTGACGACGGCCGCGCGGTCGGTGACTCCGACCGTTTCCATAACCGCGTTGATCAGGTCCGGCGCCGGACGACCGGCGGACACTTCGTCCCCGGTGACCGCGACGTCGAAGGTCTCACCCGGTGCCCACCCCATGGTGGAGAAGATGAGGTCGGCGATCTCGCGGGAGAACCCGGTGGTCAGGCCCACTTTGATCCCGCGTTCCCGCAGAGTCGACAGGGCTTCCTCGATTCCGGGCAGCGGACGCGGCGGATTCTTGGTGTAGGTCTCGCGCAGTTCGGCACGGAACCACTGCCAGGCCCGCTCGTGGACCTCCTCGGTGACCTCGACCCCGCCGAGGCGGAGCAGATTTTCGATCGCCCAGTGCTTCTCCGTGCCCATCCACTTCTGGAAGACCTCATCGGAGTAGTCCGCGCCCTCACGTTCGGTGGCCTCACGCAGCACGCGGTAGACCTCGTCACGTTCGTCGATGGTGGTTCCGGCCATGTCGAAGACGGCAAGTTCAGTCATGTCGATTCTCTTTCTGTTGCGGTGATGCCCGCCTGTGCGGCGGATGGGGTGCTGCCCGCCCATACGGCGGGAGAGGTTCGGGTCACCGTTTCGGTGAGTGGAGATGATTGCGTGCGGATGATCTGTCGAGTCGGCGAGCGATCCGCCGGCTCACCGCACGGCTCGGCGCAGCCACATGGACAGGGCTTCGACTGCGAGGACGACGGCGACCATGAGGATGAGCACCATCGTCACGACGTCGAACTGGTTGACCCGCGAGGCGTTGAGCAGCAGGAATCCGATGCCTCCGGCGCCGACGACGCCGAGCAGCGTGGCCGAGCGGATGTTCGTGTCGAGCAGGTACATGGTGTGGGCGACGAACGCCGGTGCCGCCTGCCGCAGGGTCGCCGAGAAGAACACCTGCGCCTCGCCGGCTCCGGTGGCCCGCACCGCCTCCTGAACTTGGAGGTCCGTCTCCTCGACGGAGTCGGCGATGAGCTTCGAGAGCAGCCCGATGGCCCCGATGGACAGGGCCAGGGTTCCGGCCACCTCGCCGAGTCCGGAGATGACGACGAAGACGATCGCGAGGATGAGTTCGGGGATCCCGCGGACGATGACGATGAGGACCCGGAACGTCTTGTGCACGGCTCGGTTCGCCACGACATTGCGGGCGGCGAGGATGCCGATGGGCACGGCCAGGATCGCCCCGATGAATGTCGCCGCCAGCGAGATCTGGATGGTGACGAGCAGCTGTTCGACGAGGTTGGCGAACGTTCCCCCGGTCGACGGCGGGAAGAACAGGCTCACGGTCTGCGGCAGGTCGAGCAGACCAGCGACCAGGCCCGACCATGAGATGTCCACCCGCCACAGGGCGGCGAACGTGAGGACGATGAGCACCGCCGCCGAGGCGAAACGACGGAAGCGTGCCACGCTCCACGGTGGGGTGAGGCTCAGATCACCGACACCTGTGACCCGTCCCCGATTGAACAACTTGTCGACCCACGTGCCGCCGGTGATCCGGGCTCCCGTCGAGGCCATGAGTGCGGCCCGAATGGAGCCGGAGACGAGTTCGATGACGATGCACAGGAGAAGCACGATGACCGCCAGCGCCATCCCGCGCTGGTAGTCCAGCGTGCGCAGCGAGTCCGCGATGGCCAGACCGATGCCGCCGACGCCGACGTAGCCGAGCAGCACCGAGGTGCGCAGGTTGATGTCGAAGCGGTGCAGGGCCGTGGCGATGAGCTGCGGCATGAGCGTCTGCGGAATCGCGGTGAGGATCTGCTGGGACCGGCTGCCGCCGAGGGCCTCGATCGATTCGCGCGGCCCGTCGTCGAGCTCTTCGATGGCATCGGCGTAGAGCTTGCCGATCATCCCCACCGAATGGATGCCCATGGCGATGATGCCTGCCGTCGCCCCGAGGCCGAACATCCGCAGGAACACGATGGCGAGCACGAGATCCGGGATCGCCCGGGCGAGGACGATGAGGGTCCGTGCCGTCCACTGCGAACCGCGACCCATCCGGGTCGGGCGGGCGGCGAAGAGTGCCACGGGGATCGAGAGCACGACCGAGAGCACGGTCGCCAAGAACACGATCGCCAGGGTCTCGACGACAAGCGAGACCGTCTCACCGAAGGCAGGGAAGTCGAGCGGGACGACGCGGGAGAAGAAGCCGAGGGCATTGTCGAACGATGAGGCGATCGTGGCCAGGTCGATGCCCAGCGACCACACCGACCAGGCACCGGCGACGGCGAGACCGATAAGCACGATGACAGCCACGACGGAGTTCCCCGACGGACGCGGACGCCGAGGTTCGGCGACGGCGGGAGCCTCACGGTCGAGGAGGAGACTCATCGGGTAGCTCCCACCCGGGCAGCCGCCTCGGCGCGGGTTTTCGCGATGTGCGATTCGGCGGTGCTGTCGCCCGCCTCGGTGGCGGTGTCCATTCCGGACACGCTCGAGTAGATCTGGGAGGCCTCCTCGGCGCTGAGCCCGGCGGTTTCACGGTCGAGCACGACCTGGCCGGTGCGCAGGCCGATTATCCGGTCGGCGAATTCGATAGCCAGCTGCACCTGGTGCAGGGAGGCGACGACGGTGAGTTCATCCTCGGCGGAGATCTGGCGCAGCAGGTCGATGACGTCGCGCGCGGAGACCGGGTCGAGGGAGGCGACCGGCTCGTCGGCGAGCAGAACCTTCGGGTGCTGCATGAGGGCGCGGGCGATCGCGACCCGCTGCTGCTGACCGCCGGACAGCGTGTCGGCCCGCTGGTAGGCCCGGTCGGCCAGGCCGACGCGATCGAGTTTCTCGAGAGCCTCCCGGCGGATGGCCTTCGGGTACATCATCAGGGTGATGCGCGGTCCGCGCAGCGATCCCAAGGCGCCAGCGCAGACGTTCTCGAGCACGGACATCGGGCCGACGAGGTTGAAGGACTGGAAGATGACGCCGATGTCACGGCGCACGGCCTTCAGTTCCGATCGGGTCAGCCGGTCCATGTCCTGACCGAGGACGCGCACCCTCCCCGAGGTGGGGGTGTGCAGGCCGTTGATGTGGCGCAGCAGGGTGGATTTGCCCGAGCCGGAGAGGCCGAGGAGGACGCTGATTCCGCCGGTGCGGAACCCGAGGTTGCCGTCGTCGAGGCCGAGCACTCCGCCGCCGAAGTCCTTCGTCACATGGTCGAGCTGGACGGAATAGATGGAGTCGATCTCCCTTTGGAGTTCCGGCGTGGTCGGATGGGATGTGAGGTGTGATTCAGTCATTGTCATCCTTCTCAGCCGATGTTCTTGCAGGCGTCGGCCTGGGTGGCGTCGCAGATGTCGCGGATCGAATCGAAGTCAGAGTCGGAGACTTCCTTGTAGCCGTAGGTGATCTCCTCGGGCAGGACGCAGTCGTCTTCCGAGCTGCAGATTCCGGCCTCGACCATGGCCGGGACATTGGCTTTCTCGCGCAGGATGTTGGTGATCTTCGTGGCCGTGTCGGCGTCGAGGGAGTCGTTGTTCACGGCGATCGGGTCTTCGGTGATCGGGTCGGATTCCCAGACGGGCTCGAGGCTGCCCGTCTCGACCTGGCCGGACTTCTCGAGGGTGGTGAGCATGGCGTCGTGGGCGAAGGCGACATCGCAGTCACCGGAGTTCAGCGACAGCAGCGAGGCGTCGTGGCCGCCGGACATCACCGGTTCGAGGTCCTTGTCCATGTCGATGCCTTCGTCCTGGAGTCCCTTCATCGGCACGAGGTAGCCCGAGGTCGAGGCGGCATCGACGAAGCAGACCTTCTTGCCCTTGAGGTCCTTCATGTCCTTGATGTCCGAGCCCTTCTTCACATAGGCCAGCGACGTGTAGGCGGGATCCTTTGCCTCGTCGTTCGTCGGTGCCGCGGCCGGTTCGATGTTGATGCCCGAGTCCTTCGCGATGACATAGGCGAAGGGGCCGAATGAGGCGGCGTCGATCTGGCCGGCGCGCATGCCTTCGATGACCGCGGCGTAGTCCGAGGCGTTCTGGAACTCGACCTTTTTGCCGGTCTCTTCTTCGAGCAGCTTCGTGACGTTCTCTAAGGAGGACTCGAGCGTCGAGGAGGATTCGGCCGGCACGGCGGCGAAGGTGATCGTGTCGTCGCCGTTTCCTCCGGAGCTGCCGCACGCGGCGAGCAGAGGCAGGGCGAGGAGACCGGCGGTCAGGGTCCGGACCGCTTTCGAGCGGAAGAGGGTGGTCATGGTCATGGCGGAGTGGCCTTTCGAAGAGCAGTGCGACAGAAGCGCTGAGGTGATCGTTCGCATTCATCCTGCCGAGGCCAAAGAAGAATGTCTATACAAGTTGGGGTAGTTCACCGACTGGCCATGACAACTTCATGATCGGTTCGGAGTCGGGTGGGCGTCGCCTCAGATATCGGCAGTGCCTCCGGAGAGGATGAGATCGGCGATGCCGAATGACATGGTCATGCCGATCCCCGAGGCGACGACGGCGACGGTGGTGCGCTCGTCCGGGCGTTCGAGGACGAGGTTCGTCGTCGGGCTGTCGGCGTACATGCCCAGCCATCGCTGCAACACCGTGGGGCGATCGATGCCGAGCACCGAGGTGGCGCGATCGAGCAGCAGCGCGCCGATCCTCTCGTCGATGAACGGTTCCGGACTGCGGTCGTAGGCGTGCGAATCGCCGATGAGCAGGCCCTGCGGGATGTCGGTGACCATGAGGTTCGCGATGCAGCCGCGCAGCTCCGGTTCCCGTTCGTCGAGGTCGTGGCGCAGCGCCTCGGCGCCAGGCATCGCCGCGAAGCCGTCGTAGCGGGCCAGCGATGTTCCGGTGAGCATCGCGAAGCCCGTCGGAAAGCTCTGCGGGGCCTCGATGAGGGCCATCACGAGCGAGCAGATGCGGATCTCATGGGCTTCGGCGATCTCGGGGAAGAGGCTGGTCAGCTGATATCCGGGACAGACGACGACCTCCTCGGCATGGAAGTCGCCGCGCGTCGTCGACACCGTGCCGTCGGCCACCGCGGTGACCTGGGTGCTCCAGGTGAACTCCACGCCCTGCTCGGCCAGCCAGGCAGCGATCCGTGGAGCCGCCTGTCGGGGGTCGACGCGCATGTCCAACGGCAGATGGGCGCCGCCGACGGTCGCGAGTCCGGGATTGCCGACCGCCTCGGCGATCGCTGCCTGATCGAGCAGTCGGGCCTGCTCGGGACCGCGATGGGCGGCGAACTGCTCGAGGACGGTGAGTTCGGCCTCGGTCATCGCCGGGATGAAGGTCCCCGACTCGGCGGCCCAGAGTCCTGTGGCGGCTGCGGCGTCGAGCCAGCCTTCACGGGACTTCGCGGCGATCGGCTGTGCGGAATCGGCCTGGCCGGTGAAGCAGGCGTGGCCGAAGTTCTGGATGGACGAGCCCACGGGGCGGTCGGAGCGGTCGATGATGCGGACGCTGCGGCCCTGTCGGTGGGCGAGGAATGCGGTGGCCAGGCCGAGGATGCCTGAGCCGGTGATGATGAGATCTGTTGTCGGCATTCCCTCATGTTCGTGCGGTTGTCGGCTAAGATGAAGATATGTATGTACAAGTTTGATGTCTGTTCACCTGAATGTGACATTGCGACCCCAGCGAGCCACACCGAGTTCACCGAGGCGGCACGTCCGAGACCACGGATCACCGGCACCTGTGCAGCCGACGCTGTCCTCTGTGCCACCGAACGAGCACCGTCGAAGGAGAAGTCATGACCACTGGCCCGAGGCAACGCACTCGTCAGCAGCATGACGAGATCGCGCACTACCTGCGCACGGCGATCCGTGAAGGCTCGTTCCAGCCCGGCGATGAGCTGCCCTCCGAGGCGGAGCTGACGCGGAAGTTCGCGAGTTCGCGCGGACCGGTGCGACAGGCGATGTCCGCTCTGCGCGGGGAGGGGCTGATCTCCTCGGGGCGGGGGAGGCGCACGGTGGTGCTCGACAACGTCCTCACGCAGTCCTTCGACGACGTCATCTCCTTCTCCCAGTGGTGTCACGCCTCAGACATCGTGCCCGGCCAGGTCACACAGCGGGTGGCGCGGGAACCGGCCGAGAAATCGCTTGCGGCGAGCCTGCGGGTCTCCGACGGCGACCCGGTGGTCTCGGTGTTCCGGCTGCGGCTCATGGACGAGGTGCCGGCCATGGTCGAGCGGCTGAACTATCCCCTCGAGTTCGGTCGGCACGTGTTGGCTTTCGATACCGACTCCGGGTCGATCTATCAGGAGCTCATCGACCAGGGCGTCGACATCAACCGCGCCTCGCGGACCATCGACGCGGTCGGTGCGAACGAGGATGACGCCCAGCTCCTCGAGGTCCCCGTGGGGACCCCGCTTCTGCGAGTGCGCCGACGGGCCTTCACCACCGCCGGCGCGGTCATCGAATCCTCCGACGATCGGTACCTGCCGTGGAAGGCGAGCTTCACGATGAACTCCACCCGCGGAAACCCGAGCTCGATGTCCCTCATCTCCGGCGACTGATCCCGAATTACTACCCGACGGCGGCTCAGCAACCTGGCGCTAGGTTGCTGTGCCGCCGTCACGTAGCAATTAGGGGTGAGGGTGGTCTCGATTGCGCAGGTGCCAGGAATATGCGGCGAGGCGATTCGTTGGACTTTGTGCAGACAGTCGTGAAGCCCGGCGACATCTTTCCGCCGCGGAGTAGAGTGACAGACACCGACTCGAGAGGACCAGCATGACCACAGACACAGTGACACAGCAGAGCACCTCGACCGAGACCACCGGCGCCGACCACACCGAGCATGTCGACCTCCTCGTCATCGGCTGGGGCAAGGGCGGCAAGACCCTCGCCGGCACCATGGCCAGGGCAGGCAAGAGAGTCGCCGTCGTCGAACAGTCGGAGATGATGATCGGCGGCGCCTGCATCAACATCGCCTGCATCCCCACGAAGATCCTCGTCCACGATGCCGAGAACAAACGGGCGGACGATGACACCGACGAATACTTCGCCGAGGCTGTCAAACGTCGCGACACACTGACCGGGGCGATGCGGAAGAAGAACCACTCGATGCTCGCCGACCTCGACTCGGTTCTGCTTGTCAACGGTCGCGCCGAGTTCTCCGGCGAACGCGAAGTCCGCGTCACCGGCGGTGCCGACACCATGACGATCACCGCCGACACCGTCGTCGTCAACACCGGTTCCCTCGCCAACATCCCGCCGATCGACGGCGCCCGGCTCGGCGGCCGCATCCACGACTCCGAATCCCTGCAGCACGTCGATCCCTTCCCCCAGCGCCTCGTCATCGTCGGCGGCGGCTACATCGGCCTCGAGTTCGGATCGATGTTCGCCCACTTCGGCTCCCAGGTCACCGTCCTCGACCGCGGCCCGCGTCCGCTGGCGAATGAGGACGACGACGTCGCCGAGGTGGTCGCCCAGGCTCTGACCGACGACGGGGTCACCATCGTCAACGACGCGTCCGTGACCGCGGTCAACGACGCTGCAGACTCCGCGACAGTGACCTACACGGTCGGAGACGAAGAGAAGACCATCGACGCCGAGGCGGTCCTCCTCGCCGTCGGACGCAAACCCGCCACCGCGGACCTCGGTCTCGAGAAGGCCGGCATCGACACCGATGACCGCGGCTTCATCACCACCGATGAGTACCTGCGCACCTCCGCCGAGGGCGTGTACGCGTTCGGCGACGTCAACGGCGGACCGATGTTCACCTACATCTCCCTCGACGACAACAGGATCCTCGCCGATCAGCTCCTCGGCGAGGGCAAGAGGTCGACGACGGACCGCGACAGCGTGCCGTACACGATGTTCCTCACCCCGCCCGTCGCCCGCGTCGGCCTGACCGAGAGGGCCGCCCGGGACGAAGGGCATGAGATCAAGGTCGGCGCGAAGCTCATGGCCGATATCGCCGCGGCGCCCCGGGCGAAGATCGAAGGCGACCCGCGCGGCATCGTCAAGTTCGTCGTCGACGCGAAGACCGACCACATCCTCGGCGCGGCCCTCGTCCACGTGCACTCGCAGGAGGTCATCAACACCGTCGCGCTGGCCATGCGCCACGACGTGACCGCGACCGAGCTGCGCGACACGATCTACACCCACCCCTCGGCCACCGAAGCGCTCAACGAGGTGCTCGGTGCCCTCAAGTGATGAAGGCGACCGGCAACGAATCGGACGGAGTTCTTCACCGCCGCCGAGTCAACCGCCCGTCCCGGCAGCCCAGAGCGCGACAACCGTGATCGGCACCAGCACGACGGCGAGAACTGCTCCGAGCAGGGCATATCGGCGCCAGGAGATCTCCACGCCCAAGCTCTTCAGACGCTGATGCCACAGCAGGGTCGCCAGGGACGCCCACGGTGAGACCAGAGGTGCCAGGTTCACTCCGATGAGCAGAGCTCCCATCCGCAGGGGAGACTCTGCGACTGGAGCGAGCGCCATGAACGCGGGAAGGTTATTGACCGCGTTCGCGCCGAGCGCCCCGACGGCAGCCACCTGCAGCAGACCGACGACATCATCGCCTGTCCCCGCGGCGGCAGTCGCGACCGCCGCCAATCCGTGCGAATGTGCTGCCTGGACGAGGACGAAGAGGCTCGCGGCGAATCCCAGAGTCCGCCAGGGAACGAGTCCGAAACTCAGTGCGCCGCGATTGCGGATCGCAAACGCGATGAACAGCACCGCGGCGGCCCCGCCGGCGACGACGGCGACATCGATTCCGGACACGAGCAGAGGGACGAGCAGGCCGACGACCACCATGGCGATGATGAGCAGGAGGCGGTCGGGCGCCTCGGCGGGGGTGTCGAGTCGGTACCGGCCCGTCAGCGACCGTCGGTAGACGATCGTGAGCATGCCGATCGTGATGAGGACGGACGCCAGGGCCGGGGCCCAGAGGAATCCGATGAAGTCGGCCGGCGCGGCCCCGAAGGTGTCGCCGGCGATGAGGTTCGTCAGATTCGACACCGGCAGGAACAGTGAGCCCGTGTTCGCCAACCACACGGTGGCCAGGGCGAACGGCAGCGGGGACAGGCCGATCCGCCGGGCCAGGACGACGATGATCGGAGTCACGAGCACGGCGGTCGTGTCCAAGGACATGAACGCAGTGATGAGCACGATCATGACGAGGACGAGGGCCCACAGCACTGTTACGCGTCCGCGACCCCACAGCGCGAGATGTCCGGCCAGGACCGTGAAGACGCCCGCGACGCTCGCCAGCTCCGCCACGATGGTCATCGCCAGGACGAACGCGAGCACCGGCACCGTGGTCGTCGACAGCTCGTCGAGTTCAGCCCATGTCAGGCCCCCTGCGGCCACGACGATGACAGCCGCGATCGCGAGGACCAGGGTCACCGCGCGGACCCCGCGCTGACGCAGTCGGAGGGATGACGTTTCACTCACAGAATGCACAGTACGCCGTGGGTGAGGCAATCCGCGCACCGAAGGTGTGCGGTTCCGCGGAGGTGAGACAGGCAGTACCGTGGATCTATGGCGCACCCGCAGATGTTCGAAGACGACGATCCGCTGCTGCAGCGGTTCCGCACGATCGCGCTGACACTGCCGGAAGCCGCCGAAAAGATCTCCCACGGACGGCCCACCTTCTTCACGAAGAAGACCTTCGCCATCTTCGGCGGAACACTGAAGATCGGCCCGAAGGAGATGGAGCAACGGCCCCACGCGATGATCATCAAACCCGACCCCCTCGACGCCGAGGTGCTCCTCGAACGTCCCGGAAGCTTCGTCCCCATGTACCTCGGACCCTCCGGTTGGGTCGGCCTCGAATTCGCCGACCTCGACGACGGAGAGATCCGAGAGCTGCTCGTCGATTCCCACCGGAACACCGCCTCGGCGAGGTTGATCAAGGCGCTTGACGCTCACAAATGAGCAATCAGGCAGAACGGACCCCGCGCCACGGTTCGCGCTTTCGTCTTCATGCTCCAACGCTGACTCAAACCCCGCTGACGACCACCCTGGCCAGCCCCACCTCGACGGACATAGGGTGGGAGCATGGCCAACTCACCTGACTACACCACCCCAGCCATCATCCCCACCCTCGACCTCAACGACGGTCGCGCGATCCCGCAGCTCGGGCTCGGCATCTACGCGATGACGGGCGAGGACGGCATCGACGCGATCGAATCGGGCATCGACAACGGCTACTGCCTCCTCGACACGGCGGTCAACTACGAGAACGAGCGCGAGGTCGGCGAGGCCATCGTGAACACCGGCGCCCCACGCGAGGACCTGTTCGTCACGAGCAAGATCCCCGGTCGCCACCACGGCTTCGACGAGGCCATCGCCAGCACCGAGGAATCCCTGGCCCGGCTCGGCCTCGACTACCTCGACCTCCACCTCATCCACTGGCCCAATCCCAGCGTCGGCAAGTACGTCGACACCTGGCGCGGCCTCATCGAGCTGCGCGAACGCGGACTCGTGAAGTCCATCGGCGTCTCGAACTTCACCGAGGCGATGCTCGCCGAGCTCGTCGAGAAGACCGGGGTCACCCCGGCCGTCAACCAGGTCGAACTCCACCCGTACTTCCCGCAGGAGAAGCTCATCGCCTTCCACCGCTCGATCGGCGTGCAGACCGAGAGCTGGTCCCCGCTCTACCGTGACCAGGGACTGTTCGACGAAACCCCCATCGCCAAGGCGGCCGCCGCCCACGATGTGACCCCTGCCCAGGTCGTCCTGCGCTGGCATATCGAGGTCGGTTCCATCCCGATCCCGAAATCGGCGAACTTCGACCGCCAGCGCCGCAATGCCGACGTCTTCGACTTCGCCCTCACCCCCGCCGAGGTGGCGGCGATCTCCGGACTCGAGCGCGGTCGGATGAAGGACCGGGATCCTCTCACCCACGAAGAGATGTGAGGTTCGGGCCCAGGCCAGGTCGACGCCGACGTGGGGATGGATCTGCTGCGGGGACAGGTAGCGCGTCCGATAACTTGGCTGTTTGGTGCGTAGCATCATTTCATGCCGTTAAAGACTCTTAGCCTGTGTCGCCACAGCCGCGTAGCCTTTCATTAGCCGCAATGCGATTTCACGGGACATCTGGGGGTCCCGAGCCACGATGCGATAGCCGAGGTAGTCCTCCATCGACATCAGAGTCATAGCGATATCCCGAGCCTCCTGTTGCAGCGCAAAGGTGCCTGCTTGTGCTCCGTCGCGTAGCAGCGATTCGTAGAGGTCGACCTGCCGGTGATAGATGGACCGCACGTCTTCACGATTGTGCAGGTCAAATCCGGCGTCGAGGACGGCCATCCAGATCACCCGCCACTCCGCGTCGTCGGGCCCCGTCGGAAGCCCTGCGGCCATCATGGCGCCGAGGCGATCGGTGAGATCCGGGATTGTGGCGGTGAGCGTGCGTCTGTTCTCGAAGAAGCGAAGGTCTGAGCGGCGGGCGAGTTCTGCAATGAGGCTCTCGACATCGGGATAGTAATACCGAATCGCATTCGAGGTCTTGCCGAGCTTGTCGGCGATCTGAGGGATCGTCAACACAGCTAAGTCGGCTTCTTCAACCAGCGAAATGGCCGCCTGGAGGATGTCTTCGCGGCGTTGAGCCTGCGTGTTCGGTCGCGCCAATGATCTCTTCCGCTTGGTTCGGATGCTCGTGTCAAGACTACCGACTTCGCGGGATTCAACGAAGCAGGCCTTGTATTTCCGTGGGTAATGGATCATTATTTTCACAACAGGAAAAAAACTCAAGGAGAACTGTGAGAGCACGAGATCTCGGCATCGATATCGGTAGCCATAGGACTGGCCGGCTCAACGCCATCACCGATGTTCCCGGCGTCCGGGTCGGCTACTCGACCATCGGTGGCAGCACAGCGGCTGCCGACTCATCGGCGAACACCGGTGTGACGATGATCGTCCCTCACGATGACATTTGGACTGAGCCGGTCTTCGCCGGTGCGCACCGTCTCAACGGAAGTGGAGAGATGACTGGTCTTGAGTGGATACGCGAGGCGGGGGAGCTGACTTCACCCATCGGGCTGACGAATACGCACAGCCTCGGCGTGGTTCGGGATGCTCTGGTCGCTGAACAGGTCGCTCGTCGGGGGCCTGGGCAGTACTGGTGCCTGCCGGTCGTCGCCGAAACTTATGACGGTCTACTCAACGACATCAACGGTCATCATGTGACTCGACAGCATGTGTCCGAGGCGCTGCGTGCGGCATCGACGAACGCTCCGGCCGAGGGCAACGTCGGTGGAGGCACGGGGATGATCTGCCACGAGTTCAAGGGGGGATCGGGAACGTCCTCGCGGGTGATCGACACAGCCGCAGGGCGTTTCACTGTAGGTGTGTTCGTCCAAGCCAATCATGGACGACGCCAGAGACTGAGCGTCGAAGGCGTACCTGTCGGGACGAAGATTGACGCTGACGCTGTTCCGGTTCCCGAACTTCCGCGAGAGTTTGAACGAGGTTCGGGCTCGATCGTCGTGATCGTTGCGACCGACGCCCCTTTCCTGCCGCATCAGTGCGAGCGTATTGCTCAGAGGGCAGCCCTCGGAGTTGGGCGCATGGGCGGTACTGGTGAGCAGTACAGCGGTGACCTCATGCTTGCCTTCTCCACTGGCAATCGAGGTATCCCTCCCTACCAATGGGACGAAGACCCGCAGGTCGAGCGGGCGACAGTCGATGTGTCGATGATGGCTCCTCAGCTCATGACCTCGTTCTTCGACCTGGTCGTTGAGTCGACCGAGGAAGCGATCCTCAACTGCATGATTGCCGCCTCGACCTTGACCGGTCCGACCGGTGTCACCGCCCATGCCATCGATCATGAACTGCTTAAGGCTGCTATGAGTCTCGAGTGAGATCGAGACCGCTTTTCGGCGCACTGCTGAGAACCCCTTCAACTGTGAACGTCAAGGAGGACGTCATGAGCACGACAAGGACCGTAGAGAAACCTGCTCGCCTGACCGGGCGGCTCGGGACCATCGGAATCGTCTTCATGGTCGTTGCGGCGGCTGCGCCGTTGACGGTCATCGGCGGAAACATGCCGCTCGCTCTCGGAATGGGCAATGGCGCAGGCGCACCGGTCGGATTTCTCATCGCCGCGACTATCCTGTTGCTCTTCTCCGTCGGCTTCGTCGCCATGACACCCCATGTGCATGAAGCGGGTGCATTCTTCTCCTACGTGACCCTCGGACTGGGGAAGCGAGCGGGCATGGGAATCGCCGCGGTCGCACTCGTCGCCTACACAGCGATCCAGGCCGGGATATACGGTTACATCGGCTGGGCCATCGACGACACTGTCCGCTTCTATGGCGGGCCGTCCGTCCCGTGGCCCATATACTCTCTGTTCATTCTCGTCATCGTAGCGTTCCTCGGCTATCGCCACATCGATCTCAGCGCCAAGGTGCTGGGAGTGGCACTTGTGGCAGAGATCGGTATCGTCCTCGTCCTCGATGCCGCCATTCTCGTGAATCCTGGGCCGTCGGGCGTCACCATGGAGTCGTTCGATCCCGGGACGTTTGCCGACGGTGCGATCGGAGTGGCCGTGCTGTTCGCGCTGACCGGCTTCATTGGCTTCGAATCGACTGCGGTGTTCCGTGATGAAGCGCATCGACCTGAGAAGACCGTTCCCAGGGCCACTTACACGGCGGTTTTGCTCATCGGCGGCTTCTATGCGTTCACCTGTTGGGCTTTCGTCGTAGCTATCGGTCCCGACGCCATCGCCAATGTAGCCCAGCAGACCTTGGACGGAAACGCGAATATGCTGCTCGACACGACACATGATCAACTGGGCGGAATCGGGCGCGATATCGTCAACGTCCTGTTGCTGACGAGCCTTTTCGCATGCGTGCTGTCCTTTCACAATGTCATCGCCAGATACCAGTTCGTGTTGGCGGGAATGCGTGTGCTCCCACAGCGTTTGGCTGCAGTGCACCCGAAACATCATTCGCCGTCATTCTCTTCGATCGTGCAGACATGCACAGCTATAGTCCTCGTGGTGATATTCGCCGCGTTCGGCGTCGATCCGCTCGTGGGCGTCTTCGGCTCCATGGCGGGAGTGGCGACGGTCGGCATGATCATTCTCATGCTGACGACTTCGCTGGCAGTCATCGTCTTCTTCTCACGCGACTCTGAGGCGCGAGCAGGACGCAGGCTGCGGACGCTCATAATTCCCGTGATCGCTACGGTGGGATTGATAGGAGGAATGGTCCTCGTGCTGTCGAACTTCACGCTGGTCACCAGCGGCAGCGTGGGACTGAGCACTGGATTGGCGGTGGTTCCCTTCGTGGCGTTCTTCGTCGGCTGTTTCATCAGTCGTGACCGATGATTCGCGTTAGCGCGGTGAGACCGACGCCGCTATTTCGAGAGGCGTAGCCCGAATCTGGACGCCCCTCTGGGCTTTCAACCAAGTGGCCGCGAAATGATCCCTTCCAGACCCGACCGGTCAAAGGCGATGAGGGTTGCCCCGGCGGGGTTGTAAGAGCAGAAGGCTCAGCGAATCGGCGGGGCAGTCGATCTGCCCGGCATGAGCACGGGCAGCCCCGTGTCAGCGGCGGATGAAAGACTGGTGTCATGGATCGAGCCATGACAATCGTGCCGACGGAGGAGCTGAGAAGCCTCGCCGATCCCGGCACCTTCGCGCGCGGCAGCGACTACGCGAGGATCGGCCAGGTGCTGCGGGTGGCCTGGCACGAAGCAGAGCGGCAGCTCGTCGCCGATGTCGCCGGATCCGGTGGGCTCTATCAGACCACCATCGTCTTCGACGACGAAGAAGAGCCCTGCGAGATCCTGGGCACCGACTGCACCTGCCCGGTCGGCGGCTACTGCAAACACTGTGTGGCCGTGCTCATCGTCAACAACCAGCAGATGCTGGAGCTGCGGACATCGGCGATCCTGGACGCCGGTTCCATTCGCCGGTCGGGCGAAGCCGACCCGACCGTCGGCAGTTCGACCGCAATCGCCGATCCGGGCGGGCAGTCGACGAGTCGTTGGGGAGGATGGTCGCCGCCTCGACGCGCGCAGAAACCCGAGTGGCGGCAGCGACTCGACCGCATCGTCGAGGCCTCGCGCCGGTCGAGCCCGAGAACCGAGACTGTGGCCCTCGGCTTCGAACTTCATCGTCCTCCGCAGCGCAGCTACTTCAACAGGGCTCCGTCCAAGCTCAAGGTCTCCGAGCTCCCCGACGAACCCGAGCCGCAGCTGTACGTGCGGCCGCTCGTGCCCGGGGCGAAGGGCAACTGGATCAAAGGGCAGGCGGGATGGCACTGGTTCACATCACGACTCAACTCCTCTCGTTTCGACGCCGACCAGTTCGAATGGTTCTACCGACTGGTCACCCTCGACGACGGCCTCGGCCGTCCCGGCTATTCGACCGCGAGCTCGATGATCTCACTCGACGACTTCGGCTCGCCCTTCCTCTGGGAACTGCTCAGCCAGGCCGCTGACCTCGACATTCCTCTCGTCAGTGCCGACAAGCAGATCGAGATCCGCCTGGGTCGGCAGGCCGAATTCCACCTCGACGTCACGCGCGACGACGCTGACCTCCTCCTCAGCGCCGATCTCGCCATCGACGGTCGATCGGTGTCGGCCCGCGATGTGCGGCCCATCGGTCGCAGCGGCATATACAGTCTGGAGATGGTCGGCAAAGCGAAGGCCGCGATCACCCTTGCGCCGCTGAATGAACCTCTGACTCCACCGCAGCGCACCATCCTCAACGATGCCGCCGTGACCAGAATCCCCGCCACGGCGCACGAGGACTTCTTCGACCGCATCCTCCCGCTCCTGCGGACACCCCCGAACCGGCCAGGCCGTGCCCGCGCCGACGGTGAGCGGCTCATCAGCAGTGACGGATCGGTCGACCTGCCCGTCGAGAAGTCTCCCCACCTCAACCTGCAGATCCGCTACGAAACTCCCGGGACACGCAACCGCGGGAAGGAAGCGACCACCCCGACGATGCGTCTGGCCTGGTCATGGACCTACTATTCGCCGCAGCGGGCCTGCTCCTTGGTGCCGCATCACAGCGAACTGTCCGACCAGGTGCGCGGACGCGACCAGAAGTTCGAACACGCCGTGCTCCGCCGCCTGCGCGCCATCGACCCCGACGCCGCTCGAGCGGAATCGACCACGCTGACCGGCATCGACGCCGCCACCTACAGCACCCGGACCCTGCCCCGGATCCGGGAACTGGACGACGTCGAGGTCACTGTCGCCGACGCCGATGCTGCCCCTGACTTCCGCGAACTCGAGGCGACTCCGCAGGTGAGCATCCGCACGTCGGCCACCGATGACTCGGACTGGTTCGACCTCGGCATCGACGTCACCGTCGACGGCCGCGACATCCCCTTCGTCGAGCTCTTCACCGCTCTGGCCCAAGAGCAGTCGCACCTCATCCTCGACGACGGTTCGTTCTTCTCACTGGAGAACCCCGCCTTCGACCGACTGCGCGACCTCCTCGCCGAGGCGAACGCCCTCGATGGCTTCTCACCGGAGAATCCGCAGATCAGCCGCTACCAGACCGCTCTCTACGATGAACTCGAGGACCTCGCCGACGACGTCGCGGACGATCCGCGCTGGACCGCACTCATAGACGGGCTGCGGGGTCTCGACACCATCGCCGAGGTGGCCGTGCCCGAGACCGTGAACGCGCAGCTGCGGCCTTACCAAGCCGAAGGATTCCGGTGGCTGGCGTTCCTCCGTGAGCACCACCTCGGCGGGATCCTCGCCGACGATATGGGACTGGGCAAGACCCTGCAGACGCTTGCCCTCATCGACCACGATCGGACACTGCGGCCGACCGATCACCGACCGCCGTTCCTCGTCGTCGCCCCCACCTCGGTGGTGGCGAACTGGGTGCTCGAGGCGCGGAAGTTCACCCCGCATCTGAACGTGACCGCAGTGGGGGAGACGGCGAAGAAGCGGAAACGCCCCGTCGCCGAGGCGGTCACCGGTGCCGACATCGTCGTCACCTCGTACGCGGTGATGCGTTTGGACATCGACGAATTCGCCGGCGTCGATTGGGCGGGAGTCGTCTTCGACGAGGCCCAGTTCATGAAGAACAATCAGGCGAAGACGCACCGCGCGGCCCGGCGCCTCGAGGCTCCTTTCCGGCTGGCGATCACGGGCACACCGATGGAGAATTCGCTGACCGACGTGTGGTCGCTGGCCGCGATCACCTCACCCGGGCTGTTCCCGGATGCGAAGAGGTTCAAGGAGGACTACGTCCGGCCGATCGAATCGGGTGAGGCGCCGGAGCGGATGGATCGGCTGCGGTCGCGGCTGCGCCCGTTCATGCTGCGGCGGACGAAAGACCTCGTCGCAGCGGATCTGCCGGAGAAACAGGAGCAGGTGCTCACGGTCGAACTCGAACCGGCGCATCGGCGACTCTACGACACGGTTCTGCAGCGCGAGCGCAAGCAGGTGCTCGGCCTCCTCGGCGAGTTCGAGAAGAACCGGTTCGCGATCTTCCGGTCGCTGACTCTGCTGCGGATGCTCGCCCTCGATCCTGGGATCGTGACCGAATACGCGGATTCGGGGATCACCTCGAGCAAACTCGGTGTGCTGATGAGCCACCTCGGTGAGGTCCGGAATGAAGACCATCGGGCCCTGGTATTCAGCCAGTTCACGAGCTATCTGCGTGCGGTGGCCGTCGAGCTCGAGGCCAACGGGATCGACTATGTCTACCTCGACGGGTCGACGAAGGATCGGACGAAGGTCATCGGGTCCTTCCGCAAGGGCAGCGCGCCTGTGTTCCTCATCAGCCTCAAGGCCGGCGGATTCGGACTCACCCTCACCGAGGCGGACTACGTGTTCCTGCTCGACCCGTGGTGGAACCCCGCCGCCGAGAATCAGGCCGTCGACCGGACACATCGCATCGGGCAGACCCGCAGTGTGATGGTCTACCGACTCGTCGCCGAGAACACGATCGAAGAGAAGGTATTGACGCTGCAGACGAAGAAGGCCGAACTGTTCACCGCGCTCATGGACGAGGGCAGTGCGTTCAGCGAGGTGATCTCGGCCGCGGACATCAAGGGCCTGCTGGAGGGGTGAGCGGCCGACGATCTGTCGGCCCGGCAGAGTGAAAGACATCCTTGAGCGCCATGCGTCTGGGTTGGGGCAGTCGCTGCCCGCCGCCGCGCCCCTTCGCCTCGAAGCTCTGCAGCAGATAGGCGATGAGCCGCCTTGAGAGATCGTGGGCGTGCTCGGGCGGAGCCGCACTGACACCGCTGTTCGCGAGGAAGATCAGCAGCAGATCGCTGGGGTCGAAGTCGCGGCGCAGTCGGCCGGACTCCTGGGCCCGGCAGACGAGCTTCGCAAACGTCGACTCCGCGTGATTGCTCTTCTCGACAGCGGCCGAGTCCTCGGCGATCGTCGTGAGGAAGGCCTCGGTGAATCCACGGTCCTCGACCTGCATCCGGCCGAGTTCTTCGACGAAGGTGCAGAAACCGCGCCACGGATCTGGGTCCGTGGCGGCACCGTCGAGGACCGATTCGCAATGTGTGATCTGAGTCGAGAGCACCTCGTCGATGAGTGACCTGCGATCTGGGAACCGGCGGAACAGGGTGGCCGCACCGACCCCTGCCCGCCTGGCGATCGCTGTCATGGGGACGTCGATGCCTCGGTCCGCGAAGAGTTGTCTGGCCGCGGCGACGATCCGAGCCCGGTTGTGGGCGGCATCCGCCCGCAGCCTCGGGCGTGGGGGAGCGAAGCCGTCGGTGTTCTGCGCGTCGAACTGAGTCGGCTCCGTCATTTCTTCTCTCACTTCCGCCGGATTCGGAATGCAGCGATGGGTCCTCCGCTTAGCTTAGACGTAAGTGGAAACTGCATTCCACATGCTGTGGAGCAGTGCGAAGCGCCCGAAGGCGCAGAGAAGAGTTGCTGAGATGAAGATACTGATGTTCGGCCGTGGGGTCATTTCGACGCTGTACGGATGGGCCCTGGACAAGGCGGAGAACGACGTCGACTTCTACGTTCGCCCCGGACGTGCCGCCGATTTCGGACCGTCGGTCGATCTGGACATGAGAGACGGCAGGACGAAGGCATTGAAGGGGACACCGGTGACAGGGTTGTGGCCCGTCACGCTGCGTGAGGATCTCGAAGCCGATCACGACTACGATCTCATCGTCGTCAGCGTCAACCATGACCAGCTGGAGACCGTGACCGACTTCCTCAGCACCCGGGTCGGCAATGCCACTGTGCTCATCTTCAACAATGTCTGGGCCGAACCCGCAGCCGCGGTGAAGTCGCTGCCCCGCGACCAGGTCGTGTGGGGCTTCCCCGGCGGGGGAGGGGGATTCTCAGGCAATACTCTGCGAGGCGGATTCGTCAAGGCCGTCTTCTTCGGCGACATCGACGGGTCGAGTCGCACCACCCGGCATCGTGAGGTCACCGAGCTCTTCGAGGCCGCCGGTTTCTCGATCTCGCACGTGGCAGATTTCCGGAGCTGGCTGTGGTTCCATGTCATCCTCGATGCCGCCATCATGGTCGGATGGCTGCGGACCGGAAGTTTCGACACTCTCGTCCGATCCCGGCCTGCTCTGCGCGAGGTCGTCCGACTCGTGCGTGAGATGATCCCCGTGCTCACGGCGAAAGGAGGCACGGCGAGACTCGGTGCGACGGCAGTGAAGCATGTTCCCGCAGGTGTCCTCGCGTTCGTGCTTGAGAAGCTGCTGGCTGGTGACACCATCTCCGCTGTCGTCATGAGACAGGCCCAGGACACCGGTCACATCGACTATGAGGCGAAGGCCATCTACCCGCGAGATGTCCTCGCCGACGCCAGACGCCTGGGAGTCTCGGTTCCCAGGCTCGAAGCGAACGAGCCGGCTTTCAAGTAGGTTCCGACGGCTGCACTCCGGCCGATCCGGCCCGATGAGCGTCGAAGCGGCGGCTTGAGCGTGCTCAGCCCACAGGCTGAGAGTGTCACGGAGAACGAGACTATCGACCCGGCACCTCGACGAGGTGGCCCCGGATCTCCGACAGATAGCTCGCGCCCAGCGGGGTCAGGGACAGCAGCTTGCGTTTCGCGCCGGTCCGCGGGGCATCGACGGCCGCGCTGACCAGGAGCCCGGAGTCCTGCAGGCGCTTGATCGTGCGGTAGAGGCCGCGTTCGGTGATCTGCCAGCCGGTGGCGGCGGTGACCGCCTCGGCAATGGTCGAGATCTCAGCCGGCTGATGAGTGGCGACCAGCGAGAGCGCGACGGGGGTGAGCATCGACTTCTTGTACGTCTCGACCCAGGAATCGACGCGGTGATCCAGCCACTCCCGCTCTTCCGGAGTCTCGGCCGCCACACTCAGTCCTCCCAGCCGCGACCGAGGACGCTGCCGATGAGGTGGATGAGCAGGCCGAGCCCCCACAGCGCACTCATGACGACAGTGACTCCGAACCACGAACCGCCGAGGGCGGCCTGAGCGATGTCCGAAGCAGTCCTGTCGACGGCGCCTGCGGCCATGAGGCGGACGATCGCATGGAGGTTGTACGAGGTCGTCACGGTGACGAACGCGATGACATGGGCGATGGCGACCCCGAAGCGCACGCGTTTGAGCACGCGCAGATTCCGCCACAGCCATACGACGATGCCGAAGGCGACGACGGCGGTGAGGATTCCGGCGAGGACCGTGACCTCGCCGCCGGTGGCAGCGATGACGCTCTGCACGATGGCCATGGCGATGATGAGGCCGAGCGTGTACGGAAGCAGAAGAGTGCGGGAATTGGCGGGCGATGTTGTCTGCGGCGTTGTAGACATATTGGTACTGTACCTAAGGTTCACTGCATTCGGCAAGAGCAGTCTCTCGCAGTTCGCTGTGTGAGAATGGATCCGTGGAGATGAGAGTCAGGCACCGGCGCGCTCTGCGCGGCAGCCTCGCCGCGGCGGCGGCGACTTTCGTCGCACTGACCTCGCACATCCTCGGTGGTGGTGCCCTTCCGACGGCGATGGGTGTCATCGTGCCGCTGGCGCTGTCGAGCCTCGTCTGCGTTCTGCTCGCCGGGCGCCGACTGTCGCTGCCGCGGCTGACGATCTCGGTCGGTGTCAGCCAGGCGCTGTTCCATCTTCTCTTCTCCCTGTTCACCCCCACCGGTTCGGCCGCGGCCGGCGGACTGACCGGACTGCTCGGCAGCCACTCGGCCCACAGCACCGCAAGCCACAGCGTGGGTTACGGGGCGGCCGGGGCGCACGCGATGCATTCCGCTCCGAATGTGCACCCGTCCCCGGACGGAACCATGGCCGCTGGGCACGCGATGCATTCCCATGCCTCACCGGCGATGCTTGTGGCCCACTGCATCGCGGGGATCGTGACGATCGCGATGATCTACTGGGCAGAGCGGCTGCCGGTCATGCTCGGCGAGTTCGCTCGCCTCATCATCCGGGCAGCCATCCCAAGGCTCGTCGTCCTTCGCCCGCTCATCGCCGGACCGCGGCGCCAGATCGGCGTCGAGCCGGTGGTGCCGCGCAGCCTCGGCGTGCTCCGGTCCCCGGTGTTGCGGCGGGGACCTCCGCAGCCTGCTTTCTGACACTCACCACACCCGCACATCGGCTCCACTGAGCCGGTGCGGTCCGTGCTGACCACAGCTGAGTCAGCGAAACCGAGAGAAAGCATCATCATGACAACACCCTCTGCAACCGTGCCCGAAAACCGGAGGCACTCCGCCCCGTGGTTCGGCGAGCTCCTGCGCCGCCTCCACTTCTACGCCGGCATCCTCGTCGGCCCGTTCATCCTCATCGCCGCGCTCAGCGGGGCGCTCTACGCAATCAGCCCGCAGCTGGAGAAGGCGGTCTATGCCGAGCAGCTGTACGCCCCACCCACCGATCACCCTCTGCCGTTGGCCAGCCAGGTCGAGGCGGCGAACGCCGTCATCGGCGATGCGGCGACGCCGTCCGCAGTGCGACCGGCGCCGGGACCGGGAAACACGACCCGGGTGATGTATTCCGATCCGAGCCTGGGGGAGAGCGAATCCCGGGCGATCTTCGTCGATCCCGGAACCGCCGAGGTGGTCGGCGACCTCACCGTCTACGGAACCTCAGGTGCCCTGCCGCTGCGCACGTGGATCGACCAGATGCACCGCAGCCTCCACCTCGGCGACGTCGGCCGGCTCTACAGCGAACTCGCCGCCTCGTGGCTGGGAATCGTCGCGGCCGCGGGTCTCGTGCTCTGGATCCTTCGGGCCCGCAGGACGAAGAAGCCCACCGCGATGCTTCGACCGAGCCGGAAGCATCAGGGACTGCGGCGCACCTTCTCCTGGCATTCCTCGGTGGGCGTGTGGGCGGCGATCGGCATGCTGTTCCTGTCGGCGACCGGGATCACCTGGTCGCAGCTCGGCGGGGACAATGTCACGAAGCTTCGCGCGGCGCTGAGCTGGGAGACGCCGGCCGTTTCGACGGAACTCGGCGGAGCCTCGGCGACGGGTGTGCATGCCCATCACCACGGTGACAGCTCCTCCGCCGAGGAGGCCGGCAGCGCCGACAACCACGCCGCAATCGATCCTGCCGACTTCGACATGATGCTGTCGATGGGACAAGACGTCAATATCGACACCGGGCTCGTCGAGATCCTACCGCCTGCCGACGACCACTCGGCGTGGGTGGTCCAGGAGATCCAGCGCAGCTTCCCCACGAAGGTCGACGCCGTCGCCTTCGACCCCGAGACGATGGAGGTCACCGATCGGGTCGACTTCGCCGACTACAGCGTGCCCGCGAAGCTCGCGCGCTGGGGCATCGACCTGCACATGGGCTCGATGTTCGGCCTGGCCAACCAGATCGTGCTCTTCGTCCTCGCCGTCGGCATCGCCTCGATGGTGGTGTGGGGCTACCGCATGTGGTGGCAGCGGCGTCCGAAGCACGAGCCGTCGAAGAGGTTCGGAGTCGTTCCCGCGCGAGGTGCGCTTGCGAAAGCACCGAGGTGGGACCTCGCCGTGGTCGTCCTCGCCGCCGTCGGTATCGGGTGGCTCCTCCCGATGGTGGGGATCAGCCTCGTCGTGTTCGTCATCTTCGATGTGGTGCTGGGGGTGCTGGCTCGGCATCGGAGCCGGAGACGGCAGGTTGCTGAGGCCCTCGTGAGCTGATCAGGGGAACAGCTCATCCGATAGATTTCGGGCTGCGTGCCGAGGTGCCGGCGCGCAGCCCGAAGACACCGCTGTGGATCTCAGCTGCTGCGAACCGCCTCAGAATCCGCCTCGGTTTCGCGACCCGGCCACACCGGTTGATCGACTCCGGCCCGGCGCTGCCGCACGTAGTCCTGGAGGGCACCTCGCACATGCCGGAACAGAATGAGAAGCGCGACGAGGTTGACGAAGACGATGAGTGCCATGAAGAAGTCCACGAACGCCCAGATCGAGCTCAACGGCGTGATGCTCGAGACTGCGAGGAGGACGACGGCAATGATCCTATAGACCCATATCGGGCCACCGGCCTTGCTGCGGAATATGAAGCGCAGATTCGTCTCGCCATAGAAGACATTGGCCAGCAGCGTCGTGAACCCGAAGAGGAACATGGCAGCGAGCACCACCCACCTGCCGGCGTCGCCGACGCCGGTGGAGAACGCATCCTGGAGCAGATTGATCCCATCATGTCCGCCCGCGAGCGCCCCGGTGGACAGAATCGCGAATGCCGTCGCCGAACAGATCAGGATCGTCGCGATGAACGTGCCGAGCATGCCGAGCATCGCCTGCTGCACCGGGTGTTTCACATCGGCCGTCGCGTGCATCATCGCGGCCGATCCGTTGCCGGCGTCATTGGAGAACAGGCCCCTGGCCGTGCCGTGACGGAATGCTTCCATGATCGTGTATCCGCCTACTCCGCCCACTGCGGCAGAGGGATGGAATGCGGCCTGAATGATGGTCGTGACCGCCTCGGGGAGTGCGGCCGCATTGGCGACCATGATGAAGATGACGATCGCGAGGTAGCCCAGCGCCATGAACGGGACGATGAGGTTCGAGATGTCGGCCAGTCGTTTGACTCCGCCCACGGTGACGAGTCCGACCAGGGCGATGACGACGACTCCGGGGATCAGGGGATTGATCTCGACGACTCCGGTGACCGCGTTGGCGATGGAGTTCGTCTGGATCGAGGCGATCGCGATGCCGATTCCCAAGATGTAGAGGACTGCGATCACGATCGCCAGCGGGCGGCTTCCCAGCCCCTTCTCGATGTAGTAGGCGGTTCCCCCGCGGTAGGTGCCGTCCTCCTGGCGTTCGCGGTATACCTGACCGAGCACGGTCTCGCCGAATGTGATGACCATTCCGAAGGCTGCGGTGACCCACATCCAGAAGATCGCGCCGGGTCCACCGGCTGCCAGTGCGCTGGAGACGCCGACGAGACTGCCGGTCCCGACCTGGCTGCCGACCGACGCCATCAACGTCGAGAAGCCGGAGATCCTCCCGTCGCCTCCTTTGAGGCTTGATCTCATGACGGAGAGAGCATGGCCGAAATATCTCACTTGTGGGAAGAAGAGGCCGATCGAATAGACCAGGCCCAGTGCCAGAAGCACGTAGCCGATGATGTTCCCCCACAGGAAATCACTGATCGCGGTAATCAACTCCATTGGGATTCCTCGTATCTGCAGTGTCGAATGTGAAAGTGCGGTCGCATATGCGCGGATCAGCGCTGTTGCGAGTAAGAGACGCGCGGTCGACGGCCAAGGTGCGCGTCGGTGCGCAGGCTCGTGCTGAGCCGGTGTTTTCGGGCGCGTTCGGTGGGCAGCTGCCGCGGATCTTCGCCGTAAGACGATGCGGATGATCCGCGGCAGGGGCTTCAGGTGCTGCGTGTTGTCAGAGCCTCATCGGCTCAGATGCGAAGGTGTCTCAGGCGCCGAGTTGCCTCAGGTGCTTCAAGCGCCTCAGACGTCGGGCACCGGGTTGGCCTCAGCACCCTCGGTGATGGTCAGGACGACGACGCTGTCGGCGTCGACGCCCAGGTGCCGGCGACGGGAGTCCTTGTCCGAACCGGTGAGCGCCTCTATGGCTCCTGCCAGCGAGGCGGCTCCGCACGGTCCGGCCGCGACTCCGAGTTCGGCGAGCCGGTGCGCGGCGGCGACGGCGGCGCTCTCGCTCACCGTCACTGCGGCGTCGAGGCCATTGCGCACCAGCGGCCAGACCAGTGAAGAGGGGGTTCCGCAGTTGAGCCCCGACATGATCGTCTGCCCGGTCTCCACGGTGACGGGTCGGTCGGCGGCGAGGCTGGGGCCCATGCACGCCGCAGTGTCCGGCTCGACCGACACGACCGCCGTGTCGTGGGCGCTGTCGACTGCACTCCCGCCGTCGGCCATAGCTCCGGCTCGGCGGTAGTGCGCGAGTGCGGCCTGCAGCAGAGACCCGACGCCGGTCGGAACGGTGATGAGGTCAGGAGCGTGATGGCCGGAGTCGCTCAGTTGAGCGTCGATCTCACGGAACAGGGTCGAGTACCCGTCGACGATCCATCCGGGAACCTCTTCGTAACCGTCCCACGCGGTGTCCTGGACGAGCACCCCGCCGTCGGCGGCCGCATAGTCGGCTGCTGCCTCAACGGTCTGATCGTAATTGGCCTCAAGCTCGACGACTTCGGCACTTTCACCGCGGATGGCGGCGACGGCGCTCGGGTGGATGCCACCGGCCGGCACGAAGATGCGGGCCGGATGCCCCGCCTCCCGGGCGAACCGGGCCACGGCGCGACCGTGGTTGCCATCGGTGGCGGTAACCACCTCGGCGTCGGTGTCCGCCTGCGCCGCCTCCAGTGCACGGTGGACGGCCCACGAGGCGCCGAGGGCCTTGAACGCGGGCAGGCCCAGCCGTGTCGACTCGTCCTTGGCGAAGACCGCGGCGACGCCGAGCTCACGGGCGAGCTCCGGCAGTGCGACGAGCGCAGTGGGCTCGTAACCTGGGAGGGAACGATGGAAATTCAGGGCCGCATCGTCCTGATCGGGACTCGACCAGTTGCGGTCACGGTCGTTGGCGGTCCAGTGAGTCTCGGTTGTGTCTGCCGTGGTCATGAGCGGTTCCCTTCGGGCAAGCGGGCGGTGGCGAGTGAGGTATAGAAGCCGATCCCCGCACCGAGGATCGCGTCGTTGAAGTCGAAGTCGCGACTGTGCAGCGGTGCCGTGCCGCCTTCGGTGATCTCGCCGGCGCCGAGGAAGGCGAAGCAGGCCGGGACCGCGCGGGCATAGGCGGCGAAGTCCTCGCTGGCGGTGATCGGCCGGCAGGACGCGTCGACCCTGTCGGCTCCCACCGCGCGCCGAGCTGCTGCGGCGGCATGGGCGACGCAGTCGGCATCGTTGATCGTCGGGCGGAACACACGGGTGTAGACAACCTCGCTCGAGGCGCGATGAGCCAGTGCGGCACCCTCGGTGATCTCCCGGATGCGGGTTTCGACGAGAGCGCTGTCGGCATCGGTAAACGTCCTCGCGTCGCCGCGGATGACCACTTGATCGGGGATGGCGTTGCGGGCGCCGTCGGTGATCAGCTCCGTGCACGAGACGACGACCGAGTCGAGCGGGTCGATGCTGCGGGCGACGATGGTCTGCAGCGACAGGACGATCTCGGCGCCGATGACCATAGGGTCGATGACGTGCTGCGGAGCCGAGGCATGCCCGCCGCGGCCGGTGATGCGGATCTCGAAGTTGTCCTCGGCGGCCATGAGCGATCCGGGGCGGGTGTGGATCTCGCCGGCCGGCAGGCCCGGGATGTTGTGCAGTCCGTAGACCTCGTCGGTGGGGAACCGGTCGAACAGTCCATCGGCGATCATCGCCTCGGCGCCGGTGCCCGGCTCCTCCGCCGGTTGGAAGAACAGACGGACGGTTCCGTCGAAGGCGATGTCCTTCGCCAGCGCCGAGGCGGCTCCGAGCACCATCGCCATGTGCCCATCGTGTCCGCAGGCGTGCATGGTGCCGTGGTTCTTCGACGCGTATGCAACGCCGGTGCGTTCCTCGATGGGCAGCCCGTCCATGTCGGCTCGCAGGGCGATCGCCCGCGAGCTCGTCCCGCGGGTGAGGGAGGCGACGACACCGCTGCCGCCGATCCCTGTCGTCACCTCCCAACCGAGGTCGGTGCAGGTGCGGGCGACGAAATCGGCGGCCTCGCCGACGTCGAATCCAGTGCCCGGGATCTGGTGAAGGTGCCTGCGCCACCGGGTGGCCAGGTCGATGTGGTCTGCTGTCATACCCTCAGACTCCTGCACTGGCGCGAAGACATTCAATTGCAACTGACAAAGTGATCGGTTTATGTAGGGCCAGACGCAATATCTTTGCGCGCCGATGGTGAATCGTTGAGACTTGAGGCGTGGATACGACTCTCGACGACATCGACCTGAGACTGCTCGAAGCGCTGCAGGCCGATGCGCGCCTGCCTCAATCCGCGCTTGGCGCACGCGTCGGACTCTCAACGGCCGCGGTCAATCGGCGACTCAAGCGACTGACCGAAGCCGGCGTCATCCTCGGCAGCACTCTGAGTCTGGCCCCTGAACTCCTCGGCCGCCCGGTGCGGGTCATCGCCCAGCTCGCCGTCGAGAGCGAACAGCTGGACAAGCTCGATGCGGTCCGTGCCTCGCTCGTCGAACGTCCGGAGGTCCAGCAGTGCTACTACGTGGCCGGCGAATGGGACTTCGTGCTCATCATGCTGGTCCGGGACATGGCCGAGTACACGGAGCTGACCAGGCAGCTCTTCTTCGGCGACGACAATATTCGACGCTTCAGCACCCAGGTCGTCATGGACGCCGCGAAGGTCGGCCTGACGGTGCCACTGAGGTAAGCTCACAGACGTTTCGAAGAGGAGAGTCGACCATGGCAGACGAGTCAGCACCGGCAACCACGTTGGCGAAAGACCGCTCACGCGTGCTCGGCGGGACCTATCGGACCTTCTACTCCGAACCGCTCACCGTCGCCTCCGCCCACGGCTGCACCATCACCGATGTCAACGGCGAGGACTACCTCGACGCCTACAACAATGTGCCGGTCCTCGGCCATTCCTCACCGACCGTGCGCTCCGCCGTCGCCGTGGAGCTCGGTCGCGCGAACTCGCACACCCGCTACCTCGACGAGGGAGTCATCGACTATGCGCGACGCCTCGTCGACCGTTTCCCCGCACGACTCGAAGCCGTCGTCTTCGCCTGCAGCGGTTCGGAGGCCAATGACCTCGCGCTGCGGTTGGCCGCCCATGCCACCGGCCGCGACGGTGTCATCGTCACCCGCCATGCCTACCACGGGACCACCTCGGCGGTCGCCGCGATCTCCCCGAGCCTCGCCGGCGCCGAGGTCGGCGAGCACGTCGAACCGATCGACCTGCCCGCCTGGGACGCCGCGGACTTCGACGACCTGCTCGCCGAGGCGATCGCCGGAGCCGCCCGGCGACTCGAGGCACGCGGGCATCCCCTCGGAGCCTTCATCCTCGACTCGACCGTGACCAGCGACGGAATCCTCGAACCTCGCTCGCTCGCAGTCACGGCAGGGACCGTGCGCGACCACGGGGGACTCTGGATCGCCGACGAGGTGCAGTCCGGATTCGGTCGCACGGGTGCCGATTGGGGCTTCCAGCGTCTCGACGTCATCCCCGACCTCGTCACCTCGGGCAAACCGATGGGCAACGGACTGCCGATCTCTGCGGTGCTCGGACCACGGGAGATCTTCGACGACTTCGGTGCCGAGCAGCGCTACTTCAACACGTTCGCTGGCACCGCCGTTCCCGTCGCCGCCGCCGAGGTGGTGCTGACCGCCCTCGAATCCGGCGACCTGGCCGCACGGGCACGGGAGGGCGGTCGACTGCTCGAGAATCTGCTCACCGAGGCGATCGAGGCCTCGGGCACACCCGCGCTGGTGCGCCGCAGCGGGCTCATGGTCGGCATCGACTTCGAGACCGGGGGCATCACCGCAGAGGCGGCGGCCGAGCGGGCGAAGGAGATGGTCGAGCGCCTGTATGCCGAGCGGATCCTCGTGAGCACGACCGGACGGGCGGGTTCGGTGCTCAAGATCCGGCCTCCGCTGGTCATCACCGACGACGAACTGCGTGAGCTCGCCGGCGGGTTCGCCCGCGTACTCGCCCGAGGCGAAGCGGAAGCCGCAAATGCAGGCGAGTGAGCCCGTGCCCTCGACCGAGGACACGCTGCCACCCGATCTCACTGCGATCATGGCCGAACTCGGCGACCTCTATGGGGTGCGGGTGGAGCAGCCGAAGCTGTTCAAGGGCGAGTTCGACGTCAATGTTCGGTTCGCTGATCCCACTCACGGGATGCTGCTGGCGAAAGTGAGTGCGGACAGCCTCGGCGAGGGGATGCTTCGCTGGCAGGAGACGGTGCTCGAGGCTGCGGCGGCGAGCCCGGAAGTGACGTTCCCGACCCCGACGATTCTGTCGGCACTCGACGGGCGTGGGCACGTGCGCATCGGAACGCACCTCGTGCGGGTGGTCACGTGGATTCCCGGGCGGCTGTGGAACGAGAATCCGAGCGTCGACGGCGCCGGGGCCGAGCTGCTGCATTCGCTCGGGCAGGCCTCGGCGCGGCTGACTCTGGCGCTGGCCGCAGTCGAGATGCCGGCGGACGTCCCTGGTCACGACTGGATGATCGAGCGCGGCCCCCTCGTCGTCGGACGCGCGCTCGACCGGCTTGAGCAAGATCGGGGAGACCTGGCCGGGACAAAGCGGGGAGGGCAGGTGTCGGTCGTGCGGGGCATCACCGAACATTTCGCCGAGTGGGTGCTTCCGCGACTCGGTGACCTTCCACGGTCGGTCATCCACCACGACCTGCACGACGCGAACGTCGTCCTCGACGAGACCGGGACGGCCGTGGGCGGAGTCATCGACTTCAATGATGCCGTGTGCGCCCCGCGGATCTCGGACCTCGCGATCTCAGGAGCATATGCGATGCTGCGCCGAAGCGATCCGGAAACCGCGTTCCGTGCCGTCGTCGACGGCTATCGCAGCGTGCTCGAACCCGAGCCAGCCGAACTCGAGATCGTCGGTGAGATGGCGCTGATGCGGCTGTGCATGAACTGGGCCCAATGGCAGGCACGCGCCGTCGATGCCGCCGACAGCGAGTACGCCCTCCAGCGGTCCGCGCACACCTGGCCCCTCATCGCCCACCTCGCCGAGGCGGGGCCACCTCACTGAGGCAGAATAGTCCCCCGCCGGGGCCGGGGCCGGAGCCACCTCGTCGAAGTGGGGGTTGACTGCGATCGGCCACGGAGCGTTCAGTCGTCGACCGAATCCGGCGCTGCCTGGGCCCTCGCCCTGATGTCGTCGATTTCGGTTCCCGACACCACGCATGCCAGGCCGCGGTGACGGCGGGTTGTGAACACCATGACGGCGGAGACCGCGACGAGGAGGAAGAGGAGCAGCCCGGAGAGCGGGAAAGTCCATTGGGTCAGGAGCATGTATCCGCCGATGCCGAACAGGAACCGCAGGATCCGGCTGAGCCCCGCGGGGCGCCTCACCTGCACGGCCGCGATGAGGACGAGCCGTTCGCCGAGGGTCACGCCTCTGCCAAGCACCGAGAGCAGCTGGGCGGCGAAGGGCAGGGCGAAGCCGATGAACGTGACGATCTGCCCCGGTTCGCTGATCCTCCCGTCGTCGAGGACGGCCGCGATGACTCCGACGGCGAGGGCGACGGTCCACCCGAACAGCCCCCAGATGAGCAGATCGCAGAGGATGCCGGTCAGCCGACGAGTCACCGTGAGCGGGCGTGGCGCGTCGACCTCCTGCAGGCCCTCACGCCTGCGCAGGAGGAGCAGGCTCGCGAGAGAGCCGAGGACCGCGCCGAAGGTGTTCATCATGAGATCGTCGACGTCGAAGACTCGGTAGGCGCAGGAGTAGAGGCCCCAGATCCCGGTGATCTGGGTGATCTCGATGAGCGCCGAGGCGGCCAGCCCCGTCATCGTCGCCACGACGATGCCTCGTCCGGCGAGCTGCCTGACGAACCAGCCGAGCGGGACGAAGAGGATGACGTTGAGGGCCACCTGCAGGACCGCAGGGTTGGTCATCAGCGCACGGACGCTGCCGGTATCGAAGCTGAGGATGTCGGCGAAGAACTGGAAGGGTCGCAGCTGCACTGCCGCACAGGTGATTTCATCGGCCGGAGGGACCGGCAGCAGCGTGTACGTCCACAGCGCCATCGCGTAGATCGCGGCAGCCAGCCATACCAGCGTGCGCCAGAACGTCAGTCCGCCTCGGCGGCGATAGCTGATCGCGACGAACGGCACGAAGGCCAAAACGGCGATGCCGCAGCCGACGAGGACGGCCACGAAGGCGGGAATGACGAAGGTGCTCATTCTCGTAATCCTACGTGTCCGCCCAGGTCAGCGGCGGCTGAGCGTCGAGAGAGCTCAGCTCCAGTGCGATGCCGAACGGGCGCGCATGCTCTCCCGAAACTGTCCCGTGGACTTCTCGAGGAGTTCGCCGGTGCCCCAGTCCAGGACGACTCCGTGCCGACGGATCACGTCGTGGACGGTGATCTCGCCCTCCCTGTATCGGCGGGCCACTTCGGCGGCGTCGGCATCGAGCCAGGAGGCGCGTTCGGACCGGACCCGAGCGCGCTCGCGTGTCGTCGCCGCCTCATCGACCTCGTATTCGTCGAGTTCGGCATCGATCTCGGTGATGACGACTCCGTAGTCCTTGGCGGCGCGGTCGATGGAGACGTAGCCGTCGATGACGTCCTCGAGGACTTCGTCGGTGGTCCGATCGAGCGGATCGCCGAATCCGCCGCCGCCCGCGCTGGGCCGCTCGAAGGTGTCGCCAGGAGAGATCGCAACGTTGGAGAAAGTCGCGCCGAGGTAGGTACGGTCTTCGGCCGCCGGATTGAGCCAGACTCCGTGCGGGATCGAAGGCAGCCCGCCGTTGATGCCCCAGGTCGTCGAGCGGCCGCGATCGCAGCAGTAGCTCATCACCGCGCCCGAGGCATCCGTGAGGATGCCGCCCTTGTTGACCCCGCAGCCGCCGCGGAACCGGCCCGGTCCGCCGGAATCGGTGTTGATCGAATGCTGGGTGGTCAGCACCGGCGTCAGCCGCTCCTGGCCTTCGACTGGCTGCACGGCGAGTCCAGTGCCGAAGACCGGCGAAGTCGCCGAGGACCCGTCCTTCGTCGACCGTCCTCCCCAGCCTCCGGCCATCCAGTCGTACCACATGAAGTAGGGGCTGGATCTGACCCGCGCATCATGACCACCCACAAGGAGATATTCGAGATTGAACGCGCAGGCCATCGCCCGCTCAGGCATGATGTGCGACCACAGCTCGAAGATCGCGTTCATCACCTTTTCATACGGTCCCGAACAGAAGCCGGTCACCGCGTGTGGCCAGCCGGCGTTGACGACGGTGCCTTCCTCGCCGATCTCGGCCGTCACCGCCTCATAGAACCCGGAGTTGAGTGGCACCTCCGGGAAGAAGGTCTTCGTTCCCGCGTAGATTGCGGAGAACGTAGTCCCGTAGCCCGAGTTGAGGAAGGTCGAGACTGCTTCGGCGGAACCTGTGAGATCGTAGTGGATGCCGGAGCCGTCAAGGGTGAGCTTGACCCGGATGGGGGCCAGCCATTCGCCCTTGGCCGGGTCTCCGTCAAGGTAGTCGACGGTCTCCCATTCCCCGCGGGGCAGATCGCCGAGACTGGCGAGCACCGTGCGGCAAACATAGTCCTGGGTCTCCTGCATCGCGTCGAGAACGGTGTCTTTCGAATATTTGTCGACGAGACGCAGGACTTCGCGTTCGCACACAGCCGTTGCCTCTGCCTGCGCATTGAGGTCGCCGAGAGCCTGAGCGGGAGCGCGTGTGTTCGACACGAGCAGCTGCGCGACATCATGCAGGAACCGGCCCTTGTGCCAGACTCGCAGCGGGGTGATCCTCAGCCCCTCACCGAAGTGCTCGGAGGCAGAGACGTCGAAAGAACCCGGTACGGAGCCGCCGATGTCGGCCCAATGGCCCTTGTTCTGTGCGAAGCCGATGATCTCGCCCTCCGAGAAGATCGGCCGGACGAAGCTGACATCGTTGAAATGGGTGCCGCCTCTGTAGGGATCGTTGATGAGGAAGACGTCGCCGGGGCTGATGTCGTCGCCGAACTCCTCCATCACGGCCTTGCACTGGAAGTGGAGGGTTCCGACGTGCACGGCGATGTCCGCGCTGCCCTGCATCACCGTGTTGCCGTACCTGTCGCACAGGGCCGACGAGAAGTCACGGGAGTAGATGACGAACGAGTAGCAGGTGCGCAGGATCTGTTCGCTCATGAGATCGACACTGGTGGCGAAGGCGTTCTTGAGCACTTCGAAGGTGACTGGGTCGAGGGTTGAGGTCTTCTCTGCTGGTGTTGTCGCGGTCATGGGACTCTCCTCAAACTGCGTTCTGCGTCGAGTTGCCGACTGCGGCGGTCTCTTCGCTGGTGGCTGTGGGCAGGCTGATCCTGATGTTGAACCATTCGTCGATGACGGCTGAGGCCCCGGGCGGGATCACGGTCGTCGAATCGATCTGATTGAGAATCGCCGGTCCGATGAATGCCGCGCCGGAGGGCAGGTTCTCCCGCTGGTAGACCGGAGTCCGGTGCCAGCTTCCTTCGAAGTGGACGTCGCGGATCTCGATCGGCTCACCGGGGTCGCCCGAGCTCACCGGGGAGGGTTTGAAGCTGGGTTTCGGTGTCTTGCCGAGTGCCTTGAGGTGGAGCTGGTAGATCTCGACCGGCGTCTCGTCCTGTCGGAACGCATATTGCTTCTCATGTTCCTCGTGGAAGAGCTGCACGGCTTCCTTCAGAGCGTGCGGGCCGCTTCCCATCTTGACCTGCAACGAGCGCCACTGTCCTTAGTAGCGCATGGAGATGCCGCGCTGGAACACTGAGTCCTCCTCGACGACCTTCTCATGGCGGAGGCGCTCTCGGCCCTCGAGCTCGAGTTCCCGGAAGTGCTCTTCGACGGCATCGGCGTCGGCAGCGTCTGCCGCACCCGTATACATCTGCGAGAGGTCGTGCTGGATGTCGACCAGGAGGCACCCCAGCGCCGAGGTGACGCCGGGGTTCGGCGGCACGATGACGGTGGGGATGTCGAGTTCTTTCGCGACGTCCGCACCGTGCAGCGCTCCCGCACCGCCGAAGGCGATGAGCGCGAAGTCGCGGGGGTCGAGGCCCCGCCGGATCGAGACGAGGCGGACGGCGTCAGCCATGTTCGCATTCGCGACCTTGATGATGGAATCGGCCGCCGTGTCTGTGTCGAGGCCGAGCGGAGTCGCGATCGTCGATTCGATCGCCGCCTTCGAGCTCGTCCGGTCGAGGGTCATCTCGCCGTCGGCGAGGTCAGTGCCGAGCCGTCCGAGCCAGAGGTTGGCATCGGTGTTCGTCGGCTCGGTGCCGCCGCGGCGGTAGCAGGCTGGTCCGGGGTCGGCGCCGGCCGACTGCGGACCGTTGCGCAGAGAGCCGGCGATGTCGATGTGCGCCAGCGAACCGCCGCCGGCGCCGATGGTGAGCACCTCGATGCTGGGGAAGACGATGGGATGACCGTACTCGACCTGCCATTCATTGGTCTCGCGCAGTTCGCCATCGGCGATGAGGGAGATATCAGTCGAGGTCCCGCCCATGTCGAGTCCGACGGCATTTGTGAATCCGCACTGTTCGGCGACGTGCTGAGCAGCGATCGCCCCGGCTGCGATGCCTGAGGCGGCGAGGCGGACTGGGAAGCGTTTGACCACTTCGGAGGTCATCGATCCGCCGCCCGAATGCAGCAGGAGCAGTTCTCCGGTGTAGCCGTCGGCAGTGAGGCTCCTGTCGAGGTTCTCGACGTACCCCGAGACCAGGGGGCCGAGGACGGCGTTGGCCACGGTGGTGTTGAAGCGGCCCAGCTCGAAGATCTCCGGGAGGATCTCCGCCGAGGTCGAGATGCTCGCTTCCGGCAGCTCTTCGGCGAGTATCTCGCGCATGCGGAGCTCGTGCGTGGGGTTCGCATAGGAGTTGATGAAGCACACGGCGATGGTGTCGACTTCACGCTTGCGCAGCAGGCGACCGAGGTCGCGGGCGGTATCCTCGTCGAGCGGGCTGACGACATTGCCGGAAAAGTCGATGCGTTCGGGGACCTCGAAGCGATCACGGCGGCGGATGTAGGGTTCCGAGACATCGGAGTAAGCATCCCAGAGATCGTCTTTCGTGCCATCGCGGATCTCAATCACATCGCGGAATCCTTTGGTAGTCACCATGGCCGCTTTGGGGAATCTACGAGTGATGAGCGCATTGGTAGCGACGGTGGTCCCATGCGAGAAGAGCTCGACATCGCTGAGATCGATGTCCGCTCTCCTGACGCCGTTGAGCACGGCGGTCATCGGATTGTCCGGTGTGGACGGAACCTTGGTCACTCGCATGGACTGGGTGGACTCGTCGAAAATACAGATGTCGGTGAATGTGCCGCCGACGTCGACGGCGACGCGCAGATTGGCCACGTTATCTCCTTCGATTGTGTGATCTGCCCCTCATCGTGGCCCGTCCGCCGAGCGCGGTCAATGGAGGATCCAAAGGATCACTGGTCCATCGCTTGTGGAATCCACAAACTCTGGGAGAAACTGCTGGTGGGCGTTGTCGATCTCTCCCTCCCTCGCGATTCGGGGAGCTTCCTGAGAACGAAGAGGCGGCGCCGCAGAGGCGAGGAGGTCGTGAATGAACAGCCGTGAGCAGGTTTTCGAGACGCTGTTGGGGTCCCTCGGTGCCGGGGACCCGCTCGGGTCCGTCGTCGCGCAGGCGGCCCGGATCTGCCGCGGTTCAGCGATGGTCGTCAATGAGTTGGGCGAGACGCTCCGAGCGGTGGGAGCCGCACCGGCGCATCTCGTCTCCGATTGGGTCCTTGCACAAGTCTCCGCCGGGTCGGTCGCAAACGAGTCTCACAGGGACTCGGGGCCGGAGTCAGAGGCACGACAGGGCCAGATCGGCAGGTGGAATGTCTCGTCTCGAGTCGTGCGCATACGCCAGCGTGTGCATACGATCGTCATCGCCGTGCACGAGGGCACCGGCGCCCGTGGTCGAGCCGAGGGAGAGATGCGCCCTGGCAGCGAGCACGTGGCGCTCGTGCTCGACACTGCGGTGAAGATCCTCCAAGCCTTCGAGGGTTTCGAGTCGTTCTCGATGAGTACTCGCAGGGAGGAATCGGCACGACTGATGCGTGAGCTCGAAGCCGGCATCGCACCGGGGCGTGAGCCGGCCAAATGGCGAACGCTGGAGAACTTCGGGTTCGAAGCCTATGCCCCCGTCCGTGTCGTACGGACTCGTTCGGCTGCGATCCCCTCGGCACCTGGCGCGCGGTCGCGCCGAGGCACGGACTTCGCGGCCGGCGACCAACCGTTGACGGCGATGAAGGGCGTCGTTCTCAGCGATTCGGGAGCACATTCCTCGCTGGATGAGATGACCGCCTTGTGCGCGGAGGACTTCGCGATCGAGGAGTTCCTCACCGACGGCATGAGCGGAGCGGGGGTCTCGGAATCCTTCACCGCGCTCAGTCAGGTCCCCGAGATGCTGCGATCGGCCGACGTCGCCCTCGCAGCAGCGGAATCGGGCATGATCATCCACGTCGAGCAAATGCGCCCGGTCGAGTGGGCCGCGGCGAGGATGAGTTCGCGCTTCGACCAGCAGATCGCCCGCCGATTCCTCGAACACCTTGCGCAGGGAACGGATGCGTGGCCGACGCTGACGACCTACCTCGGCTGCGCCGGGAACATCGCCGAGGCGGCCCGTGCCCTGAACGTGCATGAGAACACCGTGCGCTACCGGCTCGGTCAGATCGAGAACGCACTCGGCGCACGCCTGACCGACCCTCGAGCTGTGGCCGATGTCGTGGTCGCCCTCGAATGTCGGCGGATGGGCAACGGGGCTTGAATGACGCGAGTGCCGGGACGGCGGCGCCGGGAGTTCCGCTCCGCCGACGTCTGCGCTCCCGCGACGCGCTTTCCTGCGGCCCGCGCTCAGTCGAAACTCACCGAGCTGCGTGTCTCGGAGTGGACCGTGAGTTCGAAGACATCCGGGCGGGAGTAGTGGCCGACGACGTCGAAGTCGAGGTGGGAGCGGGTCTTCGCGGCAGGGTCGATGTCGGCGTAGAGGATCGTCTCCTCGTCATAGACCGGCCCGGCGAGGACCTCTCCGGAGGGTGCGATGATGATGCTGCCGCCGCGGATGGCCGTGTTGCTATAGGGCAGGTCGGCCTCGAACGGGTGGTCGTCCGGATAGGCGTCCTTGGTGATGAACTGGCAGGCCGAGAGCACATGTGTGCGCCCCTCGAGAGCGATGTGCGTCATCGTCGCGGACCACGTCGGGCGGTCATCGACCGTCGGAGCGCAGTAGAGCTCCACGCCCTTGGCGTACATCGCCTGTCGCAGCAGCGGCATATAGTTCTCCCAGCAGATGACCGAACCGACCCGACCGAGCGGTGTGTCCATGGTGTCGAGTGTCGACCCGTCGCCGAAACCCCAGACGAGCCGTTCCGAACCGGTGGGCATGAGTTTTCTGTGCGCACCGGCGATACCGGAACCGGGATCGAGCATGAGGGCAGTGCAGTAGAGGGTGTTGCCGAGGCGTTCGATGATCCCGATGACGACGAAGAGGTTGAGCTCGCTGGCTGCTTCGACCAATCGTTCGACTTCCGCACCGTCGAGCGAGACCGCTCCGGAGCTGTAGCGTTCGTACTGCCTGCGGCCGTCGTCCGTGCGCAGACCCACCGGAGCACCGAACGTGCTGCCCTTCGGGTAGCCGCCGATGAACGCTTCGGGGAAGACGGCGATCTCGGCGCCGTTGTCGCGGGCTTCTCTCATCAGGCGAATCGCCTTGTCGACGGAAGCTCCGGCGTCGAAGGGAATCGACCCTGCTTGGACGACTGCTGCTGTGGGCATGCTGCTGACCTTCCTCGCTCTGCGGAACACTCTCCGCTCTCACTGTCGGCCGACCGATCGCAGCAGTCAACTCGCGCGAGCATCGTACTCGAATATCGCTTCCGCCTCGCTGCGCCTCGGGACCGACCTTCCGCGTAGGCTGAGGTCATGCCGCACTTTCTGCTGACCCGCACCCCGCAGCCCTCTCACCCCGACGACGATCGGGACGCGGAACGCTCAGCCGGCGAGGCCGGCAGCGGTGCCGGAGCCCCCGTCCGCGGTCGGAAGGCGCTTCTCGCCCTCTTCGCAGTCCTCCTCGTCGCCTGGGTCGGCATTGCCGGAGTCGGCGGCCCCTACTTCGGCAAGATCACCGATGTCGCCACGAACGACCGCTCGAGCTTCCTGCCGGAATCGGCGGAATCGACTCGCGCCCAGGAGGCCATCGACCGGTTCAGCGATGACGACTCCGTACCCGCGATCGTCGTGCTCGAGAACTCCGACGGCATCACCGACGACGACGCGGAGACGTTCAAGGACCTCGCAGCCTCACTCGACGACGACGGCGTCCTCGCCGCAGACGCCTCACCGACCATCCCCTCCGGGGACGGTCAGGCCCTGGAGCTCATTCTGCCCGTGTCCTCGGATGCCACCGCCGAGGATGTTGAGAGCATCCGCACCGCCATCGCCGATGTCTTCCCGAGCGGCACCGACGACAGCGGGACCGCTGTGACCGTCCACGTCACCGGTCCCGCCGGCTTCGCCGCCGACCTCAGCGAGGCCTTCGCCGGCATCGACGGGATCCTGCTGCTCGTCGCCCTCATCGCGGTCTTCGTCATCCTCGTCATCGTCTACCGTTCCCCACTGCTGCCGATCATCGTCCTCTTCACCTCGGTGGCGGCGCTCGCGGCATCGATCTTCGTCGTCTGGCACCTCGCCGATGCGCAGATCCTCCTCGTCAACGGTCAGGTCCAGGGCATCCTCTTCATCCTGGTCGTCGGCGCCACCACCGATTACTCGCTTCTCGTCGTCGCCCGCTTCCGCGACGCCCTGCTCCACCAACCCGATCGCGTGCGGGCGGGACTGAGCGCACTCAAGGGCGTGCTCGAGCCGATCCTCGCCTCCGGCGGGACCGTCATCGCCAGTCTCCTCGTCCTTCTGCTCACCGACCTCGCGTCGACGCGTGCTCTCGGTCCGGTCGCGGCGATCGGCATCGTCATGGCGATCCTCGCCGCCCTGACCTTCCTCCCGGCGGCCCTCATGGTCATCGGTCGTGCCGTGTTCTGGCCCTTCCAGCCGAAATCCCGCCCCGCCTCGGCGGCGGCCGAGCGGAAGGGCGTGTGGGCTCGCATCGCCGGGTTCGTCGCGAAGCGCCCGCGGATGATCTGGATCGGGCTCGTCATCATCCTCGCCCTGCCGCTGCTGGCCGCACCGCAGTTCAAGGCCTCCGGCGTCGCCCAGTCCGAATTCGTCCTCGGCGAGTCCGAGGCCCGCGACGGTCAGGACGTCCTGTCCGCGCACTTCCCCGGCGGGTCGGGCTCACCGACCCAGGTCGTCGTCGGGGAGAACGAACTCGACGATGCCGCGAAGGCGATCGGGCGCCTCGGCGGTGTCGAGTCGATGGCGGTCACGACCGAGGACTCCCCGAGCGGAACGGCGACCGTGACTGCCGAGGGCGAGATCGAAGCCGCGCCGTCGCAGGGCCCACCGATGGGGGACGCGCCCTCGACTCCGGCTCCCACGACGGTCGACGGTCAGGTGCTGCTCGAAGTCACCCTGTCCGACGCCGCGGATTCCCTGGCCGCCGAGGAGACCGTCACCGACATCCGAGACGCCGTCCACCCACTCGACGCCGACGCCCTCGTCGGCGGAGAGACCGCGGTCGATCTCGACACGAACACCACCGCCGAGGCGGACCGGACCTTGGCGATCCCGCTCATCCTCCTCGTCATCACGGTCATCCTCGTCCTGCTCTTGAGGTCGCTGCTGGCGCCGCTGCTGCTCGTGGCCCTGACCGTGCTGTCCTTCGGCACGGCACTCGGGGTCTCGGCGCTCGTGTTCAACCACGTAATCGGCTTCGACGGTGCGGACCCGTCGGTGCCGCTCTACGCTTTCGTCTTCCTCGTGGCGCTGGGCATCGACTACAACATCTTCCTCATGTCGCGGGTGCGGGAGGAATCCCTTCACCTGGGGACTCGGGCCGGCGTGCTCAAGGGGCTGGTGGCCACGGGCGGGGTGATCACCTCGGCGGGGGTCGTGCTCGCGGCGACCTTCGCGGCGTTGGCGGTCATTCCGATCATGTTCCTCTTCCAGCTCGCCTTCATCGTCACCTTCGGCGTGCTGCTCGACGCGATCCTCGTACGCTCGCTCGTGGTGCCGGCGTTGGTCCACGACGTCGGGCGGGCCGTGTGGTGGCCGTGGCGGGGGAAGATCCCGAAGGACTGAAGTGCCGGTCGGGGGTCTGTCTGTCAGACGTCGCCCCTCGGTCTGGGACTGTCGGTCAGGCGGGGGACGGGTCCTGTACCTCGAGGCGTTGTGCCTCGGAGTTCTGTGCTTCGAAGTTCTGCGCCTCGGTGCTTTAGGACTCGGTGCGCTGGGCCTCGACGATGAACGGCAGGGTCCCGTCGCCGAGGTCGGGGTCCGGCAGCCGTACCTCGGGATCAGCGAGGCCGACGGCAATGCCGTCGAGGCTGAGGCGCCGCATCCCCTCGAGGACCATGCGGCGCCCCACGTCGCTGAAACGCTCGACCCGGCCGGCATCGACGATGACCGTCGACGTTGACGGCGGCGCTTCGTCGAGCCGATGGAGGATGACCTCGGCGCCATTGAAGTCGATGATCCCCTGCAGACTGAGGTACGTGGTGCCCGCATCGACTCGGATGTCGCGCAGCGCGTGAGAGCCGAAGGACTCCGTGTCCATGAGGTGCAGGCCCATATCGGTCGAGAGTCGCCGGAAGACCTCGATCCCGCGGACGCTGTTGCCGTGCGCGTCGAGGCGCGGAGAGAACGACCCGATCCCCACCTGACCGGGAAGGGCGCCGAGGAGGCCGCCGGCGACGCCGCTCTTCGCGGGGATCCCGACGTCGTTGAACCAGGACCCCGCCGCGTCGTACATACCGGCCGAGGCCATCACTGACAGAGTCTGCCGGGCCGTAGCCCGGTCGAGGACCTGCTCGCCGGTCACCGGCTGGATCCCGCCGGCGGCCAGAGTCGCGGCCATGACCGCGATGTCACGGACGCTGACCCTGATCGAACACTGCGCGGTGTAGCCGGCGACGACCTCGTGCGGATCGTCCTCGAGAATGCCGTAGTTGCGCAGCATGTGGGCGATCGCGAGGTTGCGGTCGGCGGTCGCCAGCTCGGAGTCTCGAACCGCTTCGTCGATGGCAAGCCTCCGGCCGGCCAGGGCGGAGAAGAGATCGAGTGCCCGCTCGACGCGTTCAGCGGCACTCGCTCCCGAGCCGACGAGCAGCTGGTGGGTCGTGATCGCACCGGCGTTGATCATCGGATTCTTCGGACGGTGGGAGTCGGATTCGAGGGACAGCTCGTTGAAGGCCTCGCCCGAGGGTTCGACCCCGACCCGTCCGCCGACGAACTCCTCGCCCCGGTCCGTCAGCGCCGCCGCATAGGCGAAGGGCTTCGACATCGACTGGATGGAGAACTCCACGTCGCAGTCTCCGGCGGTGTAAGTGCGGCCGGCGACCGTGGTCAGAGCGATCGCGAAGAGGTCAGTGTCCGCCTCGGCGAGGGCGGGGATGTAGTCGGCGACCGCCCCCTGGTCGTCGTCGCGCAGGGAATCGTGGATCTCTGTGAGATAGTCGGGGATCGGGGTGCGCATGGGGTCGCTCTCCTCGGGTCTCGTGGTCCGTGAGGATGGCGGGCGGCATCCGCGGCAACCTATGGACACGTCCATCCAACTATGGAATTGTTGTTGGTGCAACAAAGCAGGTGTCGATCCCATCTCCCAAGGAGCGCCGACAATGTCCAAGACACAGCCTGAACCGATTCGCGATCCCGAGTCCGACCGTCTGCTCACGCCGCAGAACTGCGCTGTGGCCATCATCGACTACCAGCCGGAGCAGTATCGGACCGTGCAGTCGACGACGAAGGAACGCATCGACCTCAATGTCATCGCGCTGTGCAAGGCCGCGACGAAGTACGAGGTGCCCGTTGTCCTCTCGACCGTCGGCGTCGACCTCGGAGTCAACACCGGAACCGCCGAGGAGATCCGGAAGGAGCTGCCGGGAGTCGAGGAGATCGACCGCACCGGAGTGAACTCGTGGGAGGACCCCGACTTCCGCGCCGCCGTGCGCGCCACGGGCCGACGCAAGATCGTCATGGCCGGACTGTGGACCGAGGTCTGCCTGGCCTTTCCGACCCTCGACATGCTCGCCGAGGGCTTTGAGGTCTACCCGGTCGCGGACGCCGTCGGCGGAATCAGTCCTGACTCCCACCGATGGGCGCTCGAGCGGATGTCGGCTGCCGGCGCGAGGCCGATCACGGCGATCTCGTTCGCCAGCGAGCTCATGCGCAATTGGGCACGTCCGGACTCCGACAATCTCCGGGAGATCATGAATTGGTACTTCCCTCTCAAAGCCGAACTCGACAAGGCGGGGAAGTAGAGGCCGGTACCTCAGGGTCCCTGAGCGTCGGGTCGATCGAGACCCCGAGCCGGGCGGACATCGCTGTCCGCCCGTGGATGCCGCATCGCCGGTTCGGCGGGGATGATGCGCGGTTGCATCCGGGCCTCAAGGGGCGCCCGGAGTGCAGAGGAGTCTCCGGGTATGATCATTCATACTATGAAAATGTTGTCGGAGCAACAAATTGTGAGGATTCGTCCGTGATTTCATCGCGCATTTCATCCCTGTCCACCTCCTCTCGTCGGGTCGGAGGCGAAGCATGAGCGAAGCGCCTCCGGTCAGCACCATCCTCCGACGTCTCGGACCGATCGAGATCGCCGCGTGGAGGTTGATGCTCGAGAAACACTCGGCCCTGTTAGCGGAGTTCGAACGGGCGTTCCGCGAGCGACACGGACTGACTCTCAATGAGTTCGATGCGATCATCAACATCCCGCCCGGGCAGCGGATGCGCCACCGCGACCTGCTGAGGAACATGGTGGTCAGCCGCAGTGCTCTGAGCCGTCTTCTCGGTCGTCTCGAAGCACGGGGACTGGTCGAGCAGTCGGCCGATTACGATGATCAGCGCGGGGTGTGCGTCAGCCTGACCAAGGACGGAGCGTCCGTGCGCGGCGCGGCCGAGCAGACGAACGGCGAGATCATCCTCTCCGCCTTCGCCGGCCTGGGCGAGGGGGAATCGGAGCAGCTGTTCGAACTGGTCTCGAAGATCAATCCACGTCGACCGCAGGGTCGAGGCGAATCGCAGACCGCATCCGAGGCGGCTGCCGCACACGGGGGTACGCTACCGGCATGAGCAACGTCGAAACCCATCCGCAGCAAGTCGTCTGCAAGCCCGGCGGACTTCCCGGTCCCAACTGTGACCAGCAGGGGCGGTCCCCCGTCGAGATCATCACCTCCCGCGAAGTGCCCCTGGGCGGACCCCGCGCGATGACCGTGCGTCGCACCCTGCCGCAGCGGCAGCGCTCTCTCATCGGGCCGTGGTGCTTCGTCGACCACTACGGCCCGGCCGATGTCTCGGCCACCGGCGGGATGGACGTCGCACCTCACCCGCACACTGGTCTTCAGACCGTGAGCTGGCTCTTCGACGGCGCCATCCAGCACATCGACTCCGGCGGCAATGCCGGCCTCGTCCTGCCCGGCGAGGTCAACCTCATGACCGCCGGCGCCGGCATCTGCCACTCCGAAGTCTCGACCGAGGACACGACGAACCTCCATGGTGTGCAGCTGTGGCTGGCCCTGCCCGAGGCCTCCCGCCACCGGCCCGAACGCGAATTCGAGCACTATGAGCCGGCTCCTGTGGCCTTCGACGGCGGGCAGCTGCTCGTCTTCCTCGGGCAGCTGTGGGGAACGGCCTCAACGGTGCAGACGCATTCGCCGCTGCTCGGCGCGGAGATCCGCCTCGATCCCGGTGCGAGCATCGACCTGCCCGTCGATCCGCGCTTCGAGCACGGCCTCCTCGTCGACTCCGGCGACATCACCTTGGAGAACGTCGACCTGCCCGTCGCGGCGATCGGCTACACCGGGGTCGGGGTCGACGAACTGCGCATCGCCAACCGCGGTGACGAACCCGCCCGGCTCATCCTCCTCGGCGGGGAACCCTTCCCCGAGGAGATCGTCATGTGGTGGAATTTCGTCGGTCGCACCCACGAGGAGATCGCGGCCTACCGGGAGGAATGGCAGGCCGAAGGGGACCGTTTCGGTGCCGTCGACGGCTACTTCGGCAAGGGCGGTCCCGGACGCAATGCCGATGGCATGGACAGGCTCCCCGCACCGAGGCTGCCCGACGTGACCATCAAAGCGCGGAAGAATCCGCCGCCGCGGGTCCAAGGCGGACCCGAGGAATGATCACCGGGGAATAAGCCCGCACCGAGATCTGTCGTACTCGATGACCGGGCAACCGGTCCTTACCGAAGGAGTCTGTGAACATGGCGAAGACATTCCAGGACAAAACCGGCGCCGAAGTGGCCGTCGATCTCAGCGAATCGACACAGTCCTACCAGATCACCGTGGCCGACGGGACCGTCGCCGGCCATGCCTATTTCCTGCCCGGCCCCGACGCCGAGACCGAACGCATCTTCCATCACACGGTCGTCGATGAGGACTTCGGCGGTCGCGGACTGTCGAAGATCCTCGTCGCCGAGGCGCTCGAGGACTCACGTCAGCGCGGGATCACCGTCGTTCCTGTCTGCCCGCTCTTCGTCAAGAAGCTGAAGGAGACCGGCGATGACTATGCCGCGCAGGGCGGGAAGTTCCGCAACGCCACCGGTGCCGACATCGACATCGTCAAGCGGCAGGTGTGAGTGAGGGAATGAGCAACGCAAGCCGACCATTCATCGACAAGATCCACCCCGAGAACTACAAGGCGCTGGCCCAAGCGGCCGCGAGTTCGCGGAAGGCCTCACGTGCCGCAGGCCTCGATGACGGGCTCATCGAGCTCGTCAACACGCGGGTCTCACAGATCAACGGCTGCCGGACCTGCCTGAGCATCCATGCTCCGGCCGCCAGGAAGGCCGGGATCACTCAGCTCAAGCTCGACGTGCTCCCGAGCTGGCACGAGGCCGAGATCTTCACTGATCAGGAGTTCGCCGCACTCACCCTGGCCGAGTCCCTGACCGTGTTGGACAAGACAGAGGACCGCGACGCGATCGCCGCCGAGGTGGCTCAGCACCTGACGACGGAGCAGATCTCGGCGATCGAGTGGTCGACCATCCTCATCAACGCGTTCAATCGCATCTCGATCGCCAGCGACCATCCCGTGTTCGGAGCCAAGCAGGACTGATTCCTCCCGGCCCGAGGGGTCTCAGTTGATGATCTCCTTGTCGTCGTCCTCGCGGATGGCGGCGAGGCGCTCGCCCCACATCTGCAGTTCCTGCGGACTCAGTCGCTTCCATTCGGCGACCTCACGGACGATGCGCAGCGGTTCGGCGCTGCGGTAGGAACGGGTGGGGTTGCCCGGGAATTTCTTGTCCGTGACGTTCGGGTCGTCGACGAACTCGCCGAGGGGCTCGACCTCGTAGACGTGCGGTGATCCGGAGTTGATGGCGGCCACCTCGGCGGCTAATCCTGCCCCATCGGGCAGGGCGGTGAAGTAGATGTGGTTCATCGTCACTTCCGGCCGGTAGTTCGACGCGTAACCTGCGGTGAGCAGGTCCCCAGGCGCGAGTTCGGCACGGGTGCCGTGGAAGAAGGGGCCCTCATCGAGTGCTTCGGTCATGGCGTCGAATATACGCTTGAAGACTGCGGATCGGCTTCAGAATCGGCGACTACAATGGGTCTTGAGCGGTTGGTGAGGAGCGCTGCGACGGAGGTGCTTCCCGGGTGTTGAGACTTCCGTCCCGAGATGCGGCAACCTCGGCCATACTCTCCTGAGCGAACGATGCCCCGAGTGAACGATTCCGGTGGCGTCGTCGACCCACCCACGTGAAGGAGCCTCACCCGCCTATGTCCGCCGATATGACGTCGCAGACGAAGAACGCCGCCTCGGCGCCGAAATCACTGACCGGACGGCTGCGGCTCATCGGGCCGGGCATCGTCTTGGCCTTGGCCAGCGTCGGGGCTTCGGACATGATCACGACGATGAACTCCGGCGCCGAGTACGGGCTCGCGCTGATCTGGGTGTTCACGGTCGGCATCCTCCTCAAGTTCGTCCTCTCCGAGGCGGTTTCCCGGCTGCAGATGAGCGGGGACCGCTCTCTGATCTCCCACCTCACCCGGTTCGGCGGACGAACGTTCCCGATCCTCTTCCTCATCGCCGAGCTGCTGGTCGGGCTGTTCTTCGGAGCCGGGGTCATCGCGGTGACAACGATGATCCTGCAGGCGATCTTCCCCGTCCTGCCGTTCTGGCCGACCGCGATCGTTGTGCTTCTCTCCGCCGCGGTGCTTGTGGGCATCGGCCGGTACGGGATCGTCGAGAAGGCGATGATGGGCTTCGGAATCATTATGTTCTTCGGCATCTTGGCGCTGGCGATCTCCGTGTTCCAGGGCCAGGATGCTCAGGACGTGGCCGCGGCGACGATCGCGCCGACGTTCCCGAACGCCTCGATCATCACGGTGATGTCACTCATCGGCGGGGTCGGGGGAGCGACCGGCATCCTCGCCTACTCGTTCTGGATCCGAGAGAAGGCCTGGCGCACCCCCGACTGGAAGCCCGTCGTGCGCCTCGACCTGGTCATCAGCTACGGACTCGTCTTCGTCTTCGCCGTAGCGATGAGCGCCGTGGGTGCCTTCATCCTCTATGGGCAGGGTTTTACGATTTCGGACAATGACGCCCTGTTCGCGATCGCCGATGACCTCGTCGGACGGATCGGTCAGACTGGCCGCCTTGTGTTCCTCATCAGCTTCCTCGCCGTGGTGTACACGAGCGTGCTCGGCGGGTTCTCCGGCATCGCTTACGTCACCGCCGACTGCCTGCGCGTGCTGCGCCGCTACCCGCATCAGGACGAACCAGCTCACGAGATGTCGGCGAAGTCGGTCGAGTTCCGCGGGGCACTGGTCTACCTCTCGATCGCCACACTGGTCATCATGAGCCTCGGCAAACCGGTCACTTTGGTGCTCGTCTACGCGGCGATCAGCGCCTTCATCCTGCCGGTGCTCGCGCTCGCGCTGCTCGTCATCCTCAACCGGTCGACCGTGCCGGCGCAGCTGCGCAACACGAAGTGGTCGAACGTGTTGCTGGGCATCTGTCTGGCCCTGTTCGGGTTCCTCGCCGCCCTGCAGGTGCGGGAGTCGGTGATGGGATTCATGGGGTGAGATTCTTGAAGTATCGGGCTACTGGCCAGCGTTCGAAGCCGGCTGACTCATAAGCTGACCGCGCCGGGGCATGACCCCGATCATCACCGGTCTCGACCATGACCATGTTCATGCCGGCACGCCGGATGCGCTCGAACGAATGCTCAAGGAGTGCATTACCGACACCCTGGCGTTGGTATCGAGGATCAACCGCGAGCACATGGACCTCGCCCATGCGATCCTCCGGATGCAATCGAGTGCAGACCCATCCCGCAGGTGCCTCGGCCACCAGCGCAACGTCGATGTGCTGCGGTTCGTCGTCAAGCGTCTTGGCGAGATCGTCATGCTGACGTTCCCGCCAACCTCGCGGGTAGAACGATTCGTAGACGAAGCCGGGAACGTCGGTCTCGAGCAGTGGGAAGATCGGCTCCCACGCGCGAATCGACAGATCCAGCAGTGCGTCACGATGCGACGGCCGGTATGCGACGATCTGCGGTGCAGCATCCATGAACACAGTGTCGCAGACGGGAGGCGAACATGCGCTGCCGGATTCTATTGAATGTCGCTGCTCGTCGTTGAGAGGCTTAGCCTCATGTGCGGATCACAGCAGTCCCTCCGCGCCGCCGTCTTCCTCGGGTTGAGCGTCGACGGGCGAATAGCCCGGCCGGACGGAGACTTGGAGTGGCTGACCAGCCGAGGTGAGGCCGCCGGAGACGCGGGGTTCACTCCGTTCCTCGAGTCGGTTGATGCTGTGGTGATGGGCCGGAAGACCTACGAAGCCATCGCATCCTACGAAGACTGGCCCTACCTCGATCGTCCGATCCATGTGATCAGCACGACCCTCGCGGCGGATGCCGACTCTCGAATCACCGTGCATCGCACGGCCGAAGCCGCCGTCGACGCACTGCAGCGAGATGGTCGTCGGAGGGTCTACGTCGATGGTGGGGAGACCGTCCGCTGGTTCCTTGCCGCGAAGCTCGTCGATGAGATCACGCTGTCTCAAGTGCCTGTGCTGATCGGTGATGGGCCCTCGCTGTTCGGGCCTCTCGGCGGCGATGTCGACCTGGAGCACGTGCGGACTGATGTCCTCGACGGCGGAATGGTGCAGACCACCTACCGTGTTGTGGATGGGCCGACTCCACAGGCCTCCGCATAGGCCGTCCTCGGCGGGGCGTCTGCTCACAGTGGCCTGCTCCGGAGACGGAGAACCGCGGGCCAGGTCAGCTGCACTCAACGTGCTCCGACCTGGCCCGCGGTCGTATTCGAGTCGCGCGGCTCGCTCTGATCTACATGCTCACCCCACGAACGCCGTGGCGAAGAACGGCACGAACGTGACCAGCCCGAGCGCCGCCAACAGCACCAGCGCACTCGGCAAAGCGGCCTTCGCCACACCGACGACGCTCATGCCCGACATGCCGGAGGCGACGAACAGGTTGAGACCCAGCGGCGGTGTGATCATGCCGATCTCAAGGTTCATCACCACGATGATGCCGAAGTGGATCGGGTCGATGCCCAGCTCCATCGCGATCGGCAGCAGGATCGGCGCGAGGATGAGGATCGCCGAGGACGTTTCCATCACACAGCCGACGAACAGCAGCAGGATGTTGACGAGGATGAGGAACTGCCAGGGCTGCAGATCCCACGCGGCGATCGTCGACGAGATGGACCCGGGGATCCGCTCGCTGGCGAGCACGAAGGTGAAGAGGATGCCGTTGGCGATGATGAACATGACCATCGCCGAGGTCTTCACCGACGCGATCGTGACCTCCCACAGCTGCGAGACCTTGATCTCGCGGTAGATGAGCAGCGACACAACGAGCGAATAGGCCACGGCGACGGCGGCCGCCTCGGTGGGAGTGAACCATCCGGAGTAGATGCCGCCGAGGACGAGGAAGGGCAGGGCCAGGGCGAGGATCGCATCACGGAAGGCCTTCAACTTGTCCTTGTTCGACATCCGGAACCCGACCCCGGCGTGACCGTAGCCCTTCTTCCACGCGACGAACACAGCCATGCCCAGCAGCATCACACCGGCGAGGATGCCGGGCAGAACCCCGGCCAAGAAGAGATCGCCGATGTTCTGCTCGGTGGCGATGCCGAAGACGATGAGCGGAATCGACGGCGGGATGAGGATTCCCAACGACCCCGAGGTGGCCACGAGGCCCGTGGAGAACTCCTTGGGGTACCCGTTCTTCACCATCGCCGGAATCATCAGCGCACCGACCGCGACGACCGTGGCCGGGGAGGACCCGGAGACCGCAGCGAAGAACATGCACGCCAGCACGGTGGTGATCGCCATGCCGCCGCGCAGGTGCCCGACCATGGCCGCACCGAAGTCGGTCAGCCGCCTCGAGATCCCGCCGCGAGACATGATGTTGGCGGCGAGGATGAAGAACGGTATCGCCATGAGCGGGAACGAGTTCAGAGCGTTGAACAGACGCTCCGAGACCTGGGTCATCGGAATGAGAGTGAAGTAGTAGAAGTAGACGAGGCTGGTCAGACCCAAGGCGACCGCAATCGGCGCCGAGGTGAGCAGCAGCGCGACGAGGACGACGACGAGGACGATGGTGGCTTCGAACATCAGCGATCGCCTCCTTTCTCGTCGGTCCCGCCATCGCCGAGGCGGTCACTCCCTGGATCACTGTCCGCGCGGTTCGCGCGGCCACTTCCGGGGTTGCCGTCCTCAACGATCGCGATGTCATCGACATCGATGCCGACGGCGGCAGCCTCCTCGGCGAGGACATCCTTGTCGAGGTCGGCCGCAGACGTGCGCAGGGCTCGGACGGTCATCTCCACCGCGCGGATGAAGAACAGCGTCATGCCCACGGCCAGCGAGAGTTCGACGACCCACAGCGGCAGCTTGAGCGCCGGGGTGATCGTCGTCCGCGAGAACGGTTCGGTGATGAGCGCCCAGGACAGGTACGCGATGAAGCCGGCATAGACCAGGGTGGCCAGACCGCCGAGGACGACGAAGAACTTCTTCGCCTTGCCCCTGAGCAGCGTCGGCATGATGTCGACGGCCACGTGCTCGTTGTGGCGCAGGGTGACCACCGCGCCGAAGAACGTCGAGAAGATGATGAGGTAGATGACCGCCTCTTCGGACCAGAAGATGACGTCACCGGTGATGTTGCGCAGGAGCACGGCGAAGACTGCCAACGCGGTGGCCGCGATGAGGCAGCCGCCGGCAAGGAAGTTCTCGAGCCGGCTGAGATACTTGTCGATGGTCTCCATCCTCAGCCTCTCTCTTCGTTGCGTTCGAGGAGCTCGTCGACGACTTCGGGGCCGATGACCTCGCGGTACTTCTCATACTCCGACGGCACGACCATGTCCTTGAAGGCTTGGCGTTCCTCCTTGCTCGGGATGACGATCTCCGTGCCGCCGGATTCCTCGATGGTCTTCTTCGACTCTGCGTTGACCTTCTGTGCCTCTTTGCGATTGAACTCACTGGCCTCATCGGCGGCGTCGTCGACGACGGACTGAAGGTGGTCGGGCAGTTCGTCGTACCAGCGCTTGTTCACCGTGAGGATGTAGCCGATGTAACCGTGATCGAGTTCGGTCACGTACTTCTGAACCGTGTGCATGTTCTGCGACTGGATGTTCGAGTAGGTGTTCTCACCACCGTTGATGAGCCCCTGCTGCAGTCCGCTGTAGACCTCGGCGAAAGCCAGCGGAGTCGGAATCCCACCCCAGGTCTCGAACTGCGTACGCAGCACGTCCGAGGGCTGGATGCGGTACTTCTTGCCCTTCATGTCCTCGGGCTTGAGCGTCTTGTTGTTCGAATGGATCTGCTTCATTCCCGAGTCCCACAGACCGAGGACCTTGAGCCCGTTGGCCTCGAGGTCCGGGTTCGCGTAGATGGCCTTGCCGATCTCCGTATCGGGGCTGGCGACCTCGGGGATCTCGTCCGGCTCATCGAAGATGAAGGGCAGATCGAGGACCTGCAGGCTCGGGGCGATCGTCGTGAACTTCGCGCTCGCCGGGGCCAGCATCTGGACGGCATTGGACTGGATGGCCTGCATCTCGTCCTTGTCGCCGTAGAGTTCCGAGTTCGGGAAGACCTCGACCTCGATGCGGCCATCGGACTTCTCCTCGACCTGTTCCGCGAAGAAATCGGCTGCCAGTCCTTTCGGTGTGCCCACCGAGGTGACATGCGCGAAGCGCAGTTCGAATTTCTGTTGATCTCCGCTGCGTGCGGGATTGCATCCGCTCAGCAGCAGGACGCTTATCGAGAGGCCCGCGATCAGCGGCTTCCACCTCGGTCGTCTCATTGACGTCATCGTCAGCTCCAGTCTGGTTGGCCAGGGGCGATGCCGATCGGGAACGTGTGTGCGGACGAGCCCGCCCCAAGAGGACGGCCGGTCATTGCCGGGTGGCGCGCTCGCGCCGAGTCATGTTCTCGATCGACCGTTCACGAGCCTAGAGGACTTTTCGCCGATTTCCAATATGATCTGCGAAATAATGCATTATTTGTTGGAAAGTGAGTTCGCATGCGAGTTCGATGGTGAGTCTGCAAGCGATAGTGCGGGCGCGAGCCGCCGATTCCAAGGGAGGGGCGGCGTCGTCAGTCCGCGTCGAAGTCGTCAGTCCGTGTCGAAATCGAAGGGATCGGACACTGCCTGGCCCGTCGTTGACTCGGCCAGGCGGAGAAAGCCGTTCGTGATGTGATCGCCGAGGTGGCGGGCCGCCCGATCCGGATCGACGTCGCGGACGGCATCGACGATCGACTGATGTTCGGCGTGCACCTGGTCGAGCCTCTCCGGGCTGTCGAGGGTGAGGTCCCACGGGAAGGCCCGCCAGCGGGCAGCGATGTCATCGCGCAGTGCGGGCATGCCGCAGCGGTCGTAGAAGAAGAAGTGGAACTCCTCGTTGCGAGTGTTGCGCCCCAGCGAGTCGCCGCCGGCGCTCGCTTCGTCGAGGGCATCGAGCAGACGCTCGGCCTGCCGCAGCTCGTGCCGGGAGATCCGCGTGGTCGCGCGGGCGATGGCGAAGGTCTCGGTGAGTCGGCGGGTGACGAACAGCGACTTCAGGCGGTCGACGTCGACGCCTGCGACACGGACCCCGCGGTGAGCCTCGGAGGTGACGAGCCCTTCGGCTTCGAGGATCCGCAGAGCCTCGCGGACCGGGGTGATCGAGGCATTGAACCATTCGGCGACCTGATCCTGCCGCAGTCGTGCGCCCCGATCGAGTTCGCGGGAGAGGATCTTGCGCCGCAGGCCGAGGACGATGACGTCCCGTTTCGTCGATGCCGACTCCTGATCCACCTGATGGCCTTTCGTTCATACCCGACCCACTCGTGGGGCGCCCGTTCATGTTCCGATGGGCTAAGTCTACAGGTCCGACCGTCATCTGAGATCGGATAATGCATTATCGGTAAACATATGTATGATGTGGGCGTCAACGTTTCACACCTCGTCGTGGAGGGCCGATGGCCACTGCAGCACCGATATCCGCACCGAGCCCTGCGGGGCAGGACGACACGACCGACCAGAATCTGCCGCTGGCCGGCATCACCGTCATCAGCTGCGAGCAGGCCGTCGCCGCCCCATTCGCCTCACGCCAGTTGGCCGATCTCGGGGCGCGAGTCATCAAGATCGAACGTCCTGGTGGCGGAGACTTCGCCCGCGGATACGACACGACGGTCAACGGCCTGTCGAGCCACTTCGTGTGGATCAACCGGAACAAGGAGAGTCTGGCCCTCGACCTCAAGAACCCCGAAGGTCGGCGGATCCTCCATGAACTCATCGCCTCGGCTGATGTCTTCATCCAGAACTTCGCCCCCGGGGCCGCGGAGAGACTCGGCCTCGGCGCCGACGAACTGCGGTCGGTCAACCCTCGACTCATCCATGCTTCGATCTCCGGATATGGAACGGACGGTCCGTACAAGGACGCAAAGGCCTACGATGCCCTTGTGCAGGCCGAAGCAGGTTTGGTGTCCGTGACCGGAACAGAGGATTTCCCCGCGAAGACGGGAATCTCGACGGCGGACATCGCCGCCGGAATGTACACCTACTCCGGCATTCTCACCGCCCTGTTCAACCGCGAACGCACCGGAGCCGGCGCCACCCTGTCGACGAGCCTCTTCGACTCCCTCGTCGAATGGATGGGCTACCCGCTCTACTTCACTCGCTACGGCGGCACCCGCCCCACCCGCGCCGGCACCTCGCACGCCGCCATCGCCCCTTACGGGGCCTTCACCTGCGGCGACGGAACCCAGATCATGCTCGCCATCCAGAACGAACGCGAATGGGAACGCTTCGCCACCCAGGTTCTCGACCGTCCCGATATGGTCACCGACGAACGCTTCGACCGAGCCGCCCATCGCTACGCCCACCGGCACGAACTCCAAGAGATCATCGACGGAACCTTCTCCGCACTCACCGGAGAAGCCTGCGATGCCCTGCTCGAGGCGGCCGCGGTCGCTCACTCGAGGCAACGTGATATGTCCGAGATCGCCGACCATCCGCAGCTGACCGAACGTCACCGTTGGCACGACGTCGAGACCCCGGCCGGTCCGATCTCCATGCTCGCACCCCCGGTCGACATGTCCGGGGTGGGCCCACGTATGGACCCGGTCCCCGCGGTCGGGCAGAATTCGGAGTCCATCCTCGGCGAAATGGGAATGGCTGCCGAGGCGATCGGCGAACTGCGCCACAACGGGGTGATCTGAAAGCGATGGGCGAAGAACCCGCTGGAACGACCGACGGTATGACCGCCTCGGCGAGGGGCGACGCGCTGCCCGATTTCGCGTACTCACCTCTGCTGCCCACCGACGGGGAGGGCCCGCGGATGCGCAGGCTCGACATCGGGGGAGTGGAGACGACCACCGCCGAGGTGGCCGGGGCCTCTCGGACGTTCCTCACCGTGGCACCGGAGACCCTGTCCGACCTCGCCGAGGTGGCCTTCAAGGAGATCTCGCACTACCTGCGCACCGACCACCTGGCCAGCCTGAGAGCGATCATCGACGACCCGGAGGCCAGCGACAACGACGTGTTCGTCGCCCTCGACCTGCTGCAGAACGCCGCGGTCTCGGCCGGCGAGATCCTGCCGATGTGCCAGGACACGGGTACCGCGATCGTCTCGGCCAAGCGCGGCCCGAACGTGCTCACCGATGGAGAAGACGCGAAGCACCTGTCCCGCGGAATCGGGCGTGCCTACGAAGACCTCAACCTCCGCTATTCGCAGTTGGCGCCGATGAGCCTGTTCGAGGAGACGAACACCGGCACGAATCTGCCCGCCCAGATCGAAGTGGCTTTGAGCCCAGCCGATGACTACGAGCTGCTGTTCATGGCCAAGGGCGGAGGCAGCGCGAACAAGTCCTTCCTCTTCCAGGAGACGAAGGCCGTTCTCAACGAATCCGCGATGCTCGAGTTCCTCGCCGAGAAGATCTCCACACTGGGCACCGCGGCCTGCCCGCCCTATCATCTGGCCGTCGTCATCGGCGGGCCCTCGGCCGAGTTCACGCTCAAGACCGCGAAGCTCGCGAGCGCTCACTACCTCGACGACCTGCCCGAAACAGGCGACGCCGACTTGGGCCACGGATTCCGGGATCGGGACTTCGAGAAGACCGTCTTCGAACTCACCCAGAACCTCGGCTTCGGCGCCCAGTTCGGGGGCAAGTACTTCTGCCACGACGTTCGCATCGTCCGCCTGCCCCGCCACAACGGCTCCCTGCCGATCGCGATTGCCGTGAGCTGTTCGGCCGACCGGCAGATCATCGCCCGCATCAATGCAGACGGCGTATTCATCGAAGAGCTCGAACACGATCCGGCCCGGTTCCTGCCCGCGATGGGCCGCGTCGAGGAGATCGAATCCGGCAATGTCACTGCCATCGATCTCGACCGACCGATGCCTGCCCTGCAGGCGCAGCTGTCCGAACTGTCGGTCGGCGACCGGGTGTCGCTGACGGGAACGGTCGTCGTTGCTCGTGACATCGTGCACGCGAACCTCCGGGATCGCCTCGACGCCGGTGGAGAGCTGCCCGGGTACTTCAAGGACCACCCCATCTACTATGCGGGGCCGGCGAAGACGCCCGAAGGGATGGCTTCGGGATCCTTCGGCCCGACCACCTCGTCGCGGATGGACAGCTACGTGCGGCAGTTCCAGGAAGCCGGCGGATCGATGATCATGCTCGGCAAGGGCAACCGGTCCGCGCAGGTCAAGAGCTCCTGCGCCGAATTCGGCGGCTTCTACCTCGGCTCGATCGGCGGACCGGCCGCCCGATTGGCGCAGGACTGCATCACCTCGGTCGACGTCCTCGATATGGAAGAGCTCGGAATGGAAGCCGTGTGGCGAATCCGGGTCGAGGACTTCCCCGCCTTCATCATCACCGATGACAAAGGCAACGACTTCTTCGACAGCACCGGACCGCCGACACTCGGGCTCGGCCGCACCCGCACGGTCCGCGACGGCAGCCGCCTGGACTGAACCGAACGATCACTGATCGGGCGACGGTCGGGCAGGGCCGCCTCGGCGAGGGGCGACGACACACAGACGAACACGCAGAATCAAGGAGCAGAGGATTTCACCATGGCAGTGAGCAATGAAGAGCAGATGATGATCGACCTGGTCGCCGAGTTCATCGACGAGCAGGTCAAGCCCAGCGTCAACAAGGTCGAGCACGCCAACGAATACCCCGAGGCGTGGATCCAGACGATGAAGGACATGGGCATCTACGGCCTCGCCATCGACGAACCCTGGGGGATGGGCAAGGTCTCGACCGAGACCTACGCACTCATCACCCAGGAGCTCGCCCGCGGGTGGATGTCGCTGGCAGGTGCCATGGGCGGGCACACCGTCGTCGCGAAACTCATCCAGGAGTACGGCACCGACGAGCAGAAGGATCAGTACCTGCCGCGGATGGCCACCGGCGAGCTGCGGGCGACGATGGCGCTGACTGAACCCGGCGGCGGATCCGACCTGCAGGCCATGCGCACCACCGCGGTCAAGGACGGTGACGACTACGTCATCAACGGCTCGAAGACATGGATCACGAACGCCCGGAAGTCCGACCTCATCGCTCTGCTGTGCAAGACCGACGCCGAGGCGGAACCTCGGCACAAGGGCATCTCGATCATCCTCGTTGAGAAGGGTGAGGGCTTCACCGTCTCCCAGGATCTCTCGAAGCTCGGGTACAAGGGCGTCGAGACCTGCGAGCTGTCCTTCGACGGGCTCCGGCAGCCGCAGTCGCAGCTGCTCGGCCAGACCGAGGGCGTCGGGTTCAAGCAGATGATGAAGGGACTCGAGATCGGCCGCATCCAGGTCGCGTCCCGGTCGCTCGGCGTCGCTCAGGCCGCCCTCGAAGATGCCGTGAAGTATTCGCAGGAGCGCGAGTCGATGGGCAAGCCGATCTGGAAGCACCAGGCGGTGGGCAACAAACTTGCCATGATGGCCACGAAGCTCGAGGCCGCCCGACAGCTCGTCCTCCACGCCGCCCGCACGTATGACTCGGGGGCGCGTGTGGACATGGAGGCCGGAATGGCGAAGCTCTACGCCTCGGAGATGGCCGCCGAGGTGGCCCTCGACGCCATCCGCGTCCACGGCGGTTACGGATATTCCACCGAATACGACGTCGAACGCTACTACCGGGATGCCCCGCTGATGATCGTCGGCGAGGGCACGAACGAGATCCAGATGAACGTCATCGCCAAGCAGCTCATCGGCCGCAACAGGTCCTGAGCGGTCGAGGCCGGTTGAGTAGGTGTGAGTGGTCTCTGCGCTCGGCGGTCATCGGGAGGGGTCGGCCAGTTTGATGAGGAAGCCGGATCGTCCCTCCTGGACCTTCTCGCCGTGCTGGTTGTGAAGGGTGAACCTGCGGTCGATGAAGCCCTTGTCTCCGGCCGAGACCTTCCGTGCAGCCAGGATCTCCATATCAGTCGTGACGGTATCTCCGATCCGCAGCGGTGCGAGGAACTTCCAGTCGTCGAGGCTCGTCATGGCGATCGCCGACTTCGCGAACCATCCGGCCCTGTCCATGAGTCCGGTGATGACGGCGATGCCGAGGGCGCCGTGGAGCAGCCGTCCGCCCTGATCATGCATGTGCTCGGCATCGGCATGCACCTGGTTCCAGTCGCCCGAGAGCATCGAGAACATGGTGAGATCCGCTTCCGAGAGTGTGCGGGAAGGCGACCGAAAGATCTGGCCGACCGTGAGGTCCTCGAAGTAGAGGCTGTGGTCGGTCGAGACGAACTGACGTTCCGCCAATTCCGTGCGCTCGCTCGGCCGAATCGCCGTCCGGCCCTCGGTGTTCCCGTCTGTCATGGGCTCCTCCTCAATCCAGCGCCGTATCCCAGCAAGCTATTGCTCGGACCGAGTCTCGTCTGTCATACTCATCGTACAAGAACGAACGTTCTTCCCTGCTCAACGAGGAGTGACATGGAATCAACAACCGGCCCACATGCCGATCCCAATACAACCGCGCCCGCGCTCGAGACCCCCGATGAGAAGAAGATGACCCGGCTCGCAGGGGCCTCCGTCATCGCCACCGCGCTCGAATGGTTCGACTTCCTCATCTATTCGACCGCTTCGGCTCTCGTCTTCGGCCACATCTTCTTCCCCTCGCTCGAGGGAGCATTGGGCACCATCGCCTCCTTCGGCACACTCGCCGTCGGCTTCATCGCCCGGCCCGTCGGCGGAATCATCGCCGGAGCACTCGGCGACAAGTTCGGGCGCAAGGGCCCCCTCGTGGCCTCGATGATCGTCATGGGACTCGCCACGACATCGATCGGTCTGCTGCCCAGCTACGAGACCATCGGCATCTGGGCCCCGATTCTCCTCGTGACCGCGCGACTCGTCCAAGGACTCGGCGTCGGCGCACAATGGGGCGGAGCAACACTGCTGCTGACCGAGCACTCCCCGGTAAAGCGTCGCGGTTACTACGGATCATTGGTTCAGCTGGGAACTGTCGCCGGAATCATCATCGGCAATGCGTTCTTCCTCTGCATCCTGCTCTTCGTCGACGAGGATGCCTTCATCTCCTGGGGCTGGCGCGTGCCGTTCCTGTCCGGCATCCTCCTCGTCGCAGTCGGAATCTTCGTGCAGATGAAGATCGAAGAGACCCCCGTCTTCAAGTCGATGCAGGCCAAGGCGGAGGCCGCAACAGCCGGCACGAAGATGCCCCGAGTGTCCTTCCTCCGTGCCCTGCGGTTGTACTGGAAGCAGATCCTGCAGGCCGCCGGTGCGTTCTTCGTCGTCAACGGCACCTTCTACATCATGATCTCCGGAATGCTGTCCTACGGAACGGCGAATGTCGGACTCTCGCAGACGACGATGATCATGATCGTCTGCCTCGCCGTCGCCACTCAGATCTTCACGATCCCCTACTTCGGGGCCTGGTCCGACCGTCACGGCCGACGCAAGATCTTCCTGCTGGGCACCGTTCTCATGGCCGTGTGGGCGTTCCCGTTCTTCTGGCTCGTCGACACCGGCAATCCGGTCCTCGTCGCCGTCGCCATCATCGTCGGACTTACGCTGCACGCGATGATGTTCGGGCCCCAGGCGGCACTTTTCGCCGAGATGTTCCCCGCAGACGTGCGCTACTTCGGAGCCTCCCTCGGATTCCAGCTGGCCAGTGTCTTCGCCGGCGGTCTGGCACCGATGCTCATGGTCTCGCTCATCGAGGCGACCGGCACCTCGGCGAGCGTGTCGCTCTACATCATTGCGATGGCCATCATCACCTTCGTGGCCGTCTACTCCATCAGGGAACGCTTCCAGGCGAACCTGCATGAGACCGCTGCAGACATCGAGGAACGCGAACTACGCGAAACCGGCCGCCTCGATGACACGGCAAAGCCCACAACCACCGAGGAGGCCGAACATGCCTGAGACGCCCCTGACCCTCGAAGAGCGAATCACCCGCCTCGAAGACCTCCACGAGATCGGTCAGCTCCGTGCCCGCTACTGTCAGGCGCTCGACGACGGCCGGTGGGATGATCTCGCCGACACATTCACCGACGACGGCGCGTTTGTCGGTCTCTCCACGGCCCGCGGGCGAGAGGAGATGCTCGAATTCTTCCCTCAGCTCAACGCGTCGACAGTGACATCGTGGTGGCACTTCAGCTCGAACGAGACGGTCGAACTGGACGGCGACACCGCGACCGGGACGACCTGGCTGCTCCAGCCCTGCGTCGTCGATGGCGAATCCCAGATCGCCGCCGGCCGCTACGAGGACACGATGGTCCGGACGCCGCAAGGGTGGCGATTCACGGAGCGGCGAGTCTCATTCTTCTTCTGGTCATCCCTCGAGTCCGGCTGGGACGCAGCCCGGTTCTCGTTCCCGCCCGCAGCCGATGCGGCCGACGCGCGGACCGTGGAAAGGCTCGGATGATGTCAGCCGACAGATCCGGGCCGCTGCGCGGCGCGGACGAGACCGAAGACGAGGTCGACCTGCAGGTCGGCGAGTTCGACGGGCGAGAGTTCGCCATCGGGCCGGTACCACGTGGACATCGAGTTGCAGAGAGTGACGACGCCGCGCACCGCCGACCCGAGATTGCGCACCTCGCAGTCTCCGGCATCCGCGCCGTCGCTGATCGCGTCCCGGAACACCGCTTCTGTCCGGTCTCTTTGGGTGACCACCTCGGCGCGGCCCTCACCCTCGAGGTAGCGGAACTCGGTGATGCCCACCACCGAGGCGCGCGGCTGGGCGACGATGAAATCCACGTACGCGCGAACCGCGGCCTCAAGCCTCCCCAACGGACCCTTCCCCGCTGTGGCAACCGCCGCCTCGAGGGAATCCGCAAGAGTGCGCGCCGTCTCTTCGAGCACGAAGGCGAGGATCTCACTCTTGGATCCGAAGTAGTTGTAGAGGTTCGACAACGAGGTTCCCGCAGCCTTGGCGATCTGCCGCGTCGATGCCCCATGGAAGCCCAGCTGGGAGAAGACCTCAAGCGCTGCCGCGACAACGGTCGCACGGTCGATGAATCTCGGTGCTGCTCTCCGCCTGTCCGACTCAGCTCGCTTGCCCTCCATGGGCACCCATCCTCTCACAAGCACAACAGGAAGGAACTCGCATGACTCCGCCGCTCACCCCCGGCCGGCGCCTGCTCGCCGATGCGTCCCCGCTGTCCGCGACAAGCCCGCTGAAACTGGCCGATACTCTCGCCGAGGCGATCAGCGACGAGCTCGGAGGCGCGGCTCGAGTCGTGTCCGCCGAGCTGGAGACGAACGGTGCAGACGAGACCAGCGACAGCGAACTCCTCACCCCTTCGGCCACGGTCACAGCCGTCCTGGCCGAACGCGGCAATGCCGTGCGCACCGAGGTGACCGCGCACCTCGTCGGCACCGACTCGTTCACCGCCTCGGTGCGGTTCGCGTTCACCGCGACGGTCGACAACGGCACCGCGGTGTCCGAACTCCTCTGCCCGGGCAGCAAGGGGTGGAACGGCGAACTGCTCGCCCGTCTGCGCGACGACGCCGAGTTCTCCCAGCTCATCGAGGCCTACGACGGAACGATCGGCATCTCCATCGGCGGTCGTCCCGTGCACATCCGCTGCTACCGCGGCCACGTGCTCGAAGTCGTCCCCCGGTCGGTACTCGGCGCCGACTTCGTGCTCGCCATCCCCGGCGACGTCTTCATCGACCTCATGAGCGGAGCCCGCAACCGCTTCATGGAGTCCGCGATGAGCGGACAGATGCGCTCCTCCGGATCCGGATACGAATACCTGCGGATGACCAGCGCGCTCATGCGCCTCATCGATCACTGCCGAGCCATCGCCGCATCCGCGGGATACACCCAGACGCCCTCCGACGAGAAACTGCAGGTGGCCTGAGATGACAACGCTGACCCACACCCACGCCTCCCAGACCGCGGCGAAGACCCTCCGCGCTCACCAACTGATCATCGATGAGCGCATCGTCTTCGTCGAGGACTGGGGAGACATCGACGCGACGCCGCTGCTCGCGATCCACACCGCCGGCCAGTCCGGAGTCCAGTACCGACACGTCGCAGCCGACCTGGCCGCCCGCGGCTACCGCGTCATCGTCCCCGACCTCCCCGGGCACGGCCGCACCGAGCCCGCGAAGGACGGCCCGGTGACCGACCTCGGCGAATACGCGCAGTTCGCGCTCACGGTGCTCGACCAGCTCGGCATCGACCGATTCGTCGCCGTCGGCTGCTCGATCGGCGGGAAGATCACGATCGACCTGGCCGTCCGCGCAGGCGACCGCATCATCGCAGCCATCGCCATGGCCGCCGGGTCCCGTCCAGGCCACGTGTCGCTGCGGGGCTTGCGACGTGAACTCGTCGACATCTCGACCCCTTCCCGCGGCGATCGCACCTACTGGGGCACGCGTGCCGTGGTCGGCTCCGCAATCGATGACGACCAGCGCGACCTCATCGCGCGGATGCACTGCCGGGAAGACCCCATCGTGTCCAACTCGGACCTCATCGGCTGGGGCAGCCACGATGTCACCGATGGACTGCCGGGCGTCACCTGCCCGACCGTTCTCGTCGCCGGAGAGGACGATCTGTGGATCGACGCCGATGCCATCCGCCGCGATGCCGAGGCCATCCCCCGTGGCACTTTCGTCCTCTTGCCGGGTATCGGGCATTATCCGATGGAGGAGATGACAGACTTCGCCGAGACCGTCGACGCCTGGGTCCGAGACGCTGATCTGCAGATTGAAGAAACGGAGGCTGCTCTGTCATGACCGCACCTGCGACTCTCTACAGCCACCTCCGGTCCTGGGTTGAAACCGACCCGCAGCGTCCGGCGCTCATCGACCCGATGCCCGCCGACGCCCGGCAGGAGGGAACTGAATTCGGGCATGTGCGCCTCAGCGTCACCGACCTGCTGGCCCGCACCGACGAATTCGCGGCGCTGCTCGCCGAGAACGGCATCGAAGCCGACGACTGTGTGGCCGTGTGGCTGCCCAGCTGGTCCGATGCCTACGCCTGGCAGTTCGCGGCATCGGCCCTCGGGGCCCACGTCATCGGCGTGAACACCCGCTACAACGTCGCCGAGGTGGGACATGTGCTGACCAAGGCACGTCCGCGGGCGCTCATCATGGCCCACGGGTTCCGCAGCCTCGACTTCCTCAGCACTGCGCGGAAGGCCGTCGCCGAGGCGGCGCAGGAGAGCACGGACCACGTGCCCTTCACTCCGCCCCGGGCCTTCGTCTGGGCGGTGCCGGGAGCGAAGGACGCTCCCACCGTCGAGGACTACGACCTCGGCGCCGGAGCGGTGCTCGTCCCGTCGGGGATCTCAACCGATGCAGGGCCCTCAACCGAACCCTCAGGCGAAAGTGAGGCACAGCCCTCCGTTGCCGAGCAGAATCCTCGCTTCGCCGAGGCAGCCCCGGAGGACTCACGACTCTCCGTCGCCTTCACGACCTCAGGATCCACCGGAATGCCGAAGCTCGCAGCACACCGCGAGGCCGCCGTCATCTCCCACTCGCAGCAGGTCGCCGAGCGGGCAGACTTTGCTCCGGGCGACGTCCTCGTCGAGCCCCTCCCGTATTCGGGAGTCTTCGGGTACTCGGCAGGAATGGGAGCACTGTTCGGACGAGCAGCCGTGCTGCTGCACCCGGTCTTCGACGAACGCGAGCTCGTCCAAGCCTGGAGCCGGTTCGGAGGTTCACACTTCGTCGGTGCCGACGATATGCTCTCCCGCGTACGGCGCGCCTGCGAAGAGACAGGCACCAGACTCGACTCCTGGCGCTGGGCCGGGGTCGCCGACTTCCAGGGAATGTCCGCGGACATCGCGAAATGGGCGGCCGAGGAATTCGGCACGCGCACCGTCGGCGTCTACGGGTCCTCCGAGGTCTTCGCTCTCACCTCCTTCTGGCCGAATGAGACCCCTGAGGAGTTGCGCTACTCGGGCGGCGGGCGCCTCGTCGATCCCCGCTACGAGTACCGCATCGCCGACCCGGTCACCGACCAACCTGTCCCGGACGGCTCGGAAGGCGAAGTCCAGCTGCGCGGACCCAACGTCGTCGACCGTTACCTCGGCGATCGGGGAGAAGGGGCGAAGAACTTCACCTCCGACGGATGGTTCCAGACAGGAGACCTCGCACGAGCGCAGGGACCCGAGGCATTCGAATACGTCTGCCGCATGGGCGATGTCATCCGACTCCGCGGGTTCCTCGTCGACCCGGCCGAGATCGAACTCCACCTCATCACCCACCCGGAGATCGACCTGGTCAAGGTCGTCGGTCGCAGCAGTGAGGTCGGTGAGCCCGAAGTCGTCGCCTTCGTCCAACCGACACCCGGGGCTACTCCCGAACCAGAGGAGATCCGGCAGTACTGCCGGCAGCAGCTCGCCAGCTTCAAGGTGCCGACCGAGGTCCGACTGGTCGAGACCATGCCCGTGACCGCAGGAACGAACGGCTCGAAGATCAAGACCGCTGTCCTCCGCGAATGGGCGGCTCAGCCGGAAGCGGTCGGACAGTGATACGAATCGAAGCAGACACGAAGACCCCAGAAAGGGCAGAAGATGACTCATAAGCCGCGTCCGCGTCCGGACACTCCGCACATGATGACCGAGGAGCGCCTCGAGATCCAGGCGCTCGCCCGCGAGTTCGCCCGCGATGTCGTCCTGCCGATCGCCAATGACCTCGACCCCGTCGAGGGACAGTTCCCCGATTCGATGGTCAAGCAGATGGCGGACATGGGATTCTTCGGCATCCTCATCCCCGAAGAGTACGGGGGCCTGGGCCTCGGTGTGTTCGAGTACTGCCTCGTCGCCGAGGAGCTCTCCCGTGCCTGGATGTCGGTGGCCGGACTGCTCGCTCGCGGCAACGGCATGGGAGGAGGCTTCTCTCCCGAGCAGGAAGCCCGCCTGCTGCCGAAGGTCGCCTCCGGCGAATACCTCGGTGCCTTCGCTTTGTCGGAGGCCGAAGCCGGGTCCGATGTGGCGAACCTGCGCTGCAAGGCCGAGCGCAATGCCGATGGTGACTGGGTCATCAACGGAACGAAGATGTGGTGCACGTACGCCGATCAGGCCGACTACATCATCCTCTTCGCCCGCACCTCGACAGAGGAGAAGCGGCATCGAGGGATCTCGGTGTTCCTCGTCGAGAAGGAACGCGGCACCTTCCCCGAAGGTATTTCCGGGGCACCGGCGAAGAAGATCGGCTACCACGGGTGGAAGACGTGGGAGCTGTCGTTCGATAACTTCGTTCTGCCTGCTGATTCCCTCCTCGGTGAGGAGGGACGCGGTTTCTACCAGGCAGTGTCCGGTCTCGAAGTGGGCCGCGCCCATACGGCGGCGCGGTCGATCGGTCTGGCGCAGGCGGCGCTCGAGGACTCGGTGAAGTACCTGAAGGAACGCGAGCAGTTCGGCCACCCGCTCGCTGATTTCCAGCATCTGCGGTTCAAGGTCGCGGACATGGCCGCCCAGATCGAGGCGTGCCGGCAGCTGATGTATTCGGTGTGCACGGACATCGATTCGGGTCGCCGCTGTGACAAGGAAGCGGCGATGGTGAAGTACCTCGCCGGGGAGATGAGTGAGAAGGTCACCTCGGAGGCGGTGCAGATCCACGGTGGTGCCGGGTACACGAAGGACTTCGCGGTCGAACGCCACTGGAGGGATGCCCGGTTGACGAAGATCTTCGAGGGCTCGTCGGAGATTCAGATGCGCATCATCTCCGACGAACTTTTAGGCCGCTGAATTACTACCCGACGGCGGCCCAGCAACCTGGCGCCAGGTATCTGCGCCGCCGTCACGTAGCAATTGGGGCGTACGTCACGAACTACTGATAGGAATTTGACTGCGATGACTGAGACGAACCTCCAAGACTGGGTCGGGCGGACCTCGACCTTGACCGAGACGGCCGACGGCGAGCGGGCCGCACGGCTGGCGACACTGCTCGGCCGCGATGGGGACGTCGCGGCGACGCTGTTCCCATTGGGGCATTGGCTGCATTTCTCCGAAGACGATGTGCCGATGAGTGAGCTCGGAGCAGACGGGCATGCTGCGCTTGGTGGGTTCATGCCGCCGGTGCCCTTGCCCCGTCGGATGTGGGCCGGCAGCAAGCTCGACTTCCACGCACCCATCCTGCCCGGGCAGACGATCGAGCGGACGACGACGATCGAGTCGATCACGGAGAAGACCGGCAGCACCGGGCCCCTGTGCTTCGTCGTGCTCCGCCACGAGCTCACCGCGGACGGGAAGCCTGCCACGACGGATCGGCACACGATCGTGTACCGGGAGGCCACCGAGGTGCCGGAGGGATCGGCGGCGAAGCCCCCACGTGAGGACTCGCCAGTCCCGGACGGTTGGGACTGGACGCGCTCGGTCCGGCCGAACGAGGTCATGCTCTTCCGCTACTCGGCGCTGACGTTCAACTCGCACCGCATCCACTACGACCACCCGTACGTCACCGAGGTCGAAGGCTACCCGGGTCTTGTCACCCACGGTCCACTGACAGCGACGCTGCTGCTCGACGCCTTCACCGCCGAGCATCCAGGCACCCGCGTGACCGGATACAACTTCACCGCTAAGTCGCCGCTGTTCGCGAACGAGCAGATCCACCTTGTCGGTCGTGAGATCGAAAACGGGGAACACGAACTGCAGGCGATCGCCCCGGGCGGGAAGCCCGCAATCGTCGCAACCGCAACCATCGAGAACTGAGGAGAGACGTTGGCTGAAACCCGTCCCGCACCCCTGTCCGGACTCAAGGTCGTCGAGATCTCCGCATTCGTCGCCGCACCCTTAGGTGGAATGACGCTGGCCCAGTTGGGAGCCGATGTCATCCGCATCGACCCGATCGGCGGCAACATCGACGCGAACCGGTGGCCGATCAGCGACGACGGCACATCAATCTATTGGGCCTCCCTGAACAAGGGCAAGCGCTCGGTCACGCTTGACCTCAAATCAGAAGAAGGGCAGAAGATCGCGACCGACCTCATCGCCGAGGCGGGAACGCTCATTACGAACCTTCCGGCCCGTGGATGGTTGAGCTATGAGAATCTCAAGCAGTATCGTGAGGATCTCGTCATGCTCCGCCTGGGCGGATGGCACGACGGTTCGCCGGCGGTCGATTACACGGTCAATGCGGCCAGCGGATTCCCGATCATTACCGGTGATGATGAGCGCCCGGTGAACAACGCGGTGCCGGCGTGGGATGTCGCTGCGGGGCTCTATATCGCCAACGGGATCATGGCTGCCGAACTCGACCGCCGCTCCTCGGGCAAAGGCCAGGAGATCACCTTGGCGCTCTCGGACGTCATGCTCGCGACCGTCGGCAATCTCGGCTACATCGCCGAGGTTCAGGCGACGGGCAAGACCCGTGGCGCTTTGGGCAATGGCCTCTACGGTGCGTACGGGCAGTCATTCGAGACCGCGGACGGCCGACAGCTCATGGTCGCCGTCATCTCAAACAAACATTGGCGCGGCCTGGGCAAGGCAACTGGACTGTCAGAGAAGTTGGAAATGATCGGGCCGCTGCTTGATGTTGACCTGACCACTGAGGGTGGCCGGTTCGAGGCACGGGAGGCCATCGATGCGGTGGTGCGGCCGTGGTTCGCTGCGCATACTCTCGCCGATGCGGAAGCTGCGCTCAAGGACGCCGGTGTACTCGTCGGTGGCTTCCAGACGTTCGAGGAACTCGTGAACGACGACCCGCGCTGTACGGTGCAGAATCCGCTGCTGACCGAGATCGATCAGGCGGGTGTCGGCCGGGTCCTTGCGCCCCGAGTGCCGCTGCGCTTTGGCCGGACACCCGTCGCCGATGCCGTACCGGCATCGCCGTTGGGCGGCGACACCGAGGCGGTGCTGGCCGACGTGCTCGGTTTGAACGCTGATGAGGTAACAGGACTCCGGGGTTCGAGCACCATCGACTGACCATGCCGGCCCCGACTGGTCCGGTCGACTACGTCGGCGCCGAGGTGGTCAACTGACTGTGCTGTGAACCGACGAGAGTCTGACTCGACCGACTTCGGTCTGCTTCCTTGTCCGCTCAGTCTCACGAGGAGCTCGGCCCGTCGCTCAGCGGTTGAGCGGTTCAGGGTATCGACTCAGCGGGGTCAGCGGTTCAGCGCATCCAGTGCATCGAAGAGCGCGTGCCGATACCACGCGTAATCGTGGCCGCCCGAGTAGAGCCGCAGCTCCGCCTCGGCGCCGGCCGCTGCCACTGCGTCGGCGAACATCTGCGACTGATCGATCATTCCGCCTTCCTCACGGCCCACGTGGAGAAGGAAGCGCGAGCCGGCCAGCACCGTGCTCGGTGCAGTACGCAGGCCCACCGTGAGGTCCCCCGGCTCGACGTCATCCCGGGCGTCGTGGCTGTCGCGATACCAGAAGGACCCGGAGCCGATGATCGCGCTGCCGAATCGGTCCGGGTGATCGCACGCGAGCCCGGCGGCGGCAAGACCGCCGTAGCTGTGCCCGACGATCGTCACCGCTGTTCTCGCCCCCGCGCTGAGGTGGTCATCCACGATTGGCAGGACTTCCTCGGTGAGGAGGGCGGACATGAAGCGACGGTCGACGAGGTTCTCGCGGTCCGGGGTGGAAACGAGGGCAAACGCCGTGGTGGGTCTGTCCCACCTCGCGAGCGCGAAGGGCAGCTCGAGGCTGTCCATCCACACGTCGCCGTCGAGTACGATGACGAGCTCGTCGATGGGTTTGGCGGAAACGTGGACGATAGTCACGAGCCTCCCGCGGGGTGTGCGGAGTCTGCCCACGGTGACCGCGGACGACGATGGCTCACCCTGATTCCACACGGGATGACCATCTGTGGCGTCAGGACCTCTGAGCACCGAAGAAGTGACCTCGGAGCCGAATGGATTGTGGATGTGCTCGAGCGCATCCGGATCGGGGCGACCGCTGGTGCAGAGCGCGCGGAGGTGATCCAACGTTGGAGCGGGGACGCTCACCGTTGGGTCGAGGAAGGGTCGGCGGAGGAAGCGGTAAGTGATCTCGACATCCGAGGGGAGCTCGACCGTGAGCGATCGTGGGGAGATCACCTCGCCTGCCGGGCGCAGGACGAGGTGATCAAGGTCGGGCCACGAGGCATGGAGGAGGAAATCGATGTCGAGGATTACCTCGGTGCGGGGATCGGGTTCATCGACGGTGAAGGTCACCGACATCGTCGACGAACCCGGTGAATGCGCGATCGTGTGCATTCACCGGCTCCGATGCCGACGGTGCGGGCGTGTCGAGGTCACGACGCCTTCGGGGCGGTCTCCTCGAGGAGGGGCAGGACCGCTTCCAGGTCGTCGAGGGAGCTGAGCACACCCGGCTGCGGAATCGAGGAATCATGTCCCTCAGGCAGTGGAATGTAGGTCCCGTTCTCGACTGCCGGCAGCGATTGGAACAGAGATGAGTCTTCGAACTTCTCGCGCTGTCCGTCCTCGAGCAGGGAGTGGTAGCCGATGACGACGATATCGGCGTCGAGCAGCGAGGTCTGCTCCTCGCTGACGACGTCCTTCGGGTACTCCTTGCCGAACTTCCCATGCTCAGGGCCCGGTTGGAAGCCGAGCTGGGTGAAGAACCACGAGGCTTCGGTGTCGGGCACCGACATGTAGGTCACCTGGGTCGGGTAGACGACCGCATAGTTGAGGGTGACATCGGCGAATTCGGGGTTGTCCTCCCGAGCCTTGCTGAAAGCATCCTCGACGGCGGCGATGTTGTCCTTGCCCCGCTGCTCGCGGTCGAGCGCCTTGGCGACGACCTCGTGCCGGTTCTCCCACGTCGAGTCTGTTCCTTTGGGGAGAGCGACGACCGGGGCGATCTCGGAAAGCGTGTCATAGCTCTTCTCGAGGTCCCAGTAGCTCGCAGCGAGGATGACATCGGGGTCCAGCGCGGCGATCGCCTCGTAGTCGAGCTCGGCGTAGGGGTCGAAGAGCTTGTCGATCTCTTTGATCGGGCTCGTCGACTTCGCCTCCTCCAAGGCTTCCTGCTCGTAGTCGTAGAGCTCATCGGCATCGCCGGCGGGCTTGAACGAGCCCACAGGGACGACCCCCAGGGCGAGTGCGTCATCGAGGTCGCCGATGGCGACGACGCGCTCGGGGGCTTCTTCGAGTGTGGTTGAGCCGTAGGGGGTCTCGAGTGTGAGGGGGTACGCGGTCGTTCCGGCCGTCTGCGTCGACTCCTCTTCCGAGGACGCCTCGGAGCTGCCGCAGCCGGCGAGCGAGACGATGAGGGCGACGGTGGTGAGAACGGCAGCTGTCTGCTTGGCTCGCAGCGGTCGGAGGATGGAAGAGGTTCGCATGTGGTCTCTCAAGGTCAGAAGGGCCGGGCGCACTCGCGCCCGTAGAGGCGAAACTTAGCCTATCCTTATGTCGTGGCGCAGAATTGCTGAGAACGGACAGAATTGCGGAAAGGGGACACGTTGCTCGATGAATCGTCGTGGTCGTTCGACCAGCTCGTCGAGGACCGAGACTTCCGCTTCGTCTCGCGTCACTACCGGACGGGAACTCCGGATGGACTGCGGCTGGTGAAGTACAGCGTCGATCGTGAGGGCAGCTTCGGAGTGCATGTCGAATCCGACATCCACCAACTCACCTGGTTCGAGGGGTCGATGCTCGGAGTCTTCGCAGATCAGGAGTTCTCGTTGATCCCTCCGACCCAGGCGATGTGGATCCCCGCGGGGACAGTGCATGACATCGCCGCACTGGGACCGGGGACAATGTACTGCGCCTATCTGCGGATGGGCCTCGAGCGCTCGGACTTCACCGTCCCCCGGCAGGTGGAGATGACAGACCTGCTGCGTGGCCTGCTGAGGCATCTCTCGGGTGACATTGGCACCGATGCCGGCCTGCGCTCACGGGGTGTGCTGCTCGATGCGATCGAGGCCTCGAGCGCGGCAGTGCCGCCCGTGTCGTTTCCGACGCATCCGGCGGCGCGTGCCATCGCCGAGGCGATCGTCAGCAATCCTGCCCGCCGAGAAACACTGGCGGCAACTGCGGCGTCCCACGGAATATCTCCGCGGACGATCCGCCGAATCTTCCTGGCAGAGACGGGGAGGAGCTTCCAGCAGTGGTCGATGGCGGCCAGGCTGACGGAGTCGCTCGACCTCCTTCGTGGAGGGGGCTCGCTCGACGAGGTGGCCCGGGCCGTCGGGTTCTCCGGTGCATCGAGCTTCGTCCCGGCGTTCAGGAACTACTTTGGGGTCACTCCAGGGCGGTTTCGGAAGGCGAATGCGGCGGCGGAGTTCTGAACCTGACGGCGAATACGGTCGCCGACGCGATAGAAGCTGTGATGCTCAAGCACTGGACGACCATGGTGATGAGTGCCTCAGGCGATACCAAGTCTCTCGGTGAGTTGTCAGCTTCCGGGATCGTCCAGCGGGATAGTCGCTGTGTCCAGAAGTACGCGTGAGAGAGTAAAGGAATCAGTCTTCGGAGGTATATTTCGCCGCAACAGGATGTCAGTGAAACGCCAAGTTCGGAAGAATACGGAAGGTGGGCCTAAGCGACGTCGTTCCTGGTCGCGTTCCGGAACCGCTCGTATTTGTGCTCAAGCAAGTCTCTTTCGGGGCGCTGCCGCCGACTCTTGGGGACTGTCATCAAGCTATTGCCGTGGAGTTCTTGAAGGCCGTGTTTAAGCATCGGTCCATCGACCTCTTCCAATAGATCATGGCGGATTTCGATGACATAGTCTGGACGGATTCCGAGGAAATACCAGTCGAAGGCTGCATGGTGAATCTTGCACATGGCCAATCCGTTGACGACTGAGGCGACGCCACGCTCAGCGTTATCGGGCACGATGTGAGCGGCATCAAGAAGACTGGGGTGGGCCAACATGCAGACAGTGCATCTGTTCTCGTAGGCAGAAAGCACCATGGATCGGAAAACGGGTTGGTGCACTCGTACTTTTGCCATTCTATTGAGATAGCGCCGAGCGACTGTTTCGTGTGCTGAACCGCTGAGCTCAAATGCGGCCTGCGCATCCTCAGCGGCGACAAACACGAATTGTTGTTGCTCAGGTTCCTCATCAACGATGAAAACCGGAGCAATGACTTGGTAGCGGGCAGGGCTTTGTGCAACTCCGCGGAACCAGATCAATGGGAGGTGGTTGTTCAGGGCCTCCCGCAGTCCAACATTTTCGGGGTGATTGGGATCTGTGCCTCGCCACTTGTACCTAAATCGACCGTCAACGCCGGTCGAGTCTTCGTAGGGAGGCGTTTCACCCGGTGCCGTGTACGACGTGCGAAAAGACAATGCGGCCGAGTAGTTGCCGGGCTTCCAAATGCCCTGCACTGGTGCGATTAGGCGCGTTTCGTTTTTTGCAAAATGGAAATCGCTGAGATCCTCACGAGTGAGTGGTTCTCGCCCGCTGTCAGTTCTCATCTCTAGCCAGTCGATCGCAGCTTCGCGCAATCCGTCGGGTTCACCGGTGGGCATCTTTGCTCCTGTCTGTGTGGATTTCATGTGTTGCTGCGCAAGTGGTGAGTTTTTCCACAGTTGGCAAATCCGCCCTCGCCCAATTGAGAGTGGAGAGCTGTTCTCGAGTGCACCACTTCATCGAGTCGTGATCGGTGCTGGAGCTTGGAAGTATGGTCACCTCGACGTGGTAGCACGCCAGATCGAGTCGGATGTCGCCGCTCTGGGTGGTGGCTCGCGTGACGAGATCGCGGACCTTTGCATCGTGTATGTCTAGTTCTTCGGATAATTCTCGGGACAACGCTTGCTGAGGAGTTTCGCCCGGTTCTACTTTTCCGCCAGGAAATTCCCACTTGCCACCTTGGGCCTTGTCTGGGTGGCGCCGGCAAGCGAGAATCCTGCCTTGGTGCTCAATCACAGCGCCGACGACTCGGATGACTTTCACCATGTTCTTAGGTTATGTCAACGGTCAACGAATGTCGTTCCTGATCAGGATTGCATTATCGGAGTTAACTACTCGGCGACTCGAGGCAGGGTCAATTGAGACGAAGAGCCTCCCACGCAAACGTCGCAACCCAATGTGAGGACATGTACTCGTCGGATACCGCTGCCTCGAGACCCGGTGCCATCAGCGAATCGACACGGGTGAGCATGCCCTTGGCATGATCTGCGAGCTCGTTGTCACCCGCATTCTCCGTAATGAGCTCGAGTTTCGGTGCCAGCCTCATCACAGACGCAGCGACCGAAAGTCCCAGTCCATAGAGGTGGCTTTGCTGACCGTCGGTCGGGTCGAGCACTTTGACAGGGGTGAGAGCTGGTGATTCCGGAGAAAGTTCGGATAAAAACCCAGGCAACCACGTCGCCAACTCGTCCTCGGTGAGAACCTCTGCCATGAGGTCCGCTTCGCACAACCCTGGGGAGAGGAAGTCGTGACCGCTGCGCTCCTGAGCGAAGTTCCAGGTGACATCCTCGGCGAATAATCGACGAGCCGCACCTGCGATGACATCGACGGCATCGTGTCGGCCAGCCACTCGCGCACCGATGAGAATCCGACGCAAACCGAACGCCGTATTGGAATGAACCCCGTGCCTGACCGGCTCGGCAACTTTCGGCAACCAGGCGATCACGAGGTCGAAGACGGTCTCGGCGAGCACCTGCGTGTTCGACCCCAATTCCCGCAGCTCCGGAACGTCACTGGCATTGAGTACTCGGTTCAGTTCGACCGCCCAAGCCCAACCGTACGGACGCTCCCACGAGGGATTGTCACGGAGGAAGGCCGCCTCGGCGAGCATATTCTCTTCGCTCAGATGCGCGGTCAGGACCTCGAGCGCTCGATCGCGCCAACTCGCGGTCTGTGCCTCGTCAGTCTCGAGGAGCGACGCGAGCAGGTAGTGCATGTGCACGCTTGAGTGCCAGTCGAAGGAATTCGCGAACGCCGGGTGCTTCTCCACCGCGGGCACGATATCAGCCAGGCCATGAACGAGATGATGGGCCGCGTACGGATATTCACGGGTGATGTTGCTCAGGGCCACCTCGGCGTACGGGTGGACGTAATCGTCAATCTGCGACATAGATCCTCATCGGCTCGGGGTCTCCACATTACTCGCAATTGAGTCCCGCCCAGCCTGGGGAACTGGTCATCTGAAAATCAGACAGAGAGCATCCACAACGACTATTGGAACTGTCGAAGCGCGCTCATTAGGCTCGAACTGCCTCTTCAGAGCAGATCGGCAAGCCTATGATTCGCCTTGCCGATCTGCACAGATTCTCATGCTCGACAGAGCACTCAACATGCCGAGGAAGTCATGTCCAATTCTCAGATCGCCGACTCAGCAGAACCGACAGATTCTGCCGAGATGAGCCCCGCATCCAGACCTGAGCGCAAGCAGCCGATCGGCCTATTCACGCTGTCCTCCATCGAGATGTGGGAGCGCTTCAGCTTCTACGGCCTTCAGGTTATCCTCGCCTACTACATCTACTACACAGCGGGCGACGGAGGATTGGGGCTTTCGGAAGGTGAAGCCCTCGCCATCACCGGAGCCTACGGCGGTGCCGTCTACCTGGGACAGCCCATCGGCGCATGGTTCGCCGACCGTCTCGTCCCTGCACGGACCATGGTCATGGCCGGTGGAATCATCATCATGGCCGGTCACATCACTTTGGCGACCGTACCCGGTCTGGCAGGGCTCATCATCGGACTCGCCCTGATCACAATCGGGACTGGGGCCCTGACTCCCAACGTGTATACGATGGTCGGCCGCCTCTATAAGGAGCACTCGCCTCGGCGAGACTCAGGCTACGCAATCTTCTACACCGGCATTCTCGTCGGGGCGCTCGTCGGGCCTCTCGCCACAGGTTTCCTGCAGACCGAACTCGGCTTCCACTACGGATTCGGCGCCGCTGCTGTCGGCATGCTCATCGGCCTCACTACTTATTTCTTCGGCCGCAATACCGTGCCGCAAGAAGCACGCGTGGTTCCCAATCCGATCGCTTCGTCTGGGAAGTGGAAGGCTGCCGGAGCCGGTATCTCACTCTTGGCCCTCATCGCTGTCCTGGTGGGTACGGGGGTGCTGACCACCGGCAACCTCAACAACTACGTTTTGGCGACGATCTGCATCGTCAGCATCATGTACTTCCTCGTTATGCTGCGCTCGAAGAAAGTGACCCCCGAGGAACATAAGCGGGTCAAAGCCTTCGTCCCACTCTTCATCACAGGCACCGTATTCTGGACGATGATCCTTCAGCTCTTCACCACTTTCGCCGTCTACGCAGATACCAGAGTCACACTGACGATCGGCGGCTACTCCATGCCAGCCGCCTATATCAGCACCTTCGAGGTCATCGCTGGAATCATCGCCGGTCCGCTCATTGCTGCCTACGGGCAGAAGGTCGCAGGCCGTCCGAACCGCGCTGTGCCCAGCACCTGCTCGAAACTCGGCCTCGGCTTCCTCATGATGACGCTGACCTTCGCCCTCTTCGCCCTCTATCCGATGATTTTCGACGGCAGAATTCCGCTCATCCCCGTCATCATCGGCATGATCGTCATGGGCGTCACCGAGGTGATGTACGCCCCGATCGGATTATCGGCAGCATCCCAGCTCTCTCCTCAGACGTTCAATGCCCAGATGATGGCATTGTGGGGACTGACGACTGCCGCAGGCGCCAGTCTCTCAGGATTCATGGGCCAACTCTACGGAGGTATGAGTGAAGTCGCGTTCTTCTCACTCATGGCTGGAATAAGCCTCGCTACTGGCCTCGTCCTCTACAGTCTGCGTCGCCCGTTGCGCGCGCTCGGGCTGAAGTGAATCGCTGTATGTCACCAGTATCACCCAGCGCACAAACATACCTGACCTCACCAATCGACAGCGAAAACGAAGGAGCGCCTGTGCCGAGTGCCGATCGCATCTACAGAGGCGGGACCATCCACACGGTTGATTCCGCAAATCCGACTACCGACGCCGTAGCGATTGCCGATGGGCAGATCATCGCCCTCGGCACCGCGGACTGCGACAGCGTGGCTGGCTCCGACACCGAGGTGGTCGACCTGTCGGGTCGGACGCTGATACCTGCCTTCCACGACGCGCATGCTCACCCGGTACTCGGCGGCATCAACCTCGTCCACTGCAACCTCGACGATATCCACGGATATCGGGCTTACCTTGAACGCATCGCCGAGTACGTGCACAACCATCCAAAGGACGAATGGGTCATCGGCGCCGGTTGGTACGGCGACGTCTTCGAAGGAGGTTTTCCCCACCGGCACGACCTCGATTCCGTGATCTCAGACCGGCCCGCGGTCTTCGACAGCCACGATGCTCACGGCTGCTGGGTGAACACACGAGCACTCGAAGCTGCCGGTATTGACCGTGAAACTCCGGACCCCGACGGCGGTCGGATCGTCAGGGATGAATCCGGCGAACCCACTGGTCTGCTCTTTGAGACCGCTGCGGACCTCGTCAAGAACCTGTTGCCGGTGACCACATCGAGCGACGTGGAGCAGGCGCTGGCCAGTGCCCAGGAGTACTTCCACTCTCTGGGGATCGTCGGATGGCAGGACGCGGGCGTCGGAGTGCTCACCGGATCGCCGGTCGACACTTACCCTCCCTATTTGTCCATGGCGGAAGCGGGCGCGTTCAACAGCAAAGTCACCGCCGCGCTCTGGTGGGATCGGGACGTGCCCTACGCCGAGCAGATCCAGACGCTCAAGGAGCGTCGAGACGTGATCCGACGGGTCGAGAGCGACCGTAGCGTTGGCGGTGTACAGGTCACCGTTGTGAAGATCATGCTCGACGGAGTGTGTGAGAACCTCACTGGAGCCCTCAAGCGCTCCTATCGTGGCCATGATCATGAACACGGGCTGCTCATGTTCACGGCCGACGAACTCAACGAGATCACTCGGGGAGTCGAGCGGCATGGCTTCGACATCCACATCCATGCTGTGGGCGATCAGGCTCTCAAGCTCGCGGTTGACGCGCTGACTCAGGAAGAGGGTCCTGCCACCGGGCGCCGCCATCAGATCGCGCATCTGGACATTGCGGATCCCGAGGATCTCGCCAGAATGGCGTCCAGCGAACTGATCGCCAACGTCCAGCCGCTTTGGGCCCGTCGAGATTCTGTCCTCGTTGAGACCAAACTCCCGCTTCTTCACGATGACCAGCAAGCCCACCACTTCACATTCGCAACGATGAGAGACGCCGGCGTCCGGCTTGCGTTCGGGAGTGACTGGCCGGTTTCGAGTCCCGATCCGATCTGGGGAATCCACGTCGCGGTGAACAGAACGGCTCCGCCGGCCGACCCGCATGGGCAGGACGAGGTCGCTCAGAACGAACCGCTGCTGCCGGGCGAGGAGATCACAGTCGAAGAAGCGCTTCGTGCTTATACCTTCGAAGCCGCTCGTGCCAACAGCTACGAGGACGTCTCCGGGAGCATTGAAGTCGGAAAATCGGCGGACTTCGTCATTCTTGACTCCGATCCCTTTGAAGTTGAGCGACGACAGCTGGGTGACATCAGAGTCGAGACAACGATCTCGGCAGGAGAAGTGGTGTATCAGCGCGGGCGAACTTCCGAAGCTGGGCATTCTGTTGCAGGGTAACGCACGCTGCGTCTCCTTTCGACGGTTCCTTAGTGTCGGCTCGCAACGGAGCTGCCCAGCCACAGGGTGGCTTGAGTTAGCTGCGCCGGGCCTATGCCATTCCGACCGGCAAGCGGTACCAAGGCATGCGGTCTTCTCCGAAGCGAAATCACGTCGCCATTCGATCGCTGACGTAGGGCGCCGTCAGCGGAGGCGGGATCGGCCCCTTGATGCGGCGCCCGGACTGGCGCTCCTCCCAGGCGTGGGCGAGGATGCCCACTGACCGGCTGAGAACGAAGAGCCCGCGTGCCAGTTCCGGCGGGCAGCCGAGCGAGGCATAGATGATCGCGGTCGCGCCGTCGATGTTCATGGGCACTGGCTTGTCTCGGCCCTCCGACAGGGCCTGTTCGAGGGCCAATCCGCAGTTCAAAGCATCACGGGCGACTGTGCCGTCCTCCACCGCTTCCTCGACGAGCTCGAGAAGTGAGTCCCGACGCGGATCCACGGTGTGGAATCGGTGTCCGAATCCAGGCACGAAGGATTTCGTGCTGCGGTGATCGGCGACGACGTCACGAGCCACAGTCAGCGCATCGCCCTTGCCGTCTGCTATGCGTGAGCGCATCTCGTCGATGATGGCAACGCATTGCTGACCGGCACCGCCGTGGACGTCTCCGAGTGTGTTGACTCCGTTCGCCATCGCGCTGTTGAGCCCGATGCCGCAGGTGACTGCCATCCGGGCGCTGGCGATCGAGGGAGCCTGCGGACCATGATCGGCGGCCGAGAGCAGGGCTGCATTGAGCAGGCGCTCCTCAGACGCCGAGAGGTCACCCCCGGTGACCAACAGCCAGATCACCTTGACGAACGACGAGTCTGCGATGAGATCTGCGATCGGGATGCCTCGGTACTCGATGATATTCGGTTCGATCCGGCTGACGGAGGTAGCCCACCAATCGACGACTTGGTCGATTGATGCTCCGTCGGTGTTCTTCCGTGGTTCGGTCACGAGATGCCTCCAGCGGCGCGCAGTTCGTTGATGGTCTTCTGGTCGAGTCCGGCCTCGAGCAGGATTGCGTCGGTGTGTTCGCCCAGCAGCGGCGGGCCCGCCTGCGGTGAACTCGGGGCCCCATTGATCCGGATCCCATTGCCCAGCACCGACAGGGCGGCGTTCTCATCCGATGGATTGGCGACCTCATGCACCAGGGCCCGTTCTCGTACCTGCGGAAGAGTGAGGACGTCCCCGATGTCGAGCACGCGACCTGCAGGAACGCCGATGTCGGCGAGACCCTCCTCCCATTCAGCCGCGGAGCGGTGAGCCAGTGCTTGCTCGATCTCGCCTCTCAGCTCATGCCGGTTCGTCTTCCGCGCTTCGCGTTCGGCGAATCGCGGATCGCCGATGAGGTCCTCTCGGCCGATGTATCTCGCCAGGTCTTCGAACTGTTCCTGTTTGTTGGCCGAGATGTTGATGCGACCATCGCCGGTCATGAACATGCCCGACGGTGCGGCCGTGAAATTCTCATTGCCCATCGGCACGGGTTCCCGGCCGGCGACGAGGTAGTTCGACACGACCCAGCCCATCGCCGTGATCGCAGTCTCGAGCATGGACACATCGATGACGCTGCCTGAACCTGTGCGCTCCCGATCGAGGAGAGCTGCCGAGATCGCGAACGAGGCGGCCATGCCCCCGAGGGTGTCAGCGACCGGATATCCGGCTCGCAGCGGCCCGGTGTCAGCGGTGCCCGAGGAGCTCATCATTCCGGACAGCCCCTGGATGATCTGGTCATAGGCCGGTCGGTCTCGGAGTGGGCCGGACTGGCCGAAACCGCTGATCGCGCAGTAGACGAGACCGGGATTGAGTGCGTGCAGCTCCTCCTCGCCGAAGCCCAGGCGTGCGAGCACTCCCGGGCGGAAATTCTCCAACAGCACATCGGATTCCCTCAGCAGAGCGGAGAACGCTGCGCGGCCGGATTCCGTCTTCAGGTTGATGGCGATCGAGCGCTTGCCGCTGTTCTGAGCGATGAATGACGCGCCGAGCTTCGCCGAATTGAGCTCTGGATCGGCACCGAGAGATCGGGCCAGGTCGCCTCCGCCGGGCACTTCGACCTTGATGACGTCGGCGCCGGAGAGACTGAGTTGATATGCGGCGAAGGGACCCGCCAGGACATTCGTCATGTCGAGGACCCGGATTCCGGTCAGCGGACCGTGGTTGGGCATCAGAGATCAGCACCTTTCCTTTGACGTAGCTTCGAGATGACCGTCACGATGACCGCCAGAGTCAGGACGACGTAGAGCGTGATGGAGATTCCGCTGTCGAACAGTGCTCCGACCTGGCCCTCGCTGACAGCCAGAGTGCGTCGCAGCTCGGTTTCGGCCAGCGGACCGAGGATGACGGCGATGAGCACCGGTGCCACGGGCACGTCGTAGCGACGCATGAGCAGACCGATGAGGCCGACGCCGAGCATGAGGGCGACATCGACGACGGAGGCGCTGGTGGAGTAGACGCCCAGGGCACAGAACATCGCGATGCCTGCGTAGAGGTATGGGCGGGGAATGAGCAGCAGTTTGGCCCACAGCGGTGCGAACGGGAGATTGAGGATGAGCAGGACCACAAGTCCGATGAACAGCGAAGCGAGCAGCGCCCAGGTGAGATCGCCGTTGCGTTCGAACAGGAGCGGGCCCGGCTGCATTCCGTACTGCTGGAACGCGGCCATCATGATCGCCGCCGTCGCCGAGGTGGGAAGTCCGAGAGTGAGCAGCGCACCCATGGCCGTGCCCGAGGTTGCGTTTCCGGCGGCCTCGGGGGCCGCGACCCCGCGGATGGCACCACGGCCGAACTCGGGAGCCTTGGACTTCCGGTCGATGCGACGTTCGTTGCCGTAGGCGAGGAAGGTAGGGATCTCGGATCCGCCGACGGGGATGACTCCGAAGGGAAGGCCGAAGGCGGTGCCGCGCAGCCATGCAGGAAGGGCCTTTCTGAATTCTGTGATCGACAGGAACGGCCGCCTGCCCGCCTCGACGGTGCCGGAGGAATGCCCCCGTCCGCCGCGAGAGGCCACAAAGAGCACCTCAGCGACGGCGAGCAGGCCGACTGTGATGACGATGATGTGGATCCCGTCGAAGAGCTGCGGCACTCCGAAGGTGAACCGGGAGGCCCCCGACTGGGAGTCGATGCCGACGACGGCGAAGGCGAGACCGAGCACAAGTGCGGCGAGACCCTTGATGAAGGAGTCGGCCACGACCGCGGACGTTGCGACGAAGGCGAAGACCGCGAGGGCGAAGAACTCGGCCGGACCGAAGTAGGTTGCGAGGACCGCCATCCCGGGTGCGAGGAAGGCGACCAGTGTGGTCGCGATGAGTCCGCCTGTGAAGGCTCCGATCGCCGAGGTGGCCAGTGCTTGGGGTGCCCGTCCCGCCAGCGCCATCTTGTGACCTTCGAAGGTCGCGGCGATCGCCGAAGAGTTGCCGGGGGTGTTGAGCAGGATGCCGGAGATCGAGTCGCCGAACAGGCCGCCGTAGTAGACCCCGGCGAACATGATGAATGCTCCGGTCGGATCGAGGGTGAAAGTGATCGGCAGCAGCAGGGCGACGGCCATCGCGGAGCCGAGTCCGGGCAGGACGCCGACGGCAGTGCCGAGCAGAGCGCCGATGAGTACCCAGAGGAGGTTGATCGGCGCCAGCGCCGTTTCGAAGCCGCCGAGGAGGTTGTTGATGATGTCCATATCAGAAGCTCCCGAGGAATCCGGAGGGAAGCGGCAGCCCGAGGCCGCCGACGAAGGCGAGTTGCACGATGGCTGACATCGACAGTGCGACGAATGCCGAGGTGAACATGCTGCGTGCACCGAGACCTGTGGCGACGCCGAAGACGAGGATCGCTGCGCTGAGCAGCCATCCGATGACGTCGAGCAGCAGGATGAAGGCGATGAAGCTGCCGACGACGATCGCGATCATCCGCCAGTTCATCGTCGTGTCCTCGGCGGGACCCATGGCTGTCTCCCCGGCGACGGCCGAGCCGGCGGGCTCATCATCGCCGGTCGGGACCGCAGCCTCGGCCGCCGACCTCCGGCGTCGGTCGCTGATGAACTGGCGCGTGCTCTGCACCGCCAGCAGTGCAGTCACGAGGTAAGCGAGCACGGTGATGATCGTGGGGAAGAAGCGCGGTCCCGGGAATGATGCCGTATCGGGAACGTCCATAGCGACCAGGCCGACGGTGAGATAGGCCGCCACGCCAAGCACGAGGATGGTGAGCGGAAAGGATGCCCCGGTAAGTCTCTGCTCGTTCATAGTCCCAGCCCTTCGATGATCTCGGTGACCCGATCCGTCTCGGTCGAGACGAAGTCGGCGAACTCCTGGTCGTCCTGATAGGCGTCGATCCATTTGTTCCGAACCAGCGCGTCCTTCCACTCGGCTGTCTGCACGGTTTCGGAGATGATGGCGGTCAGCTCGGCAGACTCCTCGGCGGAGAGCCCTGGTGGGGCCACCACCCCGCGCCAGTTGGGCAGGTAGGTCTCGTACCCGGCTTCGGCGAAGGTCGGCCCGTCGACGTCCGGCATGGGTTCGGGAGATGCGATGCCCAGACACCGGAGGTTGCCGGCAGTGATCTGGTCGGCGAACTCGTTGTAACCGCTCACTCCCGCAGTGACACTGTGCGAGAGCAGCGCCGATACCGCTTCGCCGCCTCCCGCGAACGGAATGTAATTGACGGCGGCGGTGTCGATGCCGATCTCATCGGCGAACATCGCGGCGAGGAGGTGATCGGTGCCGCCGAGAGATCCGCCGCCGAATGAGACAGAACCGGGATCGGCTTTCAGCGCGTTCGCGAGATCATCGAGGGTCTCGAGCTCTGAGTCGGCCGGCACGACGATCGCTTCGTAGTCATCAGCGAGGTGAGCGATCGGTGTGGTGTCCGTGAGGTCGTGGAGCGAGTCGTTGACGACGATGCCGCCGAGCATGACGGTTCCGGTGATCATGAGGACATCGCTTTGCCCCTGCATCTGGTGGAGCTGCTCAAGCGAGATCGTTCCCGCGGCGCCGGGCACATTGACGACCTGAGGATTGGCGACGATGCCGTTGTCCCTCATGGCGACCTGGAGTTCGCGAGCGACTGTGTCCCAGCCTCCGCCCGGGGCCGCTCCGACCAACAGGGTGAGAGCGGTTCGTGCACCTGAAGCGGAACCGCTGACCACGGCCTGTGTGCCAGCGGCCAGAGTGAGCGGCACTCCTATCCCGACGGCGAGCATTTGGCGCCTGGTGATTGCCATGTGACTTCCCTTCTTCTTGAGCGACTCTGCTCCATCAGCTGGTGGAGGGTGATTGCCGATCGGCAATGGCAACGGATACAGTGGATCACGCGTTCCGCAGAACAATCAAAAGATTCCGTACAATGGAACGCTGAAGGAGCAGTCATGACCGTCCTCTGCATCTCCCACAATGACGAACTCGGCCGAAGGGTCCTCGAGACCGCGCGTGCTGCGGCCGCAGCCATCGGCACCGATGTCGTCGTCGCGATCAGTCCGAACTCCGTTCCCGACTTCGTCTCTGCGGAGAACACGGTCACGCTCCCAGAGAATCAGGACGAAGCCGACGCGATCCTCGACCTCGCCGTCGCCCGGAACGCCTTGCTGCTCGTCGTCGGGATCAGGCGACGCTCACCCGTGGGCAAGTTCCTGTTGGGCAGTTCCGCGCAACGGCTCATCCTCGAAGCAGAGATCCCGGTGCTGACCACGAAGGAGTCGCATCGTGACTGAGGCAGAGGAAGGGGCGACGATCCGCAGCATCTCACGGGCCTTCGCACTCATCCGCTGTTTCTCGCCCGGGGTCGATTCTCTTTCCCTCCAGGAACTCGCCGCCCGTGCCGAGCTGCCCAAGAGCACGGCCGTGCGGATCCTCGGGGCGCTTCGCGCGGAGGGGATGATTGATCGCGATCCACTCACTCACACCTATTCGCCCGGGCTCGGGTTCCTCCATTGGACTCAGATCGCCGGCCACCGATGGGGAGTTCCCGTGTCGGTGACGGAGCTGATGCGCTCGACGGCACACCGCCTCGGCGAATCCCTGAGCATCTATGTGCGATCGGGAGACTCCCGCGTCGCCATCGCCCACATTCCCGGGAATCGATCGCTGCGGCACGTCATCTCAGTTGGTGAGGCCATGCCGCTGTTGGCTGGCGCATCTTCGTGGATCCTCCTCCAGGAGGCTCCGCCAGAGATCGTCGAGCGCATCGAACGCCTCCTGCGAGAGCGCAGCTCGGGGTTCACCGCCCGCGAGCGAATCACCCGCAGCCTCAATCAGGGTCATGCGACGAGTCGCGGCGAGCGTGAGGCAGGCGTCGCCGGGGTGAGTATCCGACTCGAGTTGCCCGATGGTGCCCTCTTCGGAGCGCTCACTATCGGAGGCCCGACCTCCCGGATCACGGAAACAGAAGCGCCCGGACTGGTCGAGGAGCTCCGGCAGATAGCTCCGATCATCGGAGCACAGCTCGACACCCGCCGGTACGCATCAACGCAATGGACAAAGCTCCCCAGGTAGATTACTCCGGTCGGTCGGATCGTCTATGCGGTGTCGGAGCGCGTCTGCTGTGCCGGGCTCCTACCGGTCCGACCCACGAAAGGCAGGCGAGCGGTGAATCGGTATCCTGAAGTCTTCGGCAAGACGGTCGACGAGCACACTCGGTGCGTGCACTACGCGACCGAACTCGACATCATCGCCATCCGCTTCCATTGCTGCGACCGCTACTTTCCCTGCCACCTGTGCCACTCCGAGACAGCCGACCACCCTGCGCAGCAGTGGCCGCGCGAACAGTGGGACCAGCTGGCGATCCTGTGTGGGAACTGCTGGACTGAACTGACGATCGAGACGTACAAGAGCGTCGATAAATGCCCGGAATGCACCGCACCCTTCAATCCACGCTGCGCGGCGCATTCGGATCTCTACTTCGCCGACCACTGAAGAAATCCCGTCACTGAAAGATCCGCTCAGTGAAGGAACTGCATCACCACGATCATCGCGGCCATTCCCCAACAGTCGAGTGAGACCAGAGGGCGCCTGCGGGCGATGTCGTGGACGGCACAGATCACCAAGAGCACAGCTAGGACGACGACGCCCACTGTGAGGAACGTGCTGATGAGCGACATGTCACCGGCATGATGCCCATGGCCGCCAGCTGCATGGCCGCCGGCATGCGTCGAACCGCTCATATGTGTCCCATGGTTGAGGACCTGCCACGCCATGACCGGATAGGTGATGGCGGAGAGGACCGCAGCCGTCGGGCCCGAGTGAGAATCCGCCCGTGATACGCAGCGGTCAGGCGCGGTCGATGACCGAACATCCCGGTTGTCCTCGGATCCCGACAGGTCGTCCGCGCCACTCATGACGAGAGCGGGGGACCGCCTCGGCGAGGGAATCCTTGACGGCGATCGCAGGAAGACGGCCAGGCAGAGCCCGACGATGAGCAGCGCGCCAGACCAGATCACCGGCGGAACCACGGCGGTATAGGCGAGGTCGACCATGGCGAGGACCATCACCGCTGCGGCGACAATGGCCGGCCTCCCCCTCGCAGCGACGGCACCGGTCAGGCACAGGATCCCCGAGGCGACCATGAGGAAGGATGCGAGGCTGCTCATCGTTCGGGTCTGTCAGTCGCACTCGCAGGAGTGACCGGTCTCGGTGCCACAGTGACCCGATTTCGGGCGCGGCACGTCGAGCGCGGGATTCCTGTCGAAGAAGCCATAGGGCTTCATTGTGAACCCGAGCTTGTCGACCGGCATGATCGGCCAGTCCTCGGGACGAGGGAAGTGCGTCATCGCGAACGACGCCCACACGACGATGTCGTCACCATCGACAGGTCGCTGCTGCTCGACCCACTGCGTAATGGTCCCGGCCCCCGGGTTCTGATTCGGATACGTCCCTGAGGGGAACCGTTCGTCCGCATCGAAGTGCGTCAGCCACATGTGCTTCGACCCGAAACCAGCACGCTTCGAGATCGATGACCCCTCGGCCGCCATCATCGTCGGCTCATCGGGCACACGCAGCTCATAGCCGACGGGGAACCCGTGCCGGTTGGTCTTGTCCGGATTGACGATATGCCACACCCGACCGGCCTCACCATCGGCTGTCCTACCACCCTCGGCGGTGAGCCGAGTGAGCTTGCGAGTGAAGGCGTTGCCGTAGGGATTGTCCTCACCGAAGGGGACGCGCACGGCCTCCTGCTCATCGACAGCGTTAGCGATGCCGTCGATCTGCATGTCGAGACGGGCGCAGAACATGTGCTGGTGGAACGGCATGCCCAATCCCTCGTCGCCGAGCGGTGACGACCAGCGCTGACGCTGAGCCTCGTCACCGTATGCGGCCGTGTAGACGATGCCGGTGGCTTTGCACTCGAGCTCGATCGTGCCGTCGAGGTAGAGGTACCAGTAGAAGCCGTAGTCGTAGTTGCCGACGGTGATGAAGAAGGAGATGACGAGGCGGCGGTTGCGGCGCACATCGACGGCGCCGGTGAACTCATCGGTGTGCTTGAACAGGATCCCGGCATCCTCCTCGTGGACGCAGATGGCATTCGTGATCGTGTGCGCATGCCCCTGATCGTCGGCGAGCACGGCGTCCGAGTAGTGGATCTCGCCGAGGCAGTCGCACCCGAGCTCGAGCGAATTCGTGTTCTTGCCCATCGAATACTCGCCGGCGTCGAAGTAGTTCTGCCAGAAGCGCACCGGGCTGGGATCGCCGTAAGGCACGACCATCTCCGCCACCGAGGCGCGGTAGACGATGGGGCGGCGCTCGCCCTCGTCTTCGAAGCTGATCTGGTGGAGGACCAGCCCTTCGACGGGGTCGAAGCCGAGTCGGACCTGCCACTTCTCCCAGTCGAGGACGTCGCCGTCGAGAGTGAAGCTTGCGCCCTCGGGCTGGGAGATCTCGATCGGCTTCTGCGTCGTCCGCGGTTCGGGCAGCCAGGAATCGAGATGGTAGTCGAAGCGCTCCTGGGGCACAGGGATGATATCGGTGTCGACGACCTCGACCACCTCACCTGTGTTGAGGTCGAGATAGGCCACGAGCCCTTCGAGCGGATGCGCCCACGCATTGTCCTGCGGGTCCGACTGGATGAAGGACGAACCGCGCACGAGGCGGCGGCCAGCCTCTCCGGGAATGCCGAAGCATCCGGCGGAGAGCGCGCAGATGCGCACGGTCTCGACATCGGTGATGCCGTGAGCCTCGACAGCCGCCCGCCACGTCGCGTCGTTGCGAATCATCTGCTCGGCCTCTTCGTACTCGGTCATGGTGATCGGGGCCTGACCCTCGGCCGCGACATCGAGCACACGGGCGAACAGCACCTTGCGTTCGGGCAGGGAGACGAGAAGCTCCGTCTGCTCCCCCGTGCTGCGGTCGATGATGAGCGAGCGCACCCGGCGGTCGAGGTCGGTGGCGCCTGCGATGACCTCGCGCTTATCCGGTTCGACGAGGCTGACGAGGGCGAACAGCGTCTGTTCGCTCACGTGGCCGGCATCGACGATGATCGCTCGGTTGAGTTCGATCTCTTCGGAGGTCAGGCGATCGAGGGGGTGGGTGGTCGCACTGCCGGTGGCAGTCGGTGTTATTGCAGTCATGGGTCTTCACATGCCTTTCTGTGTATCGAGTTTGTTGTTGAGATCGGGGTCGAGGTCATCGAGCAGATCCTGAGGATCGGTCGGGGTAGGGCGGAAGACGCGGACCCGGTGTCCGCGGACGTATCCGACGAGAGCCAGCGCGGCGAGGGCGCCGAGGGTGCCGAGAGTGAGGGCCGTGAACGGTCCCTGATCGACGCCCCATTCGTCGAGGAAGTTGTACTCCTGCCCGAAGAGCCGATCGAGCGTACCGGGGAAGATCGCGACCCAGGATCCGAGCAGGATCCAGAGGAAGGCGATGCCGCCGAGGATGGTGAACCCGACATTGCCGACGGGCACCCGGAAGGGGCGTTCGATGCCGGGATGCTTCCAGCGCAACTTGATGGCCGCGGGAATGATGAGCAAATAGCTGAGCAGGAACGTCGAGATGGAGATCGAGAGAACGACCCCGAACAGTGCACCGGCATCACCGCTGAGCTGCATGGCCGCGATGAGGAAGACCGTGGCGACGGTGCCCGAGAGCAGGTTGACGTTGACCGGGGTGCCGAGGGTGCGCGAGATCTTGCCGAAGAAGCCTCCGAAGAAGGCGCCGTCGGCCGCGGTCAGTGCCTGCATCCGATCGCTCATGATCATCCACGCCGCGCCTTGAGAGGCGAGGATGATGACGAACATCAGGGCTGCGAGTACGACCATGATCTCGGCAGCGGGGCCGTAGACGGTGAACACCGTCTGCACGGCGTCGAGGAGCCCGCCGATGCCGGTGATCGTCTCGGTCGGCAACACGAGCAGCATGGCGAGGACCGGTAGGAGATAGCAGAGCGCGGAGATGAAACCGGAACGTGCGATGGCGACGGGGATGTCCTTCTTCGGGTTCTTCATCTCGTCCGAGGCGCTGTTCGAGGCCTCGAATCCGAGGTAGGAGAAAAGCAGGAGCGGCACAAGCCCGAGGAAGCCGCCGAGGCTGGGGCTGAAGTCCGAGAGGCGGAGGGGCTGAACTCCGTGCTGGGCAGCGTAGATGATTGTGGTGAAGAGGAAGAACGCGATGAAGATGACCTTGAGCACACCCCCGAGCGTCGGCAGCCACTTCGCCTTCGCCAGCGACAGAATCGCCGCGATCACCGTGATCCAGATGAAGACGATCTTGAAGATCCAGTCGCCCATCGATCCGGTCTCGATCGGGCTGATGAATTGGTTCCAGGTGCCGGTGGCGAGGAAAGCCATCGAACCGCCCACCCATACCGGCTGAGTGACCCAGCTCAGTATCGAGGCGATCGCACCCGCGGGGCGTCCGAAGGCCTGGCGAACCCAGATATAGGCTCCGCCCTCGCCGACGAAGGTGCTGCCGGTCTCGGCGAAGACGAGCGCGTAGGGCACGAGGAAGAAGATCGCGAGGACGAGTGTCCAGGTGAAGGTCTCCGCTCCGAATCCCGCGGTCTCGGCGAGGACTTCGATGCTCAAGACCGCCGACATGACGATGAGCACGATGTCGAATCGGCCGAGCGTCTTCTTCAGATGCTGCTTCTGTTCGTCCGCGTATGCGGTCGTGCGTTCGAGGGAAGACACCATCCACCTCCTTGTGAGTGGGCGTCCGATAGAGTTCTTTGAGCTACACCGTAAAGAATTGCACGGACGGTCGCCGATTGACAGAGGTGCGGCCATACCGATCCGCGTTTGCCTGCATCACTTCAGGAGATAATGGGCCCATGGCGAGACCGAAGAATCAGGAGGGCCGTCGGGCACAGCTGGTGCAGGCGGCGAAGAAGGCGATCGCAGAGCGCGGACTCAACGGTCTGCGCACCATCGACGTGGCCGCGCACTCCGAGGTCGGGGCCGGATCCGTGGCGTACTACTATCCCGACCTCGGCGATCTGGTGCGCGAGGTGCACGAGGACGCGGTATCACGCTTCTATTGGAACCGGCGCGAGCAGGGGATCGCAGGTGAGACGCCGGAGACCAAGCTGGCTCACGTGATCCGCAGCGGCATCCCCGTGTCCTCGGACGACATCGACTTCCAGGTGCTCAACGAGCTGCACACCCATGCGTTCAGAGACAATTTCCACGCGGGGCTCATGGCCGAGCTCTACCGACTCGAGGTCTCCCTCTACACCGCGGTGCTCACCGAGGGTGTCGATTCCGGAGCCTTCACGATGACGCTGCCCATGGGGACGGCGGCGAGCAACCTCGTGGCACTCGAAGACGCCTACGGACTGCACTTCATGGGCGGAACGCCGCTCGACGCCGATGACATCTTCCGGCTCATCGCGGCCAACGCCGAGGTGCTGACCGGGTGCCGGCTGGTCGAGACGACATTAGGGTGACTGGATTGCACCTCATTTCTGCGCATTCTGACCTCCTGTGAATGCAGTTCGACGCCAGCTCGTGACGGAGCTGGCGCCGAGAAGCGCATTGCGGTGGGCGATTGCACCTAATAGCGGGGGACTACTGAACGAGGAACCCGCCATCGACTGGGAGTGAAACACCTGTGATGAACTCTGAGTCAGAAGACAGGAGGAAGCTGATTGCGGCGGCCACGTCATCTGGTTTCGTCAGGTGTCCCATGGGGATCGGGGCGGCGAGCTCAGCCTTTTCAGCTTCTAGTTCAGCACCGGTCTTACCGATGAGCCCATCAATGAGCGGAGTGTCTGCATCTGCAGGGCAGACGGCATTGACGCGAATCTTGTCTGAAGCGTGCTGCAATGCCATCTGACGAGTGAGGTTGACGACTGCGCCCTTTGAAGCAGCGTAGGCGCACTCGTCCTTGTTGACGACGAAGCCGAAAACCGAAGCGATGTTGACGATCGAGCCGCCCCCAGACTTGACGATCTCTGGAATCGCGTATTTGCCGGTGAGGAAGATGCTCTTGACGTTGACATTCATCATCGTGTCCCACGCTTTCTCAGTGCAGTCCACCACTCCTCCCTCCCCCAGAGCAATCCCCGCACAGTTGACAACGCCGTGGAGCCCACCGAACTCAGTAGTGGCCTGGGCGACTGCAGATTCGACCGCGTCGGCCTCGGTGACGTCGGCTTCCAACGCTATGGCATGACCTTCAGCGACGGCATTGATTTCTTCCGCCACCGTCTCTGCCGATTTGAGCTGCAGGTCCAATACGCCGATGCGAGCTCCTTCAGAGGCCAAGCGCAGGCTGGTTGCTCTGCCCAAACCGGATCCACCGCCAGTGACGATGAAGATCGAGTTTTCAAAACGTGCCATTGATTCTCTCCTTTTGGTTGCAGCCAGTTCAGACCGGCTCATTGTTTTCTGGACGATTGACGGAAGGGATACTTGGTGAGTTCTCATCTATGTCGGTGAGGGATTCCAGTGGTGAGCTCATCTCGTCGACGGTGGTGTCCGACTCCAGGCGATCAGCCATGCGTCGCGTTCGGCGCATGAGCACGAAATAGATGATTCCCGGCAAGGTCAGGGCGATGATCCAGGCGTAATCGATTCCGCCGACTGCTTCGAAGAGGAATCCGGTGAAGAACGCAGTGCTCATGAACGGGATCTCAACCAGGATTGTCGCCCCGTAGGCGATCAGTGCACGCGAATTGAATCGACCGTATCGCCCATTGGGATCGAAGATGTCGCCGACGACGTATCGACCCCTTCGGACGAAGAAGAAATCGACGAGGTTGATGGTGGTCCACGGGAACAACATGTAGCCGAGAACAAGCAGTAGGTTCTCGAAGAAGGCCATGAAGTCGCTGCTCGCCAATACGGCCACCAAAGTGGCGACGGCAAAGACGATGAGGAACAGAACCGCTCGAGCAGACAAGGTTGTCTTGACTCGTCTGAAGGTGTCAACGATTGTGGTCAGCGACATGAATGCGCCATACAAGTTGAATACGTTTGTAGCAATGACGCCTATCACGATGAATATATAGACCGCGGGAGCTAGCGCGCTTGGGAAGAGCCCCGCAATAGTCTGACTGGGCTGGGAGCCGTACTCGGGGAAAATCGTCGTCAACATGGCGCCGAGCGTCATCAGCCATGTGGTGCTGACCACAAGGCCCAGATAAGTGAAAATGAATGTCTGTTTTCCGCTGGTGCTGCTTGGCAGGTATCGCGAATAGTCCGCAACGTACGGGGCAAACGTCAATTGCCAGGTTGCTGTCGCAGCAATGAGCAGGAGGAACGCGGTGCCGTTGAAATTGCCAGCATTCCAAGAGCTTGACGGAAGACCGTGCTGTATCACCACTACTGTCACAGCCAGGAACCCTGCTCCGAGAATGATGGCGAACCAGCGTTCGATCTTGTGAATGAGGTCGTGACCGTAGAAGGTGATTACGAGAATCACCAGGCCTGAGATGACGATGCCCCAATTCTTTCCTATTGGTGTGCCCGCGTCGATGGCGTCTCCAGCTATAACTGAATTGCTTGCGAAATAGCCGATGTACATGATGAGTACTGCGAACAAAGGGATGGCTGCGCCGAAGACTCCGAACTGCGCGCGGCTCTGAATCATCTGGGGGATTCCGAGAACCGGGCCCTGTACAGAGTGACCGGCGACAAAGAAGGCACCAAGGAAATTGCCGCAAATGATTGCGACGACGCTCCAGAACATGTTGAGTCCAGAGAGAACCCCAATACCTCCAGTCAGGGTGGTCAACACCATCATGTTGACGCTGAACCAGAGGGGAAACTGGCTGGCGGGATGTCCATGCCGCTCGTTGTGTGGAACAAATTCGACTGATCGGAGTTCCGGGAGTTTTGCACTCATGTTCTGCTCACTTCTTTGTGGTCTCTTTTGAGATTGCTTATGGAGCTGTCTGTCCGCGTTTCACCTTTCGCGTATACGGGAAAGATGAGACGCGGAGGGCCAAGTGGAGCTTCACCCCCACTGCAGCCAGGTCGTCTTGAAGTCCGAGTAGTTCTCCAGAGCGTGGACGGACAGGTCGCGACCGAAGCCGGACTGCTTGAACCCGCCGAAGGGCGTGGTGAAGCCCAGTGCGTCGACGGTGTTGACCGAGACAGTGCCGGCCACCAGGCGAGCAGACACACGATGTGCCCGGGCCATGCTGCCCGTCCACAGGGCCGCTGCCAGTCCGTACGGCGTCTCATTCGCCTTCGTGACCGCCTCCTCCTCGGTGTCGAAGGGGGTGACGAGGGCGACCGGTCCGAAGATCTCGTGGCGGTGCAGACGGTGATCGGCCGGCAGGTCGGTGACGATCGTGGGCTCGATGAACGTGCGGCGGCCGTTGATCTCCGGACGGTTGCCGCCCTGGACGATGGTGCCGTCCGCGCGAGCCTGTTCGATGCATTCCCACACCTCACCGGCGTGCTTCTCAGACACGAGACAGCCGATCGCGCTCTCGGGATCGAGCGGGTCTCCAGGCTGGAAGTCCTCTGCCGCGTCCTCGAGCAGATGGACGAACTCCTCGTACACAGAGCGTTCGACGAAGATCCGCGAGGTGGCCGAACAGACCTCTCCCTGGTTGTAGAAGATGCCGAACGCCGCCTTCCGTGCCGCGGCAGCGAGGTCATCGGTGTCGGCGAAGATGACATTCGCGCTCTTGCCCCCGGCTTCGAGCGCCAGACGCTTCATATTGGACTCCCCGGCGTAGACCTGGAGCTGCTTGGCGACCTCGGTGGACCCGGTGAAGCCGAGCATGTCCACATCCATGTGCCGTCCCAGTGCCGTACCGACGACCGACCCGCGACCGGGAACGACGTTGAGGATGCCCGCGGGCAGCCCCGCCTCGGCGGCGATCTCGGCCAGCAGCAGAACCGAATGCGAGGCCTCGACCGGCGGTTTGACGACCAGCGCATTGCCAGCCGCCAGCGCGGGCGCGATCTTCCACGTCGCGATCTCCAGCGGATAGTTCCACGGCACGATGACCCCGATGACGCCCAGCGGTTCGCGGGTGACGAGCGCCGTCGACCCGGCCGGGGTCACCGGGATCTCGTCACTGAGCTTCTCGATCGCCTCTCCGTAGAAGCGGAACAGGGCCGCGGACCCCGGGGCGTCGATCGTCGAGGACTCACCGATCGGCTTGCCCATGTCGAGCGTGTCGAGGAGGGCGAATTCGTCCGACCGCGCTTCGATGAGCTCGGCCAGACGCAGCAGCACCTCACGCCGATGCGTCGCCGAGGCGCGCGACCACTCGCCGGCGTCGAAGGCGGCGCGAGCGCTCGCCACGGCCGCATCGACATCGGATCCGTCACCGAGGTGGAGCTGCGAGATCACCTCACCGGTGGCCGGGTTCGTCTTCGCATAGGTCTGCCCCGAGCGTGCATCGACACGTCGCCCGTCGACGACTGGGCGTCCGTCGATGGTCAGAGCCGCCGCTGCGGCCCGCCACTCGGCCAGGGTGGCCGGTCGGGTCGTGGTGTCGGTCAGGGTCGCGGTCATGGAAGGTCTCCTTCGAGTGTGGTGCGGAACGTGAGTGGGCAGTGGCGGCGATCAGCGGTCGCTAGAGGGCTCGACGGCCGAGGGGCTGGGGCACTCGGCCGGGGCGGCCGCCTCGGCGACCGAGGTTGCCGATGACTCCTCGAGGTCGTCGGAGCGCAGCAGATCGATGCCGCGGGTCTCGGGCAGGGAGGCGACGGTGACGATGCCGATGACGCCGACGACGGCGAGGAACCAGCCGGGGCTGAGCGTGCTGCCGGTGGAATCGATGAGCCAGGTGAGGATGTACGGCGCCGTGCCGGCGAAGAGTGCGGCGGTCAGGGCATAGGCGATGGACAGTCCCGTCTGCCTCGTCCGGGTCGGGAAGAGCTCGACGACGGCGGCAGCGTGGGTGCCGAGGATGATCGCGAGGATGAACGCCAGGCCGAAGGTCGAGACGAACGACGCCCAGGGGTAGTCGGCGCCCATGAGGAGGAACAGCGGAACCGAGAGCACCGTGAGTGCGATCGCAGCGGTCATGAGCACAGGCTTGCGTCCGAACCTGTCCGAGGCAAGGCCCGCCAGCGGGACGATGACGAGACCGAGCGCCGAGGCCAGGGTCGACAGCAGCGCCGCCCGACCGGGTTCGATGCCGACGGCGGTCTCCTGATAGGTGAGCAGGTAGACGAGGACGACATAGAAGGTGACGTTCATGAACGTCTCCATCCCGCAGGTCTGGAGGAACTGTTTGGGATTGCGTTTGAACACCTCACGCAGGGGCGCCTCGGCGACGGTCTCCATCTTCTGCAGGGCCGAGAACTCCGGGGTGTCCTCGATCTTCCGACGGATGTAGAGGCCGATGAAGCCCAAGGGCACGGTGATGAGGAACGGGATCCGCCAGCCCCAGGCGCTCACCTGGTCGGGCGTCAGCGCCTGGTTGAGGAGGAAGACGACGAAGGAGGCCAAGAGGAATCCGGCCAGGGACCCCACCTCGAGCCAGCTGCAGCCGAAGCCGCGGCGCTTCGGCGGTGAGAATTCGCCGAGGAAGGCCGCCGCGCTGCCGAATTCGCCACCGGCGGCCAGCCCCTGGACGATGCGGGTGACGATGAGGAGGATCGGAGCGAGCACACCGATGGTCCCGTAGGTCGGCAGCACTCCGAGTGCGAGCGTCGACAGGGCCATGGCGAGGATGACCAGCGACAGGGTGTGCTTGCGTCCGAGCTTGTCGCCGAGGCGGCCGAAGATGATCGCGCCGATCGGCCGGACGAGGAAGGAGACGGCGAAGACCGCGAAGGTGGCAAGCAGTCCTGCGGTGCTGTCCTCCTCGGGGAAGAAGATCGCCGCGATCGTCGTGGCCATATAGGCATAGACGGCCCAGTCGAACCAGTGGACGAGAACGCCGATGGAGCCGGCGACCACGCTCTTGCGCAGACCTTTCTGATAGGCCAGCCCCGCGGCGGCCTGGGTGTCACCTGACATGTCCGAATCCTCCTTTGGAATCGTGGTGCGCTGAGTGAGTTCGCTCAGGCCCGTTGGGCGCTGACGTCGGCGGCCGTCCAGGCCAGCGCGGTGGCGCCGTCGATGAGTGTGCTCTCGGCCCGGTTGCCGACGCAGGACTCGGCGAAGGCGGCCTGATGATTGCTCGCCTCGCCGCCGACCCCGATATAGGGGTGGATGGCGTCGACGATCTGGGAGACGTTGCCCATGTCCGTCGACGCGCGGTTCATCGTTGCGGCGACGGGGTCGACGTCGAAGTCTCGGCCGAGTGCGAGAGCATTGGCCCGGTAGGCCTCGAGCGCGGCTTCATCGGTGCGCATCTCCGAATACCGGCGGCTTTCCGGAGTGATCGACAGCTGCGCCCCAGTGGCCAGGGCTCCTGCCTCGAAGCAGTTGATGACCTTCTTCTCGAGGGCCAGCAGTTCCTCCGTCGTCTCGGCGCGCACGTACCAGCGGCCCTCCGTCTTGGCCGGAATCGCGTTGGGGGCCTCGCCGCCGTTCGTCATCACCCCATGGACGCGTGCGGTCGTCGGCAGCTGCTGGCGCAGCAGGCCGAGGGCGACCTGGGCGATGAGGAACGCGTCGTTGGCATTGATGCCGCGTTCCGGGTATGCGGCGGCATGGGCGGCGCGCCCGGTGTACTCGACGTGCCAGTGGGTGACGGCGAAGGGTTCGGCCTCGGCGACGTCGACGGGTGCGGGATGGGCCATGAGCGCGAAGTCGAGATCGGTGAAGGCTCCGCGGTCGAGCAGCTCGATCTTGCCCCCACCGCCCTCTTCGGCGGGAGTGCCGATGACCTCGACGGTGATGCCGAGTTCCGCAGCCGCCTCGGCGAGGCCGATCGCCCCGCCGACGCTCATCGCAGCGATGAGGTTGTGGCCGCAGGCGTGGCCGAGTCCGGGCAGAGCATCGTATTCGGCGAGGAAGCCGATGGTGAAATCACCCGATCCGAACGTGGCGCGGAAGGCGGTGTCGAGCCCGAGATAGGGCCGTTCGACGGTGAAGCCGTGCTCGGCCAGGACTCCGGCGACGGCGGCCGAGGAGCGGAACTCCTGCCAGCCGAGCTCCGGATCGTCGTGGAGGGAGTTCGACAGTGCGATGAGCTTCGGCGCGACCTCGGTGATCCGGGCGGCGACTCGATCCTTGACTGCGGTTGGTGCGTCGTTCATCGATCGTCACCGGGCACGCCGTAGGACGGTGAGGCGGCCGGGTCGAGGCCGCGGGTGATGTAGTCGTCCCGCTGGGGCATCCAGATCTCGAGGAGGCGGCCCAGCTGCCCGATCGGATCCTCATCGGCCCAGTCGACGCGCAGATCGGTGACCCTCCAGCCGGAGCCGTTGACCACGGACAGGCCCGCCGAGTGGACGGGACCGGCCTCCCCTCCGGCAGCCATGGCGGCTTCGAAGGCCGCGAAGAGGCGCTCCTCGAGACGTCCGGTGGATGACAGCGCAGTCTCGACGAAGGTATCGAGGACTGTCAGGTCCGCGAGCATATTGCCTCCGGCCACCGCGTTGGTCTCGGTGCGGGCACCGAAGATGCCGAGTGCCTGTGCGCCGGAATGTGCGGCGGTGCTGCCGGCCGCGTCGATGACGAGCAGCTGCCGAAAGTCGATCGCGGTCGGATCGGCAGCGGCGACGACCGCGTCGAGAGCCGCCTGCGCATTCTTGCCGGCGGCCATCTCGTCGAGGATTGCCGGACCGAGGCGAGGGTCGGTGATGTTCTGCGAGTTCACGCCGCCGACGCCGTCGGCCAGATTGATGCAGCGTGCGGCGACGGCCGGTGAGGACGAGGAGATCGCGGAGCCGAACTCCCCGGTCTCGGGATCGTGGAGGAGGAGCGAGAAGGTCACTGGGCCACCTCGGTCCGTCCCGCCTCGGCGGTGTCGCTGATGACGGCGGTGGCGTCGATCTCGACGAGCCATTCGGGGCGTGCCAGGGCCTGGACGACGATGCCCGTCGAGACGGGGAAGACGCCCTTCAGCCACTTGCCCATAGTGCGGTAGACGTCCTCGCGGTAGCGGGGGTCGATGATGTAGACGGTGACCTTGACGATGTCGGCGAGGCTGCTGCCGGCCTCCTCGAGGAGCATCGCGATGTTCGCCATCGCCTTCTCCGCCTGCGCGGTGACATCGCCGATGCCCACCGACTCCCGGGTCTCGAGGTCCTGGCCGATCTGTCCGCGCAGGTAGACGACACCGCCGGCGACGACGGCCTGGCAGAGATCGTTGTCGAGATTCTGCTCCGGATAGGTGTCCTTGGTGTTGAACATTCTCAGTCGTGTGTGCGTCGGCTCTGCCATAGCGGCGTCTCCTCGTCGAGTGAAGCGGTCGTTGTCTGCCACCCATTCTCGGGACATTCCATTCATCTGTGAAATAGTTATAATTTAGTCAGAGCATCTACAAAACAGATTCTTCATCGCAGGGAGCCGCAATGGTGCAGAGATTCGCGATCACGCTCACCCAGCTGTCGTACTTCGCCGAATGCGCGAAGACGCTCAATATGACCGAGGCCAGCCAGGAGCTGCACATCGCCCAGTCGGCTGTGTCGACGGCGATCAACCAGCTGGAGAAGGCCCTCGGGGCTCCGCTGTTCGTGCGTCAGCACTCGAAGGGCCTCGTGCTGACCTCGGCCGGCGAGAGCCTGCTCCATGAGACCCGGGAGATCTTCGGTCGGATCACCGACGCCGTCGACTCGATCCAGGCCGGCCAGCGTGAGGTGCGCGGAACCATCGTCATCGCCTGCTTCCAGACGATCGCACCGTTTCTGCTGCCGCAGCTGCTCCAGCGATTGGGCGAGCGTCACCCCGACCTGACCGTCGAGGTCGTCGAGGGAGACCATGAGGAGAGCATCGACGCACTGCGCAGCGGTCGCGTCGAACTCGCGCTCAACTACGACCTCACCGAATCCGACGGCATCCGCGCCGAGATCGTCGGCGAGGCCCGGCCGCACGTCATCGTCGGCACCGACCATCGTCTCGCCCGTCGGAAGAAGGTCTCGCTGAGCGAGCTCGCTGAGGACGATTTCGTCGTCCTCGACCTTCCCGACAGTCGCGAGTACTTCCTCAACATGCTCCGCCTGGCCGGCATCACCCCGCATCTGCGCTACCGGAGCTCGAGCTACGAGACCGTGCGCTCGATGGTCGCCATGGGCCTCGGGTTCTCCATCCTCAACCAGCGGCCGCGCATCCGGCAGACCTACACGGGGGAGCGGACGACGATCCTCGAGATCTCCGATCCCGTCCCCACCCTGCACGTGGCCGTGTCCACCCTGGCTCGATCCGGGCAGACGGCGAAGGCCGCTGCCGTGGCCGACGTCGTCCGCGAGATCCTCGCCGAGGTGGCTCCCGAGTCAGGCTGAAAGCGTCTCCGTTAGATACCCCCAAGTGATCGACAAATGGTCACTGCATCTATTCATAAGATGCAGTGGACCGTGAAGAACTATTGGCATTGCCGCTTCCACCTGCGGTTTGCTGGAAGGCGTCAGGGCAACATCGAAGTTGTGCCCGCCAGCAATGAAGCAGATGCCGCCGCAGCGCGGCACCGACGGAAGGGTGTCCATGTCGAACACAGCCGCAGAAACCACCGAGGTCGTCGTCATCGGCGGCGGCCAGGCCGGGATCGCGATGAGCGAGCATCTCAGCGAGCGGGGAGTGGCCCATGTCGTCCTCGAACGCGACCGGGTCGCCGAGGCCTGGCGCTCCCGCCGGTGGGACTCCCTCGTCGCCAACGGACCCGCCTGGCACGATCGCTTCCCCACACAGGAGTTCGCGGACACCGATCCCGACGGTTTCGCCACGAAGGGGCAGGTCGCCGAATACTTCCAGACCCTCGTCGAGGCCAAGGACCTGCCGGTGCGCACCGGGGTCAGCGCCACCTCGGTGACGGAGAACGCGGGATCCCGCGGATTCCGTGTGACCACCGACGCCGGAGTCATCGACGCCGACTACGTCGTCGCCGCCACAGGTCCGTTCCAGACCCCGCGGATCCCTGAGATCATCCCCGCCGAGGCAGGACTGACACAGATCCACTCGAACGACTACAAGAACCCCGAACAGCTCGACGACGGCGGCGTCCTCGTCGTCGGCGCCGGGTCGTCCGGCGTGCAGATCGCCGCCGAGATCCAGCGCTCGGGTCGACCGGTCCACCTCGCCGTCGGCCCCCACGACCGTCCGCCGCGCGCCTACCGCAGCCGCGATTTCTGCTGGTGGCTCGGCGTGCTGGGCAAATGGGACATGGCCACACCGCCGGCCGGAGCCGAGCATGTCACGATCGCCGTCAGCGGAGCCCAGGGCGGGCACACCGTCGACTTCCGCGACCTCGCGGACTCGGGCATCACCCTGCTCGGCCGAGCGAATTCCTATGCCGACGGCGTCCTGCACATCGGTGACGACCTGCAGCGCAACATCGCCCGCGGCGACGAGAACTACCTGTCGCTGCTGCGTGAGGCCGATGAGTACATCGAACGCAACGGCCTCGACCTGCCGCCCGAGCCCGAGGCGCACATCCTCGGCCCCGAACCGGACTGTGTCAGCACCCCGATCCGCGAACTCGACCTCGCCGCCGCGGGCATCCGGACCGTGATCTGGGCGACCGGATTCGGGGTCGACTACTCCTGGCTCGATGTCGCCGGCGTCCTCGACGAACGCGGATACCCGGTTCAGAAGCGCGGCGTCAGCCCTGTGCCCGGGATGTACTTCCTCGGACTGCCCTGGCTGTCCCGACGCGGGTCGAGCTTCATCTGGGGCGTGTGGCACGACGCGAAGTACCTAGCCGACCAGATCGGCATCCAGCGGATGTACCGCGACTACACGCCGAGCCGCAGCGAACTCCTCGCCCGCGCCGTCTCATGACGCCGACGAGCACCGCAGCTGCGCCCAGCCAGACCGCAGCCGCGCCCGCCCGCACTGCGGCTGCGCGCACCCGCGTCGAAACCGACTCCATCGGAAGCATGGACATCCCCGAAACCGCATACTGGGGAGTCCACACCGCACGGGCGAACGAGAACTTCCCCATCGCTCGGCGCCCGATCTCGGTCTATCCGAACTTCGTCCGCGCCTTCGCCTGCGTCAAGCAGGCCGCTGCGCTGGCCAACCTGGAGATCGGGGCACTTGACGGACAGCGAGCCGCACTCATCAGCAGAGCCTGCGAAGAGATCAGGACCGGAGCGCTCGACGATCAATTCAGAGTCGGAGTCGTCCAAGGCGGTGCAGGCACCTCGACGAATATGAACGTCAACGAGGTCGTGACGAATCGGGCGCTCGAACTGGCCGGTCGACCCAAGGGCGACTACGCGTTCATCAACCCCAACGACCACACGAACCACAGCCAGTCGACGAACGACACCTACCCCACGGCGATCAAGATCGCGCTCGCCTTCTCGCTGGACAACCTGCTGGCTGAGCTGCGCCTGCTGGCCGAATCCTTCGCCGCCAAAGGCCGCGAATTCGCCGACATCGTCAAAGTCGGCCGGACCCAGTTGCAGGATGCGGTGCCGATGACATTGGGACAGGAGTTCACAGCCTTCTCCGTGACCCTCCTCGAGGACGTCGATCGTCTCCACGAGACGATCCCCCTCCTCGGCGAGGTGAACATGGGGGCCACGGCCATCGGCACAGGCATCAACGCCCCGGTCGGATACCAGGAGGCGGTCGTCAGGCATCTGCGGGAGATCACCGGGCTCGACCTCGTCAGCGCCGGTGACCTGGTCGAATCGACGAGCGACACAGGCGTGTTCGTGACCTTCTCCGGCGCGCTCAAGCGCAGTGCGCTGAAGCTGTCGAAGATCTCGAACGATCTGCGCCTGCTGTCGTCGGGGCCGCAGGCCGGACTCGGCGAAATCAATCTGCCCGCCCGGCAAGCGGGGTCGTCGATCATGCCGGGCAAGGTCAATCCCGTCATCCCCGAATCGGTCTCCCAGGTCGCGTACTCGATCGCCGGCGCCGACGTCACAGTGTCGATGGCCGTCGAGGCGGGTCAACTCCAACTCAACGCCTTCGAACCGATCATCGCGCACTCACTGTTCCAATCGGTCACATGGCTCGAACGCGCCTGCCGGACCCTGCGGATCAACTGCGTCGAGGGAATCACCGCGAACACCGACACGCTCGACGACACCGTAGCGCGCTCCGTCACCGTGATCACTGCACTTGCCCCGGTCATCGGGTATGCCCCGGCCGCGAAGTTGGCGAAAGAGGCTCTGGCCACCGGTGAGAAGATCGTCGACCTCGTGAGGAAGCAGGGGCTGCTCGACTCCGAGGAGCTCGACGAAGTCCTCAAGCCGTCGCGGCTGACCGGGATACCGGCCGACCCTGAGGTCGGACAGGGGAGAGAGTAGAAGACAGAGCCGTGCGGGGAGCGGAACGAGGGTGCGAGGGCCGTCCGGCAGCGACGGTGATCCGGATGGACTGACGAGCCGCAATGCTCGTAGACTCACACCAACTATCCGGAGGAGGCCGTGTGCAGGTGATCGTTCGCTCTCTGAGCATTCTGCGAACCCTGGCCCACAGCGCCGGCGGCCTGAGCCTCGCCGAACTCTCCGACCGGATCGGCATCCCCGTGTCCTCGGCGCACCGGCTGATGGGAACGCTGGAATCCGAAGGCTTCGTCACGCGCTCGACGACGAACCGGCGCTACTTCATCGGCCCGGCCAGCCGAGAGCTCGCCGAAGCCGGTCGGCAGCACCAATCTCCGCTGGTGACCGCCCACCCGGCCGTGGTCGAGGCCGGACGCGTCAGCGGAGAGACGATCTTCCTCTGCGAGTTCACAGGTGCCGCCGTCGTCTGCATCGCGATGACGGAGTCGACTCGACCGCTGCGACTGTTCGTCCGGGTCGGTCAGACCATGCCGCTGAACGCCGCCGCCTCGGCGCGAGTCCTCCTGGCCTGGCGCGATCCGGAAGAGGTGCGGCAGGTGCTGTCCAGGTCGGCGCTGCTGCGCTACATGCACGGCACACCGGTATCGGTCGCCGAGGTGTTCTCCCACCTCCAGCTCATCCGCTCCCGCGGCTACGACATCTGCGACTCCGAGCTTGACGACAACGTCTGGGCCGTCGCGGCTCCCATCCGCTCTTCGACCGGCGACGTCGTCGCCTCCGTCACCCTGGCCGCTCCCTTCCACCGGATGGGCACCGAGGAAGCGAAATCCTGGGCGATCTCCACGGTCAGAGACACCGCTTCGGAGATGTCCGGTGACCTCGGATACACCCCTTCCGAGACGTAGTCTCCGGTCGGTGCTGACGGACTTCACCGGTAACGCGCGATGACCGCCTGGCGGTGCTGTTCTGAGCATTCGCATTCACGTCGCGGAAATCTGAAAGCGAGTTCCGTGATCTGCTTGACACTCTGAAAAGCGCCCGACTAGAAATGTCGACATACCAAAAGTGGAAATCGCATTTTCAGATTGGACGATGATGTCGGCAACAGCAGTCTCAGCTCCTCCCGCACCGGTCGTCGACCTCGGTGTCGACCTCGGCGGAGTGCACCTTAGGAATCCCGTCATGCCGGCCTCCGGCTGCTTCGGACCCGAACTTGCCGGCGTGATCGACGTCGACGGCCTCGGCGCGATGGTGACGAAGACGGTGTTCGACCAACAGCGGGCAGGCAACCCCGCACACAGGCTGACGGAGACGGCGCACGGCATGCTCAACAGCGTGGGAATCCCTAGTCCGGGCTCTGCCGGGTTCCGCAGCGGGCTGCTGCGTGACTACCAGACCTTTGGAACTCGACTCATCGTCAGCATCGGAGGGCTCTACACCGATGAGTACTACGACATCGCCGGCGCACTCGCCGACGAGACCGTCGACGCGTTCGAACTCAACATCTCCTGCCCCAACCTCGAACACGACGGACTGCCCATCGGCGCCTCACCGGAGCGGGCCCACGAGGTCATCACCGGCGTCAAGGCGATCTTGGACAAGCCCCTCTTCATCAAGCTCACCCCCACCGTCGCCTCGATCGCAGAGATCGCAGCGGCCTGCGAGGATGCCGGAGCCGACGCGGTCGTCGTGTCCAACAGCTACCCGGGACTCGCGATCGACATCGCCTCCCGCACGAGCGTGCTGGGCAACGGCGCAGGCGGCTACACCGGACCCGCCGTCAAACCCTTGGCCCTCAAGCTCGTCCACGATGCCGCCGCAGCCGTGTCCATCCCCGTCATCGGCTGCGGTGGGATCGGCACCGCGGAGGACGTGCTCGAATTCCTCATCGCCGGTGCCGGCGCGGTTCAGGTCGGAACGGCGACCTTCACCCGCCCGACTGCCATGAACAACATCATCAGCAAGCTGCCGACGGTTTGCGAACGATACGGAATCACCGCACTCGACGAGGTCATCGGCAGCCTCGAAATGCCTCACTGAACCATCCACTTCGAAGGAGAAGGACCATGGACACAGACAACGGAACACCCACAGCACGAGCAGCGACCAGCCGCAGCACCGCAGCGGAAGGCGGGCCGGCAACGGAGCCACCGGAAACAGCCGAGGAGCAGAAGTACGGCCGCAAAGCCGTCTTCGCCTCAGCGATCGGCTACGGCCTCGACGGATTCGACCTGCTCATCCTCAGCTTCGCCCTGTCGGGCATCATCGCCACCTTCGGGCTGACGAATGTCCAGGCAGGATCGCTGACCACCCTGACGCTGCTGGGTGCAGTCCTGGGCGGAATCGTCTTCGGCATGCTCAGCGACCGCCTCGGCCGCGTCCGGGTGCTGACCTATTCGGTCATCCTCTTCTCCATATTCACCGGGCTTAGCGCCGTCGCCTTCGGCTATTGGGACCTCGCTGCCTACCGGTTCATCGCCGGCATCGGCATCGGCGGTGAGTTCGGCATCGGCATGACGCTGGCCTCCGAGGCGGTATCGGCCTCCAAGCGCGCCCGGGCGACCTCATGGGTGGCCCTGGGCTTCCAGTTCGGCGTCCTCGCCGCAGCACTGGGCTCTGCCCCGATCATCGCCGCCTTCGGATGGCGCGGGCTCTTCGTCGTCGGAATCCTGCCTGCCGTCATCGCCGTAATCATCCGAAAACGCCTCCACGAACCCCCGAAGTTCGTCGCCCATCAGGAAGCGGCACGCGAACTGGCCGAACCTCAGAAGTCCTCGCTGCGGGCGCTCTTCGACTCGCCCGTCCGACGCCGGACCACGATCGCGATCGCCGTGCTGACGACCGTGCAGAACTTCGGGTACTTCGGAATCATCACCTGGCTGCCGAACTACCTGAGTACGCAGATCGGACTCGATGTCACAGGCTCGTCGCTGTGGACCGCAGTGACGGTGCTGGGAATGATGCTCGGAATCGTGGTCTTCGGCCAGCTCGGCGACCGGATCGGACGCCGCAAGACCTTCTGGATCATCCAGATCGGGGCCGCAGCCTCGGTGCTCGCCTACAGCCTCATCGACAGCCCCGTGCTGCTGCTCGCCGGCGGATTCGTCATGGGCTTCTTCGCCAACGGCATGCTCGGCCTCCTCGGTGCCCTGATCTCCGAGCACTACCCGACGGAGGCGCGTGCAACCGCTCAGAACGTTCTGTTCAACTTCGGCCGCGGCATCGCCGGATTCGCTCCGATCATCATCGCCCTGATCGCAGAGAACCATGGGTTCGCGTTCGCGCTGGGGCTGCTGCCGGTCATCTACCTGCTGGCCTTCGTCGCGATGTTCTTCATCCCGGAACGCACAGGCGCAGAACTCGAATGACCGGCCCGACCGCTGACAGAAAAGGTGACCACCGATGACAACCATGACCGCCGCACACCGGCCCCTCCCAACACCGGCCGAGGCGCAAGAACAGCTGAACGCGGACCTGCGCGCCGTACTGAGCTCGGACCCCACCGCTGACTCGCCGATCCTCGTGGGCCGACCCTCGATCCTGCGCCGCCTGGCCGCCGGCATCGCGACGTCCATCGGACCCGAGACCGATCGGATCATGGCCCGCACCGGTCCAGATGCACAGCTGGCGACCGCAGTGTCTGTGCACACCGGGGTGACACTGGCCGTCATCACCGCCGACGGATCCGTCAGCGGGGAGATCCACCCGGGCGAACGGATCGTCACCGTCTCCCTGTTCGCAGCCGACGCCGAGGCGCAGAGCCTGGCAGCGCAGATCGCCGAACGCGGAGCCGCAGTGCTCGGCCACCTGCACGCGATCGACCTCCCGAGCGACCATGCCACGCCGACCTCGGCGGTGACCGCGCCGGGGCTACCCGACGAGACCGGCGAGGAGGCACGCTGATGACGACGATCACCGAAGCACCGCTGCCGTCGCAGACGCCGACGGAGACCCTCGTCGACGAACTGCTCCACCGGTTCTCGCGCCTGAGCGAGAACGGCCACGGGCCGGGAGTGACACGACTGGCCTATACGCCCCTTGAACGTGAGGCTCATGCGGTCTTCACGGAGTTCATGACCGATCTGGGACTCACCGTCTGGACCGACCAGGCCGGCAACACCATCGCTGAGCTGGCCGGACGTCGGCCCGGACCTGCCATCGGCACCGGCTCCCATCTGGACAGCGTCCCGAACGCAGGCGCCTATGACGGCATCGCCGGAGTCATCGCCGCCATGGTCGCGGCACGACAGCTGGCCGAGCAGGAAGCCTTCGACCATCCTCTGCGATTCGTCGCCTTCGCCGCCGAGGAGGGAGCCCGGTTCGGTCAGGCCTGCACCGGCAGCCGTCTGGCCGCAGGGCTCACCGAATCGGCCGATCTCGACCAGCTCCACGACGCGGCGGGAACGAGCATGGCCGAGGCCTTCCGCGCGGTCGGACTCGACCCCGAACGGGCGGGCGAGGCTCGGTGGAGTCCGGACGATTGGGCCGGCTTCGTCGAACTCCACATCGAACAGGGAAGCGTGCTCACCGACGCGAACACGCAGATCGGCGTGGTCGATACGATCTCCGGCAGCACCCGCCTGCACGTCGAACTCCGAGGACGGGCCTCTCACACGGGAGGCACGCCCATGCACCTGCGCGCAGACGCCCTGGCCGCTGCGGCCGAACTCATCACAGCCGGAGAGACCCTGGCCACGGACCCGCGACACCGCGGGACGCGAATCACGGTGGGCACGATCGACGTCGAACCCGGATCGATGACGACCATCCCCGGCCTGTGCCGACTCGACGTCGACATCCGCGACACCGACGACCGCCGTCAGCGCGAGACCGCGCTCGAACTCATCGGCCGAGCCGAAAGGCTCGCGGCCGAACGCGGCGTCGACATCGATGTGCAGGTCGTGGCCGACGCCTCACCGGCGATTCTGCCGCTGAGCGTCCAGCGGCAGCTGACGTCTGCCGCTCAGGAGGCCGGCTGCTCCTACCGAGTCATGCCGAGCGGGGCGAGCCACGACACACAGATGATCAGCCATGTCTGCCCGGTGGGCATGCTGTTCGTCCCCAGCCAGAACCACGGCATCAGCCATGCTCCGGAAGAACTCACTCACACCACGGATATCGTTCGCGGCATCGATGTGCTCATCGCCGGCCTGCGACGCCTCGACTCGGCAATCTAAGGACATTCCATGACCACCATGACCCCACCAGCGGCTCCGCCCGTCCCGGCGAAGGAGACCGCACCCGTGACAGCGAAGAGCTGGGGCCTCGTCGGCCTGCAGCGCGCCTCACGTCCTCGCATCCGCAGCCTCGACGCCGAGGTCATCGAACACCGACCGCTGACCGAGCACTACCGTGCCATGACCGTCGTGGCACCGGAGATCGCGAGCACGGCGCTGCCCGGACAGTTCGTCATGCTCACCGTGGCGAGGAAGAACCGAACCGTGCCGGCGCTGCCCCGGCCGATGGCGATCTACTCGGTCGACGTCGAAGCCGGCACCGTGGAGATCCTCTACGGAGTCGTCGGCGATGGAACTCGCACCCTCGCGGGCTTCGACGAAGGCGAACAGATCCACCTCATCGGTCCCCTCGGGCAGTCGTTCGACCTCGGGGAGGGGACACGCTCGGCGCTTCTCCTCGGCCGAGGGATCGGCACCTGCTCACTGACCACCGTGGCCCAGCAGTACGCCGGCAGCGTGGACATCACCGCGGTGACCAGCGGACGCCGACCGGAGTCGCTCATCGGAGCCGACTTCTACCGGCGCCACGGCGCCCGGACGGTGTTCGAGGTCACGGACGCCGACGGGACCAGCAGCCCCGAAAGCCTCCACACCGCTCTCACCCTCGAGCTCGATTCCGCACCGCCGGACGTGATCCTCACGTGCGGCTCGAACCGCCTGGTCACACTGTCGGAGACCTTGGCCGCACGCTGGAACTGTGCGATCCAGGTGTCGGTGGAGGCACATATGGCCTGCGGGATCGGCTACTGCCACGGCTGCGCGTCCGGTGCTCGCAGCGAAGGCGCCGAGAGCCCGCTGATCTGCAATGACGGACCCGTTTTCGCATGGGAGCAGCTGCCGGGCGGCAACGCATGAGCGCGGACACCGGTGCGAGACCGGACTTCGGCGACCTGACCGGGGACTGCGTCCTCGCGGGCGTGCGACCCTATGGCGGTCACCGCACAGATGTAACCATCCGGGCCGGGCGGATCGCGGCGATGGAACCGGCGGCAGATCGGGCGGACGGCGACACCGCAGCGCCGACAGAGACAGTCATCGATGCCCGCGACCTCATCCTCCTGCCGGGACTCGTCGACCTGCACACGCATCTGCGCGAACCGGGCGGCGAAGAGTCCGAGACGATCGCGACCGGGGCCCGTGCCGCGGCCGCTGGCGGGTTCACGGATGTGTTCGCCATGGCCAACACCCACCCGGTCACCGACGACCCCGACCGAATCCGGGACGTCGAGAAGCGATCCCGGGAGCAGGCCTTCGCCCGCGTCCACCCCGTGGGAGCGATCACCCGCGGGCTCCAGGGCGCCGAGCTGGCCCCGGTGGAGGACATGGCTGAGGCCGGAGCGCGGGTCTTCTCCGACGACGGCAAATGCGTCAACGACTCGGCGGTGATGCGCCGGGCCTTCCGCGTGGCAGCGGAGCACGACGTGACCATCGCCCAGCACGCTCAGGACGGTCCGATCGCCGGTGACGGTCAGGTCAACGCCGGTGCCGTGGCCGAGTCCACGGGGCTGCCGCCGTGGCCGTCGGTCGCCGAACACATCATCATCGCCCGAGATGCCCTGCTGGCTGCGGAGTTCGGTGCCCACCTGCACATCTGCCATCTGTCGACGCGCGGATCGGTCGACATCGTGCGCTGGGCCAAGAGTCAGGGGTGGCCCGTGACTGCCGAAGTCACCCCGCACCATCTGCTCCTCACCGATGAGATCGCCGCCCTCGCCGATCCGCGGTACAAGGTGAATCCGCCGCTGCGCTCCGATGACGACGTCCTGGCTCTGCGAGAGGCTCTCCTCGACGGAACCATCGACGCAGTGGCCACAGACCATGCCCCGCATACGGCGGCGAGCAAGGACAACCATTGGTGCGATGCGCCGTTCGGAATGATCGGCTTGGAGACCGCGGCGGCCGTGGTCGCTTACGTCCTCGCAGCCTGCGGTGGACTGGACTGGCGGCGCTTCGCCGAGCTGACCTCGACCACTCCCGCTCGCATCGGGCGCATCGCCGATTTCGCCGGTCGGCCGCTGGCTGTCGGCGAACCGGCGAACTTCGCTCTCGTCGACAGCGGTCACAGTTGGTCACCGGAGACGAGCCGAGGGTTCAGCCGTTCCTCGAACACTCCGTTCCCCAGCTTCGAGTTCAGCCACAAAGTCGTCGGGACCGTCTGCGTCGGGGTCTTCACCCATGTCGACGTCGACGGCGGCCTCGGTGTCGGCGACCGGATGGTGTCGTCCTTGCATCGCAGTGAGAACACCCATATGATCACACCCTCGACAGCCGAAGGAGCTCACAGCCGATGAACAGTTCAGCCGCACACAACGCAGAAGAGGTTTCCTCAACACCTGCGACCTCCGGTCGCAGCTCTGCCTCCACTCTGCCCGCCATGTACCGGACACCACATCAGGTCGATGTTCTGGCTGATGCGGTCATTGCAGAGCTGTCGGGGATCCCGACCGACGTGATCGTCAGCTGGTTCAACGCCGAGGACACAGTGGTCGCCCACGTCATCGCCGACAAGCTCGGTGCCTCCCGCGCCGTCGTCGACGAAGACATGGGCATCCTGACGATCGAACCGAACCTGACGCCGAACAGCAGGATCCTCATCGTCGGATCCGTATCCTCGTTCAGCGAGATCCGGACCGAGGAAGCGATGCGCACTGTGCTCGGCAATGAGAACCACAGCGTTGTCGGGATCGCGAAGATCGACAGCGGTGAAGGTCTCCACTTCGAATTCCACCGAGGCTGACCACCTCCACCAGCCACCGGCCACCAGATTCGGCCACCAGCTACGGCCATCGGCCGCCAGATTCAGCCACCGATCGCCAAATTCGGCCACCGACCGCCGGCGGACCCGAGACGGGATCCGTCCGGTCGAGTGCGCCCGAAAACTCCCTGCGCGCAGACCGAATGTCGCCGCAGACCACCTCCATCGACCAGACAATGAGGACTGATGATGTCGATTCCGACCGAAACCTCCCAGACAGAGAACCACACTCCCATCCTCGATGCGGAGATCTTCGCCGCCCACGAAGGCGGCAAACTCTCCGCTGAACTCACCCGCCCGCTCGAGACCCAACGGGATCTCTCGATCGCCTATACCCCGGGCGTGGCCAAGGTGTGCACTGCGATCAGGGACGAGCCGGGACTGGCTCGGACTCATACCTGGACGGGCCGCCTCGTCGCGGTCATCTCCGACGGCTCGGCCGTACTGGGACTCGGCGATATCGGTGCGAAGGCCTCGCTTCCGGTCATGGAGGGCAAGTGTGCGCTGTTCAAATCCTTCTCCGGGCTCAACGCCATTCCGATCGTCCTCGACACCAATGACACCGATGAGATCGTCGAGACCATCGTCCGCATGGCTCCGACGTTCGGTGCGATCAACCTCGAGGACATCTCGGCACCGCGGTGCTTCGAGATCGAGGACCGCGTCAAGGAAGCCCTCGACATTCCTGTCATGCACGATGACCAGCACGGCACCGCCATCGTCGTCCTCGCCGCCCTGACGAACGCACTGCGCGTCGTGGACAAGAGCTTCGAGTCAATCAAGGTCGTCGTCTCCGGGGCCGGAGCCGCCGGTGTGGCCGTGGTGAAGATCCTGCATGATGCCGGAGTCGGCGACGTGGTCGTCCTCGACTCGAAGGGCATCGTGGAAGCCGGCCGAGTCGACCTCACGGAGACCAAGCAGATGCTCGCTGCGGAGACGAACCCGCGCGGCATCGCCGGTGGCATCGACGCGGCACTTGACGGTGCCGATGCGTTCATCGGCGTCTCCGGAGGCACGATCGACGAGGCTCATCTGGAGAACATGGCCGAGGATGCGATCATCTTCGCCCTGTCCAACCCGAACCCGGAGGTGGTGCCCGACGCCGCGGCGAAGTACGCAAGCGTGGTGGCGACCGGGCGCAGCGACTTCCCGAACCAGATCAACAACGTCCTCGCGTTTCCCGGAATATTCCGCGGGGCCCTCGACGCGGGAGCCACGGACATCACGGACGCGATGAAGCTCGCCGCTGCGCAGGCGATCGCCGACCTCGTCGGTGACGATCTGGCACCGGGCTATATCGTGCCGGGTGCCCTCGATGAGAGGGTCGCGCCCGCTGTGGCCGCCGCAGTCGAACGCACGGTGCAGAAGCGATCCTGAGATTTCCTTTCCCACGACAGAGATGAGACTGTGAAACCACTATGACTGAGTCGACTTCATCCTCACCGCAGACCGCTTCGATTCCCCTGACCTCGCAGAACCCGCAGACCGTGCCGACCCGCACCGAGACGGACTCGATCGGCAGCATGGAGATCCCCGACACCGCCTATTGGGGTGTGCACACCGCGCGGGCGAATGAGAACTTCCCGATCACCCGTCGCCCGATCAACGTCTACCCCGATTTCATCCGTGCTTTCGCCTGCGTCAAGCAGGCGGCGGCCAGGGCGAACGCGGAGATCGGGGCCCTCGACGAGCAGCGGGCGAACCTCATCGACTCCGCCTGCGAGGAGATCAAGGCCGGCAAGCTCCACGACCAGTTCACCGTCGGCGTCGTCCAGGGAGGGGCGGGGACGTCGACGAACATGAATGCCAACGAGGTCATCACGAACCGTGCCCTCGAGATCGCCGGTCGGCCCAAAGGCGACTACGCCTTCCTCAACCCGAACGACCACACGAACCACAGCCAGTCGACGAACGACACCTACCCGACGGCGATCAAGATCGCACTGGCGTTCTCGCTGAAGAACATGCTGGGCGAGCTCACCCTGCTCGCCGATGCCTTCGCGGCTAAGGGCCGGGAGTTCTCGCACATCGTCAAGGTCGGACGCACCCAGCTGCAGGACGCGGTGCCGATGACGCTCGGCCAGGAGTTCACCGCCTTCGCGGTGACCCTGCGCGAGGACGTGCAGCGGCTCGAGGAGGCGGTGGCTCTCCTCGGCGAGGTGAACATGGGTGCCACGGCGATCGGCACGTCGATCAACGCCCCGGTCGGGTACAAGGAAGCGGTGATCGAGCATCTGCGCAAGATCACCGGGCTTGACCTGGTCACGGCCGGCGACCTCGTCGAATCGACCTCGGACACGGGGGTCTTCATCACGTTCTCGGGCGCGCTCAAGCGCAGTGCGCTCAAGCTGTCGAAGATCGCCAACGATCTGCGTCTGCTGTCGTCGGGACCGCAGGCCGGCCTCGGCGAGATCAATCTGCCCGCCCGTCAGGCGGGGTCGTCGATCATGCCCGGCAAGGTCAATCCGGTCATCCCCGAGGCGGTCTCCCAGGTCGCGTACTCGGTGGCCGGTGCCGACGTCACGGTGTCGATGGCCGTCGAGGCCGGGCAGCTGCAGCTGAACGCCTTCGAACCGATCGTCGCCCATTCGCTGTTCCAGTCGATCACGTGGCTCGAGCGCGCCTGCCAGACCTTCCGCGTCAACTGCGTCACCGGGATCACGGCCAATGAGGATCGGCTCGAGGACATGGTGGACCGCTCGGTCACCGTCATCACCGCGCTGGCTCCGGTCATCGGCTACGCGGCCGCGGCGAAGCTGGCCAAGGAGGCGCTGGCGAGGAACGAATCGATCTCGGACCTCGTCGTCGAACACGGTCTGCTCGAGCGTGACCAGCTCGGCGAGATCCTCCGGCCCGAGAGGCTGACGGGAATGCCCGCTGATGACAGCGTGACGACGGATCCGGACTCCGCCGAGGCGGTTCCCCGCGACGAGATGACCGGTGAGCTCGACGAAGTGCCCATCCAGGAAGGGTGACACACGCAGAGCGAAGGGCTCTGCGGCGTGGCTTCGTCCAGTGCCTCAGGCCCGGGCAAAGGCACGCCGCCGGGCCGCCTCTGCGATTTTCACTATCCGCCCCAGATCGCCTGCGCACGATCGCCACGAACCATCCGAGCGCGAGTGACGAGCTGCCCCGCCTTGCGAAGAGTGGAACCGGCGTCCGAGCCGGCTGCCCTCTGAGAGGGGGCGCCGTCGCCGGAAGGCAGCTGCGTAGGCGACGAATCAGGCCGACAGACGTCGGCTGACGGTCTGGGCTGCATTGGTGACAAGCGGACCGAACTCCAACTGCTTCTCCGGGGTCAGTCTGCTGGCTGGACCCGAGATCGACAGTGCCCCGACCGGTGTGCGAGCCTGCCCGATCAGTGGCGCCCCCACCGAGGCGATGCCGCTGGCGAACCCGCTGCTGTTCACGGAGAAACCGCGCACCCTGGCATCGTTGACTGCGTCGAGGACTTCGCCGCGATCGGTCATGGTCTCATCGGTCCGGGGCGTGAGCGTCGTCGTGAGCACCTCGGCGATCTCGGTGTCATTCAGTGCGGAGAGGTAGGCGATGCCCGTCGCAGCGGCATGGAAGGGTATGAGACTTCCGAGGGCGAAGAACGCTCGCAGCTCGTGGGAGGAGTCAAGACGTTCGATGAGTACGAGGTGGTCGCGCTCGAGCGCTGCGAGGTGGACGGTCTCCTGCGTTTGGAGCTGCAGCTGGTTCATCGATTCGAGCGCCGTCTCCCTCAATGTCGTGTCCGATGTAGCCGTGCGTCCGATGCGGGACAGGTGAGTGGACAGTGCCCACGCGTACGAAGGAGCCGGCGACTGTGTCACCCAGCCGTGCTCATCGAGGGTTCGCAGCAGACGCAGCGCCGTTGCCTTCGACAGATCGAGACGGCGAGCGAGCTCGGACAGGCCGGTCGGTCCGCTCTCGGCGAGCAGATCCATCAGGGACAACGCGGCGGAGACGCTCCGGGTGGTCATGGGTACGGATTCCTTCTTGCTCTTCGCGAATTGACGGTGACGACGTTGTGACTAAGATTACGCATATCCGAAAATAAACCATCGGTTTGTCTAGTGAACCACAATGAGGAGGTTTCATGGAACTGCAGGTTTTGGCGATAGCCATATTCGTGGGAATCTTCGTGCTCGCGACCTTGCGCAACATCCACCTTGGTGTGATCATGTTCGCTGCCGCCGCAGGTGTCGGACTGTGGCTGGGCGGGATGACGATGGACGACATCATCGCCGGCTTCCCCATCTCGCTGCTCGTGCTGCTGGCGGGCGTCACCTATTTCTTCGCCATCGCCCAAGCCAACGGTACGGTCGATCGGATCATCGATTCCGTGATCAAACGGATCGGCGACCGTGCGGTGGTCCTGCCGTTCGCACTCTTCGCGCTCACCACAGGCATCGCTGCCATGGGCGCGCCGCTGGCAGGCCTGGTGATGATGCCGATCGCCATGCCCCTGGCCAAGAAGTACGACATCGATCGGGTGCTCATGGGCCTGGCCGTGGGCTCGGGCATCAGCGCCGGCGGCTTCGCGCCGACCAGCCTCTTCGGAATCGTCACCTATGGCACCGCGCATTCGGTGGGCATTGCGCTCAACCCGATGGTGCTGTTCGCAATCGCCCTCTGCGTCAATCTCCTTCTCCTGATCGTCGCTTTCTTCCTGTTCGGCGGGCCCCGTCTGCTCAAGAACTCGGCCCGTTTCGATTCGGCATCGGCTCTGCACGTCGATCTCGAATCCGAGCCGCCGCTGCCCGGGCACCCCTTCGAACGTCAGAAGTACTCCGCGTGGTCGCAGTCGGCCGCCCAGGCTCAGCGTGGCGATGTCATGGTCGATGAGCCTGCGACCACCTCGAAGATGTCCGTTGTTCAGGTCGTCACCGTGCTGTGCATGATCGGCCTCGTCGCCAGCGTCATCACTCTCGCCGCGATCGGCATGGATCCGGACATCGGCGTTCTCTGCTTCGTCTTCGCAACCGTCCTCACCCTCGTCGACCCCAAGACCGGACGCAATGCCGTGGCGAAGATCGACTGGTCGACCATCCTCATGGTCGGCGGCATCATCACCTTCGTCGGCGTCCTCCAGCACATGGGAGCCGTCGACATGCTCGGAGTCGCCGCCAGCCAAGTCGGCACTCCGCTCATCGCCGCGTTCGTCATCTGCGTCATCGGAGGTCTGGTCTCAGCGTTTGCGTCGACGACTGGGATGCTTGCGGCGCTGGTGCCCCTGGCCATTCCTCTGGTCAGCGGGGGAGACATCGCCGGGTGGGCTGTGATCGCGGCCCTGGGCGTATGCTCGTCCATCGTCGACGTCTCGCCCTTCTCGACCGTCGGTGCCACCGTGGTGTCCACTGTCGACGAGGCTGAGCGGCCTCGGACTGCGGCCATCCTCACCAAATGGGGGCTGTCGATGGTAGTGATCGGTCCGGCGCTTACTATCGGTGCCCTCGTCGTGCCGAGTCTCTTCTGATCGCCGAAGTGCCTCGGTAGGCGCTCGGCCGCGCACTGAAACCGCCTACTCCCCGGTCCACTCAACGGGGGTCTTCGTGAGGAAGCCCTCGACGGCGGCTGCGAAGTCCCGACTGCCGTAGACAGTGGAGACGACGTCGGAATCGTCGACGGGTTCTCCTGCGCTCAGCCGGCGCAGGTTCTCCTTGATCGCCCACTGCGTCAGCGGTGCCCCGGTCACGACCCTGTCGATGAGGGCCTCCGCCTCGGCGTCGAGATCCTCGGCGACCGAGGTGAGGAACCCGGAGTCCAGTGCCTCCTGAGCATCGACTTTCCGAGCTGTCATAAGCATCGACGCCGTCCGCGGTTCGCCGAAGGCGCGCACCAGCCTCCGCAGAGTATTTGCCGACAGCGTGTTGCCCAAGGTGCGGGCGATGGGGACGGAGAACGACGAGGTGGCCGAGCCGATGCGGACATCGGCGCAGCAGGCGATGCCGAGTCCGCCTCCCACGCAGTGCCCGTCGATGACGGCGATGACCGGTTTGTGCACCGCTGCCAGCGCTCCGAGCACCTCGTCGATGCGCTGCTCGTACGCGACTCCGTCCTCACCGGTGAAGCCGCGGAACTGCGCGATGTCGGTGCCGGCGACGAAGGCCCGACCTCCGGCTCCGCGCAGCACTAAGGCGCGCAACTCGTCATCGGCATCGACCTGGGCAGCCGCCTCGGCGAGTTTCCTGTACATCTCGAACGTCATCGCGTTCCGCGCCTCCGGGCGGTTGAAGGTCACCCGGAGACTGCGTCCGATCACCTCGGTGAGCACCTCATCGCTCATGCCTGTCCCTCCTTTGCGGTGGCGTCGGTCTCGGGACCGGCCTCGGCGTCTGCGGAGTCAGCGAACTCGGCGAGCACCCGTTCCGTGTCCGCACCCAATGATGGTCCGGCCGGTCCTTCTGTCATTCGCGAGCGCGAGAACCGCATCGGATTGCCCAGTTGCGTGACCTCGCCGAGGCGGGGGTGGCGCGAAGTCCAGAAGAAGTTTCGCTGCTGCAGATGATCGTCGGTGAAGACCTGTTCGTAGTCGTTGATCGGAGCGGCGGGGACGCCCACTCGATTCATCTCCTCGACCACCTCGGCGATGGTGCGGTGGCGCAGCCGATCCTCGATGACGGCGATGAGCGCCTCGCGGTTGGCGAACCGGAGCGCGGGTTCGGCATACTTCGGATGGTTCTCGAGATCGGCGAGGTCGAAAGCCGAACAGAACCTGGTCCACGTGGCCGGGGTGTTCGCACCGATGGTGACGAAGCCGTCCCCGACCTCGATCGCCTGATAGGGGGCCTGCGCCTGATGCGCCGAACCGTTGGGACCGCTCACGGCCCCGGCCCCGAAGTAGCCGCCGGCCTCCCACACCGCCAACGACACCGCGGACTCGAACAGGGAGACGTCGAGGTATTGACCCATCCCTGACTCCCTGCGCTCATAAAGCGCCGAGACGATGCCGAGAGCCACATAGAGGGCGGTCGACAGATCAGAGATCGGGACCCCGACCTTCGCCGGCGGCTGATCCGGAAACCCGGTGATGCTCATCAGTCCCGACCTGGCCTGGGCCATGATGTCGAGTCCTGCCAAGGGCGACAGGGGCCCGTCCTGACCCCACCCGGAGGCAGACGCGTAGACGAGCCCGGGATGCTCGCTGCGCAGGTCCTCGTAACCGAACCCCATCTTCTTCAGCGCTCCGGGCCGCATGTTCTCCACGAGAACGTCGGCCTCTTTCAGCAGAGTGTGCAGTCCTGTCCTGCCGACCTCGGACTTGAGATCGAGGACGATCGACTCCTTGTTCCGGTTGAGCCGAATGAACGGGCTCGACTCGCCGTCGACGAACGGCCCCGAGGCGCGCATCGGGTCGCCGCCCGGCGGTTCGATCTTGATGACGCGGGCACCCATGTCGGCCAGCTGCATCGTCGCATAGGGGCCGGCGATGAATACGCCGAGCTCGAGCACTGTGACGCCCGACAGCGGCCCTGCGGTTCTGTCCTCGGTCATCGTTTCCTCACTGCTGTCGTGGTTCGCCTATCTGTGCTCACAGATCGGACCGGTTCACGCATCGACGGCCTCAGGCAGTCGATGCGCGCGGGCCGAGTGGCCGGATGTCGATGCCGTCCCCGTGAGCAGCTGGGGCAGAGTCATGCCGTGCACCTCGGCGAGGTCTGCGGCCTGGGTCCGGCACGAGAAGCCGTCGGCCAGATAGATCGAATCCGCTGGGGCGTCGCGCAGGGCCGGCAGCAGCGCGTTCTCGGCCACCGCCACCGAAGTCTCAAAGTGGCCGGCCTCCATGCCGAAGTTGCCGGCCAGGCCGCAGCAGCCGGCGAGCTCGCGCACCGTGGCTCCGGTGCGTTCGATGAGCTTCCGGTCCGCGGCGAATCCCATCACCGAATGCTGGTGGCAGTGCGGTTGGACGACGATGGTGCGGCCGGTGAGGTCGGGGACGTCGAACTCGGCGTCGACGAGGACCTCGGCCAGCGTCGAGGTCGCGGCCGCGATGAGCCGGGCGCGTTCGTCGTCGGGGAAGAGATCGCCGAGGTCGCTGCGCAGAACGGCGGTGCAGCTGGGTTCGATGCCGACGATCGGGATGCCCTTGCGGGCATAGGGCTCGAGGATCTCCATCGTCGACTCGAGCTTCTTCCGAGCCGCATCGAGCTGACCGGTCGAGATGAGTGTGAGCCCGCAGCAGGCCTGCCGGTCCGGCAGCACGATTTCGAACCCGGCCTTCTCCAGCAGGTCGACGGCCGTCCTGGCTCCGGCATCGGAGAGGTATTCGGTGAAGGAGTCCGCCCACAGCAGCACCTGCTTCCTGCCTTCCCGCGAACAGCTGAGGTACTCGTCGGCGACGAGAGCATCACGATCTGCGGCCGAGGCATCACGTGCCTCGGCGGGGGAGACGCGGGATTTCGCCCATCGGGAGAACCGCTGCTCGTTGAAGCGGACCATCTTCCGTCGGGCGTCCATCCCACCGCCGGCGAGCACCAGTTTGGCCAGGGGACGGAATTCCAGTGCCGCGTTCGCCAGGGTGCTGACGCCGGGGATCGCGGTGAGGAGACGGCCCCAAGTCGGCAGCCAGCCGAGCGAATAGTGAGAGACCGGACGCAGCCGTCCGCGGTAGGTGCGGTGGAGGACCTCGGACTTGTACTGGGCCATGTCGACCCCGGCCGGACAATCGGACGAACAGGCCTTGCAGCTCAGGCAGAGGTCGAGGGATTCGGCCACCTCGGCGCTGTCCCAGGTGTTGAAGAGTCCCCCGTTGGTCACCTCCTGGAGCACCCGGGCGCGACCACGAGTGGAATCCTTCTCGTCCTTCGTCGCCAGGTACGACGGGCACATGAACCCGCCGGACCCGGAGGTGTCGGCCCGGCACTTGCCGACGCCCACACAGCGATGGACAGCATCGGTGAAGCTGCCCTTGTCGTGAGCGAAGGAGAAGCCTCCGGCGGTTCCGATCGAGATCGCCTGCGGGCGACGCAGATCGGAGGTGATCGGCAGCGGATCGACGATGATGCCGGGATTGAGGAGATTCTGCGGATCGAAGAGCCGTTTGACCTCACCGAGGGCAGCGATCGCCTCCTCCGAGTGCTGGATGCCGAGCAGCTCGGAGCGGGCGCGCCCGTCGCCGTGCTCACCGGAGGCCGAACCGCCGTACTTCGTGACGAGGCGACCGGCCTCCATGACGAAGTCGTGGAAGACCTGGGTGCCGTCGGGCCGGTCGAACGGGAAATCCGTGCGCATATGCACGCAGCCGTCGCCGAAGTGACCGTAGGGCAGACCGCGCACTCCGTAGGAGCTCATGAGTTCCTCTTGGTCGCGCAGGTAATCTCCGAGCACTTCGGGAGGGACGGCGGCGTCCTCCCACCCCGTCCAGGCCGGTTCACCGTCCTCGGTGCGTCCGGCCAGCCCGCCGGCATCAGCGCGGATGCCCCACAGCGTGCTCGCCTCCTTGCCCGCGGGGATGATGCGGTAGTGGTCGGTGCCGGAATCGTCGGCGATGATCTGGGCATTGGCGACCGCCTCGGCGGGAGTGTCACCGGCGACCTCGATGAGCAGCCAGCCTCTCCCCTCCGGCAGTTCGGGGACCGCGTTCTTGCCTTTGTTCGCCCGGACCATGTCCATGAGCCGCGAATCGATGCCCTCGACGGCGAGGGGACCGTGCGGCAGGACCCGGGGGACGGCATCGGCGGCATCGAACATGTCCGGATAGCCCAGAGCCAGCACCGTCGGTGAATTCGGAAGATCGCCGAGGCTGACGACCGCCTCCGTGATCGTCGTCAGAGTGCCTTCGCTGCCGACGAGGAACTTCGCGAGATTCGGACCGTTCTCCGGCAGCAGGTGTTCGAGGGCGTATGCCGAGGCCTGACGGCTGAACCGGCCGAATTCGGTGCGGATGACTCCGAGATGACGGCCGGCCACCTCGGCGAGTCCGGGCACGGGACCGAGTCCGGCTCCGGCGAGAAAGGACCGCCCGGTTCCGTCGATGGCCGTCATCTCGACGATGTTGTCGACCGTGCGGCCGGCCGAGATCGCGTGTGGGCCGCAGGAGTTGTTGCCGATCATGCCCGCGAGCGTGGCCCGGTTCTTCGTCGAAGGGTCGGGTCCGAAGGTCAGCCCGAGCGGTTTCCCGGCTTTCTGCAGCTCGCTCATGAGCACCCCGGGCTCAACGCGAGCGGTCTTCTCCATCGGATCGATGTCGAGGATCCTGTTCAGGTGGCGGGAGAAGTCGATGACGATTCCGGGCCCGATCGAGTTCCCCGCCTGCGAGGTGCCGCCTCCGCGGGAGGTGATCGGAACGCGGTGGGACCTGGCCACGTCGAGGATCGTGTCGACATCGGCCGTGGTCTTCGGGAAGGCCACGACCTGCGGCACCACTCGGTAGTTCGAGGCATCGACGGCGTATTCCGCCAGACGCCTCGCCGAGGCGTCGACGGTTCCTTCGATGCTGCGGGTGAGGTCGGCGATGACGTCGCTCATGATCGGCTCAGCTGTCGCGGAGGACGTCGAGGGCGGCGCCGAGTCCGGCGGGGTCGATCTTCACCCCAGCCAGCTGGAGTCCCATCTGGACGCCGGCGAGGGTGCCGGCGAGGGTGAGATCATTGAGATCGCCGAGGTGGCCGATCCGGAAGACCTTTCCCTGCAGCTTGGACAGGCCCGCGCCCAGCGACATATCGAAACGGTCGAGGATGATCGCGCGCAGTTCGTCGGCGTCGTATCCGTCGGGCATGAGGACGGCCGTGAGGACGGGGGAGTACTCGGACTCGTTCGTGCACAGCACTTCGAGCCCCCAGGTCTCGACTGCGGCTCGGGTCGCCCGCCCGAAGCGTTCGTGTCTGTCGAAGACGTTGTGCAGCCCCTCCTCGTTGAGCAGTCGCAGAGACTCCTTGAGTCCGTAGAGGAGGTTCGTGCTCGGGGTGTACGGGGTCATCCCGTTTCTGCCGGCGGCGAGCATCTCCGACCAGTTCCACACGGACTTCGGCATCGTCGATGCTTCGTGAGCGGTGAGGGCTTTGTCGCTGACGGCGTTGAAGGACAGTCCCGGTGGGAGCATGAGGCCCTTCTGCGAACCGGAGACCGTGACGTCGACGCGCCACTCGTCGTGACGGTAGTCGACCGAGCCGAGTGAGGAGATCGTGTCGACGAGGAGCAGCGCCGGGTGGTCGACGTCATCGATGGCCTTCCGGATCTCGGGGATCCGACTGGTGACACCGGTCGAGGTCTCGTTGTGAACGACGCAGACGGCTTTGAACCGATGGTCGCGGTCGGCGGCGAGGGCTTCGCCGATCTTCTGCGGATCCGCGCCGGTGCGCCAGTCGCCGGAGATGACGGTCGGTTCGAGTCCCCACTTCTCGGCCATCGACTTCCACAGGGACGAGAAGTGTCCGGTCTCGTAGCAGAGGATCTCGTCGCCCGGGCTCAGCGTGTTGACGAGAGCTGCTTCCCAGGCTCCGGTTCCGGTCGCCGGATAGATGACGACCTGGTTGGTGGTTCCGAAGACCTCGGCTATGCCGGCGAGGACATGGTTGAAGAGATCTTTGAATGCCGGTCCGCGATGGTCGATCGTGGGCATGGAAATCGCGTGGAGAACGCTGTCGGGGACGTTGCTCGGTCCCGGGATCTGAAGAAAATGCCGTCCGCTGCTGCTCATTGAAGAATCCTCTCTGATTCCACGATGCGGTACATCGATTTCATTTTTACGCTACCACAGGGAATTCGCTTGGAGAATGGTCTTTCCAGATATCGGAATGGAGATTATTCGGCGGTCGGCGACTTGACCGAGAGAGGTCCGGTTCGCGTTTTCGCCTCGCGGTATTCCACTATTCTGACATGGTTGACCTGGGAAGATCTAGATATCAGTGGTCGACTTCTTCGATGCGAGCGCGATTCTCGGTATGCATATTCCTATTCTTCGGGAAAGTGGGGACGGGGTCTTGACGGTCATTTATCTCTCGGGGCAGACTTTCATTAAAGTGCGGCTGGATTTCCACATTGTGGAATGTCGGAGGCGGCAATGAGGTCGATTCCGACTGATCAACACATCGCATAGGAGCGAATTGTGTCATTGGAAATAGCTTCGATACTCGTCCTTGTGGCTTTGTTCGTCATCGCCACCTTCGCTTCGGTCCATATGGGTGCGCTCGCTCTTATGGCGACCTTCCTGTTCGGCACCTTCGTGCTGGGGGAGGACGTTGACACCCTGCTGTCGGGATTCCCCGCCGATCTCTTCCTCATCCTCGTCGGAGTCACCTATCTCTTCGCCTTGGCGAAGGACAACGGGACGGTCGATTGGATCGTCCACATACTCGTCAAGGCCGTCGGTGGGCGAATTGCGCTCATTCCGTGGGTGTTCTTCGTCGTCACAGCGCTGCTTTCGGGCTTCGGCTCGGTCGTGCCGGCCGCCATTGCGATCATCGCTCCGATGGGCATGGGCTTCTCGCGGCGGTACGGTATCCGACCACTTCTCATGGGCCTGATGGTCATCAACGGTGCGACCGCAGGCGGTTTCTCTCCGCTGAGCATCTTCGGCACGATCACCAATCAGGTGGTTGAGCGCAATGATCTGCCGGGAAGCCCGGTTCTGCTCTTCCTCGCATCCTTCGTCTTCAACGTCATTCTCGGCTTCATCTGCTTCTTCCTCTTCGGCGGACGCGAGCTGCTGGGCAAGCGAGACCGCGGGCACGGCCTCGAGGACAAAGGCGGTGCGGGGGTCGAAGGCGGTGCGGCAGCTGATTCAGGCGCGGCATCGAGTGACGAACTGTCGGGCGGATCCGGCCAGCCGCGGGAGGGCGGCGACAGTCCCCGAGGCGGGTCGCCTGCTCCCTATCACGATCCCGAACGACGGGCTGCCCGCCGGTCGGTGCAGACGACGATGGTCAAGGACAGCGACGACGACATCACCGTGACCAGCCTTGACAGGAACAGAATTGTCACCCTCATCGGACTCGTCGTCCTGGCGGTCATGGTCGTCCCGCCGCTCAATCAGGACGTCGGGTTCACCGCGATCAGCATCGCCGTGATCATCTCGTTCTTCTCGCCCCGGATCAGCAAGGGCGCGGTCAGCAAAATCGCCTGGCCCACCGTCCTGCTCATCTGCGGCATCGTCACCTACGTCGAGCTCATGGAGCGTCTGGGCACGATCGACTGGCTCGGCGATCAGGTCGCCGGAATGGGTGCGCCTCTCTTCGCCGCGCTCATCATCTGCTTCATCGGAGCAGTGGTTTCGGCGTTCGCGTCGACGACGGGCATCCTCGGTGCCCTCATCCCGTTGGCGGTGCCTTTCCTGCTCACCGGCAGTGTCGGGGAGATCGGTCTGATCATCGCTCTGGCGATCTCGTCCTCGGTTGTCGATTCGTCACCGTTCTCGACCTCGGGTGCGCTCGTCGTCGCCAACTCTCCGGAGGATCAGCGGGACAAGGTGTTCAAGCAGCTGATGGTGTGGGGCTTCTCGATGGTCGTCATCGCTCCTATCGTCACTTGGCTGATCTTCGTCGTCCCCGGCTGGGGCTGACGGGCCGTGCGCCGCGGTCAGCGGCCGAAGAGGCGGGCGAGGAATCCGGGTTTGGCCGCTCGGGCCGCGTCCTCTTCGGCCGGGGTGTGCTTGCCGTTGCACCACTGGCCGGCCGGAACCGTACTCTTCACCGACTGGACATGCTGTCCGCATCCTGCCCACGTGGTCTTTCCGCATACTCGGCACGTCGCTGCTCGACACATGTCTGTCTCCTTCTTCGGCCATTGCTGGACTATTCATCGTTGCTTCCGAATACCCACGGGGGTATAGACCAAATATACCCGCAGGGGTATGCTGGATGTCAAAATTCAGGATGTGAAAGGACAACGATGAGCGAACGCGACGCGGCCCGGGTTGAGCCGAAAGGCGCTGATGCTGACCCGGGAGAGCGCATGCTCGCTGACCCTGACGCGCAGAAGAAGATCCTCAATCGGCTGCGCCGGGCGCAGGGGCAGCTCGGTGCGGTGATCACCGCGGTGGAGGACGGGAGCCACTGCCGCGACGTCATCCATCAGCTCTCGGCGGTGTCGAAGGCCCTCGACCGGGCGGGATTCCTCATCATTTCGACGGCTCTGCGGGAGTGCCTCGAAGATGACGAGGACGAAGTGCGCACCGAAGAGCTCGAGAAGCTCTTCCTCTCGATGGCCTGAAAGGGTCGGGTCGATCCGGCCGGATATCCCCGAATGAGGGTCAATGTCTGCGGTGTCGGGCTTCGGAGAGCTCCACGTAGGTGAGGTGTTGGTCAGCCGTTAAGCAGACGATCTTCCCCTTGTGGTTCTTGGTCTTTCGCAGAATTCCCTGCCGTCTCCATTGCACGGTGCTATAATAGTGTGTATGGGGCGGTTCCATTCGGACAATCCGGGCGAACTCATTCGCGAGGCGCGTCTCGATCTGGGAGTCACTCAGACCGAGTTGGCGCGGCGCGCGGGTTTGAGCCAGTCGAGCCTGGCGCAGATGGAGTCGGGCAATCGGAATGTCTCCTCTGACATGCTCGAACGTGTATTGAAAGCGGCGGACTATCGGCCGAATCTCGCGCTCGCTCGCTCGTTCCATTTGGTCAGGAGGGCCGCGGCGAATCGCGGGCTCCGAAATGTCAGGGTATTCGGCTCGGTCGCACGTGGTGAGGACGGGTTTGGCAGCGATATCGACCTTCTCGTCACGCCGGACGAAGGGGTAACGATGTTCGATATCGCCAACTTCAGCGATGACGTCCGTCGGATCACTGGCTTTCCGGCCGACGTCATCGTCGACACTGGAACCTTCCCGCCACACTGGACCGCGTTGGAAGAAGCGGTGCTCGTCTGATGAACTTCGAGCTCACGGACAATCCGTATCCCCTCCGGCCTCGACGGGTGAAGCGTTCTCGGGGGCATTATGAGGAGAACATTCGGCGTGAACTGTCGCAGATTCTCCTTCGCGCCCGGTCGGTCGCGTCGAGATCACGTGCCGAGTTCGCTGACGGCACGGATGCCTACGACGTTGCGAGCATGCTGATCATTCGTCTGGCCTCGCTCACCGAACGACCTGAGTTCGGGCCGTGGGCGGCAATGCTGACCGATGACGAGATCAACGCGATCCGAACGATGAGGAATATCGTCGCTCACGCCGGTTATGCGTCGATGAACGATGACATTTTCTGGGAAACAGTGACAAGGAATGTACCGGAACTTGTCGAGAGGCTGCTCAACTACGGAGAGTGAAACATCAGCGCTCTCGGGCACCCGTTCGACTGCGCGTCAACCAAACGAGTTGCGCCAAAACTGCCCGATGATGCACGGTGAAACGTCAACGTCTCCGGTGGCGGGATTCGACCAGCTCCACGTAGTCGAGATGCCGGTCGGCCGAATAGCAGACGATCTTTCCCTTGTGGTTCTTGGTCTTCCGCAGAATTCCTGCATCGGCGAGTTCGACGAGGGCTCGATGAGCCGCCGCTCGAGTCACCCCATGTTCAGCAGACACCGAGTCGATAGTCACGACCGGTTCTTGGGCAAGCCGCTCGAGGATTTTAAGTATGACGGAGCCGGACCTCGGCTGTGTCGGCGACTTTCCGATCGAGCGGCGATACTCGACGAGGTCGGACCGAATCGTCTGGTCCAACGCGTTGATTTCTTCTCCGAGGAGGACGGCGGATGACGCGGCTTGCTCGACCGCCTCGGCGAATGAGATCGTCCACCCATTGATGTCAGAGGGGTCGCGGCGGAACGCGGTCAGCCCCCCGATGTAAGCTTTCGTGTTCGCGGCGAAGACTGTGCTGATGGGGACCAGCACTGTTCGTAACACTCCTGCTCGCTTGAGGACCGTGTGCACGAGGGCCCTGCCTGTCCGACCGTTGCCGTCTGTGAACGGGTGGATCGTCTCGAACTGGGCGTGGGCGATGGCGGCCCGAATGACCGGGTTCCCATCAGTGCGAGAGACGAACTCGGCGAGATTCGCGACCAGACGGGGCACCTCGGCTGGCGGGGGAGGGACGAATTCGGCACGCAGCGGGCTGTTTCCCGGACCTCCGACCCAGTTCTGTTCCGTTCTCAGCCCGATCTCGAGCCGAGGCTCGATGGAATGTTGCAGATCCTCGATGTCGGATACGGTGAGCGGCCTGTCGGGGTCCGAAATCTCATCGACGGACTTCTCCGTGGCGCGAACATTGGCGATGACATCCAGGGCAACACGGTTACCATGCCTGAGGTGTTCCGCAATTGCCAGCTTCTTCGGGCTGAGCCGATTGCCCTCGATCCACGACGAGGAGATGCTCTCCGAACGGATGAGCAGATGGTTGAGGTAGAGGCTCTCGGAGGCGCGCACTCGTTCGTCCAGTCTGGCAAGAGTGACCGCGGCATCTGAGGCGACCGCTGTCGCTTCCTCGCCGAGGCGGGGGAGGTTGAGCGGAAGTTCGTCCGGAACGAAAGCCGAGTACGTCCCTGATGCTCGATCTTTCCTGCTCAGCCCTGCTGGATTGGGCGGGGTCCAGTGCTGTTCGACGGTGTAGGGCATTGCATCGACCGCCTCTCCTGAGTACGTCTGAGGTCAAGCGTAGAATATTTACTTTAAGGTATCTAAAGTAAATATTCTAGCGAGTTGTGTGAGGTTAGAGGCACCTTGGGACGTCAGCAACCATTGAGTGACCGTCAGTCGCTGAAGGCCTAGAGATGAGTCGGTGGCCATCCGCTTCGAGCGCACAGTCTGCTCATTTCGCTATTCCGAACCCCTCGGACTTGATAGCGCGTCGGCGTTTGTGGAACATGCGATCGAGGACAGGGACTTCACTGTCGTGAAAGTCGTGCACGGTGACCTCGTCGACGGTGAGATCACCACGCGTCACACGGCCAAGATTCTGTACGACTCGTCCCTTGAACGAAATCGGCATGGTCAGGAAGAGGGTGTCAAGGGCCGGGAGGTCGAAGCCTTCGCCGGCGACCTTGTCGATTGCCACCAAGACGAAGCTGTCACCGGAGCCAGCCGATTTTCTCAGTCTTTCGCGTTGGCGCTGGCGTTCGTCCGGCTTCAGCCGTCCGTGCAGCTGAAACACTGGAGGCTTGTCAGGAATCTTCTCTCTTATCCCTTCCGCGAGGGTGCGGAGGTGATCGATCCTGTTCGTCAGAACCAGTACATGGCGCCCCTTCTCTGCTGCCGCAACTATCTCCGGAATGATCAGTGAGTTGCGGCTTTCGTCACTCGCGAGCTCTGCGTAGAGATCAGGCATTGAGGGACCACCTGCGCCGGGCTCGTCTGTCGTGAAATCGGTCCTGTGAACGTGGAATGTACGCTTCGGTGCTGTCGATTTCTGATTGCCTTCCGCTTTCGCGGGTGGTTCGTCGACTGATTCTGGCTTCGCCATGTCGTATCGAATCGGTCCGCACTGCATCGGGATCAGTCCATTGAGCTGATCTGCTCTGTAAGGGGTTGCAGTCAGCCCCAACCACCTCGGAGCATCCACTTGGTTGAGTGCTGCTTCTGCGGCAGGTGCGGCCACGCCATGGCATTCGTCGATGATGATCTGACCGTATCGGTTGAGCAGAGTGGGGTCGGCGTTCCTGTGCGAGATTGAGCGCATCATGATGAGGTCGACGATGCCCGTCGTCTTGCGCTTGCCGCCACCGAGCTGGCCGATCTCTTTGTCGTCGAGTGAGAGGAACTGTCCCAGCCGTTCTCGCCACTGGAGCAGAAGCTCGCGATTCGGGACGATGACGGCCGTGGCAACGCGGCGTTCTGCGATCAGAGCGCATGCCATTACTGTCTTTCCTGATCCCGGCGGCGCGACGAGCACTCCCAGGTCGTGGCTGACCACCTCTGAAACCGCTGTCTGCTGATCGGGTCGAAGTTTGCCGGTGAACGGGACGTCGATTGATTCTCTCTTGCGCCGAGATGATCTCCTCCTGACCGTGTAGCCAGCTGACTCCAGACGGGAGCGAACATCGTCGAAGAGTCCGCGCGGCATTCTCAGCTCTGTGTCGTCCTCATCGAATCGGACGACTACTCGAGGCTCACCAAAAGTACTCATTCGCATTGCCTGTTTGCGGTAGAACTCTGGGTTGGCCAGCGAGGACAGGTGTTTGAGATCCGACAGAAGTACGCTGGGCATTCCCCCGGTGGGGACGTGAAGCTGAGTATCCCGGCGGAGAGTGATTTCGGTGCCGCTGAGCTGTGACCGCAGGGCACGAATCTCCTCTCGACGAGGCTTCGACCGCCACCTGGAGTTCAGTGCGCGAGCCTCAGCCACCTGAGCATCGTCGGGCCCGAGCCGGTCCGCGACTGAATCCTCGGCGATCTTTTCGACCTCTGGAACGGAAACGAGTCGAGTCGTACTCAGGGCAGCGAACTGATCGTCGAATGGTTCCCAATTATGCGGATTGGCGAAGACAGTTGTTCCTTTGCTCCGCATGTCGCCTTGCAGCGGCAGCGCTATGAGATTGCCGAACGACCCGCGTCCAGTCGAATTGATCGGCAGTTTGTCTTGAGAGGGAAACAGTCGATCGTAGCTGGAGAATGCGATCGATCGGTCCTTGTCCATCGCGCGACGCAATAGGGTCATTCCAGCTCGGCGCGCAGTCGCGGCCGGCACCGCTGATTCGAAGAACAGCCAAACGTGAGCTCCATTGCCGGAGCTGGAGATCTCGCCCAGCACGTCGATGCCCGCAGCGGCGCATTCGTCTGCGAAAGCCGCTGCAGCTGAGCGCCAGTCTTCGTCGTCGAAGTCGCAGGCGAGCAAGTGGCAAGTGTCGTCTTTCCGCAAGGGGTACAAGCCGATGTGGAGAGGCTTGCGAGTGTCATCTGGCCTCGCATTGCGTACCCCAGAGAGGTGCCGCGCCACGAGCGACTTGGTCAGAGGCTCATAGTCCTCAGCCCGAACCTTCTTGGCATCGTAGAATCCAGATCGCGTGGCAGGACTCCAGCCTCGTCTACCTGTCTTGGCGCTCTCCCAGCGGCGGGCATATACGTCAGTGCGTCCGCAGAAGCGCGACATGAATAGCTCGAGCTTCGCGTCCAGCGACGATGAATGGCTGACCGGATCGTGTTCGACTTGTACCGGCTTGCCGTGAAGTTGTGGAGAATCTGACTTGGCCGGACTGACCTGCGGCTTCTTCCCAACGACGTCACGCCGCACTGAGGTAGCTCTGTCCTGCGACCCGTCGCTCAGCGCCGCAAGCTCTTTGCGAGCGTGAGTCAGTTCTGCTTCCAAATACTCGATGCGATGGATCAGCTGCATTCGACCGTCATCGTCTGTGGTGGGCCCGCCCATGGATATCAGTGTAGAAGCTGCGCACAAGAGCGCATAGATGAGTCAGGGTATGACGCCGGGACCGACAGCAATGGGTGGCCGTTGAGTTCGTGCCGATACCGGGGCGCGCCTCCAGCCCCTCGAGCAGCCCTTGATGTCCGAGGCAGTCACGATCTGGCTGAAGGCGCGGCTGTTTGTGTCACTACTGCCGAGATGCCATTGCATTTCGTCGCCAGAAGGACCCCGCAGCCCACCTAACGCGACTGGGGTGCGCTTCCGTGGTTGCGAATCTGACATTTCGGGAATCTGCTTCTTGCGTTCCTGGTGCGGCAAGCCGTACGTAAGTCTCTTTGTTAGAGACTATTTCTTGAAATCTGACTAGTTGGATAGTCTGAGGTTCTTGACGCAGGAGGAATTGGCTATGGCCCGACGCAGAGGTTTTGTTGCTGAGGTTCAGCGACAGATGCGCATTCAAGCACAGCAAGAGAATCAGCGGCAGCGCGCACGGGAACGTGAACGCGCTGCTGCGAATAGACGAATAGAACAGGCGCAGCGAGAACAAGAGCGCGCCAGGGTTGCAGCGGCAAAGGCTACCGCAGCTGAAAAGAAGCGACTGGAGCGCGAAGCAGCGGCGGCTTATGTAGCATCACGTCAAGCTGAGGTAGAAAAGATCAATGACGAACTGCTCGCTACATACGAGGAACTCGACGGGCTCCTGGCTGCAACATTGCCGGTCGATGATTACATCGATCTTGAAGTCTTCCGGGTAAGAGTAGAGCATCCTCCGTTTGAGCGAGAGGATCTGCGCAAGCCGCTGGAACGGCCTGCACCAATTCCAGATCCCGCGTGGCCGGTGAGGGCTGCAGTACCGAAGCCCAAAGGATTGTTTGGTCGCAAGAAGAAGCTTGCCAAAGCTCAAATGGATGTGGAAATACAGTATTCGGCCGATTTTGATCGGTGGCAGCGCGAAGTTGCGAATTTGCCGGCGCGCAGGGAAGCGCAAGAGCGAGAGTACGCGGAAGCTGAGGCAACAAGAGTTGCACGGCTGGAAACTGCTTTGCAGCTGTATAGGCAGGAGTGTGAGGGCCGGCAAGACGAAGTCGACAAACTCAACGCTGAGCTGGATGAGTTTATTTCAGAACTCAGCTACGGCGTGCCCGAACGAGTTGAAGAGTACATTTCGCTCGTGCTGACAAACTCGTCTTATCCGGAAGGGTTCAACGTCGAACATTCGTCCAAGTTTGACCCAAGTACTGCTGAGCTGACCATGCAGGTGCTTGTTCCTGGACCGTCAGAGATTCAAAATGTCAAGAACTACCGATATGTGAAAACCTCGGATGAGATCACTTCGACATCTCTGTCGCAGAAGGCCATCAAAGATCGGTACGCAAGCGTTGTCCATTCGGTGGCATTGCGTACCTTGCATGAAGTGTTCGAAGGTGACCGGCGAGAGCTGATCCAAGCCATTTCTCTTGTGGTGGCAACCGACACACTGAACCCCGCGACTGGGCGAAACGAGTTCGTGCCGCTGGTCGCGGTCGCAGCTGGGCGTAAGGCCTTCAACTCTCTGGAACTGTCGGCGGTTGTACCTGCGGCGACCCTGGAATACCTTGGCGCTTCGGTTTCTAAGAATCCGACGGGCCTAGTTCCAGTCGATCTCGAAGGTATAAGAGCAGCCAAATGACAGAAGACGGTGGATTGATCTTTAATCCCCCTCCGGGCTGGCCTAAGCCGCCAAAAGGTTGGCGCCCACCTGCTTCGTGGGCTCCGGATCCCGCGTGGCCACCGCCTCCTCCAGACTGGCAACTGTGGATTACCGAAGACCAGAAAGTCTTGAGTGAGTCTGACCCCAATGGGGCGGGAACAGCTAGGGGCTTTCGAAATACTGAGAAGATAGGACCACCTGAGGCGGAAGCGGTGACTGAACATCTTCCGCCGCGCCCTAGCAATCCACCTGTCTCGATGCCAGACCTGCAGGCAAAATTGGAAGCTCTTGAGATCGAGAACACGAATCTTAAGAATCAATTGAGTTCGCCGTCGTCTGAACTAGTTGAACTGAATGATCAAGAGGTGCTTCAGGATGTTGGCATCTATCGATACCATCACCCACTTGAATCAGCGGCCGCCTACAAGGACAGGCTTCAAGAAATTGAGAGCCAGGTTGCTGACCTGATCAAGAACAAAGAAGCGATAGTTCGTTCCGAGCTGTTTACCTTCAACAACTCTTTGGCTCAGGGGAGAAAGCTCTCTAGCGATCTGGGACGGCTCATGCTGCGAGCCTACAACGCCGAAGCTGACAACGTGATTCGATCGTTGAGAGCGGGAAATCTTCGAACGGCGTTGCGGAGGCTGGAAGCGACGCGAAACGCCATCGCAAAACTAGGCGCTTTGATGGAGATGCAGATCGGGGACCAGTACCACGACCTTCGAGTGCAAGAGGTTGAACTGACGGCTGACTGGTTGATGAAAAAGCAGGAAGAGCGCGAAGCGGCTCGGGAGGAACGACAGCGACTGCGCGAAGAGCGGAAGGTTCAACAAGAACTCGAAGAAGAGCGCAAGCGTCTCGATAAGGAGAGAGCTCATCTGACGAATACTCTGCGTATTCTTCAGGAGCGGGGGCAGGCTGACGATGCCTTGGTTGAACGTCTGGCAGATATCGACGAAGCAATCGAGCACAATGATTTCCGGGCGGCGAATATCAGAGCCGGGTATATCTATGTGATCTCGAATGAGGGCGCGTTCGGTCGAGGAGTAGTGAAGATTGGTCTGACGCGGAGGCTTGAGCCGTCTGAACGAATTTCTGAATTGAGCGGCGCTTCTGTTCCGTTCCGCTTTGATACACACACCCTGTTCTTCTCGGAAGACGCGGTCACCCTTGAAAATGAACTTCATAGACATTTTGCCGATCGTGCTTTAAATCAGGCGAACCTCAGGAAGGAGTTCTTCTTTGCGACTCCTGCAGAAGTGCGACAGGTTCTGATGGAACGAGTCGGGAATATCCTGGAATTCACCGACACGGCGGAGGCCGCAGAATTTCGGCAGTCTTGGTCCAAATGGCCAGCACGTCCGCGCGAGCTGAGGGAATAGGCACTCACTCTACCCCTCGAGCAGCCCCTTGATATCGGCGGCCGTCACGGTCTGGCTGAATGCCTGACCGCCGGGGCCGCGGCCCTCGTACGTGCCGGCATCGGACATGAGGTCGTCGAAGAGCTCGGCCTTGCGCTTCTGCAGGGCGAGCACCTTCTGCTCGATCGTGCCCTCGGCGACGTAGCGGTAGACCATGATGTTCTTCGTCTGCCCGATCCGATGCGCCCGGTCGATTGCCTGATTCTCCGAAGCGGGGTTCCACCACGGGTCCATGAGGAAGACGTAGTCCGCCTCGGTGAGGTTGAGACCGAAACCACCGGCTTTTAGGCTGATGAGGAACACCGGCGCCTCACCGGAACGGAACGCATCGACCACGGCTCCACGGTTCCGCGTCGACCCGTCGAGGAGGACATAGGGAATCCCGCGGGCCTCGAGTTTGGCGGCGACATGGGCCAAGAACGAGGTGAACTGGCTGAACACGATCGACCGGTGCCCCTCGGCGATGACATCGTCGAGCCGCTCCATGAGGGCGGTCAACTTCGACGACGGCACCTCGGCATGCTCGGCGTCGACGATGGAGGGATCGAGTGCGAGCATGCGCAGCAGCGTCAGGGACCGGAAGACGATGAACCGCTGCTTGTCGTACTCGCTGTCGATGAAGCCGAGGATCTTCTTCCGCTCCTTCTGCAACACCCGATCGTAGAGCTTCCGATGCGCCGGATTCAGTTCGACCGTGATGACCTGTTCCTGCTTCTCCGGCAGGTCCGCGGCCACGAGATCCTTCGTCCGCCGCATCATGAACGGGCGGATCCGCCGCTGCAGTCGCTGCATCCGGCCCGGGTTCTCACCCGATTCGATCGGGCGGACATACTCGTCATCGAAGCGGTGCGCACTCGGGAACAGACCCGGCGCGGTGATCGAGAACAGCGACCACACGTCCGTCAGCGAATTCTCCAAAGGCGTGCCCGTCAGCGCCAGACGGAACGAAGCACGCACTTCCTTCGCAGCCAAATGGGTCTGCGCCGACGAATTCTTCACGAACTGCGCCTCATCGAGGACGAGCCCCGCCCACTCCATCCGCGAGATCGGGCCCTCCTCGAGACGAAGCATCGCATACGACATGACGATGACATCGGCACCGTCGGCCACCTCGGCGAGGTCGATCCCACGCGCCCGCGTCGACTCTGCGACCACACGAACATCGAGGTCAGGGGTGAACGCGGTCGCTTCCTTCACCCAATTCGGGACCACCGACGTCGGCGCCACGACGAGGAACGGGTTGTCCGCCTGCGCATGCTTGATGAGCGCGAGCGTCTGCAGGGTCTTGCCCAAGCCCATGTCATCGGCGAGGATCCCGCCGAGGCGACACCGGTAGAGCAGCGCCAGCCAGCGGAAGCCTTGGACCTGGTACGGCCGCAGCTTGGCGCCGTTCAGGTCGGGCACCTCGGTGGCGGGCAGGTGCTCGAGGTCGGCCAGCGCGCGAGCGGACTCCCGCCAGGTCACGGCGGGTTCCGCCTCGTCGGCGAGGTCCTCGAAATCCGACCACAGGCCCACGTGCATACGGGAGATCTTCGGCGCTGCGGGTTCCCATTCGGGGATGAGGTCCGCCTCGGCGAGCAGGGCTTTGAGCCGGTCGAAGATCGGTTTGTTCAGCGACAGGAACGAATCGTCGGCGAGCTTGATCTTCTTCGTCCCGCGCGCCAGCGCCTTGTACAGCTTGACGAAGGGGACCGGGTGGCCGTCGACGCTGATCTGGAAGCCGAGGTCGAACCAGTCGTTCTTCTCGGATTCGACCGCGGTGATCTTCACGTTCGGTTCCCCGCCGAGCTCCCGGTAGGGCTGCTTCTTCCCCCGCGTGATGACCTTGACGTGCTCGATCTCCTCGAGCCCGGGCAGGACGTTGACGACGAAATCCGCGGTGTCCGCGTCGTCGAGCTCGGTGTCCGTGATGGTCCGCAGCGCGGATCCCGTCTCATGCGTGTCGGCGAGGAGCTTCTTGACCTCGGCGACGACCGCGTCTTCGTGGTCGAGGTCGCGGGCCTGGGCAAGGTCCTTCGCCGAGGCGGCGCCGAGTCTGTCTCGGTCGATGACCGGGTAGGACCGGCGGGGTCCCGAGTATTCCCAGTACCAGCGCAAGCTGAGTTTGTCGCCGGCGCCGAAGGTGGCGAACGCGACGAGGTGGGGCGCTCGGTACTGCGGGAAGGTGACGGTGTCGTCGCTGCTGATGACCTCGGCGCTGGTGCGCAGCTGCGGGTAGTACTCCTCGAAGAACTCCTCGGCCTCTGTCTCCGGGATGGTGATCGGGCCGGGGGAGCGGAGGACGGGTAGGGCTGATTCCTTCGTCGGGGTTGCGGCCGGGGCGAGGGTGACGGTGAACCCGGAGGTGACGTCGACGCCGAAGAAACCGTGCGTCCAGATCGGTTTGACGAGCCCGGGGGCGAATTCGCGTTCGTCGATGCCCGCGCGGGCTTGGACGCGCAGGCGGCCCTGTGTCCGGCGGATGTCGATGGCGGCCTTGGCGCTGTGCCCGATGCGGATGGCCATGTCGGGATTGATGCCGACGAATTCGATGCCGAGGTTCTTCCCTTGTGTGAAGTGCTCCCACAGCAGGGGAGTGTGGAAGTCGCCGAGGTGGTAAGGCGCACCATCGGGCGTGAAGTCGGTTTTGCCGCGGGTCCGCAGCCCTGCGAGCTGAGCGAACCACTCTTGGTGGGCGGGATCGATGTCGAACTGCCGGGCCATCCGGTCGACGGTGCGCCAGGTCAGGGACTTCTTCACCCAGTTGCCGGATTCGCTGAGCATGAGTGGTCGGATCGCCAGGCTCGGGTTGACCCCCGGTGTGACGGCGTCGTGTTCCAGCTGCACGGTGTGCTGGGCTTCGAACCAGCTGCGGGGGATGACCTCGACGAGCTCGAATCCCAGGGCCACGGGCGTGTATGAGTGCGAAGCCGCCTCGGCGAGTGGGGCGAGGGCCTCACGCCAATCGGCGGGAAGGGCGGCACGGTTGTCAGGCACCAGGCCATCTTCTCATCTGCCGGTGACACCAGTGGAGGGCGCTGTGTCAGGGGAGAGCGGTACAGTCGGCGCATGGATGAGAACAGCGAGGTTCACACACAATTCTTCGACGCCTATGCCCGTGCGCTGCTCGATCGGGACGCCGCGGCGATCACCGATCACTATGCGGTGCCGGCGCTCATTGAGTTCCCTGGACAGCGGATGCTCGTCACCGACGCGGAACAGACGAAGAGCTTCTTCGAAAGTGCCTTCGAGCAGTACGAAAAGGTCACGGACGTCGACGTCGTCGTCACCGTAGCCGCGTCGACCGGGCACAGCATCTGGGCCGATGTCACCTGGAAGTATCAGGGAGGAGCGCCCGATGAGAGGAACATGTATCAGTTGGTGCGTACTGATGCGGGTTGGAAGAACGCCGTGCTGACACCTTTGGAGCTCGGGTGACGGGGCAATCGGGCGAGAGGGACTCGCAGGTGACGGGCGAGGCGGGCACGTCCGGTCACCCTGAGCTGCTGCACACCGTCATCGACACCACCGAGCCGAGGAAACTGGCCGAGTTCTACCGGCGCCTGCTCGGCTACGTCTATCGCCCGGGTGACGAGCCGTCGACAGGCAAGGTCGACGAAAAGGACTGGCTGGTGCTCACCGACTCGCTGGGCCACCGGAAGCTGGCGTTTCAGAAAGTCGAGCACCTCGAACCGACGACCTGGCCGACGACAGACGTGCCGATGCAGATGCATCTCGATCTCACCGTGCCGAACAGGACCATGCTGGAACGACAGCGGCAGCGAGCCGAAGACCTGGGTGCCGAACTGCTCGTCGACCGCACCGACGACGAGGATGAGCCAATCTACGTCTTCGCCGATCCCTCCGGCCACCCCTTCTGCATCTTCGTCGCATGAGCGAGAACAGCGACAATGATGACGATCGGTGGCTGATCGTCAAAGGGCGCCGTTGGCGACGAACCGACCCAGCACTGGAACCGAGCGTCATCGAGGAACTCAAGAGCCACCTCGGCGCCGCGAGGAACGCCGTCAAGCAAGCGAAGAAGCGGGACGATGAGAACGATCTCTCGGAGGCGAGGCAGCGGGTGAATGTCGCGAAGCACGGTCTCGGCGAACGCGGCGAATATTGGTGGGAGATGATGGTCGAAGACCGCCGCCGGCGCGCGGAGGCGGCCCTGAACGAACTGCGGTGAGCTCGTTCAGGGCCGCCTTGCCAGGTGCGGGCAGTCCGTCCGAAGGAGCTGCCGCGGGGCGTCAGACCCCGGACACCGCTGCTGCCAAGTTGCCGAGGGACGACTCGAGGTCCTCTTCGCTGACGGCAGGGAAGCTGATCTGCTTGAGCACGTCCTTGTCAGTGACCGCGCTCCAGTCATAGGTCACGGAGACTTCGGTCAAGTCATGCCCCTGGGAAGTGAGCTCCCAGACCCACTCCCAGCCCGGGGGCTCTTCACCGGCCGGAGCCGTCTTCCAGGCGAGAAGCTTGTTCTCCTGATAGCCGTTGACGTAGTTGTCGGTCTTGTAGTCGCCGCCCATCTTGTCCCAGTTCATGTTCATCGTGAACACTTGGCCGGTCTCGGTGATGCGATCGGTCTTGTCATCCGACTGGACCATCCCCGAGCCGTCGATCTCCGCATGACGCTCGGGATTGGAGAGGACGTGGAAGATGTCCTCCGCAGGGGCATCGATCGTCCGTGAAGCGCTGATACTCGTGTCACTCATGCTTGTCACCTTTCGTCAGGTGGTACGTGTGCTCGAGTACGGGTCGGTCGACCCGTCCCTGTCCGACCACGCTATACCCTCATTCCGAATGAGGGGAGGGGGAGCGCAATCGGTCTCAGCGGACGCAGGATGCTCTTCCGGAAGCTCGTCGAGGGATGCAGAATAGCTCACATATCTCACATAGCCGACAGAGCTCACTTGCCATCCGTATGTCCGTCCACCGTCAACCCGAGAATCTGGAAGAGCGAAGCATGAATCGAGAAGTCGCCCAGGCCATCACCGACGCCGTCGACAACGCGTTCGACCGTCAGCTTGAGTTCACCGGTGCTCTGATCCGCTGTCCTTCCGTCCGTGGCAGTGAGGCGGCGATCCAGGTCCGCATGGAACAGGAATTCGCCGACAGAGGATTGGAGATCGACCGCTGGCGCATCGACGAAGAGGACATCGAGGATCATGTGGGCTTCGGACCGATGACCGTGCCCTATACCGAAGACTTCAACATCGTCGGCAGCTATCGGCCGGCAGTCTCACAGGGCCGATCCCTGATCCTGCAAGGTCATGTGGATGTCGTGCCGACCGGGCCCCTGGAGAATTGGACCACCCCGCCCTTCGAGCCTCGAGTCGAGGACGGTTGGCTTTATGGACGTGGTGCCGGGGACATGAAAGCCGGGCTCGCTGCCAACCTCTTCGCCTTCGACGCGATCACCGCTGCCGGATTCTCTCCTGCAGCCCTTATCCACTTCCAGTCCGTGGTGGGGGAGGAAAGCACCGGCAACGGTGCGCTGTCAGCACTTCTGCGCGGGTACACCGGCGACGCCGTGCTCATTCCGGAACCAGAAGAGAACGCTCTGGTGCGAACCAACGTCGGAGTCATCTGGTTCACCGTTCGCGTCGAGGGGAAACCGAGTCATGTCCGGGAGATGAGCCAGGGCTTCAACGCCTTCGACGCGACCAATGAAGTGATCGCCGACCTGCGCACACTCGAGGCGGATTGGAATGCTCAGAAGGACCGGTACCCGGGCTTCGAGGATGTCGATCATCCCATCAACTTCAATGTCGGAGAGATCTCGGGTGGAGACTGGCCTTCCAGCGTCCCGTCATGGTGTGAGATCTCCGTGCGTGCCGCCATCTATCCGGGGATCGACCCGGAGCAGGCGTGGGAAGAGATCCAGGAGCACGTCCGGCACGCGAGCATTGCCCGGCGCGGTCAGGACAGTCGCCTGCCGCGCCTGGAGCGAACCGGCTTCTTCGCCGCAGGATATCGACTTGAGGAAGGCGGAGAAGCAGAGGCCGTCCTCGGCTCGGTCCACCGGGATGTGTTCGGTCAGCCCCTGCAGTCGTTCACCACGCCGGGTTACCTCGACGGTCGGGTCTACACGAACTACGGGTCGATGCCGACGCTGACCTACGGGCCACGATCTCTCGACATCCACGCCTTCGACGAGCGGGTCCACATCGAGTCCGTCCGCAACATCACGAAGACCATCGCGCTCTTCATCGCCGAGTGGTGCGGGTTGGAGCCACTGAAATAGAACCGCCGAGGGGACCAGCCGACCGTTCCAACCTGGTCATCCAACTGTGAGCGCGCGTAGAATGACGACCTACCTGACTGCGTCAGGGAGAACCCCCGGAGCCGTGGGAGCACCCAACGAGTCCGTCGAGTTCGACCGGATGAAAGACCGACTTCAATGGGGATGACGTCGAATGACTGCAGACGAAGCAGACAGCTTCCGATCAACGCATATCGACTCAGCGCAGCTGCGGCGAGTCTCGGCGGGGTCCCTCATCGGCACCGCCATCGAGTGGTACGACTATTTCATCTACGGCCTCATCGCCGCTCTGGCCTTCAACGAGCTCTTCTTTCCCACGTTCGACCCCGCCGTAGGCACTATCGTGGCGTTTCTGTCATTTGCCATCGGCTTCTTGGCCCGTCCCGTGGGGTCGATCGTCTTCGGTCATCTCGGCGACAAGATCGGGCGCCGGAACACACTCATCGCCACAGTCCTCGTCATGGGCATCAGCTCAGGCGCCATCGGTCTGCTGCCGACGTACAACACGATCGGGGTGTGGGCTCCCATAATGCTCGTTGTGCTGCGCATCATCGAGGGGATGTCCGTCGGCGGTGAGTGGGGCGGTGCCGTGCTGATGGTCGTCGAGCACGCCCCACCCGAGAAACGTGCGTTCTACGGCGCGATGCCACAGTACGGGTCACCGATCGGCAATCTGGGCTCGAGCGGAATCGTCGCTTTGGTGACGCTGCTTCCCCACGACCAATTCATCGCATGGGGCTGGCGCGTCCCGTTCCTCCTGTCCTTCCTCCTCATGGGCATTGCGCTCTACATCCGCTTCAAGGTCGACGAAACACCGGAATTCCGGAAGATCGTTCAGGAGGACCGAACGGTCAAGGTCCCCCTGTTCCATGTGCTCCGAACCAGCTGGCGTCGGGTGCTCATCGGCGTCTGTGCCAGCCTCGTCGGAAGCGCGCCCTTCTATCTGCTGACGACTTTCATCGTCAACTTCGGCACCGAAACACTCCATCTGGCCGCCGGCATACTGCTGACGGGAACGATGCTCGGCGCCGTCCTCGAAGGCATCGCCATCTTCTTCGGCGGTCAGCTCGGCGATCAGTTCACTCCTTGGAAAGCCGTAGGAATGACGGCGCTGCTCTCTGTGGTCCTTGCCTTCCCGCTGATGGCTCTGGTCGGCACGGCCTCACCGCCGCTGGTGATCATCGGAATCGGTGTCGGCATCGGATTGCTCGGCCTGCCATACGGGGCGCTGGGCTCGATGATGGCGGACATGTTCCCCGATCGGTCTCGCTACACCGCTGTTGCTGTCTCCTACAATGTCTCGGGAGCCATCGGCGGCTTCGCGCCTTCGGTCGCCTTGGCTTCGGTGACCGTGTTCGGCGGGACGATCTGGGCCACCGCAGTTCTGCTGGTACTGAGCATGCTCATCACCGCATTGGGCGGCATCCTCGCCGGTCGCGCTGCCCATAACGACTCGCTGACATCCTGAAGAGACTCCGGCACAGCACCAGTTCGATGCGTCACCCGATCTGGTCAGCCAGGTCCTCGAAGTCGTCGGCGACGACGTCCCAGGCACCTGACGGATTGAGATCCGTCGTTTGTTCAGGGCCGTGCTCGGTGGGGCGACGGACGAAGGCAGTGCGCAGCCCGAGAGCCTGCGCCGCGTCGAGGTCGCTGTTGTGTGCGGCGACCATGGCGACCTGATGCGGTTCGAGGCCGAGGATGTCGACGGTGCGCAGGTACGCGTCGGGATCGGGTTTGTAGGCTCTGGCCACCTCGGCGCCGAGGATCGCATCCCACGGCAGGCCCGCACGTTTGGCGACGTCGAGGGCCAGGCGAAGGTTCGCATTCGACAGCGGCGCGATGATGAAACGCCTCTTGAGCCTGGTCAGTCCGGGAACTGCATCCGGCCACGGATCGAGTCGGTGCCAGGCAAGATTGGTTTCGTCGAGCACTTCGGCCGGGATCGAGGAAGGAATCACGCCGAGGCCCTCGAGCACCGCCTCGAGATTCTCCCGATGGAGCACATCGAGTCGGGCGAATTCTCGCTCACCGCTGCGAATCCGCTCCATGGACGGCTGGTACTCCGCTCGCCAGCGATCGGCGAACTCCCGCGGCACGAGGTCGGGAACGTGGCCGCGCAAGTGCACGGCCACCTCGACGGCTACGCTCTCACGCCAGTCGACGACGGTGCCGAACATGTCGAAGACGAGGGCCTCGACCGAATCGAATCCTGCGTTCATGGCTTCACGGTAGTCCGAGCGCATCTGACCGTCCATGTCAGTCCGTACGCATAGACTGACCCCATCGGGAACCGACACGGAACCAATCGACACGGAACCACACGGCATCGGCGGAAGGACCTGACCGTGGGATGGAGCACGAGCGAATTGGCGCGCCTGACCGCCACGACGGTCAACACCATTCGGCACTATCACAAGCTCGGCCTGCTCACCGAGCCCGAACGGATGAGCAACGGCTACAAGCAGTACGGGGCGTCCCACCTGCTGCGGCTCAACCAGATCCGGCGGATGCGTGAACTGGGGATTCCGCTGTCCGACATCGGTTCGGTCGCGGACGACCACGAACAGCAGCAGCTTGCGCTCAAACAGCTCGAGAGCGACCTCGGCGACCAGATCGCGGCCTTGGAGAAGGCCCGCTCCGAGGTGGCCCAACTCCTCGAACACGGCGCGCCGATCGATACGGCCTCCAGCTTCATCGACATTGCCACGAGGATGTCGAGCGCCGACCGCAGTCTGATGAACATCTACTCGAGCCTCTACGAAGACTCGGCGTTGGCGGAGATGAGAAGCATCATGTCCGAGACCGCGCCCTATGACCAGGAGGTCGACGAACTCGCCGAGGATGCCGATGAAGCCACCCGTGCGCGACTGGCCGAGCAGATCGCCCCGACGATGAAGCGTCATCTTGAGGCCAAACCCTGGATGCTCGCACCCACCGAACGGATGACCGGGGACGTGAAGATGGGCCAGGCCGCCATCATCGGCACGATCAGCGAGCTGTACAACGAAGCCCAGATCGACGTCATCCAACGAGCCTTCATCTCCGTCTTCCCGACTCTCGACATTCCGGACGACGATCGCGAACGATTCATCGCCTTCATCAAACAGATGGCGGCGGATGAAGGAAACTGAGGCAGAGAGCTGAGGATTCGCTGGGTTCGCCGATGAGGGCTTGACCCTGTTCCGAGAACACGGTCTGTACTGAACGTATCGACCATCAGATCCGGTCCATCGGGGCCGGCTCTGCCGAACACGTTCAGGAGGACGCCCATGAACCCCATCATCGAATTCTTCCAAGGCCTCGCCGCCCAGGTCCCCGATCTGCTGCAGCCCTTCATCATCGCGGCCGCCGGCGCCATCCCCTTCATCGAGGGTGAGGTCTCGTCGATCATCGGCGTCTGGGCGGGGATGAACCCCGTCCTTGCCGGTATTGCAGGAGCTATAGGCAACTTCATCTGCGTCACCGTCATCGTGCTCCTCGGCGCCAGGGCCCGCCGTGCCGTCGTGGCTCGTCAGAACGAGAAACGTGAACTCGCCGCCGTCGGTGCCGCCCCTGCAGCGCCTCCAATGATGTCTGCACCGTCGAAGGCCGCAGCCGATCTGTCAGGAATCGACGGTCCCGTCGACCATTCGACGATTGACACTCCCGCCGATATCACTGCAGGTGAAAACGTCACGGAGGGTCGCCTCGGTGAGGGTGGGAAGCCCGAATCCAAGGGGCGGGTCAAGTTCAAGAAGTTCCTCACCCGCTTCGGGGTTCCCGGTGCGAGCCTGCTCGGACCGCTCGCGATTCCCACTCAGATCACGTCGACGATCCTAGTCAGCGCCGGTGTGAAGACCTCGTGGATCCTGCTCTGGCAAGGCATCGCGATCATCGCCTGGACGACCCTGACCACGCTCATCGCCACCGGCTCGCTCGCCCTGCTGGCGGGCTGAGGCCGAGCGCTCACAGCTCCAGCACCACCGCCGATCGACCCGGTACCACCTCCCACCCATCACCGAGTCCGTACGAGAAAGGACGTCCCATGACCATCGCCCACCGACACCGGAGCCCACTGACTCTCTCCGCGCTCGTCATCGTCGCGCTGGGTCTGCCGATCGTCCTTCCGTTCTCGGCGACGATCATCGGGTGGACGATGCAGCTGCCGATGCGACTGAACTTCGCCGAGTCGATGCTGGCCACACTCGGAGTCTTCAGCGCCTGGTTCGTCGTCTCCCGAACGATCGACGTCATCCTCGACGGCAGCGCGATCAGCGGAACGCTCACCGGCCGAGCCATCTCTGCAGCAGCGTCCCTGCTCCTCCTCGGCGGCGGTTACCTGCTCATCATCGATTCGGTGCCGCTGTCCGTCCTCATCGCGGCAGTCGTCAGCGCAGTGATCTTCGTGCTGAGCACGATGATCGACCTGAGCATCCGCGGTCGGGCACATGTATTTCCCGTCTTAGGCGCGCGCCGACGCCTGAGATCGTAAGATGGAATGGATGTCTGATACCGGGAGAACCCACACCTCGTCGCTGGCCGTGCTCGGTGCGCTGCTGTTCATCACCGCCCGCAGCCTCGATTCCGCCGGCGCGCCGGGGATCCCCGCGAGTGCCGACCCTGCGAAGCTCAGCCCCTCCGACCGGGAGACCCTCGCCGAGGTGGAGTCCGCGCTGACCGTCCAACTCGAGGACTCAGCGACGTCCGTGACGTCAATTCTCGCCGAGGTGGCCGCGGCGGTAGCGTACGTCCGTGGCAGGGCGGAGGTCCCGAGTCTCACCGCCAGCAGGTATGACAAGGTCCGCACAACGGTGCTCGACAGTTTGGGAACGACCTCAGCGAAGGGCGCGACCATCTGGCCGCCGACCAGTCAGACCGCGGTGCAGCGGTTCGGGTCCTGGAACGAAGCACTCAAGGCGGCAGGACTGGCGACGAACAAGGTCGGCCGTGCCAAGGGGCAGCTGCGGTTTGACTCGGTCGCCTACGACAAGGCGATCGCCGCCTTCGTCGCCGACTGCGAATCGCGCGGTGTCGGAGCCACCTACAAGTCCTATACGGAGTACGCTGCCGAGCACAAGGGCGAGGTGCCCTCAGCTGCAGCCGTGCGTAAGTTCTATGGCTCGTGGAACGCAGCACTCGCCGCTGTGCGGTGAGGGGCGAGATGTCGAACAGGGCTTTTCCGCCGCGCTCGCCCGATTGAGAGAACTGATCCTGAATCAGAGAGGAACGAGATCATGAGCACAGCAGCTTCCGCGGACGGTACGTCCATCGCCTACGAACTCCTGGGCGAGGGTCCGCCCGTCATCCTCGTCGACGGGGCGATGTGCTACCGCGAGGCAGGACCGATGCGCGCGATTTCCGACCAGCTGCAAGGCACTCACACCGTGTGTCTGTACGACAGGCGCGGCCGTGGCGAGAGCGGTGACACCCTTCCCTATGCGCCCGCCCGAGAAGTCGAGGATGTCGAGGCTCTCATCGAGGAAGTGGGCGGGCGAGCAGCTCTGTTCGGGATGTCGTCGGGCGGTGCTCTGGCTGTTCGGGCCGCGGCGAAGGTCGGCTCAGCGGTGACTCACCTGCTCGTCTACGAGCCTCCCTTTTCGGCAGAACCCGCCGATTCCAACACCGTGGAGCAGGCGGAGAAGGTGGCCGCGTGTCTCGAAGCCGACGATCACAGCGGAGCGGTCGCAGCCTTTATGAACCAAATCGGTATGCCCCTGCCGATGATCGAGGGAATGCAGCAGTCGCCGGAATGGGAGACCTTCACGGCCATTGCGCCGACTCTGGCCTATGACAACGAGATCATGGCGGACGGGGCGATTCCGGAGTCTGCCTCCGAAGTGTCCGCGCCCACTCTGGCGCTTGCCGGAGGAGACTCGACTGACTCTCTGCGGTGGGGTGCCGAGGAACTTGCCCGGGCGGTGAGCCAGGGACGGTTCGACACCCTCGACGGCCAGGCCCATGACGTCGATCCCGCAGTTCTTGCCGCCCGGCTGGAGGAATTCCTCAAACTTCACCGCTGACCGGTGGGCGCGTCGAAGTCAGCTGCGCCGATGACTGACCCGCGCACCTGAGACCTCACCGCCCGGCGGCGAATGCCTCCAGCCGGTCGCACGCCGTGTTGATGGTCTCCTCGGACACCGCGAAGGTCAGGCGCAGGTAGCCTTCGCCGGCAGGGCCGAAGGCCGAACCGGGAATCGTCGCGAGATTGTGCTCCTCGAGCAGTCGAGTGGCGAGCTCCCAAGAGTCCAAGCCCCATTCGGACACGTTCACCCACGCGTAGAACGTCGCCGCGGGACGCAGCAGGCTCAAACCGTCGATGGCATTGATGCGTTCGACCATGAGCTCCCGCCGCCGCGCATATGAGGCGACCATCTCCTCGACCGCGGTCTGCGGTCCCTCGATCGCTGCGAGCGCTGCCTTCTGGACGAAACCGGGCAGGCTCGAGGTCAGCCCCTCCTGCAGCAGCGCCATCGGGGCAATGAAGTCGGTCGCACCGATGACGAAACCGCACCGCCAGCCTGTCATCGCATAGGTCTTCGAGAAGCTGCCGACGGCGAGGAACCGGTCGAAGTCGGGGCGCACCTCGGCGATGGAGGTGAAGACAGCGTCGTCGAAGACCATCTCGTCATAGACCTCATCGGAGATGACGGTGAAACCGTGCTCATCGGCCAGCTCGGCGATCTGTTCGATGTCGGCGCGGTCCATCACCGAGCCCAGAGGGTTCGAGGGGCTGTTGATGATGATCGCTGCGGTCTTGTCCGTGATCGCGGCGCGAACATCCTCGGCGCGGAGTTTGAAGTCGTTGTCCTCAGTCACGGGGACGGACACGGCCACCCCGCCGAGGCGGTGCACCTGACCCATGTAGTTCGGGAAGCTCGGGTCGGGGATGATGACTTCCTGGCCAGGGGAGACGGTGATGTCGAGGGCGAACGTCAGTGCCTCCATCGCGCCGAAGGAGACCATGACGTTCTCGGACGTGATGCTGCGATTCCACCGCGCCGAGTACTTCCGGGCGATCGCCTGACGCAGTTCGGGGATGCCGGCGTTGGCGACATAGCGGGTGTTGTCATTCTCGATGGCGCGGATTCCGGCGGCCTTGATGTGCTCAGGGGTGTTGAAGTCCGGCTCGCCGACTGTGAGCTTCACGGCGTCGGGGAAATCGAGCGCGAGGTTGAACATCTTGCGGATGCTCGAGGCGGGGGAGGAGGCGGCCATGGGGGAGATGCGGCTGTGCGAACTCGTCATGGCCTCAGTCTGCACCCGATTCTGCAGGTGCGACAGAGGTCGGTCACAGCGTAAGACCGCGACTGCAGGTGAGCAGTTTCGCCAGCCGGATTTCTGGGCCGATACTGCACTTCAGCTTGGTGGACCGACAGCAACTCGGTCCCTGGGCCAAGCTGTTGTCGGTCTACCAAACTGGTAGCGCGGATTGCCGGAGAGCCCCGCACGTCGGCTCGCCTGGTGGACGCTGACGTCGAAGCCATCCCGTCACTCGTGCAGCCCGGCCAGGCGGGAGCCGAAGCGGGCGAGCAGGCTCGTCTTCTTCGCCCCGATTGCGGACTCCCAGGAGTCGGCGGTGCCGAAGATCCTGTACATCGATCGGATGCCCAGCCAGCGGATCGGCTCGGGCTCCCATTGACCGGAGAAGTGATCGTTCCACGGCAGCCCGGTCAGTGGGGTCGAGGCCCCGGAGGCCCGATCGAGCAGTGTCTTCGCGGCCAGATGCGTGGCCGTCACTCCGTGCCCGGCATAGCCGCGGGCCACGCCGATCCGCTGCTGCCGATCGAAGAAGATCCCGGCGCACCAATCCCGTGTCACTCCGAGCGCCCCGCGCCAGGCGTGCGCGACCTCGAAATCGAGGTCCGGGAACAGCGAGGACAGGCGTCGGGCCAGGAGGTCGACCACCTCGGCGGGAACCTTGCCGTCACCGGGCAGTCCCGACCGATAGGCATACGGTGCCCCGCGGCCGCCGAGCGCGATCCGATCATCGGCGGTGCGCTGGGCATAGATGAAGGTGTGCGCGGTATCGCCGAGGCATTCTCGCCCCTCCCAGCCGATCGACTCCCACGCCTCGGCTGACAGCGGTTCGGTCGCGATCATCGACGAGAACACCGGGATGACCTGCCGACCGCTCAGCCCCGGAAGCTCGCCGCCGACCGTGTCCGAATAACCTTCGAGGCACACGAAGATCGTGTCCGCGTACACGGGCCCGCGGTCCGTGGCGACCGAATCTTTGCGGATATGCCTCGCCGAGGTGGCTTCGCAGATGGTCACGCCCGATTCCCTCAGGGTCCGGGCCAGACCCTGAGTGAGCAGCGCCGGATCGATCGCGGCGGTGCCGGGGAAGAAGATGCTGCCGAGAGCACCGTCGACGTCGATGTGTGCGCGGGTGGCTTCGGCATCGAGGAACTGCATGTCCTCGGGCCCGTAACCGAACTTCTCGTTCCCCTCGAACAGCTCGCGCAGCCGGGACAGACCGGCCTCCGATTGGGCGATGTCGATATGGCCACCGCCCACCTGGTGGGCGTCGATGCCCTCGGTCTCGCACACTTCGAGCACCTCGTCGATGGAGTCGAAGAGAGCCGACTGGAAGGCCCGCACACTCGCCACCCCGTCGAGCCCTGCGGACCCGACCGGCCCGGTGGGATCGTCGCGGCGGGCACGGTCGACCGCCTCGGCGAACTTGGCCCTGTTGCCCGGCATCAGGGTCGACAGCCATCCGCCGTTGCGGCCGGAGGCGCCGTAGCCGATGTGGCGGGCCTCGATGATCGTGATCGACCAATCGGGATGGGCCTGTCTGGCGTAATACGCCGACCACAGGCCGGTCAGCCCGCCGCCGACGATGACGAGATCCTGTTTCTCGCGCGGCAGCGGGGCGGGGACGATGTCTTCGGCGGGGGAGGCCGCCAGCCAGTGCGAGGCTTCACCATTGAAGTAGGACACGGATCAACTCCTGAACTCGAGGCGGACCAGTCGGTTACCTACGGAAACAGTTCTATCTCACGTCCAAGGCGAAGTAAATGGTTGCGCCCGAATGTATCGACTGTTGATATCGTCCTGGCTTCATGCTGAATCCTCTGACTGCTCAGGTTGGCGGCCGACCAGCGAGCATCCCCAGCTCACCTGTCGTCGACGGTGCCGGTTCAGCCGCATCATCCCTAGACTGGGCTGAGGGCCAAACGCCCGGCAGACAAAGCCATTGCGGAGATTCAAGCCATTGCGGAGATTGAAGGAGGCATCGTGGCACGGACAATCGTCGTCACCGGAGCAGCATCGGGAATCGGGGAGGCGACCGCCGACATCCTCGAACGTCAGGGAGACACCGTGCTCCGCGTCGACCTCGAGAAGGGAGACGTCACCGGTGACCTGGGGGACCGGGACTCCATCGCACAGGTCGCACAGAAGATCGCCGACATCAGCGGCGGTCGCATCGACGGCCTCGTGGCCAATGCCGGCGTCTCTTCGCCGACCCCGCTGTCGCCGAAGATCAACTACATCGGCACGGTCCGGCTCATCGAAGCCCTGCGTCCGCTGCTCGTCGAATCCGGGGCGCCGCGGATCAGCGTGACCACCTCGGCGGCGACGCTGCAGGGAAACGACGAGAAGCTCGTCGACCTTCTGCTGGACGGAGACGTCGAGGCGGCCCTGGCCCGCGGTGCCGAACTGGCCGAGCAGGGACCCGAGGCCGGCTATGCGAACTACTCGAGTTCGAAGCGGGCGATCTCGCGGTGGATCCGCCGAGTCGCGCCCACCGACGACTACGCCGGGCTGGGCATCGGCATCAACGGGGTCGGGCCCGGTCAGGTGCGCACCGCGATGACGAAGGAGCTCTTCGCCTCCGAGGAGGGACGGAAGCAGGCTGCGACAGCCATGCCCACGCCCTTCAACGGCCCCGCCGACGCCGAGGACATCGCGGCGGTGCACGCGTTCCTCGTCTCCGCGGCGAATTCGCGGATGACGGGGCAGATCATCTTCGTCGACGGCGGTTTCGACGCCCTCAGCCGCGGCGATGACATCTGGGGCACTGCCTGAGCCGATAGTCCGCTCGCCGGCCGAGATCGCGAACCGGGATAGGCTTGCAGGTGACCCGTCCTTGATGAAGAGGAACTCCGATGATCGACCTGGCTCACCCCCGCGACCTCCTGATGATCGGAGCGATCTTCGGTCTCGCCGCTTTCGCCTGGGCCGGTTGGGCGCAGGAAGCTCCGCCGAAGGGCCTCATCTTCCGCCTCGTTCTCGCCGGTCTCACCGTCGCGGGCCTGTGCCTGATGATCCCGAGCATCCTGACAGTCATCGGGAGCTGGTCGGACTCGAGTGCCCTCACCACCGGGAGTTCAGCGTTCACGCTCTACCTCATCGTGTTCTGGGCGGAGGTCATCATCGGGGCGGTGGCGAGCTTCTTCCTCATTCGCACCGGACAGGCCGAGATCGTCGCCCCGCTCATCCTCGCGATCGTCGGCGTCCACTTCTTCGCGCTCGCCGTTGTGTTCGGGCAGCCCGTCCTCCACTTGGCGGGAGTGCTGCTGACGCTCATCGCAGTCCTGGCCTTCGTCCTGCCGCGCGAGACTGCCGCGCCGAGCTTCTGGTGCGGGATCCTCGGCGCTCCGGTATTCCTCGTCATCGGCCTGTGGTGTCTGCTGGCCGGACGCAGTGCGTCGGCAGCCGGCTGAGGCAGCGGTCGACGTGCGAAGGCCCGGTGCCGTCCCGCACGGGCTGGGACGCCCGTGGCCGCCACGGCTCCGGCACCGTCTCGGCCGGGGCTGGGGCCGGGTCCGGGACGCCGAAGCCACTGACATTTCCAGTCCTGGTGTTCTATCGTGAGTGAACCGTGACGAGTCGGGCCGAGTACTGGCATCGCGACCGCCTATATGAAGGAGCCGAAATGAAGACTGCTCACCGCCTGGACAACCTCGGCACCGAGACCGCGTTCCGTGTGGCCCAAGCCGCCGCCGAGTGGAAGGCACAGGGCAACGAGGTGTTCCCGTTCCACCTCGGCGACCTCAACTTCCCCATGGGCGGTCATATCGTCGAAGCGCTCGAGCAGGCCATCGCCGACGGCAAGACCGGCTACTGCCCCGGACCGGGCATCCCTGAACTGCGGGAGGCGCTCGCCGATGACATCGGCTACCGGCGCGGAATGACGATCGATCCCGCCGAGGTGGTCGTGACCACCGGAGGCAAACCCGTGATCACGAAATTCCTCCAAGCGGTGATGAACCCCGGTGAAGGCGTGCTCTACCCGAACCCGGGATTTCCGATCTACGAGTCCCAGATCGAGTACCTCGGCGGCACGGCGCTGCCGTACCGGTATGTGCCGACCTCTGACGGCTTCGCCATCGACCTCGATCACTTGCGGGCGTCGATCGATGAGAACACCACGGCCATCATCTACAACGATCTGCAGAACCCGATCTCCGCCGAATCCACTCCGGGCGAGCGTGAGGCCATTGCCGCGATCGCGCAGGAATTCGACCTGTGGGTGCTCTCCGACGAAGCGTACTTCGAGATGCGCTATAAGGGCCGTTCTCAGTCGATCGCCGCTCTGCCGGGTATGCGCGAGCGCACCGTCATCCTCTACACGTTCTCGAAGAAGTACGCGATGACCGGTTCGCGGCTCGGCTGTGCGGTGGCGCCGAAAGAGGTCGCCGAAGCGATCTCGACCATGAACACGAACGACGAATCCTGCACGAACCAGTATGTGCAGTGGGCGGGGATCGCTGCGCTGCGCGGACCGCAGGGACCGGTCGGCCAGATGTTGGAGGTGCTGCGCAAACGTCGCGATGCCACCTGCCGTCTCATCAATGAGATTCCCGGGATGAGCGTGGCGACTCCCGGGTCGACGTTCTATGTCTTCCCCGATGTCACCGAGGCGATGGAAGCGAAGGGGATCGCGACCCTGGCCGACTTCTCCACCGAAGCCCTGCACAATACGGGAGTCTCATTCTGCACGCGTGAGCACTTCGGTTCACCGCAGTCGGGGGAGGACCGCTCCTATATTCGTCTGGCCTATTCGGGCATCGACGAAGCCGCGATCACGACCGGGCTCGGCCGCCTCAAGGAGTGGATCGCTGTGGGCGAGTAGCTCGTGTGGCGGGCCTCTGTCCGATCCGGACCCGTATCCAGCCGGGCACCGCGGGGGACGGGAGCCCGGGCATGGCCGACAGAGCCCAGCCGAGCCTGGCCTCTGGCTCGGCTATGACCAGCTGTGCCACGCAGGTCGCCGAGTGCTCGGCAGCGAGTTGTGACGGCGCCAGTCGTGGATCCAGTCAGGAAGTTCGGGTTCGTTCTCCGGCATCCCGAATGCATCCACGAGGTCGTCCCTGGTGAGCGGGCCGTTCTCGGAGATCAGGCGTGTGGCGACGAAGGCCCGGGCAAAGATGTCTCCGTCGACGACCATGCGCTGTTCGAAGAACACTGTGCGCTCGTCGACCCCGCAGACCTTGGTCTCGAGGCTGTAGCTCTGCCAGAGTTTCAGCGACTTGCGGAAGCTGATGGTCTCGGCGCTGACGACGCCGGTCCATCCGCGGTCCCGCATCGCCTGCCATGCTCCGCTGCGCACCATCATGTCGAGTCGCCCCAGATCCATGATCGAGAAGTACTTGCCGTTGTTGAGATGCATGAAGATGTCGATCTCGCCCAGGTGAACGCGCATGGGGAGGGAATACGTGTCCCAGATGTCGCGTGCAGAACGTCGCCGGGATCTGAGCAGGTGCAGGAGCATGCGTAGGAAGTGCATGCGAACTATGTTACTTGACAGTAGATTTACATGGAAACGCATCCCGGGTGGGAGAGAGTTTTCACGGTTGGGGGTGAATGCTTCCGCGAGCGGGGGAGCCGCCTCGGCTGGGAGTGAACGATTGCGCGAAGGGGAGAGCCGCCTCGGCGAGGGGTTCGTTCAGTCCTTCGCGGGCTGGGGTTCGCGGCCGGGGATGAACGGTGATTCCTCGGGTTCGGGGTGGCGTTTCCACTGGATGAGCATGATCGCCACTCCGAGGGCGACGGCGCCGATCGCGCCCCACACGTTCGTGCGCAGGCCGAGGATGACGAAGCTCGGGTCGACTCGGATGGATTCCCACACGATGCGACCGGCGCCGTACCACATGAGGTAGACGGCGAACAGGCGTCCCCACTGGAAGAAGATGTGCCGGCCGAGGTAGAGCAGGACGAGAGCGCCGAGACTGTTCCAGATGACCTCGTAGAGGAACGTCGGGTGGAACAGGGTGCCGGGAGGAGTGCCCAGCGGAATGGCCGGATTGCCGGGATCGATCTCAAGCCCCCAGGGCAGGGTGGTGGGCAGGCCGAACAGCTCCTGGTTGAACCAGTTGCCGAAGCGGCCGCAGGCTTGGGCGAGGATGAGGCCCGGCGCCAGTGCGTCGAGCAGGGTGGTGAGTCTGAGGCCGAGTCTGCGGCACATGATCCACGCGCCGAGGGTGCCGCCGATGAGGGAGCCGAAGATGGCGATGCCGCCCTCCCAGATCGCCCACACGGATCCGGGTTCGAACGGATTCCAAGGGTTGCGGCCGGGGCCGAAGTAGTCGGTGTAATGCGTGATGACGTGGTAGATGCGGGCGAAGACGATGGCCATCGGCACGGCCAGGGTCGCGATGTCGAGGACCTGCCAGTCCTCGACGCCGCGCTTGGTCAGGCGGCGGTTGGTCAGTACGATCGCGATGATGATGCCCACGAGGATGCACAGCGCGTAGAAGTGGATCGTCAGCGGTCCGAGTTGGAAGCTCGAAACGGATGGGCTGGGGATCGTCGCCGAGATGTCGTGCGGAAGGGTGGTCTCGGCGAGGAGCGCGCTCGTGGGAACTGCAGGCATGAGGCCAGTCTATTTGCACCCGCCTGAGAATCCCTTATGCAGCCGCCAGTCCGCCGTCAGTCGTCTCTTCCGCGCGGATGCTCCGGCGGTGGCGCAGTCGGGCCCGCAGCCGGTGGCCGACCTCGATCAGTGCGAAGCCGATGATGAGGATCCCGAGGGTGACCAGCCCGTACTCCAGAGGGAACGATCCCGGGGCGAAGACCGGGTCATCGGCTTCATCGAAACTGGCCAGAAGCAGGTACAGAGTCTGGAAGACGAATGCCCAGAGGTAGGCGACGGCATAGCTGAGGTGGGCGGCCAGCCGCGAGCGGAGCAGGTAACCGAGCCCGAAGGCCCCGAGCACGGTGACGATGGCGATCATGATGAACATTTCCTTGGGATAGGTGGTGAGTTGAGCAGAGAGATTCCCGGTCCGGACAGGTGCGGCAGCGCGGCCTCGGTGCGACCGGTGACGAGCAGGAGCAGATCGCCGAGGCGGCCCTCGACCGGTGCTCCCGATCCGACGGCGAGCTCCGCGTCCGTGGCGGTGAGCCGGATTCCGCGCAGGCGTCGCTGTGCGTGGAAGGGCCAGCCCATCGACTAGGCGCGGTCGAGGGCGGTGAGGCCCGCGCTGGTGGGGATTGGACGGTCGATTCCCAGCGGCCGTGTGATGTCCTGTCCGTGGACGATGATGTCGAGGAGGGCGTTGTCCGGATCGGTCAGCGGCGGCAGGTGTCGGGAGGCGGCGGTGCGGCGGAGTTCGGCGACGATCTTGTCGGTCGCTCGTTGGGCGTAGTCTCGGGCGATGTCTCGGCCGAAGGCCCAGAGGTCGCCGCGGGAGCGCAGGAGGCCGACGGCGATCTGTCCCAATGTAGGAGCGGTCGGTGTCATGGCCAAGTGTGCTGCCACGTCCCGGACGCTCCATTCGGAGCACAGGGACTGAGTCGCCCACTGCTCGGGTGTGAGTGGGTCGAGTGTCTCGGCCAGGCTGAGGCGTTCGGCTTCGACAGTGGACCACAGTGCATCGTCCATGATGCTTTCTCCTCTGTGAAGAGCGTTACTTCTGTTCTTCTGTGCGGGTTGACGCGTCTGTGTGAGATGGCGTGTCGGTGCGGGATGGCCGGTCTGTGTGGGGCGACGCGTCTGTGTGGGACAGCGCGTCGGTGTGGGACGCCGAGTCTGCGCCGGAACGCCCGTCTGCGGGGACGGCCCGTTTCGGATTTCGAGTAGTTATTCGTGATCGGTGAGGGCGGTGGAACGAACAATAATAGTCAGATAGTCTGACTATTATAGGAGCCGCAGTGAAGCGGCACAAGAGCTATTTCGAGCGGTGGGGGAATGCTGATGGATGGGAAGAGCGCGCAATCGGGTTCAAGTGCGCTGTCGCGTCCGAGCGGACAGCCACATCAGAGTGGGCAGTCGCGTCCGAGCGGGCAGCCGGGCCTCGGGATGCTCGCCTTCCTCGCCTACCGGCAGGTGGAGATGCGGTCGATGGCCGCCGTCGAAGCCGCCGGGCACACCATCACCCTGTCGCAGGCGAGGTTGTTCGAGCGAGTGAACCCGGAAGGCTCACGACTGACCGAACTCGCCGAGTCCGCGCAGCTGACGAAACAGAGTGCTGCCTACCTCGTCGACGAACTCATCGCGGCAGGCTACCTGCGGCGTTCGCGTGACCCCGAGGACGGCCGCGCCAAGCTCATCACCATCACCGACCGAGGATATGAGGTCATCGCTGTCGCCCGTCGGTCGGAGGCCGAGGTCGAGGAAGAATGGTCGAACCACCTCGGGGACGAATCATTCGACACGCTGCGCCGGCTGCTCATCGAACTGCGCGAAATCACGGATCCTTTTCGGTGACGGTGTGCGGGCTCGCGTTGTGAGGCCGACTGGCCATATTTCGCACAGGCTTCGTGCGCGTCTGCGTCATTTCGCGTCTCGTGCATCTGCTCGCGTCCTGAAACATGGATCAAATGTGGTCGGCAGGGCGGCGGTCGTGGAGTCAGACTGCGGTGCGGACGCCGATTATGGGTGTGGGCGCGGATTGTGCCCTGCGCGCTCACGCCGGGATGAAGACACAACGGTGCCATTGAGCGACCGAGCAGAGCTACGTGCCGAAGAGACCGTCGATGATGTCGTCGGTGATGAACCGTGAGTGCAGGATGAGAGCGCGAGCGGGGTCGATGCTCTCCGGCGGTCGCCAGGCCGGCCGTCCATCAGCGAGCATGCGGACTTCCCAGTCGGAGCGGTCCATGAGGTGGTGGTGGAAGCTGCAGAGCAGGCACATGTTGTTGATATCGGTCTCACCGCCCCTGGCGTGCGGCGCGACATGGTTCACGTCGCACCATCCCGCTGGTGCGTCGCAGCCGGGGAACACGCATCCGCGATCTCGGGCGGTGACGATCGCGGTCTGCTTCTTGTTGGCGAAACGCTGATCCGTGCGGACTTCCACCGTGCGAGCCTTTTCGTCCATCAAGTGGAAGAAGACCGTGCCGTTGAGGCCGCGACGGGTGATGTCGCTCATCGGGAAGCGGTCGCCGGAACCTGTGGTGGCTTCGCCGGTGCCGTCGGCGATATCAGACGCCTTGGCTGTGACGACGAGAGCATAAGGCGAACCCTTGGCGGCTTCTTTCATGCTGATGCGCGAGATGAGGGTGGCAAAACGTTCGTAGATCCAGACCCTCGCCCCGGGCTGCTCGCTCATGAGATCAACGGTCGCACCGTCGGCGCGGACACCGTGACCGGCAGGAATGGAGCGGTCGGCCGGGGAATCTGCGGTATCGGCCTCGGTCTCACCGGCAGCCTCGACGACGGCCCACGGGGGTGCGTCGAAACGGTCTCCGGTGAGTACAGCGTCGATCGGTTCGAACCGTTCCTCGCCGGGAGCCTGACCGGGTCCGGCGTTCGGGACGATTGCTGGAACGTCTTCGCCGTCGGCGGAGGCCGCCTCGGCGTTCGTGGGCTCTGCTCCCGCTGTGTTCGATGTGTTGTCTTTGGCGGATTGAATCCGCGATGTCAGCAGCCCATGAAGCTCGGATCCCGCTACGGGATCGAGGACGCCCTCCAGCCTCCAATCGCCGTTGCGTTTGGGGCGGGCGGTGACGAAGTAGGCGGAGCGATCGCTGGGGTCGAGCGGCTCCACACCGTCGGGGTCGATGAGAGCGAGCATCTGACGGAAGATGTCGCGGAGCTCGCTGACGGTCACCGACGCCGCGTACTTCACGAGGTCGGCTTCCGCCCGGGATTTCGTCTCCTGGTCCACCCATGCGGGCAGCGCCTTGAGGCAGTCTTCGATGACAGTGAGATGCTCGGCCGGCAGGGTGCCGAGGTGGAGCTGCTCGGCAACGAGCGGGTGTTCGGGCTCGAGCGGTTGGCCATCGAGTGCGACACGTCCACCGAGATTCTCTGCGAGCCTTGCCCGGCGATTCGCTTCTCGCCCCGAGAGATTGAGGCGTTCCTGGATGAGCGCCTTGGTCGACTTGGCGCCACTGTCTGTGGGCGTGCCGACGCGTTCGTAGACGGCCAGCGCCAAAGTGGACAGGGATTCGCTGAGCCGACGCAGAGCCTCCGCACCATCGATGACCTGCAGGGCCTCGCTCGGCCCCATCGGCCGGTCGAATGCCCGAAGCGCTCCGACCAGTCCGTTCAGCGAAGCGATCGAATCAGTGATCTCGGGAGCGCTGGCGGCAAGGTCGTTCCAAGCCGCGTCGGTGAGGATCGGGTGCTGCGAGGCGGGTCGCCGAGAATCGCCTCCAGCCTCGGGCTGAGCAGCAACGGGAACTGTGCTGTGGCCGCCTGCGGTGGTCGGGTTCGCGGGCCCGACGGTTTCGGGCTGAGTGGTTGTGCTGGTCTGCTCATTCGATTCGAACTGTGCAGTCGAATCCGTCTGTGCGTTCGGTTCAGCCTCGGCGGAAATCGCTGGTTCGACGGCTTCGGTTGGTTGTTCGGCGGCGGGAGCCGACGTATCTTCGCGCGATTCTTTGCCGTCGGTCGGCAGGGGTCCGTCGGTCGATACAGGATCGTCGGTCGACGCAGAATCGTCGGTCGACACAGGGTCAAGGGCGTCGAACATCTCGGCGAGGTAGTGGCCGCTGAGGTCGAGTCCGGCTGCCTTGAGCTGTTCCGCCAGAGATGCAGGGTGCGGTGACTCGACTTCGGGCTGCCCGGATGCATTGTCCGCGGATTCTTGAGCAGCGCGCGGCAGGAGGTCGGGGAGATCCGCAGGGTTCGAATTGATCGGCGGCCTTCTGCTCGCTCCGCTGCGCGAGTCAGCGGCGGCACGACGGTCGCGCTTTCCTGACTTGCGTCGCTTGCGGTCGGGGGTGAAGGTCATCGCTGTCGAGTTCCGTTCGTCGTTGAAGGTCTCTTATTCGTATTGTAGACAGTCAATCTGGATAAAACAATAGAAACTTCGAAAATAATTCGATTTGAACTGGCATAGTCGGTGTTTGAGATGTTGCCGGCGGCGAATGCTTGTTTCAGGGTTGATTTGACCTCGACTCTACTCGTCGGCACTGACATGGATCGGTGCCGATTGAGCCGGAGAGCGGATTCTCTGCGGCGGAGCGGCCCCGGTAGGGCCTCCTCGTCTCGGCGGGACCGCCTCGGCGGGATTGCGTCTGCAGGCAGGGCAATTGTGGGTGGGAAGATGAGGGGCTATGGGACTCGATTTCACACTCGTGCAGCTGCGGTACTTCCAGGAGGTCGCCCGGCGGGAAAACATGACCGAGGCGGCGAAGCAGCTCAACGTCACCCAGTCGGCGATTTCGACGGCGATGGCTCAGCTCGAGCGGTCGATCGGACTGGACCTGTCCATCCGGCAGAAGAACCGGTCTGTCGTGCTCTCCCCGGCAGGGAAGCGCTTCCTTGCCGAAGTGACCGGCTTCCTCGAGGCCTCTGAAGCGCTCGGCGAGACCGCGCAGGGGCTGTCCCGGTCGCTGAGTGGGAGTCTGACCGTCGGCGTGTTCTCGCCGATTGCGCCGACTCGGCTGCCGCTGATCCACGACGAGTTCGCGAAGCGGTTCCCCGACGTGCAGGTGACGTACCTCGAGGCCGATCTGGAGGACCTGCAGAAAGCCGTCACGGCAGGCGATTGCGATCTGGCGCTGACGTACATGCTCGGTCCGACGGGGCGATTCGACACCTTCCTTCTCGACGTCGTCGTACCCCACGTTCTGGTGTCCCGCAATCATCGCTTTGCCAGGGGTGGGAAGCCGAAGCCGGTGCACCTGCGTGAGCTTGCCGCAGAAGACTACATTCAGCTCGATCTGCCGTTCACCAGGCAGTACTACGACGAGCTGTTCCGCATCGCCGGGGTTGTGCCGAAGATTCGGCACTCGTTCTCCGGCTATGAGACGTTGCGGTCGTTCGTGGCGATGGGGCACGGGTACTCGCTGCTGAGCCAAAGCGTGTCATCGGGTACCTATATCGGTCTGCAGACGGTCGATGTTCCCCTGCTCGACGACTTCCCGAGCATCGATCTTGCCGTGATCTGGCCCAATGGCGTCCGTTTGAGCCGGCGCGGGAAAGCCTTCTGCGAAGTCAGCAGAGAGGTGTTGGGTGCTGCTTCGAAAGGGTGATGCCTCGGAATTGACCTGCATGTGCGGTCCGTCGAAGCGGTAGGCGCGGGTTGTCTGAGCGGCAGGCGCGTGGCTGAGGTCGGCCTGACCGGCGGGGGCGGGGCGGAGGCCGACCTGAGCGGCAGACGCGGAGCGGAAGACAGCCTGAGCCTCTGCCATTGATTCATTTGATGACAATGTTAGAAAGTATCTGTTGGACCGATCCCGATTCGCTGATGAGAATGAATGGCAGGCATCACTGGGACAGACAGTGATGCATCCGCCACCAGGGTGACAGTCCCCCAGGGTGACACGCCCACCAGGGTGACAGCCCCGACAGGGTGACAGAGCAAAGGAGCTTTGATGTCCACTCCCATCACCGGCCAGGACCACGCGCCGGCAACCGACGGTCACGGCCGATCGACGAAGATGCAGCGGAAGGTGCTTCTCGGCGGCAGCATCGGCCAGTTCGTCGAGTTCTACGACTTCACGCTCTACGGGCTCTCGGCCGTCATCCTGTCCGAATACTTCTTCCCCGACGGCGATCGGATCACCGGTCTGCTGGTCATCTTCGCGACCTTCGGCGTCGCCTTCGTCATGCGCCCCCTCGGCGGTCTGTTCTTCGGAGCACTCGGCGACAAAGTGGGCAGACGCCAGACTCTGACCATCACGATCTTCCTCGTCGGAGCCTGCACCGCACTCATCGGCATCCTCCCCGGGTTCGACACGATCGGCTGGTTCGCCCCGATCCTGCTCATCCTCGCCCGACTCGGCCAGGGCTTCTCCGCAGGCGGCGAATCCGTGGGCGGGCCCTCATTCGTCTACGAACACGCCCCCGTGACCAAGCGCGGACTGTGGATCAACATCACTCTGGCCGCGACGGCTCTGCCCTCGGTGTTCGCCGGCGGCCTCATCCTCCTGCTGTCGACCGTGATGAGCGACGCTGCCTTCGACTCTTGGGGCTGGCGAGTGCCGTTCCTTCTGGCCCTGCCGCTGTCGGCGGTCGGTCTGTGGATCCGGACGAAGACCGACGAATCCGAGCTGTTCAAGAAGACAGCCGCCGAACGGCCCAAGGAATTCAGCCCGATCCGCGACTCCTTCCGCGAGAACTGGGTCGGCATGCTCCAGGTCTTCTTCGTCCTCGGCGTCACCGCGCTCGGCTTCTACATGCTCTCGGCCTACTTCGTCACCTACATCCAGACCACCGGCGACCTCAGCCGCGAACAGTCGCTGCTGACCAACGCGATCGCCATGGCCAGCTACACGATCTTCCTGCCCATCGCCGGCCACCTCGGTGACCGGTTCGGACGTCGGCCCATGCTCATCGCGGGTGCGATTCTGCTCGCGGTCACCTCGGTGCCGGCATTCGGGCTTGTGACCAGCGGACACATGGGGCTGGCATTCCTCGGGCAGACGATCTTCGTCCTCGCGCTCTGTTGCTACGGCGGCGGCTGCTACACCTTCTTCTGTGAGCGCTTTTCGACGAAGACGCGATTCACCTCGGCGGCCATCAGCTACAACATCTCCTACGCGGTGCTCGGCGGAACCGCGCCGTTCGTGGGCACGTGGCTCGTCGACATCACCGGCGTCAACACCGCACCCGGCTACTACATGGCCGCGGCCGCAGCCGTGTGCCTCGTCCTCATCTTCGTCACCCGTCTGCCCGAGACCCGCGGCAGGCTGGGGTGAGTGCGCGATGACAGCAGAGGCCGCCGCCAGCCCATCCACACCCAACCCACCAGAGAGAAGCGATCAGCAATGAACCATCAGGCAGCCCCGTCCTCCGACGCAGCCCCGTCTTCCGACGCAGCCTTCCTCACCGACTTCCACTTCGTCGCCACCATCGGCGCCACGGACAGCAACGGCGTCGACCGTCAGGCACTGACGGCGGAGGACAAACAGACGCGTGACTGGATGCGCGGCTGGGCGACCGACAAGGGCTTCGACGTGCGCGTGGACGCCATCGGGAATATGTTCGCGTGCCTCGAGTTCGTTCCCGATGCCCCTTACGTCCTCATTGGCTCCCACCTCGATTCACAGCCGCTCGGCGGCCGCTTCGACGGCGCCTACGGCGTCATCGCCGCCCTCTTCGCGGCCCTGCGTGTGAAAGAGGACCTCGCAGAATCCGGGCTCCCACCCACCTTCAACCTCGCCGTCGTCAACTGGTTCAACGAAGAGGGCGGCCGTTTCGCCCCGTCGATCATGGGCAGCTCCGTCTACGCCGGACTCTTCGACCTCGACGAGATGCTCGCCGTCACCGACCTCGAAGACACCTCCGTCGCCGAGGCGCTAGACGCCATCGGCTACGCCGGCACCGACACCCCGCCCGAGGCGATCTCCTACGCCGAGATCCACATCGAACAGGGCCGCATCCTCGAGCGTGAAGCCACGGACATCGGTGTCGTCGAATCCAGCTGGTACACGCAGAAGCTCGACATCGACGTCCTCGGCGAACAGTCCCACACCGGCGCCACAGCCATGGCCGATCGTCACGATGCGCTCGTCGCGGCCGCGAAGGTCGTCCTCGCCGTCGCCGAGGTGGTGAACGAGTTCGAGGACGAAGCTCTCGTGTCCTCGGTCGGCCAACACGTCGTCGAACCGAACTCGCCGATCGTCGTCCCCCGCCGCGTGCACATGGTCGCCGACCTCCGCTCCTCAGATCCGGCCGTCGTGCAGACCGCCCGCGACTCCCTCAAGAAGCAGATCGCCGAGATCGCCCGCGCCCACGACATCACCATCAACGTCGAGGACTTCGACATCCGCGACAAGCGCCGCTTCCCGACCGAAGGCGTCGAGCTCGCCGAGAAGGCCGTGGCCAACGAAGGCCTGAGCATCCGCCGCCTCGAGACCATGGCCGGCCACGATTCCGTGGCGATGAACCACCGCGTGCCCGCCGTGATGATGTTCGTGCCCAGCGTCGACGGCGTCTCCCACTGCGAACGCGAATTCACCACCGATGAGGACATGGTCCGCGGCGTCCGCGTGCTCACCTCGGTGGTCGGCGAGCTCGTCCGCGGTGAACTCGCCGACGTCCGCGAGGGCGCCGTGTGGATCGGTTCCTCTGTCGCCGAGGCGCGCGCATGACCCGCGACGAGACCCGCACAGCGTCCCCGATGCCCACCGAACCCTGGACGCTCACCGCCACCGAGGCGCTCGCCGCCTTCCGGTCCAAGGAGCTGTCCCCGGTCGACTACCTGACCTCGCTCATCGGCCGCATCACCGCGGAAGATGAGCGCATCAATGCGGTCACCGAAGTCGTCGAGGAGGCGGTCACCTCGGCGCGGGAGGCGGAGACGTTCTACGTCAACGCCACCGATGACGACCTCGCCGAGGCGGCCGCCGCCCGGCCCCTGCTCGGACTTCCCGTGATCGCCAAGGAGAAGCACGCCCTGGCCGGGCGCGGGCTGACCCAGGGTCTCCTCCACGAACGCGACACCGTCGCGACAGCCGACGCCGCGATCATCGGACGCATCCGCGCCGCCGGCGGATACGTCCATGCCAGAGCGACCTCTCCGGAGTTCAGCTGCGCGACGATCACGCATTCGCCGATGTGGGGAGTCACCCGCAACCCGTGGAACCTCGAGCTCTCACCGGGCGGGTCCTCGGGCGGATCGGGTGCCGCGCTCGCTGCCGGATTCGCGCCCCTGGCCACCGCCTCGGACATCGCCGGCTCGACGCGGCTGCCCGCAGCCTTCACCGGAACCGTCGGGTTCAAGGCACCCTACGGCCGCATTCCCGGCGTCCAGCCCCTGGCCGCGGACTGGTACCGCGGCGATGGGCCGATGGCCCGCTCCGTCGCCGACACCGCCCTGCTCGCCCGGGTGATGGTCGGCCCTGATCCGAGCGATCACGCTACGATCGCCTCGCCCGGATTCCTCGATGGCTTCGACCCCGCCGAGGCGGCCGACCGGCTCCGCGGACGCAGGGTCGCGCTGTGCGTGCGCTTGGGAGACTTCCCCGTCGGGAAGGACATCGAAGCGAACACCCGCGCGATCGCCTCGGCGCTGGAATCGGCGGGCGCGGAAGTCGAGGAGATCGAACTGCCGTGGACATACGAGCGGATCTTCGAGACCGCGTTCACGCACTTCGGGAACCTGCTCGCCCCCGCCATGCGCGCGGCCACCCGCGGTCACGAGGACACTCTGGCCGACTACACGCTGCGGTTCATGGCCGACACCGAGGCGGTCGCCTCCCGTCGTTCCTTCTATGACGGTCTCGCCATGGAAGCGCAGATCCAGGCGGAGCTCGCCGCAGCGATGGACGGGTTCGATGTGCTCCTGGCCCCCACCTCGGCGGTGGCGGGATTGGAAGCCGGAGCCAGCTACCTCGACGGGATCACGGTCGACGCCGACGGAGTCGGTCGCGAGGGCGCAGGTGACGGTGCAGTCGCTGCCACTGGTGGGACGGCCGGTGTGCGCCTCGATCACTACTGGCAGGCGCATATGACGATGCCGTTCAACATCTGCAACCGGGTGCCGATCGTCAATGTGCCCTCCGGGATGGCCGACTGCGGCATCCCCACCGGCGTCCAGGTCATCGCCCACCCGTTTGACGACGGCACTGCTTTCGACGTCGCCGCCGCGATCGAGGCGCTGCATCCGTGGACGGGGCTCGCGCCTGAGTGACGATGGTTGCGGCTGATCTGTTGGCAGGAGTCTTTGTCTTCTTCGACGACAGAAATCGTTCCATAGCCAAATGAGAAGGAGCACGCAGATGATCGACGGGCAGTCGCAACCGACGGATGGACAGTTCCAGCCGACGGGCCGACAGGCTCATCGGATGGATGCGCACACCCTCGCCGAGGTGGAGCGTGCCGGTGCGCAGTTCAACGCCGTCACAGCGATGACCGTTGACCGAGCCGAAGCACTCGACGCCGAGTCGTCCGAGCGTCGGGACTCCGGCCAGCCGCCTCGGCGGCTCGAAGGGATCCCGTTCGCGATCAAGGACGTCATCGACCTCGTCGGATACCCGACGACGATGGGATCGGACGTGCGCAGCGAGGAGCCGGCGGCCGCCTCGGCGACGGTCGTGACCCGACTCGAGGAAGCGGGTGCGATCCCGGTCGCGAAGACGAACTGCCAGGAGTACTCGTACGGGATCCTCGGTGACGAATCCGCATTCGGCCGCGTCGTCAATACCGTCGACCCGGCGCTGTGCACCGCCGGGTCGAGCTCGGGTTCGGCCGCACTCGTCGCTGCCGGCGCTGTGCCGTTGGCGCTGGGCACGGACACGGCCGGATCCGTGCGTGTCCCCGCCGCCTGTCAAGGCGTGTTCGGATTCAAACCAAGCTTCGGCGTCGTGCCCGTCAACGGGGTGTTCCCGCTTTCGCCTGCCTTCGACACCGTCGGACTGTTTGCTTCCGACCTCGGCCTGCTGACCACGGCGTTCGAGGTGATCAGGGAAGACGATTCCGGCGAGGCCACCGGTTCGAGTGCGGCGTTCTTCCCCGCGGGCAGCGGCGAACGGACGATCGATGTCAGTCTCTTCGCCGATGATGACGACCGGGCGAGAGACCTGCTCATGACGGTCCCGGACCTCACGATCACCTCGGCGAACGGGCCGGGCCTGGTCGAACTCCTCGACGACCTTGCACCGATCTACGACTTCATCCGCCTCTACGAGGCATTCGATGTGCATCGGGACCTCTTCGCCGAGCACGCCGCGAACTATCAGCCCGGGGTGGCGAAGAAGCTCGAAGCCGGCCGGGGCCTCGGCGAGGCCGAATATCGGATGCAGCTGAAGGCGCTCGCCGAACTGCGGGAACGGGCGCTCACGGTCTTCGGCGCCGCCGATTTCCTGCTCACTCCAGCCATCGACGGACCCGTGATCCGCTGGGACGAGCTCGCCGCGGATTCGGCTGCGAAGTTCATGCGCTATTCGATGCCGTTCAACGTCCTCGGCTGGCCGGCGCTGACGATCCCGCTGCCCGGGGTCGGAACGTCGGAAAGGCCGCGGGCCGTGCAGCTGGTCGGGCGTCCCGGCGGTGACCGCGAACTCCTCGCCTTCGCCTCTCGGCTGGGCTGAGCGACCTCGACGAGACCGAGCTCTTATCATCGCCACGCTCGTGTCGATGATCCAGTCGTACGTGCTGTGGGCTGCGCGAACGTGAGGTGAATGTCGCCGAGGCGGCCCACCCCCGGTGGGATGGACCACCTCGGTGAGGTCGGACCGCCTCAGTGGGGTGGGCCGCCTCGGCGAGGTGGGAGGTCACAGTCTCCAGCAGCTGTCGAGCGGAGCCTTGCCGGCGAAGGTGCGACTGGTGAAGGTTTCGACGCGAGGCAGCGCAGCGATGTAGCCGCCGATGTGAGTGGGGCCGAGATTGTCCTCGAACGCCACCTTGTGACCGGCGCGGCACCAGGTCGCGGCGAGCTCCTTGCCCTGTTCGAACGGAATGACGTCATCGAGGCGGCTGTGGTTGACCAGCAGCGGGACATCGGGCACGGGAGCCTCGCCCAAGCGCTGCCTGTCCGCGATGTCCAGGAACCGCTCATCGATGATCTCCTGGAGGGTCCTGCCGTCCTTCGTCAGCGACTGCGAATCCGTGAACGCAGTCGAGAGCAGCGCCTCGACGGTGCACTTATTCGACGTTTCGGCCACCGTCTTCTGCCCCTTCTCGTTGAGGAATTCGGACAGATCGATGTCGGCCTGATCGGCGAACCCGGCGACACCGTACAGGGCGAACGCCGTGTAGACGCTCGAGAGCCCGGATACGGTCTTGTACAGGTCCGTGGGAACGGCGCCCGCCGAGGCGGAGGCGATGTTGAGCTCGGGTGCCCATTCCTTCTGCAGTTCCAGGGCCGCGGTCGTGGCGTGGCCGCCCTGCGAGTATCCGCGCAGCTGGAGCTGAGTCTCCTCGTCGACGTCGCTATCGTCGACCTGCTGGACGGCGCGTGCCGCATCAAGGACCGAACGTCCCTCTTCGACACGATTGACGAAGTGGTGGGTGCCTTCGGTGCCGAGGCCCATGTAGTCGACGACGACAACAGGATGCTTCGCGGCCAAGGCCGAGGCGATGGAGATGCCCTCATACTCGGTGCCCATGCCCATCTGACGGCTGGGAGCGCACTTATCGGCAATCCCCTGGGTGCCGGGCGAGAGGACGACGGCATCGTCGGCGTGGCCGCTCGCGCCCTTCGGAGTGAGCAGGGTGGCGGTGGCGGCTCGGGCCTGGCCCTTCTCATCGGTGGTCTTGTACATGAAGACCGTCGATTTCGCGTCATGCTTGATGAGTTTGACGGGATCGAGGTAGAACTCCGAATCGGCCTGCTTGAGCACTGCGCCGTCTTCGCTCGGCAGCGAGTTCGGAGTCTGATAGAAGTCCTCGGGGACTCCGGACGCGGGCAGGTCCTCCTGTGCGGCGGCGTATTCGACGTCGGCTGTGGTGAGCTCATCGGACTTCTCGACGGCCTTCTGCGCCCGTTCGACGCTGACGCCTTCGGGAACGCTGCTGCGGTCGAGTGAGCTCGGGGCCTCAGCTGCGCGGTCTTCGATGAGCTGTTCGGCTTCGGACTCGGTCTGCGGGACCAGGTCGGCGGCATTCGCGGGAGTCGCGGGGGCGCCCAGGGCGAGTGCGAGGCTGGTCAGCGTTGCGGCTCCGACCACGGCGGTCAGACGTCTGCGGCGTCGCAGTGCGCCCTCGTGAGTGAGTGCGGATGCATGGGCGGTTGTGCGCATAGGCGGTTGTCCTGTTCAGTCGTGGAACTCTGCGTTGAGGTCGTACGGTTGAGCGGAGTTGAGCCTCGGGACAGGGGTGTCGTCGTCGAAGCCACCCGAAGTGCGGTGCCCGATCTGTGACGGGCGTCACCCACATTACTGGATAGTAGAACCGAACGGTAGTTAAGGGGCGAACTCTGTCCTGCGTCGATTCAGGCGCTGGTGAAGCTGGCGACTGTTCAGGCGAAGTGGGAATGCTGGCCGTGGCGATCATGATCGCCACTGAGATCCTCGACATGAAGAAGGCCGCCGGTCGACAGCGTGGTGCGCTGCCGGCCGACGGCCGAATCGCCAGCCCGTCCGCATATGACGAGCTGCAGGGTCTCTACTTCCGCTCGAGCTCCTCGAGGCTCGGGTAGATCGTCTCCTTCGGAGCGACCCCGTGATTGCGAATGAGGACGTAGTACAGGCCGAAAGTGACCACGATGCCCACGAGCCACGAGATGTCAGCGCCGCCGAGCTTCGCGACCAGCGGGCCGGTGTAGAAGGACTGCGCGAGGAACGGGATCTGGATGACGACGCCGATTCCGTAGGCCACCAGCGCACGCCAGTTCCATGCGCCGTAGCGGCCGGCCCGATCGTAGAACGCGGGGATGTCGAACCGGTCCTTCGAGATCAGGTAGTAGTCGGTGAGGTTGATGACGCTCCACGGCGTGAAGACCATGAGCAGTGCAAGGACGAAATTCTTGAAGTTCGCGAGGAAGTCCGCCGAGGCCAGCAGCGCCACGAGCACGGTGAGGGTGACGATGCCGACGACGAAGACCGCACGGGTCCAGCGGCGGATCGTCGCCCGGTTGCCGAAGGAGGTGAGGATCGTCAGCGTGCACATGAACGCGCCGTAGGCGTTGAGCGTGTTGACGGTGAGCTTGCCCAGCAGGATGACGATGAAGATGAGGAGTGCGAACACGCCCCCGCCGACGATGTCGCCGACATAGGCGACCTGGTTCTCGACGAACAGGTTGCCCGACTCCGTCATGGCGGCGGCGCCGATGAGCGCACCGAGGGTCATCGACCACTGCGAACCGATGACCGATCCGCCGAAGGTGAACCAGAAGGTCTTCGACGACGGGGTCGACCGCGGCAGGTATCGCGAATAGTCGGCGACATACGGCCCATAGGTCAGCTGCCAGCCCACTGACAGTGCGATTGCGGACAGGAAGGCCGGGAAGGCGAATGACGAGTTCGAGATCAGTCCGGGCACGTCGACCTGCGTGAGCACGCAGTAGGTGATGAAGAGGAACCCGAGCAGACCCGTCACCGAGGAGATCCGGCCGAGCACGTGGATGTACTTGTATCCCAGCAGGGCCACCAGCGCGGTGAGCGCACCGAAGATGACGATGCCGATCCACGGGGTCTCGACGCCGATGATGAGGTTGACGGCCTGACCGGACAGCACCGCTCCGGTCGAGGCGAAGCCGATGTACATGAGCACGACGAGCACGAGTGGGATGATCGCGCCGATGATGCCGAACTGGGCACGCGAGGAGATCATCTGCGGCAGACCCAGCTGCGGGCCCTGTGCCGAGTGCAGCGCCATGACGATGCCGCCGATGATGTTGCCGATGAGCAGGCCGACGATGGCCCACAGGGCATCGGCGCCGAAGACGACAGCCAGGGCGCCGTCGACGATGGCGGTGATCTGAGTGTTGGCGCCGAACCACAGGGTGAACTGGGAACGTGGCGTTCCGTGACGCTCGGCGTCAGGCACCATCTCGATGGACCGCTTCTCGATCCCCGAATTGGTCGTACCAGCCATGATCTCTTCTCCTTTGAACTGATGAACCTGGTTCAGTGTGGCACCGCTGCGCAACCCTGGACGAGGCCCGGATCACACTTTCTGTCCGAAATATCGGAATTGGGGCGCTGGTGCCTGGAGGACGCCATGATCTTCGGGCCGTACGCGGAGGGTTGAAGATTCCGCGGGAGAAGAGTGTCGATTGTGGCGTCGGAATTCAACAGTCAGTTCCCGCAGAATCGTGAGTCGTCGACATGCCGCCGAGGCAGTCCGAGGCCTCGGCGCCGTTGTCCTCGGCATCTGCCTCTCAGCGCGACAGGCTGCGCGCAATGATCGTGCGCTGGATCTCCGAGGAACCTTCGTAGATACGGTAGATCCGGGCGTCGCGGACGTAGCGCTCGAGCGGGAAGTCGCGGGTGAAGCCATAGCCGCCGTGGATCTGCAGTGCTTCGTCGGCGATGAACGCAGCGGCCTCGGAGGCGGCGAGCTTCGCCGTCGCCGACGACCGGGTGAAGTCCACCTCCGCGTCGCGCTGTTCGGCGGCGTCCATCGTCAGCAGCCACGCCGACCGGTACTTCGTGTACATGTCCGCGAGCTTGAACGCGATGCCCTGCAGGCGGTTGAGCGGCTTGCCGCTGATCGTGCGCTCGCCCGCCCAATCCACGGCCGCGTCGAGGGCGGCCTTGCCGATCCCCAGACTCATCGCCGCCACCTCGATGCGGCCGCGGTCGAGCACCCGCATGGCCGTGGTGAAGCCCTCACCCTCGATGCCGAGGAGGGCGTCCTCGGGCACGACCGTGTCGATGACGAATTCGTAGACGGGGCTTCCGCGCAGACCCATCGTCTTCTCCGGGGGATTGAAGTCCAACCCCGACGAGGCGGCCTTGGTGTCGACGATGAATGCGCTGATTCCCTTGTGGCCGGCGTCGACGTCGGTCTTCGCGTAGACGACGATGAAGTCCGCGAACCCGGCGTTCGTGATGAAGCACTTCGTGCCCTTGATGTGCCATCCGCCCTCGACGCGGGTGGCCTTCGTCGACATCTCCGCGGGGTTCGATCCGGCTCCGGGTTCGGTCAGGCCGAAGGAGCCGATGACCTCACCGGCGGCGGCCCGCGGCAGCCAGGCTTCGCGCTGAGCGTCGGTGCCGCCGAGGAGGATCGAGTCGGTGGCGAGGAACTGCGCGGTGACGATCGACGCGGTGGAGGCGCACGCCTCTGTCACGGAGGCGACCATCTGGCTCATCGCCACCGAACCGACTCCCGGTCCGCCGAACTCCTCGGGCAGGTTCAGTCCCATGACTCCCACCTCGGCGAGGGTCTGCAACGTCTCATCGGAGACGCGTTCGTTCGCATCGGCGGCCGCCGCCTGGGGGATGAGGACGTCCTTGCTGATCTGGGCGACGGCGTCGACGAATTCCTGTTCGTCGGCAGTGATGTCAAAGGCCATGAGTGCTCCTTGGAGGTGTCGTGGATGTGGGGTGAGGCCGATCGGATCGCCGAGGCGGGGCCGCTCGTGGGCTGTGGCCGGTCGTGGGGTGGGGGCCGAGCCTTGCGGTCAGGCGCTCAGTCCGTGGGTTCCACCTCGGCGAAGTCGGCATTGTGCTCGCCGAGGCGGGGTGCCGGAAGCGTTGACGCAGGGCGGGTGCCATCGACGAGGAGCGGATGGCCGAGATAGGCGTGTCCGGTGCGGGCATCGGCGGCGGTCAGCCCCCGGGCGGTGCCGAGCGGTCCGTCGACCGCCTCGGCGAAATCGAGGACGGGGGAGTTCGGGATTCCCGCGTCATCGAAGAGCTCGCACAGCTCGGCGACGGTGCGGCCGATGGTGAAGTCCTCGATCTCGGTGCGCAGTGACTCGTCGTTGGCCGAGCGCTGCCCGTCCGTGGCGAACCGCGGGTCGGCGGCGAGTCCGGGCTTGCCGAGGGTGCGGGCGAGAGTGCCGAAGAGCCGGTCGTTGGCCACGGCGATGACGAGGAGTCCGTCGGCGGCGCGGTAGGTGTCGAAAGGGGCCGAGACCGGGTGGCGGTTGCCGACTCGGGTCGGGCTGGTGCCGGCGGCGTGGATGGAGGCGTTCGTCGGCTGCATGGCGAGCATGACGTCGAGCATCGGTATGTCGATATGGGCGCCTTCGCCGGTCATCTGGCGGTGGAAGAGCGCCGAGGAGATGCCGAAGGCGGCGAAGACGCCGGCGGAGACGTCGGCGATGGATTCCCCGACCCGGGTGGGGGAGCCGTCGGGGAAGCCGGTCGAGGCCATGAGCCCGCTCAGGGCCTGGATGACCGTGTCGTAGGCAGGACGTCCGGCCTGATTGCCGGCCTGGCCGAAACCGGAGATCGACGCGTAGACGATATCGGGTTTCACGGCTTTGACGTCGTCGAAGGAGAGTCCGAGCTTCGCGGCGACGCCGGGACGGAAGTTCTCGACGACGACATCGCAGTCGGCGATGAGCTCGAGCAGGCGTGCATGGTGCTCGGGGTCCTTGAGATCGGCCTCGATCGAGCGCTTGCCGCGGTTGAGTCCGGTGAAGTACGTCGACCCGGAATCGGTGAAGGGTCCGAGATGTCGGGAATCGTCGCCGTGGCCGGGCATCTCTATCTTGATCACCTCGGCACCCTGATCGGCGAGCATCGCCGTGGCGTAGGGACCGGCGAGGACGCGGGAGAAATCGGCGATTCGGACTCCGGCGAGGAGCTGCTTCGTTGCGTTCATGATCCTCATCCTCGGCTCTGACCTGCGTGAAGACAACGGGGTCAGTAGGGATATCGTCCGAGGTGTCGGACGCGTGGAGTGCGTTGGACAGGCGTCAGTCGGGAACCTGGCGGAACGCGGGCTGAGAACGCGAGAAGGCCCGTCCGCGCATGGGCGGACGGGCCTTCGTGAGTCTTCCGGGTGGGGCGCGGGTCGACCCAGAGGGCCAGCCCGGCATCGCCGGGCCGGCGGCTGATCAGGCGACGGACTCGAAGACCGCGGCCATGCCCTGACCGCCGCCGATGCACATGGTCTCGATGCCGTAGCGCGAACCGCGTCGGTCCATCTCTCGCAGCAGGGTGGCGAGAATCCGGCCGCCGGTGGCGCCGACGGGGTGTCCGAGCGAGATGCCGGAGCCGTTGACGTTGAGCCGTTCGGCGAAGTCGGATTCCGTGAGCTTCCATTCGCTCGTGCACGCCAGGACCTGCGCGGCGAAGGCCTCGTTGAGTTCGATGAGGTCGATGTCGCCCAGGCCGAGCTCCGCGCGTTCGAGCGCCTTGGCCACGGCCGGCACCGGGCCGATGCCCATCGTCTTCGGCGGCACCCCGGCCACGGCCCAGCTGCGCATCCGGGCGAAGGCCCGCAGCCCCAGCTCGGCGGCCTTCGACGCGGTGGTCACGATGGACATCGCCGCGCCGTCGTTCTGGCCCGAGGCGTTGCCTGCGGTCACCGTGGCCTCATCGTCGAACTTCGCGCGCAGGGGCGTGAGCTTCGCAAGTTTCTCCACCGTCGATCCCGGGCGGATGTGCTCGTCGGTCGTGATGACCTGTTCGGGGGTCTTGCGGGTGGCCGGCAGCGTGATCGGCACGATCTCCTCGGCGAACTTCCCCTCCTCCGTCGCCGCGGCGGCCCGACGGTGCGATTCCACCGCATAGGCGTCCTGGTCCTCCCGGGAGATGCCGTAGTCACGACGCAGGTTCTCCGCGGTTTCGATCATTCCGCCCGGCACGGGGTAGTCATCGCCGCCGGCGGTGAGGCGGCCGCGGACGAGGCCGTCCTTGAGTTCGATGTTGCCGCCCTTGACGCCCCAGCGGATCTCCTCGTTGAAGAACGGTGCGCGGCTCATCGACTCGGTGCCTCCGGCGATGACGACATCGGCGAAACCGGCCGAGATCATCGCATGGGCGTCGGCGATCGCCTGCAGGCCGGAACCGCAGCGGCGGTCGACCTGGCGGCCCGGAACGGTGATCGGCAGTCCCGCGTTGAGGGCGACGACGCGGCCGATCGCCGGGGTCTCCATGTGCGGATAGCAGTTGCCGAGGACGACGTCATCGATGACCTCACCGGGCAGGGAGGTCTTCTCGAGCAGTGCGGTGAGCACCTGCCGGCCGAGCTCCTCATGCGGAACGTTCTTGAACTGTCCGCCGAATCCGCCCACGGGGGAGCGGAGGGGCTCACAGATGACGATGTCTTCGGACACAGGATCTCCCTCGAGTTGTGGTCGAGCCGTCCGACTGCGTCAGCCGCGGCACCGACATATTCGGCATCACTGTCGATGCTGATATCAATACGTTCTGATTTATGAACATATCCGAATGGATTGAGACTGACAAGGGGGCGTCTCAATGAATGGGCGGCGAACCGACGGGCTCGGTGGGCGGTCGACAGGGTCAGCTGAACTCACCGGACGGTCGGCAGGACCGCCTCGGCGACGTCGAGGACGGTGTCGAGCGCTGCGTCCTGGTGATCGAGGCGGTAGGCCAGGTAGAGCTGTGACGCCTCCTGGGGCACGTCGAGCGGTACGCCCGAGATCCGCGAATCGAAGCCCGCGGCAACGGAGTCGTAGGTGATCGTGATGCCCATTCCGGCGGCGACGAGCGCCGAGATCGACTGTGAGTCCGGGGCCTCCTGGACGATGCGCGGGTTGAATCCGGCGTCGAGGCACAGGCGCATGGCGGTCTCGCGCAGGTTCGAATTCGGTCGGGCCGGCAGCATCACGAAGGGCTCGTCGGCGAGCTCGCTGACGTCGATGGTCTTCCGTCCGGCCAGGCGGTGGGCGGCCGGCATCGCCGCGCAGGGGCGTTCGATCGCCACGGGGCGCCCGGCGATGAGCGGCGGGCGCCGCCGCCAGCGGACGAGCGCGAGGTCGAGCGTGCCGTCCATGATCCGTTCGAGTCCCTCGTCGGCATAGACGGTCGATTCGAGATGGAAGGCGATTCCCGGACTGCGCTCGTGCGAGGCGGTGACAAGCGATGCGGCGAGGTCGCGGGAGGACGGATGCGAGTAGCCGAATCTCACGCGGCCGACTTCGCCGCTGGAGGAGCGGTGGACGGATTCGATGGCGGCCTGCTGGGTGGCGAGCATGTGCTTGGCCGGTTCGAGCAGGGCCTCGCCGGCGGGGGAGAGGCTGACCGAGCGGGTGGTGCGCTGGAACAGCGAGGCCCCGAGCTCGGCCTCGAGGGTGCGGATCGTCCTGCTCAGCGGCGGTTGGGCCATGCCGAGGCGTTCGGCGGCACGGCCGAAGTGGAGTTCCTCGGCGACGGCGACGAAGGCGCGGATCTGCTGCAGCTCCATAGTGTTCTCCTGTGTCAGGCGACCGCTGGGCGGATGTCTTCATTATTGCATGAAATGGCAATAATCACAGAAGTGTTTTGCAGTTTTGGGTAATTGCTATAACCTGCGAACCATGGACAGTGACACAGTCGTCAGCTTGCCGCAGGCCATCGAGCGGTATGTCAGGGACGGAGCCACCGTGGCGCTCGAGGGGTTCTCCCACCTTATCCCGTTCGCCGCCGGGCACGAGATCATCCGCCAGGGCATTTCCGGGCTCACCTTCTGCCGGCTGACCCCCGACCTGCTCAGCGACATGATGATCGCAGCCGACTGCGTCGACCGCCTCGTCTGTTCGTTCTTCGCCTCCGGTTCGGCCGGCAGCCTCTACGAGGTGCGGCGCCGGATCGAAGCTGCTGATCCCAGACCGCTGGCCGTCGAGGAGTACTCGCACCACGCGATGACGCTGCGCTACCACGCGGGCGCGGCCAGACTGCCGTTCGCGCCGCTGAACTCGTTCGTCGGATCCGATATGCCGGGCATCAATCCGGACATCCGCTCCGTCGTCGATCCGTATTCGGGCAGGCGCATCCATGTCGTGCCTCCTCTCAACCCCGGCGTCACGATCATCCACGCCCAGCGTGCCGACCGGCGCGGGAACGTCCAGATCTGGGGCATCACGGGCACCCAGCAGGAAGCGGTCTTCGCCGCCGAGCACGTCATCGTCACCGTCGAAGAGATCGTCGACGACGAGGTGGTCCGCTCGGACCCGAACCGCACCATCATCCTTGCCCATGCCGTCGATGCCGTCTGCGCAGTTCCGACCGGCGCACACCCGTCCTATGTGCAGGGCTCGTACGACCGCGACAACGCCTTCTACCGGGAATGGACCGCGATCTCGAAGGATCCCGAGCGGCTGCAGGAATGGCTCGATGTCCACGTGCGCGGCACCCGCGATCATGCCGAATACCTCGAGTCGATCGGCCATGATCGCCTCCGGGGTCTGCTCGTGGACCCGCGCCCCTCGGGCGTGGTCGATTACGGACGCCGTACCCAGCCGAGCGAAGGGAGCCTGAGATGAGCACCGCCTCGGCGAGGGAATTCACCGAAACCGAACTCATCGTCTGCGCGGCCGCGAAGATGCTCGCCCGCAGCCGAACCGTCTTCGCTGGGGTCGGGCTGCCTACGCTGGCCGTCGACCTCGCTCACCGCACGCTCAACCCGGACATCGAGCTCATCTACGAATCCGGGGTCGCCGGCGCGCACCCCGAGTCGATGGCCGAAGGCATCGCGGACTCCGTCGTCGTCTCCGGCGCCGAGGCGGTCGTGAACATGCATGCCCTCTTCGGCTACGTGCTCCAGGGTGGGAACGTCGACGTCGGCTTCCTCGGAGCGGCGCAGGTGGACCGGCACGGTTCGCTCAACACCACAGTCATCGGCGACTGGGATTCGCCGAAAGTGCGCCTGCCCGGATCCGGGGGAGCCGCCGACATCATGGCCAATGCCGGCGAGGTCTTCGTCATCGTCCGCCGCCACGATCCTGCCGCCTTCCCGGCCGACCTCGACTTCGTCACCTCGGCTTCGCCGGTGCGTGCGGCCGAGCATCCCGACTTCCTCCAGCCGCGCGGATTCGGCGTCTCCACCGTCATCACGCCGCTGGGGATCCTGCGGCGGCGCGAGCGCCTCGGCGAACTCGAGCTCACCGAGGTCCATCCCGGAGTCACCGTCGAGCAGGTCCGGGCCGCGACCGGCTGGGATCTGGCCGTCGCCGAGGATGTCACGCAGACCCAGGCGCCGACGCCTGAGGAGATTCGGCTGCTCCGCGACGAGATCGATACGGTCCGCCTCTACCTGCGGTGAGGTGCGTGCGGGGCGGATTCTGCGCGCTCAGAGTTGTCGATTGTGATTCGGTACTGCCTTCTCTGAACTGCTCACCGAGGAACGTGAGCAGTTCAGAGAGAGGTGTACCTTGACCACGCAGCGTGATGCGGCCCCGAGCCCACCATGGACTCGGGGCCGCATCGTCGTAGAGGGCGGGCCTCAGGGAGTGACCGGAGCGCGCACCGGACCAGGTTCGGAGTCCGAGTCGGCTTCCTCTGCTGCGAGAGCCGCGGCGAACTCCGCTTCGTCGGCGGCTTCGGCCTTCGAGTTCTCGCTTGCCGTCCAGCCGGTCTTGTTGAGCAGGATGAGGGTGCAGACGAGGGAGACCAGCGCATAGCCGGCGCTGAGGATCGCCACCGGAACGATGGATCCCGAGCTCGTGTACATCCACTGCGCGGCCGCAGCGGTGCCTCCGCCCACGGTCATCGAGCACAGCTGGTAGGCCAGGGAGATGCCGGTGTATCGGACCCTCGTGGGGAATGCCCGTGCGATGATTCCGCCGATTCCGGCGTAGAACAGCGAATGCGGAACGGTCGCGGCGGCCATGGCTGCGAGGGCGATCCCGGGATGGCCCAGCTCGATCGCGAAGAACATGAGCGGCATGAGGACGAACTCCGGCAGGATGATCCAGAAGATCGCCTTGCGCATGTCCTTGACCCGGTCGAGGATGATCGCGCCGAAGGGCTGGACGATGAACTGCACGACGAGTGCGAGGGTGACGACGGCGAGGAACGTCGACGAGCTGTAGGCCCAAGAGTGAGAGGTGTCCGTGGCCCACGCAGTGGCGAAGGTCGTCTTGAGATAGGTGACCTGGATGAGCGGCAGCGCACCGGCGCCGAGGAGGATGAGCGCCCAGTGCTTCTTGATCGCCTCGACGGCAGGGACCTTGACGACGGCGTCCTTCTTCTTCGCGGCCTTCATGTTCTCCGGCTCTTCGAGTCTGAGGCGGATGACGAGACCGATGACGATGAGGAAGATCGACGCGAGGAATGCGATCCTCCAGCCGAAGAGGAGGAACTGCGGGGTCGGCAGGAGCGCGAGGACGAAGAACATGCCCGAGGAGATGAGGTTTCCCGCCGGCGAACCCTGCTGAGCGAAGGCCGAGTAGAGGACTCCCTTGCCCTTCGGGGCGTTCTCACTGGCGATGAGCACGGAGCCGCCCCATTCGCCTCCGACAGCGATGCCCTGCAGGATGCGCAGACAGGTGAGGATGATCGGAGCGGCGATGCCGATGGTCGCATATCCCGGCAGCAGGCCGACGAGGAACGAGGCCGCGCCCATCATGACGAGGGTGACAACGAGTGTCTTCTTCCGCCCGTACTTGTCGCCGAAGTGGCCGAAGATGATTCCGCCGAGCGGGCGAGCGAGGAAGCCCGCCCACAGTGTGACGAAGGAGAGCAGCGTGCCGACGCCGGCGGGCAGAGTGTCGGGGAAGAAGACGTGCCCGAACACCAGCGCCGAGGCGGTCCCGTAGATGTAGAAGTCGTACCACTCGATGGTGGTTCCGACGAATGATGCGATTCCGGCTTTGCGAGCGCGTTTCGCGGTGTTGACCGAATCAGACATGCGATTCCTCTCAGGTGGAGCGTCATTGCGCCTACCGATGCCAGGGGTCGAAGACGAGGTATCGGTGCTCGTTCACCGTAAGTTGCCCACCAGGTCCGCGCAAACATATTCTGGTTATGATGGCATAACCCGAAGTGATGATGGAGCTGAGTTCCCTGGTGTTCTGTGGCCTACCGGGCCGTAGAGTCGGCCGTGGGAATTTTCGCTGATACCAGCTCCGATGGCCGCACAGCTCATTGTTGCGCGCTGAGTATCAGAGGAATGATTCGACATCGCCGAGGCGGCCCTGGCAGAGCATGAGCGCCCGGTACCGCCCGGGGTCCGGGATGTCCGCAGCGCACGACGCGGGAGCACGAATCCCGGGGCAGGATGACCGCGGTGGTTCAAGTGTCGAGGAGCGGGCGCACGAATCCCGGGACAGGGTGACCGCGGACGTTCAGCTGTCGAGTGGCGGACGCTCACTCGCCGACAGGGTCGGCCAGTGATTCCGAGGCGATGACGAGGTCGAGGGCGAGGTCGCCGACGAGCGTGGACTGGTCTTCCCGGCGGACGGTGATCCACGCCTGCGGGGCGTTCGGGCGGGTGCCGACCCGCGTGAAGACCAGCCGCTCATCGCCGTGGTAGCTGCGCGCCACGGGCGAGGGGACGAGGGAGACGCCGAGTCCGTGGGCGACCATCTCCACGGCCGCCGACCAGCTGGCCGTCCGGTGGTGGATCTGCGGTTCGAATCCGTGCGTGCGGCAGATGCCCACGACGGTGTCGTGATAGATCGGGGAGGCGCTCTTGCGGAAGATGACGAACGGGGAATCGACCGCCTCGGCGATGGTGGTGACCTGGGAATCCGCCGGGGCGCACAGCCAGAAGGACTCCCGGGCCGCCGGAGTGCACACGACGCCGGGATGCTGGAGGGGCATGTGACCGCAGGCGATGTCGATGTCGTGGCCGAGCAGCATGTCCGACTGCGCCGCCGAGGTCGCCTCCTCGGTGGTGACGAGGATGTCCGGATGCGCAGCGGAGAAGTCCGTGATCGTCTGCGGCAGGCCGCGGTGGAGGAATGTGGCCACGGTGCCGATCGAGATCGACGTCGGTGCCCCGGTGTCCACCGCCGCCGCGAACTCGTTGAACCGGTGCGCCGCACCCACGGCGGACTTCGCATACGGCAGCAGCGCCTCGCCTGCCGCGGTCAGCTTCGTCACGGGGCTGCGGTGGAACAGCGGTTTGCCGACGAAGTCCTCGAGTCTTCTGAGTTCGGCGCTCAGCGCCGGCTGGGAGATGTTCACGGCGTCGGCGGCGGCCTGGAATTTGCCGTGCTCGGCCAGCGCGATGAAGTACTGGAGACGCTTGAGACTCGGTTCAGCCATAACTGGAGATTATCAGGGATAAGAGAAATGTCTTTGCCAGCCGCAGAACTGCGGGCGTAGCGTCGAAGCAGCTATCAAAGGAGATTATCTTGCGTGAGACTGTCCCGACGCCCGACACGACCATGACCCCCGTGCCGGACAGCCGCGGCATCGACCGCTTCGCCGACGACAAGTCGCTTAAGGACCTGCTGCCGCTCTACCTCGAGGAGAAGCTGCTCGCGCACCTGCGGCCGGTGTTCGAGGACCTCGGACCCCGCCTCGGCGGCGAACTCGACGACCTCGCCCACGATGCCGACGTCAATCCTCCGATCCTCCAGCACCGCATCCGCAGCGGTGCCGATCGGCAGTCGATCGAGATCCACCCGGCCTATCGTCGCCTGCAGGAAGTGGCCTTCGGTGAACTCGGGATGGCCGCGATGAGCCACCGGCCCGGCGTCTTCGGCTGGGAGGCGCCGCTACCACCGGTGGCGAAGTACCTCTTCTTCTACCTCTTCGCACAGGCCGAATTCGGCCTCGAATGCCCCGTGTCCATGACCGATGCGCTCACTCGCACCCTGCGCAAGTTCGGTTCGCCCGACCTCATAGACCGCTATCTGTCCGGTCTGACCAGCACGGATCTCGACAACCTGACGCAGGGCGCAATGTTCATGACCGAACAGGACGCCGGTTCCGACGTCGGTCGGGCCGCGACCACAGCCGTCGACAACGGTGACGGCACCTGGGCGCTGACCGGCGAGAAGTGGTTCTGCTCGAACGCCGATGCCGAACTCGCCATGGTCCTCGCCCGCCCCGAGGGCGCGAAGCCCGGCATCAAGGGAATCGGCCTCTTCCTCCTGCCCCGCACCCTGCCCGACGGTTCGCAGAACGCGATGCGCATCGTCCGCCTCAAGGACAAACTCGGCACGCGGTCGATGCCCAGCGGTGAGATCAGCCTGCAGGGCGCGACCGCCTACCTCGTCGGCGATGTCGGACAGGGGTTCGTGCAGATGGCCGACATGATCAACTCCTCACGCCTGTCCAACGGCGTGCGCGCCGCCGGACTCATGCGCCGTGCCTTCGGGGAGTCGAAGTTCATCTGCCGCAATCGCGAAGCCTTCGGCACCACCTTGGCCAAGCTGCCCCTGCAGCGTCGCCAGCTCGCGAAGATCATGACGACCACGGAGCAGGCGCTGTCGATCGCGCTGCACACGTCCGTCGTCTTCGCCCGCGCGGATGCGGGGGATGCCGAGGCCGCCTCGGTGCTGCGCATCCTCACCCCGCTCATGAAGTTCCGCGCCACCCGCGACGCCCGCAAGGTCACCGCCGATGCGATGGAGATCCGCGGCGGGGTCGGCTACATCGAGGAGTACGGCGACGCCCGCATCTTCCGCGATGCCCAGCTCGGGTCGATCTGGGAGGGCACCTCGAACATCGTCGCCCTCGACGTCATCCGCGCCGCCCACCGCTCGGGTGCGCTGAAGCCGCTGTTCCTCCACCTGGAGAATCTCCTCGCCGAGGCGGCCGACCTCCCGGCCGTGTTCCGTGAGCAGGTGAGCGCGCTGAGTTCGGAGCTGCTGCACGGGATCGAATCCACGCCCGAAGGTGCAGATCAGGCGCGCGTGCGTCAGCTGGCCACCGCCGCCTACAACCTCGTCACCGCGGTCATCATGGCCTGGGAGGGCACCCGGGTCGGTGCCGATCGCGGCGATTGGTCGCGCCTCGTCACCGCCTCCCTGGTCCTGCGGCACAAGCTGATGCCGCAGAACCCGCTGGTGCCCGTCGTCGAAGACGATGCCGTCCTCGATGCCCTCATCGACGATGTCGGCCTGAGTCGGGACGAGGCGTTCGCGGCTGTGGAGGACATCCTCGGCGAGGGCGGCTTCGATCGACCCGACCACGAGGGGACTGCGCGCCGCGGCGGGAGTGCCGAATGAGCGCGGGAGCGCTCGCCGGGATCACCGTCGTCGATCTCTCGCGCATCCTCGGCGGGCCCTACTGCACACAGATCCTGGCCGATCACGGCGCCGACGTCATCAAGGTCGAGCCGCCGGCCGGCGATGATACGCGCAGCTGGGGGCCGCCGTTCGTGGCACCCGAGGTCTCGAGCTACTTCGCCGGGATCAACCGCAACAAGCGGATGATGGCCCTCGATCTGCGCACCGAGGAGGGACAGGACGCACTGCACGGGCTGCTGGCCGGTGCCGATGTCCTCGTCGAGAACTTCAAGACCGGGACCCTGGCGAAATGGGGCCTCGACCCCGTCGAGGACATACCTCACCGCTACCCGCACCTTGTGCACGCCTCGATCACCGGCTTCGGCGATGACGGCCCGCTGGGCGGGCGGCCCGGCTACGACGCGATCATCCAGGCGATGTCGGGACTGATGTCGGTCAACGGAGACTCATCGACAGGGCCGATGCGCATCGGCATGCCCGCCGTCGACATGGTCACCGGACTCAACGCAGCCATCGGAGTGCTCATGGCGCTGCAGGAACGGGTGACCAGCGGGCGCGGTCAGCGGGTCGAGACGACGCTCTTCGACTGCGGGATCTCCGTCATGCACCCGCACCTGCCGAACTTCTTCGGCGGCGGGTCGGTGCCGAAGCCGACCGGCAACGACCATCCGAACATCGCTCCGTACTCGGCGTTCGCGACCGGTTCCGGGCAGGTGTTCATCACGGCCGGAAACGACGGACAGTTCGCCAGGCTCGTCGACCACCTCGGCGCTCCGGGCCTGGCTGAGGATCCGCGCTTCGTCGACAATGCCGCGCGCCTGGGCAACCGGGACGCGCTGCGGACCGAGCTCGAAGCGCTCATGGCGGAAACCTCCGCGGAGAAGCTGGCCGAGGAGCTCATGGGCATCGGCGTGCCCGCCGGACCGATCCTCGATGCCGCCGAGGTGGTCGAGCACCCGCATACCGCGCACCGTGAGATGGTCGTGGAGTTCGACGACGGCTGCCGCGGGGTGGCCTCGCCGATCAAACTCGCCCGAACCCCGGCCAGCTACCGGATCTCACCGGTGCAGGGGGTCGCGGGGGGCTCTGGCGGCGACTCCCGGGTCGACGCAGATTCTGTCGACGTCGAGTCGGCAGGTGTCGGCGATCAATTGGATGCTGAGCAGCACGCATTCTCGACAAGCCGAAATGCGTCCGCCTGAGGTCACGAGTCCAGTACTTCCTCGGCGAATGGGACGAAGCGATGCAGACCGCGGAGACGGGACTGCGCATCTGCGATGACGCGAACATTCCGCTGCTGGCTCAGCTGCCGCAGTGGACGGCAGCCGAGATCAGGCTCTGGCAGGGACGTCCCGTCGACGAAGTGATGAGCCGAGCCGGACACGGCGCCATCCTCAGCGACTATCTGGCGATGCAGGTTCCGGCCCGTCTGGCACGCTCGGTCGCCGCCGATCTTCGAGGAGAACACTCGCGCCGACTCTTCATCGCGGAGAAGACGGTGCAGTACCATCTCACGCACATCTACGAGAAGTTCGGGATCCGGTCGCGCACGGAGTTGGCGGCGGTCCACCTCGGCGACGGCATCCCCGAGCTGTGACGGTCCGGTCGTCCTGGATGGACACCGAAACGGCACACCCTGCTCTGAATCGCTCACGTTCTTCAGTGATGATTCCAGAGAAAGGTGTGCCATTTCGCTTCGGAACTGTCGGGCCGCGTCTCGGCCCGCTGTGGATCAGCGCTGGGGGTCGAGAACGAAGTTGTAGGTGACCATCTCACCCTCGGCGTCCGGATTGGGCTGCGGATCGAGCATCAGCTCGGGCTTGACGGCCGAGGCGATGTCGTCGTCGTTGTGCGGATCGCCGGGGAAGTACAGCTGCGAGGTGATGAGCTGGTGATCGGGCGCATACACCTTGAAGTGCATGTGCGCCGGACGCCAGGCGTGCCAGCCGGCCGCCTCGATGAGCTGACCGCAGGCACCCTCGGTGGGGATCTGGTAGGGCGCGGGCCGGATCGTGTGGATCTCGTATTCGCCGGCCTCATTGGCCACGAAGGTGCCGCGCAGGTTCCACTCGGGCAGTCCGGGCGCGAACTGGGAATAGAAGCCGAAGTTGTCGGCGTGCCAGAGCTCGAGCTTGGCCCCTGGCAGCGGCTCCCCGCTGACGGACGTGACCTGTCCCTTGAAGACGAACGGAGTGCCCGGCTCGTCGGAGCGCATCGGGATCGTGTCGTTCCAGGCGAACTCGGGGGAGTCCGAGACATAGTAGGGGCCCTCGATGGTGCCCTTCGAACCCTCGCGGTCTTCGTTGGCGACCTCTTCGACGGAGTGTTCGAGCCAGACGTCGAGGAACAGCGGCCATTCGCCGTCCTCACCGACCTTGATCAGCCACGCCTTGAGCGCGTTGTACTCCTCGTAGCTGACCTGCTCTTCGAAGACGAGATCGTTGAGGGCTTTGATCGCCTTCCCGGCCAGCAGGGCGACCCGCTCGTGGTCGACGACTCCGCCGGAGCCGGCGCGAGCCTGACGCTCACGGAACTGGGCGGAGGCATTGGCGCCGGAATCGGCGGCCTTGGCGTCGACCTCGGCGGTGAAGCTGTTCTCTGACATGTGTCTCTCCTTTGATACAGTGCCGGATCGGTTCCGGCGTCGAGATTTTCTGGTGAACGGGGCTCTGTCGGCCGTCAGCGGCGCGGCGAGCGCCGGCTGCCTGCCTCAGATATGAGATGGATGGGCGGCCAGCGGGGTGACGGCGATCTTCATATGGGGGAAGAGCGGCAGACCGCTGAGGATGGTGTGGAGTTCGTCGTGATCAGCGACGTCGAAGACCGAGTAGTTCGCATATTCGCCGGCGACTCGCCAGATCTCCTTCCACCTGCCGTCGCGTTGGATCTCCTGCGAATAGTTCTTCTCACGGGCCAGCAGCTCGGCGGTGTCGTCTGCCGACAGATGCTGCGGCAGCGTGACGTCCATTCTGACGAGGTAGAGCATGTTCTCTCCTTCGAGGTTGAGGTCGGGGCCGGGTGGTCGGGGTGAGGGGGCGGTTCGGGTTATCGGTCGATGCGGTATCGGGCGAGCTTGTCCTCGTCGATGATCGTGCCGACGCCGGGCACGGTCGGGGCATGGACCCGTCCGTCGGTGATCTCGATCGGGGAAGCGATCAGGTCATCGGCCATGTCGAGGAAGTTCGAGAGTTCGGCGGGCCACCGTGAGGAGTGTTCGAAGGCCGCACCGAAGGTCACCGTCGCAGTGCTGCCGAGCTGGGTGTCGATCTGATTGCCCATGAGGACGTCGAGGCCGAGCGCCTCGGCGTAGGACAGGATCTTCTGGGATTCGGTGAACCCGGTCCGGGCGGTCTTGATCGACAGCGCGCTGGCTCCGCCCGTATGGATCTCGCGGGCCGCGGCGCCGAGGTTCGGTGCCGATTCGTCGGCGACGATGGGAATGGGGGAGGCCGCGACGAGGCGGCGTCGTCCGAGGATCTCGTCGGCATCGTCGGGCTCTTCGAAGAACCGCAGGTCGAGGCCGGACGTGGCTTCGAGCACCTGCGCGGCCTCGGTGGCGGTCCATCCGCGGTTGGCGTCGAGATAGAGCAGCACATCGTCGCCGAGCTCTTCTCTCAGAGCGGCGACGAGTTCGACGTCGAGGGAGACCGGACGCCTGCCGACCTTGATCTTGAACGACCGCACTCCGTACGTCTCGGTGAACTTCTGCGCCTCCTCGACGACCGCCTCGGTGGGGGAGAATCCGAGCATATGGGAGACCTCGAGCGAATCGGCGAACCCGCCGAGGAGACGGTGGACGGGGGTGTCCAGCGACTTGCCGATGAGGTCCCACAGGGCGATGTCGACCCCGCCCTTGGCCGTCTGGTTGCCGATGGTGCGGTGCAGCCGGGAATGGATGAGGGCACGGTCGAGCGGATCGGCGCCGAGCAGCGCCTCCGAGAACACTCCGTTCACGATGCCGACGACGGATTCTTTTGTCTCCCCGTAGGTGTAGGGACGCGGTGGGATGTCCGCGCAGCCGACGAGGCCCTCATCGGTCGTGATCCGCAGCAGCACGTGCTCGATGTGGTGGACCTCGCCGCTGGCGAACCTGAGCGGTTTGCGCATGGGAATGCGGTACGGGACGGCTTCGACGCCAGTGATCTTCACGCTGGCTGCTCCTTCTCATCGGCGGTGGGGTCGTCGATGTTCTCGCCGACGACTTCGGTGATGATCTCGATCATCCGGGTGATGGTGCGGGTCTCCTCGTCGGTACGCCAGACGACGGTCAGGTCGGTGCGCGGCGCCTCGTCGATGGTGCGGAAGCGGACCCCGGGGATGCCGAGGGCGGTGGCGGTGTGGGGGACGATCGCGGCGCCGAGACCTGCGGCGACGAGCGACATCAGCGTCGATGTCTCCGAGGCCCGGACGGAGTAGTCGGGGCGCGAGCCGTGTCGGCCGAGGAATTCCGCGGTCATCTTCGACAGCGTCGAATTCTCGGGGTATCCCACGAGGGCGTGCTCGCCGAGTTCGTCGGCGGTGATCGATTCGGGCGCATCGAGGGCGGAATCCGAGGGCACCGCGAGGATGGAGGGTTCGCTGCCGATGACGCTGCTGCTCAGCCCCTTCGCCTGGGTGTCGCCGCGCAGCAGAGCGATGTCGATGCTGCGGTCGAGCAGGCGGTCGACGAGCCGGGGAGTGACCATCTCTCCGCTGACGTTGAGCTGCAGCTTCGGTGCGGCGCTCGCCGTGCGTCGCACGATCTGCGGCATGATCCCGTACGTCGTTGACCCGGTGAAGCCCAGTCGCAGCGGACCGGTCAGCCCCGCGCCGATGAGCTGGACTTCCTTGCCGAGGGCGTCGAGGTGGGCGAGCACGCGATCGGCCTCCTCGAGCAGGTGAGCTCCGGCGTCGGTGAGCGTCACGGAGCGGGTGGTGCGGTTGAGCAGAGTGGTGCCCAGCTGCCTCTCGAGCTTGCGGATCTGCTGCGACAGGTACGGCTGTGCGAGATTGAGGCGTTCGGCGGCCCGCCCGAAGTGCCGCTCGCGCGCGACCATGGAGAAGTACTCCAACTGCCGTGTCTCGAGTTTCATCGGGTGCCGACCAGTTCGGTCGCCTCCGCGGCACTGGCCATCCGGATGCCCCGGAAGCGTGCGGCATGGGCGAAGTCGTCGAGGTCGAGGCGTTCTCCTCGGTGGGCGGAGATGCGCAGCGCCAGGCGCAGCACCATCTTGATGTCACGGGCGGTGATGTCGGGGAACTCCGCGACGAGTCGGTCGAGGAGATCGTCGCCGAGCTCCACCTCGTTGCCGGCGGCCATGATCTGCCAGATCTGGCGGGCATCCTCGGCGGACGGGGCCTGGTAGTCGATGACGGCCGCGCAGCGGGCCAGGATCGCCTCGTCGACGCCGTTCGTGCGGTTGGTCGTGAGGAACAGGAGCCCGTCGAAGTATTCGAGAGTGCGGAGGAACTCCGCGACGATGGCGTTCTGCGTGAGGTCGAAGCCGCGTTCGAGGACGAAGACGTCGGCCTCGTCGAGCAGCAGCACGGCACTCCAGCGCTTCGCCCGATCGAAGATGATCTCGAGGTTCTTCCGCACCGCCTCCGGCGTGATGCCCAGTGAGCCGGAGTGAATGGAGTAGAGGGGTTTGCCGATGACTTCGGCATAGACCTCCGCGGTCAGGGTCTTGCCGACTCCGGGGCGGCCTTTGGCGAGGATGACGTTGCCGGCGGACTTGCCTTCGATGATGTCGCCCGTGAAGACCTCGATGTCCGTGGTCAGGATGGTCAGCAGCTCCCGCTGCTCGGGCGGCAGGACGAGCTTGTCCTGGAGCGTGGGGTCGTATTCGTAGGCACGCAGGTCCCCGGTGTTGACATCGAGATAGTCCTGGGCCGCGAGGTCGAACACGCGCACCGCGGTGAGGACGGGGATCGGTCCGTATTCGCCGGCGTCGAAGAGCACCGAGGCGCTGACTCCGCGCAGACCGGCGATCTCGTCGGGGGCGACGTCGTTGACGACCTTGCGGCCGCTGCGCCGGTTGGCCGCACGGTGGTCGTCGGTGCGGATGGCGCGGCCGGTGAACATGTACTGGCGGCCGAATCCGTGGTCGATGATCTCCTGGAAATCCGCGCGGCGTCGGGCGTATTCGTCCTTGAGCTCGGGGGATTCGCGGAAGGCTCCGGCCGCGGTGAGCGCCTCTTCCGGGGTCTTGCCGACGATTTCGGTCTCCTCGAAATAGAGGATCCGCGGTGCTCGGGAGGGTCGTTTGACCGTGGGATTGTCGGCTTCGAGCGTGAGCTTCACGCGGGGGCCGCGCGTCTTGTCTCCGTGCTCGACGTCGATGCTCACGACGAGATACGGGTGGACATAGCCGTCGGACTCGCGCAGATAGAGCCAGCCGTCGATGCGGGCGGCCCGCAGAAATTCGCGGAAGATCTCAGCTGCCGAGGCGATGTCCGGGATGACCGGGCATTCGCCGCTGCGACTGGAGCGCACGGCTGCGACGGTGCGCTCGAATGATTCCTCGCCGAGGATGTTCGCCCTCTGCGCCAGTTCCTCCAGTGCCGCGTCGGTGAGCTCCCGGTCCGGGATCCCGATGTCCTTCGACCGCCAGTTCTGCGCCCTGGTGCGGGTCGTCAGCAGGGCGTCGGACTCGGTGGCGGCTACGACGGCGGTGGGTGCGATGAACATCGTTGTTCCTCTTTCGAAGGTGTGGGTGGAGCGTGATCGTGGGGGATGGGTCGTCCGGGGTGAGGTATTGCCCATGACCTTATGCGGTTCGCATCTTGATTTAAAGGATCGAAAACGTCTTGATTGAGAAGTAGGTGTAATGAATCGAGGTGGGGCCGGTCGAAGGGGCGGGGTGACCGAAGGGATCGGGCAGCTGGATGGATCAGGCAGCTGGATGGATCGGGCGGCCGGATGCGGTCGGTTGCTGACCGGTTTCGCTTATGTCCGAGATATCGGACGGAACTTGATCCGGGCCACTTCCGCATTCTGCTCCAGTCGTCAGAATGGATGGTGTAGTCAGAGCCGACAGCGCAGGGGAGCCCACACCTCGGCGCGACGGCGAAGCGGCAGCCAAGCATCCGCCTCGTCGGACACAGCGACAAGGAGAATCCCATGACCACCAAGCCGTCGTTCACCCAACACGACCCGTCCCGCGTGATCCGCGCCGACCGCGGAACCGAGATCACCGCGAAGTCGTGGCAGACCGAAGCGCCCAAGCGCATGCTCATGAACAACCTCGACCCCGAGGTCGCCGAACGCCCCGAAGACCTCGTCGTCTACGGCGGCACCGGCCGTGCCGCCCGGTCCTGGGAAGCCTATGACGCGATCGTGCGCACCCTTGATGACCTCGAGGACGACGAGACCCTCCTCATCCAGTCCGGCAAGCCCGTCGGTGTCATGCGCACCCACGAATGGGCCCCGCGCGTGCTCATTGCGAACTCCAACCTCGTCGGCGACTGGGCCAACTGGGAGCACTTCCGCGAGCTCGAGGCCGAGGGCCTGATGATGTACGGCCAGATGACCGCCGGCTCCTGGATCTACATCGCCACCCAGGGCATCCTCCAGGGCACCTATGAGACCTTCGGCGCCATCGCCCGCAAGCGCTTCGACGGAACGCTGGCCGGCACCCTGACCATCACCGCCGGCTGCGGCGGCATGGGCGGAGCCCAGCCGCTGTCCGTGACGCTCAACGGCGGCGCCTGCCTCATCATCGACGTCGACAAGACCCGCCTCGACCGCCGCAAAGGCAAGCGCTACCTCGACGAGGTCGAAACGGACCTCGACACCGCACTGGCCAAGGTCATCGAAGCCAAGAAGAACAAGCAGGCCCTGTCGGTCGGGCTCGTCGGCAACGCCGCCGAGATCCTCCCGCTCATCCTCGACCGCCCTGAGGCCGCCGAAGTCGACATCGTCACCGACCAGACGTCGGCCCACGACCCGCTGTCCTACCTGCCCGTCGGAGTGAGCGTCGACGACTGGCACGACGAGGCCGAACAGGATGCGGAGAAGTTCACCATCCGCGCCGAGGAGTCCATGGCCAAGCACGTCAAGGCCATGGTCGAATTCCAGGACCGCGGCGCCGAGGTCTTCGACTACGGTAACTCGATCCGCGACGAGGCCCGCAAGGCCGGCTACGACCGTGCCTTCGAATTCCCCGGCTTCGTCCCCGCCTACATCCGTCCCCTCTTCTGCGAGGGACTGGGACCGTTCCGCTGGGTCGCGCTGTCCGGCGATCCGAAGGACATCGAGGTCACCGACCAGGCGCTGAAGGAACTCTTCCCGGAGAACGAACACCTGGCTACGTGGCTCGACGCTGCCAACGAGTACGTCGAGTTCGAGGGTCTCCCGGCCCGCATCTGCTGGCTCGGCTACAAGGAACGCCACCAGGCGGGACTCCTGTTCAACCGGCTCGTCGCCGAAGGCAAGATCTCGGCCCCGATCGTCATCGGCCGTGACCACCTCGACTCCGGATCGGTGGCCAGCCCCTACCGTGAGACCGAATCCATGCTCGACGGCACCGACGCCGTGGCCGACTGGCCGCTGCTCAATGCCCTGGTCAACACCTCCTCGGGTGCTACCTGGGTGTCGATCCACCACGGCGGCGGCGTCGGCATCGGCCGCTCCATCCACGCCGGACAGGTCTCCGTGGCCGACGGCACCGAACTGGCCGCCCAGAAACTGGCGCGCCTGCTCACGAACGACCCGGGCATGGGCGTCATCCGCCACGTCGACGCCGGCTACGACCGCGCCGCCGAGGTGGCCGAAGAACGCGGCCAGCGCGTGCCGATGATCCCCGAGCTCGATCGACGCGACGAGGAATCCGCCGCACAGTAAGCGGCCTGCGGTCCAAGCAGGCTCTTTGGTACACGCTGTTGCGAAATGCTCACGTTCCTCGGGGGCATTTCAGAGAAAGGTGTACCAACGTGGAATCCACAGTACGAACCCGCTGAATAGCTCGGAAAAAGTCGAGCAGCACAGGTTTGAAACTGTGCTGCTCGACTTTTTGTGTGTCGCGGGGAGTTGCCGACCGCGAGTCATCGGCCGCCGCCCACCCCTATTCGTCGAGGAAGAGGTCGAGTTCGAGGTCGTCGGGGCCGTGACCGACAGAGCCGGGCCGTGACGGATCGTGTGCATAGACGGACAGATCCGTGACGCCCCGAGCCTGCAGCACCTCGTCGTCGATGAAGAAGTTGCCCGTGACCTCGCGCGGATCGGAGGTGAGGATCGCCCATGCGGACTCGGCCATGATCTCGGGCTTGCGGCTGCGTGCCATGAGCTGCTCGCCACCGAGGAGGTTGTTCACAGCGGCCGTCGCGATCGTCGTCCGCGGCCACAGGCTGTTGGCCGCGACTCCCGACCCGCGCAGCTCTTCGGCCAGCCCGAGCGTGACCAGCGACATCCCGTACTTCGCCATCGTGTAGCCCAAGTGCCTGCCTGCCCACGCCGGATTGAGGTTGAGCGGCGGAGACAGCGTGAGCACATGTGCGGCATCCGAGACCTTCAGGTGTGGGATGGCGGTCTTGGCCAGCAGGAATGAGCCGCGCGAGTTGATCGAGTTCATGAGATCGAACTTCTTCATCGGCAGGTCCTCGGTCGAGGAGAGGTCGATGGCGCTGGCGTTGTTGACGACGACGTCGATCCCACCGAAGGTCTCCGCGGTCTGCTCGACCGCCTCGGCGACGGATTCCTCGCTGCGGACATCGCCGACGATCGGCAGGGCCTTGCCGCCGGCCGCTTCGATCTGCTCGGCCGCGGTATAGATCGTGCCCTCGAGCTTCGGATGCGGTTCGGCGGTCTTCGCCAGCAGTGCGATATTCGCCCCGTCCTGGGCCGCGCGCAGAGCGATCGCCAGACCGATCCCACGGCTGCCGCCGCTCATGATCATCGTTCGACCGGCCAGCGAACGACCGGACTCTCCTCCAGCGCCGAGGTTGTTGTCAGTGGTCATCGTCCGTCTCCTCTGTCGGTGGAACCACGATCGTGTCCGTGAATCGGTGGACGTCGTCGGTATGCTGCCAGGCTACTCGTCGCCGGGGCGTGTGCCCAGGCCGTCACACCCGCTGTCGAGGGGTCATCTCCGACGGGGGCCTGGCCTGTTCCCATGGCTCACGGGCAAATCAATCCTGTCCGTGCCCGGACCACCCGCACGGGCACGACCACCGATTGTCCGAAATATCGGACAATTATCGGCGAGAGCGGTTCTGCCCCGCCATCGGGCGGTCCATACTGAGAGGGAACCACTCTCGATCGGAAAGGGCCGACCGTCATGCAGCTCATCACCGGGATCAGCGAATTGGTCGTCAACGACCTCGACGCACTCGGAGAACTCGGCGTCATCACCGATGCCGCCCTGCTCATCGACGACGGTCGAGTCGTCTGGTCCGGACCGTCCGCTGAGGCGGACACAGCGCTGCAGGAGCACTTCATCGATGCCAATGCGAATGCTCCAGCATCCCCGCGGGCCGATGTGGCCACGGTCAACGACGATGACATCGTCAATGGGGAAGTCACCTCGGTTGGTGGGTTGGCCGAAGTCGAAACCATCGACCTCGGCGGCAAGGCCGTCATCCCCGGCTTCGTCGACAGCCACAATCACCTCATCTTCGCCGGTGACAGGTCCGAGGAATTCGCCGCCCGGATGGCCGGGCAGAAGTACTCGGCCGGGGGAATCGCCACCACTGTGGCCGCCACCCGCGCCGCCACCGAGGCCGAACTCGAAGCCAACCTCGTCCACCTCCTCGACCAGGCGAGGCGGCAGGGAACGACGACCTTCGAGATCAAATCCGGCTACGGACTGACCGTTGCCGATGAGATCCAGGCCCTCGACATCATCAACCGGCACACCGAGGAATCGACGCTCATCGCCGCCCACGTCGTCCCGCCCGAGTTCAAGGACGATCCGGAACGCTACGTCGACCTCGTCGTCGACGAGATCATCCCGGCAGCCGAAGGCAAGGCGAAGTGGGTCGACGTGTTCTGCGAAACCGGGGCCTTCACCGAGGATCAGACGCGGCGGATCATCGACGCCGGCAAGACCGTCGGAATGAAACCTCGGTTGCACGCCAATCAGCTCACCGAGGGTGGGGCGCTCAAGCTCGGGGCCGAACTCGGCTGCGCGTCCGTCGACCACGCCACCTTCGCGACCGATGAGGACCTCGCCGTCCTCGCCGAGGCAGGCACCGTCGTCACCCTGCTGCCGAGCATCGAGTTCTCCACCCGCCAGCCCTACCCCGACGCCCGCCGCTACGTCGACGCCGGAGTCGCGCTGGCCATCGCCACCGACTGCAATCCCGGCTCCGGGTTCTCCAACAGCATGCCGTTCGTCATCGCCATCGGCGTCCGCGATATGCACTTCACTGTCGAACAGGCGGTGTGGGCGGCGACCGCCGGCGGAGCCAACGCTCTGCAGCGGACCGACGTCGGCCACCTCGGTGTGGGAGCCCGTGCGGACCTCGCCGTCCTCGACGCGCCGAGCTGCCGGCACCTGGCCTACCGGCCCGGTGTCCAACTGGTCGAACGCGTCTACTCCGGCGGCGAGCTCATCGTCGACAACCGCCCACAGGTCTGAGACGCACAGACGCCGTGGGCACTTCCGCGCTTTCACCGGCTGAAGCCACCACACGAAGCGCATAACAGCAACACACGAACGTTTCACTCAAGCAACCGAAAGGTCCCAGATGTCAGTCTTCATCGATCTCGACCCCGACACCCTCACATTCGCCCAGGTCGTCGAGGTCGCCCGCCACGACGCGAAGGTCTCCCTGAGTGAGGCCACACTGGCCCGAGTGAACAAGTACCGCGAGGCCATCGACGCCCTCGCCCAGGCCGAGAAGCCCGTCTACGGTGTCTCCACCGGATTCGGGGCACTCGCCCAGCGGCACATCCCCGCCGAACTGCGCACTCAGCTGCAGAAATCCCTCATCCGCTCCCACGCCGCCGGCGTCGGCGAACCCGTCGAACGCGAAGTCGTGCGGGCGCTGATGCTGCTGCGCGCCCGGACGCTCGCCACCGGTCGGGCAGGCGTCCGCGCCGAGGTCCTCCAGACCTACGTCGACCTGCTCAACGCCGGCATCACCCCGGTCGTCCACGAATACGGATCGCTCGGCTGCTCGGGCGACCTCGCGCCACTGTCGGCCTGCGCGCTCGTCGTCATGGGCGAAGGCGTGGCCGAAGGACCCGACGGAGTGGCAGGCCCCGCCGATGAGATTCTCGCTGCCGCCGGCATCACCCCGGTGACGCTGGCCGAGAAGGAGGGCCTCGCGCTCGTCAACGGCACCGACGGCATGCTCGGCATGCTCATCATGGCCCTGACCGACCTGGAGAACCTGCTCACCGCCGTCGACGTCTCCGCGGCCATGAGCATCGAAGGACTCTTCGGCACCGACGCCGTCTTCGCCCCCGAACTCCACTACGCGCTGCGCCCGCACGACGGTCAGGCCGCCTCGGCCGCGAACATGCTCGCCTCGCTGGCCGACTCGGGCATCACCGCCAGCCACCGCGACTCCACCCACCTCGTCCAAGATGCGTACTCGATGCGCTGCGCCCCGCAGGTCAACGGTGCCGCCCGCGATGCCGTCGCCTTCGCCATGCAAGTGGCCGAGCGCGAACTGCGCGCAGCCATCGACAACCCGGTCGTGCTCACCAACGGAATGGTGTCCTCGAACGGCAACTTCCACGGCGCACCCCTGGCCCACGCACTGGACTTCCTCGCCATCGTCGCCGCCGACGTCGCCTCGATGTCCGAGCGTCGCACCGACCGGATGATGGATGTCGCCCGCAACCAGAACCTCACCCCGTTCCTCGCCGATGATGCCGGAGTCGACTCTGGCCTGATGATCGCCCACTACACGCAGGCAGCCATGGTCTCCGAGGCCAAACGGGGCGCGACACCGGCCTCGGTCGACTCGATCCCGTCCTCGGCGATGCAGGAAGACCACGTGTCCATGGGCTGGTCGGCCGCACGCAAGCTGCGCAAGGTCGTCGACAACCTCACCTCCGTCGTCGGCATCGAACTCTATGCCGCATCCCGAGCCTGCGATATGCGGGAAGCAGCACCGGCGCCGGTGACCGGAGCCGTGATCGCAGCGATCCGCGAGACCGTGCCCGGACCCGGCCCCGACCGGTTCCTCTCGCCCGAACTCGCCGAGACCATCGCGAAGGTCAAGGACGGGACGCTGGTCGCCGCCGCGGAGTCGGTGTCACCGTTGAACCACACCGTCACCTCCGCTGCCGGAACCTGGCAGCCGGTCGGCGGCGGACCGGCCGTCAACGACCCCGAGTTCACGGCGCTGGGCAATCTCGAAGCCGCAGCCGAAGCATCGGGAACGGACGCCGCCACCACCCACCAGGACTGACCCAGGGCCCGGGCGATCGTCGAGACCCCGAGTCCGGGCGATCGTCGAGCGGCCCCGACTATCGGATCGGTGCATGACCGGTCCCTCCCATCCGGGCCCTGCTGCCGAGGCCAGCCGACTATGGGACCGACGCATCACCGGATCCGACTGATTTCGAACGGAGTGAACTGCCAATGAGCGATGTCGTCTCGCTGCTGAGCCAGATCGAGGACACCGGCCGCGACACCCGCGGCCCGGGTTACCAGCGGCCCGGGTTCTCGGCCACCGAACGGGAGCTGCGTGAGTGGTTCCTCGCCGAGGCGGCCCGCCGCGGCCTCGACACGGAGATCGACGCCAACGGCATCACCTGGGCCTGGGCGACCCCGCAGGGCGCGAATGCCGTCGTCACCGGATCCCACCTCGACTCCGTCCCCGGCGGCGGCGAGTTCGACGGACCCCTCGGCGTCGCCTCGGCGCTGGCGGCGTTCGACGTGCTCAAGGCCTCCGGTGCACTCGAACGGTCCACCCGGCCCCTCGCGCTCGCCGTGTTCCCCGAGGAGGAAGGCTCACGCTTCGGTGTCGCCTGCCTCGGTTCGCGACTGCTCACCGGTGCCATCGACGCCGACCGGGCACTCGGTCTCAAGGACGCAGCCGGCGACACCTTCGCCGACGTCGCCCGTGGCTATGGCCTCGAACCGGATCGGATCGGGCGTGACCAGTCTCGGCTGGCCGGAATCGGTTCCTTCATCGAACTCCATGTCGAACAGGGCGTCGGTCTGGTGGGCACCGAGCAGGCCGTCGCCATCGGCTCCTCGATCATCGGCCATGGGCGGTGGCACTTCTCCTTCTCTGGTCAGGGCAACCATGCCGGCACGACGCCGATGAGTCATCGCGCCGACCCGGTGGTCGCGGCCTCCCGATCGATCGGGGATATCCCGACCCTAGCGGCCGCCACTGACGCGAGCGCCGTGGCAACCGTCGGCCGTACGCTCATCCATCCGGGCGGAACGAATGTCATCGCCTCGGCCATGAGCTTCTGGCTCGACATCCGCCACCCCGACGACGCCGTCGTCGAGCAGGTGCTCGAGGCCATCAGCCGCCGGGCCCGCCAGCACGCCTCCGACGGCGGGGTCGAGGTGAGCATCTCGCAGGAGTCGTACTCGCCGACGACCCACTTCACCGCCGACCTCAACTCGCGCCTGACCTCGGTGCTGCCGGATGCGCCGCTGCTGCCCTCAGGTGCCGGGCACGACGCCGGAATTCTTGCAGCCCATGTGCCCTCGGCGATGCTCTACGTCCGCAACCCGACCGGTGTCTCCCACGCTCCCGAAGAGGCCTGCGAGGTCGACGATCAGCGAGCCGGAGTCGATGCACTCGTCAAGGTGCTCGCCCGCGAACTCGGGGTCGAAGACGCACTCGCCGACGGTGCCGCCGGAGGCCCGACGACAGGAGGTGCGCAATGAGCACCCGCTACTGGTGCGAATCCGCCTGGGTCGACGGAGCCGTCACCCGCGGAGTCCTGCTGAGCGCCGATGACACCGGAACGCTGACCGCCGTCGAAACCGGGATCGATACCGCACCCTCCGACGCCGAGGCGGTGCACGGGTTCGTTCTGCCCGGCGGAGTCAACGCGCATTCGCATGCCTTCCACCGGATGCTGCGCGGCCGCACCCACGGTGACGGCGGCACCTTCTGGACCTGGCGCGAGGTCATGTACTCCGTCGCCGCGAAACTCGACCCGCAGTCCTACGAGACGGTGGCCCGCGCCGTCTTCGCCGAGATGCTCGCCGGCGGATACACCTCGGTGGGCGAATTCCACTACATCCACCATGCCCAGGACGGGACGCCGTACGGAATCGACCGTGCCCGCGGGGACGGCGCGGATCCGGTCACCGAGGCCGCCGAACACACCGAACGTCCCCGCGGGGACGCGGACGCCGGTGCCGGGCCTCGAGCCCACGCGATGGAACGGGCGCTGGCACGGGCGGCCGCCTCGGCGGGGATCCGAATCCGACTCCTCGACACCTGCTACCTCACCGGCGCCATCGACGCCGAACTCTCGGCCGAACAGGCCCGATTCGGCGACGGCACGATCGACGGCTATATGGACCGGCACTCTGCCCTCGCCGAATCCTTCGCTCAGGAATTTCCCGTCAACGCTCCAGGTGAGAGCTTCGTGCACGTGGGGGCGGCCATTCACTCGATCCGCGCCGTGCCCGCCGCGAACCTTCCGAGGTTCACCGAACTGACCGGGCCCGTGCATGTGCACCTGTCCGAACAGCCGGCGGAGAACGAAGCCTGCCAGGCCGCGTACGGTGCCACCCCGACCGAGGTGCTCGCCCGCTCCGGAGCCGTCGACGACCGGCTTTCGGCCGTTCACGCCACCCACCTCAGCGATGAGGACATCGCGCTCCTCGGAGGCTCACGCTCGACGATCGTCATGTGCCCGTGCACCGAGGCGGACCTCGCCGACGGTATCGGACCGGCGCGGGAACTCGCCGACGCCGGAGCCGTGATCTCGCTCGGCTCCGACCAGCACGTCGTCCTCGACGCCCTGCGGGAGGCCCAGGGGCTCGAGGCCGGCGAACGCCTGCGCTCCGGACAGCGCGGACGCTTCTCCCCAGCCGAACTCATCACGGCGCTGACCGAAGGCGGGGCGCACAGCCTCGACCTTCCCGTCGGCTCGCTCGAGGTCGGGAAGGCGTGTGACTTCGTGGCCCTGCGCAGCGACAGCATGCGCACCATGGGATCACTGGACGAACAGATCATCCTCACGGCCACCTCGGCGGATGTGCATCTGACCGTCAGCGGAGGCCGGGTCCGCGTGCGCGACGGAGTGCACACCGACCTCGGCGATATCTCCGAACTCCACGCGCAGGCCTTCGCAGCCTTGGAGATGGAGGGCTGAGTCGTGGCTGAGGTCGTCGGAGCGTGCGCACTCGGGTGTGCCGGGATGGGAGGTGCACATCGTGGCTGAGGTTCCCGCATTGCGGCGGGCGATCGCGATCCTGCGGCATATGGCCTCGTCGAATCGGTCGATCACGGCCGGTGCGCTGGTCAGGTCGCTCGAGATTCCCCGGTCGAGTGCGTACGACATCCTCGCCGTGCTCGAGGAGCTCGGGCTCGTGGCGCGCACCGAATCCGGGTATGTGCTGGGGGCCGGAGTGCACGAGCTCGGGTCGTCCTACCTGCGGACGAACCCCCTGCAGCGGTTGGCGCAGCCGACCGTCCGTCAGCTCGCCGAGGATACGGCCACGACCGCACAGCTCGCCGTCATCCGCGGCTGGGAGACGGAGTACGTGCTCAAGGAGCAGTCGCTCAAATCCGTCGCACTCATCACCGCCACCGGGGTGCGCATGCCCAGCTACCTCACGGCGACCGGACGGGCGATCCTCGCGCAGCTGCCGAAGTCCGAGGTGCTCGCGATGCTGCAGTCCGAGACCGAGTTCGTCACTCGAACTGGCAAAGGCCCGAACTCGGTGAAGGCGCTCAACGCGGTCCTCGCCCAGGAACGACGGACCGGCAGTGCGATCGAACACGGGGAAGTCACCCCCGGAATCTCGACGATCGCGGCTCCGGTCTTCGACGTGCTCGGTCGCCCGATCGCGGCCATCGGACTCTCGTTCGTCACCGAGACCCTGCCCGAGGACACCGAATCTCTGATCGAGCGGGTCAGAACCGCCGCCGCCGAGGTGACCGCCAAGCTGCGGTGAGGGTATTCAGCTCTGGTCACGCCACCGGCTTCGGCTGCCGCAGCTGAAAGTCCTTGCCGACGGAGTGTCAGAATTCGAGGACTCGCCGTTCGCGCGCGACCTCCTCGACGATCTGGTGATCGCTGCGCAGCTCCTTGACCAGGGAGATGGCGAGGACGACCACGATGACGGTGAACGGAACCGCCGAGAGCATCGCCGCCTGCTGCAGGGCCTGCAGCCCGCCCACGAGGAGCAGGACCGCCGCGCAGCCTCCGGTGAGGAAGCCCCAGGTGGCGATCACCGGACGGTGGGGAGTGAAGGACCCTCGCGAGGACAGCGAGCTGAGGACGAAGGTGTTCGAGTCCGCTGAGGAGACGAAGAACAGGATCACCATGATGATCGTGAACACCGAGGAGAGCATGGACAGCGGCAGCTGGTCGAGGAGGCTGAAGAAAGCTGTGTCCAAGTTGTCCTGAGTGGCCTCACCGATTCCTGCCCCATCACTGTCGAACTTGATCGCCGAACCGCCCATCACAGTGAACCAGATGAAGAAGACGGCGCTGGGAACGAGAAGGACTCCGGCGACGAATTCCCGGATGGTCCGGCCCTTCGAGATCTTGGCCAGGAAGATGCCGACGAAGGCGCTCCACGACAGCCACCACGCCATCATGAAATAGGTCCAGCCGAGCATCCATTCGCTGTCCTCAGCGTTCGTGGGTGTCATGAAGCTCAGTTCGATGAAGTCCCCGGCGAAGGCGCCGACAGACCGGACGAACAGGTTGGAGACGAAGCCGCTGGGTCCGGTGATGAAGACGAAGAGCCCCAGCAGTGTCGCCATGGTCAGCGTGATCTGCGAGATGTACTTGATGCCGCGGCTCACACCGGTCAGTGCCGAACCGGTGAAGAGGAGGGTGAGAACGGTGATGACGATGATCTGCATGACGATGGTGGAATCGACTCCGAGGACGGTGTTGAGTCCCTCGCCGATCTGCGAGGCGCCGAGCCCCAGGGACGTCGTCGTCCCGAAGAGTGTGGCGATGATGGTGAGGATGTCGATGAAGCTGCCGACCCAGCCGTCGACCAAACGGCCGAGGACGGGGCGCAGCATCGTCGACACGAGTGCCGGCCGACCCAATCGGTGAGTGGAATAGCCGATCGCCAGCCCGAAGACGCCGAAGATCGCCCAGGCCTGGAAGCCCCAGTCGAGGTAGGAGAACTGCATCGCGCGAATCGCCGCGTCCATGGTCTCAGGCTCGGCCAGACCGTGGGGCGGGGTCATGAAGTGCGACATCGGTTCGGCTACCCCGTAGCTGACCAGGCCGATGCCCATCACTGCCGCGAGGATCATCGCCAACCAGGTGATTGTGCGGTATTCGGGACGTGAGTCCTGAGAGCCGAGGCGGAGGCGACCGAATCGACTGGCAGCGAACCACACCAGCATCGCGATCGCCGCGAAGGGAACGACGAGGTAGATCCAGCCGAAACCGGTGGACACCGTCGTCATCGCCCGCGTCATGATGTCAGAGAGCGCATCGGGCGCAATCGTCGCCCACACCATGAAGGCGATGACGATGGCGACCGAGCATACGAACACTTTCCCCACTCGGTTGGAGCGTGGAGCCCCGTCGAATGCCGTCGGGGCGTCGCCCGGATCAGGTCCGGATTCGGCCCCGCCGGCAGGGGGAGGGTCGTCTGACCCGCTCGAGGAAGCGGACGCGGTTGAGCGGTCGGAACCGCCTGCAGTGCCGCTTGCGGGTTCGGGGGCGGGTGAGTTCAGCGTCGTCATCGTGGTCTCCGGACTCATGGTCGCCTCGGCGGCAGGCATGAGCCATCTTCGGTTCAGTGGGTGGGATCGGCAGATTGCACAACAGGCCCCGCGAACTGGGTCGTTCGTGGGGCCGTGCGACTGACGAGTCTATGCGCTTGTCGCCGAATCACCACATGCTTGAGTGCGGAAACAGCAGAGTGTGAGTCTTCTCGCGGTGGAGCACCGACGTTGCCGTCCCTCGCGGACCGGTCTCACCGCCGCTCGAGCAGCACCGCGACCTCGAGGTGCTTCGTGTGCGGGAACATGTCGAAGATCCGCGCCTGGGCCACCTGATAGCTGGGCATCCGTGCGAGGTCCTTGGCCAGCGACACGGGATTGCAGCTCGAGTAGACGATGTGCTCGAGACCGGAGCTCTCCAGCGCGGCCGACAGCCGTGCACCGATCCCTCGCCGAGGCGGGTTGACGATCATGCAGTCCGGACGTTCGACGCCGGCAGGGCCGGTCGCATCGGCCGAAGTGACCAAGTTCGCCTCGGCGAACTCCGTCGCATCGCCGGCGAGGAACCGGGCATCGACACCGAGCTCACCAGCGCTGATCTTCGCCGACTCGATCGCCTGCTCGCTGACCTCGACGCCGGTGACCCGACGGGACGGACTCGCGCAGTGCAGCGCAAATCCACCGACACCGCAGTAGAGATCCCACAGATTCGCCGACTCGACCGCGTCCACCCACTCAGCCACCTGGTTGTACAAGCCGATAGCCACGTGCGTGTTCGTCTGGAAGAAGCTCTGCGGCCGCAGATGCAGATCGACCCGATCGAGGTTCATCCGCAGCGACTCGCCGCGAAGCATCTCCTCGCGACTGCCCTCGAGGACCGCCTTGTGCTCGGGCAGCAGATTCACCGACACCACCGAGGCATCCGGCACACGTTCGATCAACTGCGCGCGCCGCGACCTCAGCACGTCCAGACCATGCTGAGTGCGCACGACGAACCGGATCATCAACTCACCCGATGGGGCCGCCGTGACATGGACGAACTTCGACTCGCCGCGACGAGCAGAGACATCGTAGGGCTCGAGTCCGGTGGCATCGAGGAAGTCCGCGAGCACCGGAATGACAGCTCGGATCGCCGGAGCCTGAATCCCGCATTCGCGCAGGTCGACGCCGTGAAACTCCTGATCGAGGATGCCCAAGGTCACCTGCCCAGCCGAACCTCCGACGGCGAGCTTCGCCCGATTCCTGAAGTCCCGCACTCCGCCGGCGAAGGTCGGCAGCCATTCCCGCGGGGCCGCCTCGGCGAGGATTTCCCGACACCAGGTCTCCTTGTCCGTGATCTGCTGCCCGTAAGAGGTCTCGAGGAGCGCACAGGAACGGCATTCCCCGCGCTCGAAATAGCCGCAATGCAGGTGCCCATGATCCGCCGAGGCGGGGGTGAGCGGCAGGGTCGTCATCCCCTCATTCTAATCGGCGATCCTCCCGGGAGATTCCGTTGACCCTGCCCACGGGCCGCCGTAGACTAGACCTGGCCAAATCGATTTGGCTCTACCCTCGAGCGCAAAGGACCCCATGACTCAGCTGCGCGGCCTCCACGAATCCCCGACCCTGCTCGTCCCGGAGAAGGTCCTCCTGCCCGAAGGCGCGCAGACCGGCCATGCGGTGCTCGTCGACGACGGTCGGATCCTTGCCGTCGGTCCCCTCGCCGAGGTGGCCGCCCAGGCCGAATCGCTGCTCATCGATGCCGACGCCGCCGATCCGAATCCCAAGGCCGACCGGGCAGCCACCGAACCTGTTCGCATCGACCTGCCCGGACGCCTGCTCATGCCCGGCTTCATCGACGCCCACCACCACCTGACCCAGACCTTCGGCAAGTCCCTCGTCTTCGGCGAGCCCTCCGAGATCTTCCAGCGCGTATGGGTGCCGATGGAGTCGAACATGGACGCCGAAGCCATCGACGTCGCCACCCGGCTGGCCGCCTGGGAGTCCCTGCGCGGCGGCTTCACCACCGTCGCCGACGCCGGCACCCGCTCGAGCGTCGACGTCTCCGCGATCTCCGACGTCACAGCGGGCGTCGGCCTGCGCTGCGTGCTCGGCGTCATCTGCAACGACCTCGGCGGGGGAGTGCGCACCTCGACCGTCGCCGAGGTGGTCGGTGCCGCCGACAGTCACCTGAACAGGTGGGACGACGCCTCCCTCGTCCACCCCTCCCTGGCTGTGTCCATCCCCGAGGTCGCCTCCGACGAGGCGCTCGTGGAGATCACGCAGATGGCCCGAGGCGCGGAGGTGCCCTTCCAGACCCACCTCAACGAACACATCGTCGCCGTCGAGCGCTCCCTCATCTCCAGCGGTGAACGCCCGCTCGAACGCTTGGCCCGCCTCGGGGCTCTGGGCCCCGAACTGCTGGCGGCCCATGCCACGCTGCTCACCCCGCGCGAGATCCGACTGCTGCGCGACTCCGGCGGCGCGATCGCCTACAACCCGGTCGCGAGTTCGTGGAAGGGCAACGCAGTGGCGCCGGCTCTGCTCATGCACGAGCTCGGTATGCGCATCGGCCTCGGCACCGACGGCACCCGTTCGGATGCCTTCCGCCTCCTCGACGCCGCCGAGACCGCCCAGCGCCTCACCGGCGGAATGGACGTCATCGACTCCTCCGCCGGCGGCGGTTGGACCTGGCTCGAACAGGGCCTGCGCGGCGGTGCCGACGCCGTGGGACTGGGCGGGCAGATCGGAGAGATCTCGCCCGGCGCCCGTGCCGACCTGCTCGTTCTCAACATCGACACCCCGGAGTTCATACCCTCGTGGGATGTGCCGTGGGAACTCGTGCGCCTGGCCAATCGCGACCAGATCGAAGCGGTCATCGTCGACGGCAAGCTGCGCCTCGAACACGGTTGGCCGGTCGACTGGGACGGCAGGGCATTCCTCGAGCGGGCGAAAGACGTCTCCCGCCGCGTCGTAGAGAACTCACCGATCACGCGCATCGACCCGAGCGCGACCGAGCACAGAGCGAAATGGATGGCCGAGCACGAGCCGACGTCGGAACCGCACGGTGGGGCCGCCTCGGCGAGGGATGACTTCTGATGTCGATGCTCGCGTTCGCGATCATCGCCGCGGTCGTCCTCATCTCCGCGTTCGTGCAGGGATCGACGGGGATGGGGTTCGCGATGATCCTCGCCCCGGTCGTGACGTTCATCGACCCGAGTCTCATCCCGGTGATGCTGCTCGTGCTCATGATCCCGCTCAACCTCTACATCGCCGCGCGGGAGCGGGAGCATATCGACTGGACCGGGGTGAAATGGATCAGTGTCGGGCGTTTTGCGGGCACATTCGCCGGTCTGTGGATCCTCGTCATCGTCAATCTCCACCAGCTCGCGCTGCTCATCGGCTGGTCGACGCTCATCGCCGCGGTCGTCGCGCTGCTGGCGCCGAAGTTCACGCCGAACAAGCCGGTGCTCGCGACGGTCGGGCTCGTCACCGGAGTCACCGAGACTTCGACGGGCATCGGCGGGCCGCCCTATGCGCTGGCCTATCAGCACCGCCCGGGGCCGGAGCTGCGGTCGACGGTGGCGGTGTGTTTCCTCGTCGGTGAGGTCATCTCGCTCATCGTGCTGGCCTTCAGCGGGCAGGTGTCGACGGAGACGATGATCACGACGGCATGGATGCTGCCGTTCCTCGCCGTCGGATCGTTCCTCTCCCGCTACGTCCACCACCGCCTCGACGGGCCGGTGCTGCGCTATATCGTGCTCGGCTTCGCCATCGTCTCCGGCATCATCGTCATCGTCCAGGCGTGAGGACGGTTGCCAGGCGTGAAGTAGGCTGATTCCATGTCTGACTTCCCACGCGCGCACCGCGTCACGATCGCCGATGTGGCGCGTGAGGCCGGTGTCTCGCGGACGACGGTCTCGCATGCGCTCAGCGGTCAGGGGAAGGTCAACGCCGCCACCCGTGCCAAGGTCAAAGAGGTCGCCGACCGGCTGAACTATCGACCCAGCGTCCGAGCCCAGAGCCTCCGGTCGGGTAAGTCGCAGACCCTGGCCCTCCTGTCGTCGATGCCGGCAGCCGTATCCGCGGGGCCTTCCCAGCTCGGCTTCTTCACCGAACTGGCCATGGGGTGTGCGCGAACCGCGCTGCTCGAGGGCTATGTGTTCGTCCTCGCTCCGCCGAATGAAGAGACCAATCCCGTCGACCTGCTCGACATCGATGGGGCGATCCTCCTGGAGCCGACCGTCGACGACCCCCTCGCCGAGGCGCTGCGTGACCGTGGCATCCCCTACGTCACGATCGACGGACCGAGCGGGGGTGGCGGGCCAGGGGCGGGAGTCGGTCCGAGCGCGGGTGGCGGGCGGCCACCCGAGCAGGCCGGAGATGCCGAGGCAGGGTCCGGCAGCAAGTGGAGCATCGACCTGCACCACCGGGCGACAGCCGGACTGCTGCTCGACCACCTCATCGAGCAGGGCGCCGCACAGCCGGCGCTGTTGGTCAGCCGCGGCCTGCGCGGTGCCCAGACAGCCGCCCGCGAAGTCTACGCAGAGACCGTTGCAGCCCGCGGTTTCACACCGCTGATCGCCGAGGCGGATGAGACCTCCGGAGAAGACGGAGCCTTCGCCGCCACGAAGAAGCTGTTGGCCGAGCACCCGGACATCGACGCGGTGCTCGCCCCCATCGACACCTTCGCCTCCGGCGCGGTGAGGGCCGCCCTGGACTCCGGCCGGACGGTCGGTGACGATCTGCTCGTCGCCACCCGCTACGACGGTCTGCGCGCCCGGACGAGCAATCCGCCGCTGACCGCCGTCGACCTCGGGCTCGAGGCGATCTCGAGTGCGGCGGTCGAGATGCTGGTGACCGTTCTCGATGGAGATCACGCGTCGAATGCGGGAGCGGCCCTTGTCGGTGACGACGCGGAGCCCGGCGCGGCGGACGATTCCGGGTCGGCCGCCGCGGCGGGTTCATCTGGTCCTGCCCTTGTCGTCAGGGAATCGACGGCCGGCGTATCGCCGGACGGGCGCAGGGACTGAGCTGGATACTCGGGCTGGGAATTCGGTTCCTGGCCGAACCTCAGATCCGGTAGTCACCGGGTCTCTGGTCGAGTTTGCTCGGATCGGCGATCGGAGTCCTGGCCTTCGGGTGCCGATTGCGCTTGCCGGTGTGGTGGAACAGCAGGTTGAGCAGCACGGAGACGAACGCAGCCATGGCAACACCGCTTCCCAACAGGGACGATGCGCTCTGCGGCAGCTGTGAGTACATGCCGGGAATGAGCACCGGCATGAGTCCTGCGGCCAGGCCGACGGTGGCCGTGATGAGGTTGCCCGTCTGATTGAAATCGATCTTCGCGAGCATCTGGATGCCGAGAACGGCGATGATCGCGAAGACGACCACGGCGGTGCCGCCGACGACGGCCGAGGGCACACCGTTGAGGATGCGTGCGACGGGGCTGAGCCCGATGAGGATGAGGAGGATTCCGGCGATTGCGGTCACGTACCGGCTGCGCACACCGGAAGCACGCACGATTCCGACGTTCTCGCCGCTGGTGACCATCGCCGGGGTGCCGAAGAGGCCGCCGAGGATGGTGATGATGCCGTCTGAGCGGATGAGGCGGGGCACCGCGCGGTGGGGTTCGACCTTCTTGCCGACGATCTCTCCGTTGATGATCGTCTGTCCGGTCGCCTCAGCCATCGATGCGAGCGCCCACAGCAGCATGGGGATCGCGGCGATGAGGTCGAACTTCGGCGAGCCGAACGGGAAGAGTGTCGGGACGGCGAACAGCGGGCCGTCGGTCTGGCCGGAGAAGTCGGTGGCACCCATAAGCGCGCCGACGATGGTGCCGCCGACGAGTCCGACCGCCACAGAGAGCTTGCCGAGCATCCCACGGAAGAACCGGAAGCACAGCACGGTGATGACGATTGTGATGAGGCCGAGGAGCAGGTTCTGCGGGTCGCCGAAGTCCGGCGAATCAGGCTCGCCGACCATGAGTTTGCCGGTGACCTGGACGAGGTTGATGCCGATGACGATGACCATGATCCCGATGACCAGCGGCGGGAAGAACTTGAGCACCTTGACGAACAGCGTCACCGCGAGGATGTAGAAGACACCCGTGAGCAGGACCGCGCCGACCGCGGTCTCGACGTCGGTGCCCTGCGCGATCGTGATGAACAGGATCGTTGCGGCCCCGCCCGGGAGCATCACGAACGGCAGCCGCACTCCGATCTTCCACACGCCCACCGACTGCAGGATCGACCCGAGACCGGAGAGGACGAAGACCGCCGACAGCACCGCCGAGGTGGTCCGCGCATCCAGCCCCAGCGCGGTGGCGATGAGGAACACCGACGAGATCGGGGTCGCCACCATGACCAGCACGTGCTGAATGGCGAACGGGATGAGATTGCGGATCGGACGCAGCTGATCGACGGGGTGGACGGCCGTGCCGGATGCGTCGGTGCCCGCGGAAGGGATTCTGTCTGCCTCGACGGCGGTGTCGGCGTCGTTGCCGGCGGTGCTGTCGGATTTGTCCGGATCGGGTGTTGCGGGCATGGCACTGCTCCTCGAGGCACATCGTGATCGGCCTGAAATCCAACGGCCAAATCGATTTGTTCAATCGTGCATCGCGCGAGAGGCGGTGTCAATGAGTGGTTCGGAATTCGGACGGCAGGCGCGTGGACGCCGCCAGGTCGCCAGCCGCCTCAAACATAGGTCGCAAGCGGATACTTTCGGGGCGGCTCATAAGTGTCCGTTTGCGACCGGAATTTGGGGTTCAGGGTCTGCGGGCGACCCGAGTGCTCTCGAAACTCTGCCGTGCTCAGACTCAGGCTGCAGTGACGGGGCGAGAGCGGTGTCAGGCGAAGATGAAGCTGAGCGCGACGAAGGTGCCGAAGGAGACGAACGGGGCGATCGCTGCAACTGCGATGGCGATGATGCCGGGTGTCCGGCCCCGCCCGGTGACCGTGGAGACGATGCCGAGCACGATGCCCGTGATGCCCACGCAGGTGCACAGGCCCTGGACCCCGACGAGCACGGTCGCCAGGGTCTGATACCAGTCCGGCGTGTCGGTGAAGTAGTAGCCGGACGCCGCCTCGGAGGGCCCGACGGTGGCTCCCAGAATCACCGAGGCGGCCAGGCTGAGAACCATGGCGACGATCGAGAGGGTCAACGCCGCCTTGCCCAGCGTCGGCGACTTCGCCGAGGCGTCACCATCTATTCGAGCCGTCGCGCCAGCATCGTGCGTATGGTCCAGGTCGTCGGGGTGCGGAGAGGCATAGATCGGCTGGGTGGGAGGGGTGGGGACCCGGGGCTGCTGTGCCGCGAGCTCATCATCGGTGGGCTGGGGGTACGAGAAGTCCGTCGAAGTCATGCTTCGACGCTATCGACGCGGACCATCGGCGTCCCATCCTGCTATCCCAAGTTTGGGGTCGGGAAAACCTCCCTCCGGTCACTGCCCGACCAGTCGCCGCAAACATAGGTCACCAACGGATGCTTTCGAGCGGGAAACATCCGTTTGTGACCTATGTTCGGGGTTCAGGGCTTGCGGGCGACGATGAGGAACCTCTTCTGCGTGACCGAGATCGGCTCACTCGACTCGGCCAGGCGTCTGAGGACGTCGAGATTGGACCTGACGGTGAACCCGGGCACGTCCCACGGAATATAGGCGAGGTACTCGATGACCGCCTCGACGTCGGTGAAGCGCATCGTCCCCTGCCATTTGCGAGCCGCCTCGATCGACAGGCCCTGACTCTCGGCATCGCTGATGCAGGGTTCGAGCTGCTGATGCAGATCGCCCACCCCGCCGCCGAAGAGGTCGCGGAACTCCTGCGCCTCCGTGCCGTCGACCTGCTGGGTGAGGAACAGCCCGCCCGGGGAGAGCACGCGGGCCACCTCGGCGAGGTCATAGCTCTCGTGGCGGTTCATCACGAGGTCGAACTCCCCGTCGCCCCACGGCATCTCCGGGTGATGATCGCTGTCGTAGCGGGTGACCTCGACGCCGTAGTCCTCCAGCATCGAGGTGGCCAAGGGAACGTTCGGCTCCCACCCCTCGGTCGCGGAGATCGTCGGTGAAGATTCGCCGGGAGGCCGGGCCTCGTTGAGGCGATCGATGAGTTCGCTGAGGCGCTCGCCGCCTCCCGTGCCCATATCGAGGCAGCTGCTCGACTCGGCCATCGCGTCGAGGCAGATCTGATCGAAGTCCCAAGGCGGATCATCGGCGATGAGGCGGCCGGACAGCGGGGAGAAATCCCACCCCGTCATCGACGCAGTCTCATGGATCCAGGCCCACCGCTCATGGCGTTCGTGGGGAGTCTCGTCGCGGGTGCGACTGCTGTCGGCATATTCGGGCATGTCTACACTCCTCTGCCGGGGTGGCCCGGCCGCACTGCCGGGCAGTTCAGCGATGCTGCCGGTCGGCTCAGCACCTCGGCGGCGCCGGTGCCGTACTTCGACTCTAGGGCAAAACGCGGCCGACGTGCAGGATGTGGGAGAAGAATTCTCCGTACTGAGACTTAGGCGCCGGCTCCGTACTGAGACCTAGGCGCCGGCTCCGGGGCCGGCCCCTATCCGAGGAAGCTGAAGACGAGGACCGCCAGGCAGACGATGAGCATCCCCAGACAGTTGAGCCAGAAATCCCGCCCGACATATCGGGCGCGCAGGTGCGCGGCAGCGGCACAGAGGAAATAGACGACGAGGCCCACCGCGGCTGCCACGCCGAGACCGGGAACCCAGATCCCGGCCACCAGCCCCGCCGCAGCGAGGAATTTCACGACCGCGAGCACCCACCACCAGTCGCGCGGAAATCCGACCCCGTCGAGGCAGTCGACGATCGCCCGCGGCGGACGGAAGGTGAGCAGACAGTCCCCGAAGGCGATGACGGCAAGGACGACGGCCGGCCAGACCGGGTCGGGCAGCAGAGTCACAGCGGCCCCCGTGCACGCGTGTGGAAGGCGATCGTGGCGAGCAGCGCGTCACTCGCCTCGGACAGCGTCATCGTCGTCGCGGCCCAGCGGAAGAGAATCCCCAGGTAGGAGTCGTAGAGTGCCGAAGCGCTGGCGCGCGCATGGCCGTCGTCGATTCCGATCGAGATCAAGGACTCGCTGAGGCGGCCCTGCAGATCCAGCGCGAGAGCGTTGAACACCTCGGGCTCAGCCTTGACCCGCATCATCGCCGCTGCATAGTCCCGCGACAGGTCCTCATGCGCGGCGAAGAATTCGAGGAACGGCAGAAAGAGCTCGAGCAGATGACGCTGCACCGCCGAGGTGGCCCTGGGAGGCCCGGGCGCGGCCGCATAGATGGCATTCGCTGTCACTCCGGTCCCCGCGGATGCTCGCGGCGCGGTTCCGGCTCCCCGCTTCGACAGGCTCGCCCGCCGAGGCGGCGGCGAATATGTCCCGTCCTGGAGCTGGCCGATCCACCTGTCGAAGCAGGCGACGAGGATCGCGTCCTTGTCGCCGACCGACATCACCCGGCCGACGGACACCTCGGCGGCCCTGGCGACGGCGCGCACGGTCGTGGCCCTGAATCCGTGCTCGAGGAACAGATCGGCAGCGGCGCGGATGATCCGGGCCTCCGTCTGCCGCCACTTCTCGGAGCGGAATTGAACGCGTTCACCAACCATGCTCGAAGCCTAGGTCCTTCCGTGTTCAGTTTCCATACCGCGCAGCCTCATCCGTTCAACGCAGTGCAGCCGGCCCGGTTCCATGCCGCGCAGCCCGTGCCCGCCGGCTTCGCCCGCCGCACTCGCCGGTTGTGCCAGCCGCGCTCGCCCGCCGCGCCCGCCGTGTTGCCCGAATCGGCAAAGTCAATGTACCTTAACTTCATGAACGTCGATCCCTCTGTCGCTGTACACGCCGGCGGGCGCGGGCGGAAGAAGCACAGCCGGAAGAAGCACGGCCGGAAGAAGGGCTCCACCGCCGTCCTCCTCGGCCCGGCCTTCGTCGCTGCCATCGCGTATGTCGATCCGGGAAACGTCGCGGCCAATCTCACCGCCGGCGCGGAGTACGGATACCTCCTCGTCTGGGTGCTCGTGGCTGCGAATCTCATCGCCGTTCTCGTCCAATACCTGTCCTCGAAGCTCGGGCTGGTCTCCGGGCAGTCTCTGCCGAGCCTCCTAGGTGATCGCCTCCGCAGGCGAACCCGCCTCGCGTACTGGGGACAGGCCGAGGTCGTCGCCATCGCCACCGACCTCGCCGAAGTCATCGGCGGTGCGATCGCCCTGAAGATCCTCTTCGACCTGCCGCTCCTGCTGGGCGGGGTCATCGTCGGAGTGGTGTCGCTGTTCCTGCTCTCGATCCAATCCACCCGCGGTCAGCGTCCCTTCGAGTTCGTCATCATCGGATTCCTGGTCATCATCGCCATCGGCTTTCTAGCAGGCCTGTTCGTCGGGGATGTGAATTGGGGGCAAGCCGCAGGTGGAATCGTGCCCCGCCTCGAAGGCACGAACTCCGTGGTCCTGGCCGCGAGCATGCTCGGCGCCACTGTCATGCCCCACGCGATCTACCTCCACTCGGCGCTCTCGGTCGACCGTCACCGCGACAATGCGACCGCCTCGACCGGACAGCTGCTGCGTGCAAGCCGCTGGGACGTCGTGCTCTCCCTCGTCGTCGCCGGATCCGTGAACATCGCCATGCTGCTCCTGGCCGCCGCCTCCCTGCGCGGCCAGACCGGCACCGACACCATCGAAGGTGCGCACGCGGTCGTCACGGCCAACCTCGGCGAGATCGTCGGCCTCTTCTTCGGCATCGGACTCCTCGCCTCGGGGCTGGCGTCGAGTGCCGTCGGGTCCTATGCGGGTGCGTCGATCATGCAGGGCCTGCTGCGCGTGAACATTTCGATCGTGTGGCAGCGCGCGGTCACGATGATCCCCGCGCTCATCGTCTTGGGCCTCGGCGTCGACCCGACCTGGGCGCTCGTGCTCAGTCAGGTCGTGCTCAGCCTCGGCATCCCGTTTGCGATGATCCCCCTGGTCAGGCTCACGAGCAGCCGCCGGGTGATGGGCGAATTCGCGAACGCACGATGGATCACGCTCATCGCGGCGGCCGCCTCGGCGCTCATCATCGTCCTCAACGTCGTCCTCATCGTCCTGCTCGTTCTCGACGTCGACTGACCTTCGCCGAGGTGGGGCGGCCGGCTTCGGTCGACGTCGGTCGGACCTGTGCATTCGCGCGCCGTCGCCGCATCGCTGCCGCGCGGCGGCCGATGAGCCCGTGCCGAGGGGCGAAGAGGTAGACGAGTGCGAAGACCGCGCCCTGCGAGAGCACCACCATCCCTCCGGATGCGGTGTCGAGGTAGTAGCTCGAGTAGAGGCCGATCACCGCGCACAGAATGGAGATTGCCGGGGCGATGAGCAGCATCCGCTGGAACCTGTCGGTGAGCAGATAGGCGCATGAGCCGGGCACGATGAGCATCGCCACGACGAGCACGACCCCGACCGCCTGCAATGCGACCACGGAGGTCAGCGCGAGCAGTCCGAGCAGGGCGGCACCGAGCAGGCGCGGATTGATCCCCAGCGCATGCGCATGAGTCGGGTCGAAGGCATAGAGCGTGAAGTCGCGGTTCTTGGCCACGAGCACGAGCAGGGTGATCACCCCGAGGATCGCCACCTGGAACAGCTCGGACCTCGAGACGCCGAGGAGGTTGCCGAAGATGATGTGATTGAGGTCGACGTGCGATGGGGTGACCGAGATGAGGACGAGACCGAGGGCGAAGAGCGAGGTGAAGACGATGCCGATCGCCGCATCCTCCTTGATCCGGCTGGTGTCGCGGACGGCTCCGATGAGTCCGACCGCGAGGAAGCCGAAGACCACGGCGCCGAGGGCGAACGGCGCGCCGATGACATAGGCGAGGACGACTCCGGGCAGCACCGCATGGGAGACGGCATCGCCCATGAGCGACCAGCCGATGAGCACCAGCCAACAGGAGAGGACGGCGCATACGACCGAGGCGGTGAGAGTCGTTGCCAAGGCACGGAGCATGAAGTCGAAGCCGAAGGGCTCGAGCAGGAATTCGATGAGGGTCATGGCGTCTCGATCTCGATTCGGTCATCGTGGTCTGTGCGGGGACGTACCTCTTCCCGGGGAGCCTCGCTCGCCCCGGGCGGGGCCGGATCGAGGCCGAAGGCCAGCGCGAGATTCTCCGGACGGAGCACCTCGGCGGGGGAGCCGTGGAGTAGGACCCGGCGCATCAGGAGGATCGCCTCGTCGGCGAGTGCGGGCAGCGCATTGAGGTCGTGAGTGGACACGAGCACCGTCGCCCCCGCCTCGGCGAGTTCCTTCAGCAGGCCGGTGATCGTCGCCTCGCTGCGTTTGTCGACGCCGGCGAAGGGCTCGTCGAGGAGCAGGATCGTCGCCCCCTGCGCGAGTCCGCGGGCGACGAAGGCCCGCTTCTTCTGCCCGCCCGAGAGCTGACCGATCTGCCGGTCGGCGTACTCGGTGAGTTCGACGCGGGCCAGCGCACTGTCGACGGCCTCGCGGTCGGCTCTCCGGCTCAGCCGCAGCGGGCCCATCCGCCCATAGCGGCCCATCGTCACCACATCTCGCACCGACAGCGGGAAGTCCCAGTCGACGTCCTCGCTCTGGGGGACATAGCCGAGGGCGCCGGCCCGTCGGGCCTGCCGAGTCGGGCCGCCGTCGATGCTCACTCGCCCGGAGTCGGGGTCGACGATGCCCATGATCGTTTTGAACAGAGTCGACTTGCCCGAGCCGTTCATCCCGATCAGTCCGCAGATGCGTCCGCTCCCCAGAGTCAGGGAGGCGCGATCGAGAGCGAGCGTGTCCCCATAGTGCACGGTCACCTCGTCGACGGTGATCGCCGGTGGTGCCTCGCCGGCTGGCCCGACGGGCCCGGTCGCGGAAGCGGTGGCTGCGGAACTCACGATTCGCTCCCGGTCAGCGCCTCGGAGATGACCGATGCGTCGTGGCGGATGAGGTCGAGGTAGGTGGGCACCGGACCGTCGGCCTCGGACAGCGAATCGACGTAGAGTGTGCCGCCGAATTCGGCCTCCGTGGCCTCGACGACTCGATCCATCGGCGCTTGGGAGACCGTGGATTCGCAGAACACCGCTGGCACCTCGTTGTCTTCGACGAAGTCGATCGCCGAGGTGATCTGGCCCGGTGTCGCCTGCGATTCGGCATTGACGGGCCAGATGTACTTCTCGCTCAATCCGGCATCGCGTGCGAGGTAGGAGAACGCTCCTTCACAGGTGACCAGCGCACGCTGGGACTTCGGCAGCGTGGAGAGGTCGTCGACGAGGTCGTCCTGGACCGTCTGCAGCTGCTGGCTGTAGTCCTTCGCATTGGCGGTGAAGTCCTCGGCGTGGTCCGGGTCGAGGTCGGCGAAGGCGCGGGCCATGTTCTCGGCGTAGATCTGGACGTTGAGCGGGCTCATCCAGGCGTGCGGGTTGGGTTTGCCGGCGTAGGCATCCTCGGTGATCGAGAGTTCGTCGACACCCTCGCTGACGACGGCGTGGGGGACGTCGATCTCGTCGACGAACTGGGAGAACCACTGTTCGAGGTTGAGTCCGTTGTCGAGCACGAGGTCGGCCTTCGCGGCCTTGCGGATGTCGCCGGGGGTGGGTTCGTAGCCGTGGATCTCGGCTCCGGCCTTCGTGATCGACTCGACTTCGAGGTGCTCGCCCGCGACATTGTCTGCGATGTCGGCGAGCACCGTGAACGTCGTGAGCACGACCGGTCTGTCGCCGGCGTCCTCGGCGGTCGCGGTGCCGCCGCAGGCGGCCAGCCCGAGGGGCAGGGCCGTGGCCAGGGCTGCAGCGGCTGCGCGGTGGGCGCGGCGATCACACTGCTCTGCGGGAACGTCGCCGGGGGCGGATGGTCTCTCGGCGGAGGTGGTGGAACTGCTGTGGTCAGACACGAGGGGCTCCTTGTCGTCGGGGGTCCCGAATAAAAGTTAAGGTACGTTAACTTTAGAGTCTGACTGGGGGAAAGCCAAGTCGCACCTCGTCACCGAGGCGTCTCTTCAGGCGGGGAGGATCTTCGAGCGGGCGAGGGCGGGGGAGTGGCCTCGTCAGCGTTCGCTCAAGATCGGTCAGTCCTCCCGCAGATCGATCGGGCGGACGAGGATGCGCGGATCCGAACGCACCCACCAAGGGCGCGGCTCGCCCGCGGACTTCGCCGCGCGGCGTTCGGCGCGGGTGGCATAACGGTAGGTGAAGACGCGGACGCGGATGAGGTCCGGTGCCACGCCGTCGAAGGGGTCGGATCCCATGAGACGGCGGATCTGGTCGTCCCCGGAGCCGATCCTGCGCACGAGCTCGGAGAACCAGGTCTGCCGATAGTCACCGAGCGCGGCGAACCACATGAGCCAGTCGAGCCGCAGATGATAGGGCGCGACGACGGGGCCGCGGCGAAGAACATCCCCGGGCTTGCCTTTGAACCGATACTCTCGCCAACCGGCGTCTGGGTCATCGCGGCTCGGATCGTCAGCGCCGACGCCGCCGGCGTCAGCGCCGGTACCGCCGGCGTCTCCGCTGTCGATGGCTGCGCCCCCAGCGTCGCCGTCGCCGATCCACCCTTCGATGATGATCTCGTTGCGGGTCTCGGTCATCGACCCGAACGCCCCGTAGGCATTGCCGAGACCGAGCCGATTGAAGCTTGCATTCATCAGCTGATTCGGGGAGAACAGGTTCCGGAGAGCCGGCACATTCAGCCACACCTGCCACGCGACGAACACGAGGACGACGATCAGCCACCAGAGGGGCAGGGCCTCGACCGGATAGGTGTCGGCGGCAGGGCCGGCCACCTCGGCGCCGGTGGAATCGGTGAACACAGTCCACCCCCACCCGGGGAACGGGCCGCCGACGATCCACCGGAAGAAGGTGTCGCTGATTCCGGAGCAGGCGAGCAGGATCGTCGCCCAGTTCAGCCACGCGTAGTTGCCGCTGATCACGAGTGCGAGCTGGGTGATGATGATGGCTGAGGCTGCGAAGGAGGCGATCGGCTGCGGTGCGAACAGCAGCCACGGGGCGACGAGCTGGACGATGTGGCTGCCCAGGGTCTCGCCCTTGTGCCACCAGCCGGGCATGAGGTGGGCCAGACGGGAGGCCGGGTTCGGCATCGGCTGAGTCTGATGGTGATAGTCCATCGCGGTGAGGTCGCGCCAGGATGAGTCCCCGCGCATCTTGATCATTCCGGCACCGAATTCGACGCGGATGACGAACCACCGCAGCAGCAGGATCATCGGCAGGGCCGGGACCACCTCGTGGGAGCCGAGGAAACCGATGAGGAATCCCGCCTCGAGGAGCAGCGATTCCCAGCCGAAGCCGTAGAAGCGCTGCCCGATCGACACGATCGAGAAGTACATCGCCCACATCGCCAGGAACACCGGGATCGGCACCCACGCAGGGCCCGCCTGCGGCAGGCCGATGATCGCCGAGGCGGCCAGGACCATTCCGATCACGCAGACCAGGCGCAGCCGTCGGTCCGAATACGAAAACCGCTTCCACCGGAAGAGGCTCGGAGCCTGCCGGGCCGTGGTCAGGGCGATGAACCGTGGGGCGGGGGTCAGCCCGCGTTCGCCGAGGAGGGTCGGAAACTGGTTGAACGCGGACGCGAAGGCGATGAGGAAGAGCACACCGAAGCCGCGTTGGATGATCTCGCGGGAGATCGTGTAGTCGCCTGCGGTGAGCAGAGCGATCAGCTGGCTGAGTTCCATGGCTTATGCCTCCTCCTGCGGCAGACGGCCGGTCGTGGCCAGAGAAGTCAGTGCTGCAGCGAATGTATCTGCGGCGCTCGGGTCTCCGCCGACGAGTTCCATGTCCGGGCGGTTCCGGAAATGCACCGAGGTGGTGTGCCCGGTCGGTCGGAACGCTGTGCTGGCTCCACGCAGCTGTCCGGGATGGGCCCGGTCGAGGATGTGGATCTGCCTGGGCCGGGCGGCCCTGGTTCCGGTGGGTGCGGCCAGCAGTAGTCGCCGATTCGTGGCAGCGAGTATCTGTCCGGCAGGGTTCTCCCTGTCGGCGAAGTGGAGTATGAGGTTCTCACCCGGGCCGAGCGTCGCCAGCAGTGACTGCAGCCGAGCCTCGTGGGTCGCATCGATCTGGTTGGTGACACGTGCTCGCGCGACAGCGAACAGACGGGCCGGGATCAACGCGACCGTGGTGATGATGAGGCAGACGGCGGTCACTGCCAGACCCGCCGACGGTGACATCGTGAGGATGTTCGAGGCCACGACACTGGTGGTGATGGCCAGAATTACGATGAGCACCGAGACGATGAGGAAGATCACCCAGAGTGTGCGGTGGAAGGCGTCAGCGATCGCCCCGAGCGCGAGACTGAAGTTCGCTGCCGCCCACAGTCCGCACACCAGGGCGAAGGCCGGCACCGGGGACACGGTGAAGTCGCCCCAGACGGTGCCGGGCATGCCGGTGTCCTTCGCGAAGGCGTGCCAGATGAAGGCGGCGATGACTCCGCAGACGGCCCACACCGGCCCGACGGCGAACACCCGAGGCCACGGGGTCCGGACGAACGCAGTGGGCGGCTGCCTGCGTTTCACGGAAAAGGGATCGGCGGCCTGCTGCGCGCGGGCGCGGCTGCTGTCAGCGGGCGGTTTGTCCTCGTAGAAGGCGAAAGCCGCAACAGCAGACAGGAGGAACAATGTCCCTATTCCGAGACCAGGTGCCTGATCTGGGTTGATTGCCCTCAACCGATGATTGCTGAGCGGGTTGATGCCGGCATTGGCGAGGAAGAATGGCAACGAGGCGAAGACAGCGAACCCGATCCCGAACACGAGCGCAGTGCCTGCGGAGCGTTTGTCCCTTTTCATACCTCCATCATCGCAAGAACCGCGCAGACGTAGGGCGCGGAGTTGTTCCGGATCCGTTGCGTCAGAATTCAGTGCTTCGGCTCTTCGAGATCCTCGACCTCGTCGGCATCCTTGGGCACCGCCGGAATCGAGTCCGTGGTCGGCGGAGTCGGCGGGGTGACGACCGACTGATACGAATGCTCGTGCGAGTAGGCCAGGAACGACAGGTGGTTCTCGTACCGGTCGAGCACGTCATCGATGATCTGCTGAGCGCTCAGGCCCATGAGGTCATAGCCCTCCGAGCCGGTCTGCGTGAAGACCTCGATGCGGAGGTACTTGTCGTCACCACGCGGGGCATTGCGGGCACCGAACGACGGCACATTCGCCTCGATGGCCGCGGCCTCATAGTGGAAGTCGCGCTGTTCGCCCATGTCGACGTTGAGCGTGTTCGTCGTGATCTCGGTGTCCTCGTCGAGGGTCTGGAGGTGTTCGACGGTGTAGCCGAGTTCGCGGAACTCCTTGGACACGGCTTCCAGGGACGGTCCGACCACCTCGGCGACGAAGCGTTCGACGGACTTCTTCGTCGGGTAGGACCGCAGGGTCGCCAGGCGCTGACGCCAGGTCTTCTCCGGAGTGCGACCGCCGTGGGTGGCAGTGGTGCGGCGACGACGGATCCGGCCCTCGCGTTCGGCTCTCTCCATGCGCAGCACCTTCGAGAACGAGGCCATGACGAGGTAGGCGATGATCGTGACCGGCAGCGCGAAGATCAGGGTCGCGTACTCCATCGTCGTCACCCCGCCGGCGACGAGCATGGCGATCGTGAGCACGGCAGTGACCAGGGCCCAGAAGATGCGCAGCCACTTCTTGCCGTCCTCTTCCGGGTTGGGGATCGACGACGAGAAGTTCGACATCACCATGGCGCCGGAGTTCGCACTCGTGAGGTAGAACAGAAGTCCCGACAGGGTTGCCAGGCCGATGAGGAACGTCGATCCCGGGAACATCTCGAGCAGGTCGTACCAGCCCTGTTCCGGGGAGGCGATGGCCGTCTGCGCGAACTCGTCGTTGCCGTTGAAGACCTCGGACAGGGCCGAATTGCCGAAGATCGTGACGATGATGAAGTCGCAGATGACGGGAGCGGTGATTGCGGCGATGACGAACTCACGCAAGGTGCGGCCGCGGGAGATGCGGGCCAGGAACAGGCCGACGAAGGGACCCCAGGCGAGCCAGAAGGCCCAGAAGAAGAGGGTCCAGCCGCCCATCCATTCGGAGCCGCCGTCGACATAGGCGAAGGTCGACAGGGTGCGTTCGGGAAGGGTGAAGATGAAGCGGCCGATGTTCTCGACCATGGCGTTGAGCAGGAAGGCGGTCTTGCCGGTGACGAGGATGTAGAGCATCATCGCCGCGCACGACCAGAGGTTGAGTTCGGAGACGAGGCGAATGCCCTTGTCCACGCCCGAGGTGCAGGCGGCGACGGTCATGACGACGGCTACGAGGACCAGGGCGATCTGCAGGGCCAATCCGGTTTCGAGGCCGAAGAGGGTGGCGAATCCGACGTTGAGCAGGACCACGCCGATGCCCATCGAGGTGGCCACACCGAAGACGGTGCCGACGAGCGCGAAGATGTCGATGACGTCACCGGTGGTGCCGCGCACGCGCTTGCCCAGCAGCGGGTAGAGGACCGCACGGATCGACAGGGGCATGCCCCAGCGGTACGCGAAGTAGCCCATCGCCATGCCCAGCAGCGAGTACATCGACCAGCCGGCGATGCCGTAGTGGAACATCGTCCACACGACCGAGTCCTGGGCGGCAGCTGCTGATTCCGGGGAGGCATTGACGGGGTGGAGGTACTGGGTGATCGGTCCGGTCACCGAGTAGAAGAGCATATCGATGCCCACGCCGGCGGCGAAGAGCATCGCGACCCAAGTGAAGAGGTTGTACTGCGGGCGGGAATGGTCCGGGCCGAGCCTGACGCTGCCTTCCTTGGACAGTGCCACCCAGAGGACGAAGCCGATGACGACGGTGACGGTGACGACATAGAACCAGCCGAGGTTCTCTGCGATCCAGTCCACGGCGGTCTTCATCGTCGACTGAGCCGAGTCCGGCATCATCATCGCCCATACGGAGAAGGCGAGGATGATGAGGGAGGCGACGATGAAGACTCGCCAATTGACTCGGGAGCCGCGTTCGTCGGAGAGCTCCTCCGGGCCCTTGCTCATCTCCGTGCTGTCGATCGGAGCGCGCTTCTCGGGGTCGACGTCCCTGCTGATTCTCGTCGCCCGGTCGGTGCCGCCGAATCGTTCTCGTTCGACGACTGGGCGCTTCAACTTCTCTTCGTTCGGATCCTGCACGCATCGACCTCCGGTAGACAAAAAAGGGACAGGGCCCGAAATTGGGCCCGATCCATTCTACGGGTGGAGGTTTCTCACAAATTCATCGCCCCCTGTTTTCAGGAAACGGACTAAGCCGCAGGGTTGTCCAGTTCAGGCCCGGGAGCGGGCGTGGTCATGTCCGGGAGCGGGCTGCCACCTCGGTGACGGTGTCGACGAAACGCTGCGCCTCTGCGGGAGTGGTCTCCTCGAGCCGCATCGACGATCCGACGTGCAGTTCGACGGTGACGGTCGCACGTCCACGGAACTCTTCTGCTCGGATTGCGCCGATCTGCCGCGGAGTCGCCTGGGAGAGCTGGGCGACGGAGCCCTGGGCATCGGTGCGCACCCGCATGATCCGCAGGTCGGTGAGGATGAGCAGATCGGTGTCGAACGGCGGCAGACTCTGCAGCCGCTGGTATTCGATCTCACCGGGGCGGAACTGGCCGGTCGCGTCGATCGACTCTGATCGCGTCCGTGGGCTGCTCGGCCTTCGACGGGCTGCTGATGCCGTCCTGCGGGTTCGCCACCAGCGGCGGAACACGCGCAGCGGCGACCCCACGTCAGCGGGGGAGGGACCGTCGGGGATCTCGGGTCGGGCCGATTTCGGCCGGTCGGCGTTGTCTGGGGGAACGGGATCGGAGGGGAGGGAATGGGAGGTCATGTCTGTGATTCTGGCAGGGCCGCCTCGGTGTCGGGCCGGATCGCAGGTAATCGTTTCGCAACATCTGTGCCGGTTCGTCCATGGGATACTGAAGACATGCGTGCAGGTGAAGTCTCCGAGGTCAGCCAGGACTACCTCAAGGCCATCTGGTCGGCCCAGGAATGGGGCGGGGACCCGATGACGGCCACCGAGCTTGCGAACCGGTTCGGGACGACGAAGGCCAACGTCTCCGAGGTGCTCAAACGTCTCGACGAGCTCGACCTCATCACCCGGGTGCCCTACCGCCCGCCGGTGCTCACCGAGCAGGGCAAGGCGATCGCCCTGTCGATGGTGCGCAGGCACCGGCTCATCGAGACGTTCCTCGTCGAGTCGCTCGGCTACGGCTGGGACGAGGTCCACGATGAGGCCGAGATCCTCGAACACGCTGCCTCTGATCGGCTCATCGACCGCATCGACGCGTTCCTCGGCCACCCGACGTCCGACCCGCACGGCGATCCCATCCCGGGTGCCGACGGTGCCGTCGATTCCCATACCCCGACCCTCCTCGCCGAGGCGGCTGCCGGGCCCTATGCGGTGCTGAGGGTCTCCGACGCCGATCCTGTTGTTCTCGGGAAGCTCGCCGAGGCGGGGGTGCTCCCCGATGTCGCGCTCGAGGTCGTCGACCGCACCGATGACGAGGTCACCGTGGACATCGGGGGGAAGCGGCAGACGATCGCTGCCGCGCTCGCCGCGGCGGTGTATCTGCGCGCGGCCGCGGCGACAGACTGATCGACCGGGTCGGTCCGGTTGATCCGACCTGCTGGGGCAGTTGGGTTGGGCGAGGTCGGGGACTCTAGCCTCGGCCGTCGGTGCGCCGCCGCGGGAACTTCGGCTCGGCGCGCAGCAGCGTCAGGGCCGTGGCAGTGCGGGCATCGAAGCCTTCGGCGAGGAAGAGCTTCGGCCAATCGCACCAGAGTTCGGATTCATACGGTGGGCCGGGCAGATAGGTCTTGAATGTCGACTGCCGGTGTCCAGGATGGGATCGGAATGCCGTTTTCGGGATCGTGCGCAGGCTCTCGAACAGCGCCTGGTAGAGCACCGGGTTGAAGCCGTCTGCGCGGGCAGAGTCGGCGGTGGGCACCCAATCGGGGCCGGCGATCGGAATTCCACGGGCGATCGCTGAACTCATCTGAGCTTTGATGCCGGCCCGCTGTGGGTCGGGGGAGTGATGCAGGAGCACCTTCGACCAGTGCAGCGCCTCCTCGGGCTCGAAACCAGGCCACTGTTCAGCCGCCCTGCGGCGGTTTTCGGCATCGCGGCGATCGGCTGAACCGTCGGGCGCGGAATCGTCGTGGAAGTCTGCGTTGTCATGGAAGTCTGCGGACATGGCAAACCGTCCTTCTCGGGCGCATCGGCCCGGATCGAAGCTTGCCCGAGCGGTCGGCACGGGCCCGTTCTTCCCCTGGGGCACCCGGTCGATGACGGGTTGCCGTGTGGCCGGCCAGGTACCGATGGCCACAGCTCGCGAACGTGATTTCAGTGTAGACGGAGCGACTGACGCGACTGTGTGGGAGGCCGGACGAGTCCTATGATCTCGCCGCGGAGAAGGCTAGACGAGCCCTTCTTCATCGGCGCCGGCCGCCGGTGAAGATGAACTTCCGGAGAAGATGACGGAGCTGCGGTGTCCTGATCCGTCAGCACACTGGCCTGTCAGCGCCTCGGCCCGACGGGGAACGCCGGGCCGAGGCGCTGGAGACTCACCTGCGGGGCAGGTTCCACCTCGGCTGGGGCTGCTGCGGTTTCTGATGCTGATTCATGAAACCGCGTTCGGCCTGCAGATGACCTTTGTCATGGCTCTTCGCCTTCGGATCGGCACCCGGGATGGGGGCCTGCAGCTTCTCGGTCGCCGGTTTGGCGCCGACGATGGGCAGCTCCCCGGTGATCAACGGCTTCTCCGGGGCCGCCTCGGTGATGGGGTTCTTCTTGGGTCCTCTGTCGTTGCGCACGGTCTTTCCCTTCTTCGCAGTCTTCTGTTGCTTCGCGGTCTTCGCGGATTTCTGTCGGTCACCGGTGTTCTTCGGGCTCGGTTCGGCGGCGAGTTCGGTGAACAGTCCGGTCCACTGGTCGGGGGTGAGGTCTTTGGGCAAAGTGTCTCCTCTGATGTCATTGCGGTCCATGGTCGATTGCAGCGTGCGGTGATCGGTGATGCTCATCTTCGAGAGGATTCCTTTCATTCCTCGCCCGCGGCCGGTGAAGACCGAACGGACGAACTGTTGATAATCGGATCGAGCACCGGCTGGGATCGATCCGGTGGGACAGCGATCGATGGTGAGGATGCCGCCATCGACGCTGGGCTTCGGGGTGAACGCGTCTGCGGGGACGCGAGTGACGAGGCGGAAGTCGAACCACGGGGCCCACTGGGCGGTCATCATGGTCGACCCGCCGACTCCTGCGCGCTTGCGAGCGACCTCCCATTGAGTGAGCAGGATCGCCTGCTGCCAGCGCCCGGAGCGCAGCAGCTTGCGGAGGATGGGAGTGGTGAGATGGAACGGCAGATTGCCGACGATGACCGGCCGGTCGAGCCGGGTGGTCAGTACGTCGGCGTGCCGGACTTCGGCCCGAGGGTACGTGTCTTCAAGGTGATCCAACCTCGTTTCGTCGAGTTCGACGAGTGTGAGCTCTCGCCCGAGCCGGTAGAGCTCGGCGGTGACTGCCCCGTCGCCCGGGCCGATCTCCATGATCGGTCCGGAGGTGGAGCGAGCCAGGCTCGCAATCGTTGTGATGGTGGTGTGTGAGCGGAGGAAGTTCTGGCCGAGTTCATGCCGGCCGCCGTGCATCGACCGTGAAGTCGAACGCGGATGTGTCGAACGGTTTCGTGGCGATTGGGGTCGCAATGGGATGTGCTCCAGTCAAGAAGATGGAGGCACCCGAGGCAGCGCAATGATGGTGAGTCAGATCGGTCCGCGATGACCTGGTCGACCATTGACGATCGAGGTGGTCACAGGGCCGGAAGGGATTCAGCCGATTGCCGCATCGCCCGGATGCCGAGGGCTCTCCGGGAGGACAACGCGCTTGCAGAGGAGATCAGGGTGACCGTCGTCGGTCAGCCGATCACAGAAGAATTCGTCTGGCGCGCTGTCAGGCGCTGCGGTGACGAATGTAGAAGCAAGGCGCAGTCATTGCGCTGCTGTTCAATGTTCCCATGCCGAACAAGATAGCACAGGGGGCTTTGCCTCCACCAGGGTGCGGACGAAAAACACCCCGCCGACTTCGTGTGGAAGTCGGCGGGGTGGGAGATCGGATCCGGTCGAACTGATGTCTCGACTGGGTCCCGGCGAACACCTGTGGGGCGTTCGTGTCAGTGGGTCATCCCATAATGGTGCGCAGGGTGATGACGCCGATCGAACCGATGGCCGCGGCGGCCGGAAGGGTGATGATCCAAGCCAGCGCGATCGGCTTCATGAGCTTCCAGTTCGCCGAGCGGTTGACCAGGCCGACACCGATGATCGCGCCGATGAGGATGTGCGTCGACGACACCGGAAGACCACTCACCGAGGCGGCCATGACGATTCCCGCGGCAGCGAGCTCCGCTGCGAATCCGGAGGCCGGGTGGATCTCGGTGAGGTTCGTTCCGACGGTCGCGATGACCTTGCGGCCGATGAACCAGAGACCGACGATGAGGGCGATACCGCAGGTGAGCATGGCCGCAAACGGCACGGTCGTCTCGGAGCTGATGCTGTCGGTGCGGAGCACATCGAGGACGGCGGCGAAGGGGCCGACGGCGTTGGCGATGTCATTCGAACCGTGGCTGAAGGCGAAGGCTGAGGCGGTGAACACCTGCATCCAGGAGAACAGAATGTACGTGGCACGGGGAACCGTCTGCTTGCGCAGAGTCTTGGCGAAGACGAACACGGCCAGCCACACGGCCGCGCCGATCATCGCCATGATGAGCAGGCCTCCGACGGTGGTCACGCTCATGTCGAGGTTCTTCAGACCCTTGAACAGCAGCATTGCGGTGATGATGACCGCGCCCGCAGAGGCGATGAGGGGGACCCACCGCTGCAGTGCCGAGTGCGTGCCGATCGATCCTTCGCCGGTGGGGGCCTCCTCGGCGGCGGAGTCGATCTGTGCGTCGACGGATCCCTCGGCCGCAGAGACCGGGGCGAGCATGTGCGGCTTCAGCGTGTGCGACAGCGTCTTGCCGAGCACGTACTTCTTGATCAGCCCGTAGATGATGAACGCGGCGAGTCCGCCGAGAGCCGGGGAGAGGACCCAGGAGATCGCGATCTGACCGACCTCCGACCACTGCACCATGGCGAATCCGCCGGTGCCGGTGACGAAGCCGATCGTCAGGGAGGCGCCGATGATGCCGCCGATGATGGCGTGCGTCGTCGACACCGGCCAACCCATCCGAGTCGCCAGGAGCAGCCACACCGCGGCGCCGAGGAGGGCCGCCATCATGATGAACGCGAAGTCCATCGGGTTGATGTCGGCCCCGCTGAGGTCGACGATTCCGCTCTTGACCGTGTCGGTGACGTCTCCGCCGGCGAGGAGCGCGCCGCTGACCTCGAAGATCGCGGCGATGAGCAGTGCCTGCTTCATCGTCAGAGTGCCGGCGCCGACTGAGGTGCCGAAGGCGTTGGCGACGTCGTTGCCGCCGATGTTGAAGGCCATGAAGGCGCCGAAGATGACCGTGGTGATGAGCACCATGCGGGGTGCGTCCCGGCCCACGAAGTCGAAGGACCACAGGGTGAAGGCGATGAGGGTGATCGCCAGCAGGCCACCGAAGGCCAGATGCCAGAGACGGTCGTTGCTGCGGCCGACGGCAGGCGGCGGAGTGTGGCGCTCCGGTGCCAGAACCTGGGTCATTTGTACTCCTAGCGAGATTCAGTCGATGAGGCGGTGTCTGCCTCCATGATTCGCAGGCCGAATGACCGCCAGGTTACGAGGAAAGTGAATGGACGGTTAACTCGCATGACGGCATCCGCGAAATGCTCATGCACAATCGGTGCTTTTCGCCGTCCGTTCACGCAATGTTCCAGGTCAGGTGCTAAATGATCGGGTCCTCGCGGGAGGAGCGGGTGGAGGTTGCATGCGCGAAAAGTCATGTTGTGACAATGACCACTTCGGCCCGAAACGGGAGCACGAACGAGCCCGGATCCGCGCATCTGCGGATCCGGGCTCAGCCGAATTGGGAAGAGCTCGCCGAGGCGGCCTGATTCAGTCGATGATCTCGCCGCGGATGACGTCGCCGCCACCGTCGTCGGGACGGTTCCGGTGCGGATCGGACTTCATCTGCCGATCTACTCTGCGCAGGCGACGGCCGAGCGCGATGAGGGCGATTCCGACGAGGATGATGAATCCGGCGAGAGTGAAGATCAGCGCGGTCACCCCGGCGCCCGGGGCGAAGAGGAAGAAAGCGCCGAGGATGATGCCGAGGACGCCGATGACGGTGAGCACCCACCAGGACCTGACACCCATGCGGCGGATGAAGAGGGACACGGTGAGTGCGAGGAAGCTGAAGAAGATGATCGCGAAACCGGTGAGGACCGTGACCATGGATGCGAACAGCATCGGGGTGAGGAAGATGAGCACACCGAGGAGGATGAGCAGAACCGCGCGTGTGACCAAGCTGCCGGTGCGGCCTCCCCGCGGCGCGAACACGAGGGAGGAGATGGCGATGACGGCGAGCCAGCAGGCGAAGATCCGCACAACCACCTCGGCGGAGGTGCCGGGCCAGACCATCATCAGCGCACCCATCACGAGGGCGATGACGCCGTTGACGATGACTGATCTTCCAGTGCGCTTGAGGTCCATGCGCTCAGCCTAGTCCTCTGGATTGGACAGACGCTGAAGACTGCGAGACGGGGTCGGTGAATGAGCGGGACGCTTGCCCTTCAGGCATGCCCGAGGTGCTCCTCCTGTTCGGCTGAGTCGGACTGTTCGGCCGAATCCGACGTGGTCCGCTCCTGCTCCGGCATGTCCGAGGTGACACGCTCCTGCTCGGGCATCAGCCCGGTGAGCTTGAGCGACTCGGACATCGCCTGGACGATTGCATCGAGGTCGGTCGGGGCGCTCGACGTCGCGTCCGCGGCGGACCGGTCGGCCGCCTCGGTGGGGGTGTCCGTCGTGGGCTCGGCCTTCGCCTCGGCGGTGGGAGGAGCGGCGGGGGTGTTGTTCTCGAGGAAGCGCAGCAACTCGACGGGGAAGGGCAGAACGAGGGTCGAATTCCTCTCGGCGGCGACTTCGACGATGGTCTGCAGCAGGCGCAGCTGCAGGGCGGACGGGGTGTGGGCCATGGCCTCGGAGGCCTGGGCGAGCTTGTTCGATGCCTGCAGCTCACCATCGGCGATGATGACCCGGGACCGACGTTCGCGTTCGGCCTCGGCCTGGCGCGACATAGACCGTTTCATCGTCTCCGGCAGGGCCACGTCCTTGATCTCGACGCGGTCGATGTGGATCCCCCAGTCCACGGCGGGGTTGTCGATCATGATCGCCAAGCCCTGGTTGAGGCGTTCGCGGTTGGTGAGCAGATCGTCGAGTTCGCTCTGGCCGATGATGGAGCGCAGCGAGGTCTGGGCGACCTGGCCGACGGCGAGCTGGTAGTCCTCGACGTCGACGACGGCCTTGCGCGGGTCAACGACCTTGAAATAGATGACCGCGTCGACGCGGACGGTGACGTTGTCGCGGGTGATGCCCTCCTGAGCGGGGATCGGCATCGTCACGATCTGGAGGTTGACCTTCTCGAGCTTGTCAACGAAGGGGACGATCGCTGTCATCCCCGGGGCCTTGGGCTCGGCGTTGACTCTGCCGAGGCGGAAGACCACCCCGCGCTCATACTGTTTGACGATCTTCAGGCTGTTTCCCAGCGTGATGGCTCCGAGCGCGACGAGTGCGGCGAGGATGCTGAGTACCAACATGCCGAATCGCCTCCTTTGACGATTGACTGTCCGCTCTATTCTACTCTTTCGGGGTGCGGAAAGCCCGGGGTTCAGAGGGAACACTGAGGCGGCCGTCCGTTCACTCCCCGCGTGCGGATGCTCTTCTCGGCGGCCGCTCACGCCTCCAGGCGGCCGCTCACGCTTCCAGGGGGCTGCTCAGGCTTCCCGCGTCAGCAATCGCTTGCCCGCCGGGTAGGCGGCCAGTGATTCCGGCAGGTTCACGCGTCTGCTGGAGGCGAAGGTCGCCAGCACCCGTCCGGTGCCCGGTTGGTCATCGCCGACTCCGGCGGGTTCGAGGCCGATGCGGCGCAGCGTCTGCTTGGCCACCGGCATGGGAGAGTCGAAGACGGTGAGGGCGCCGGCGCGGGCGGCCATGATGCGGTCGGCGACGAGTCCGTAGTGGGTGCAGCCGAGCACCACGGTCTCCATTCCGGGCCCCATCTGGGTGAAGGCATCCTCGATAGCGGTATCGATCTTGTCCAGATCGGCCACGTTGATGGCCTCGGCCAGCCCCGGACAGGCGACCTTGGCCACGTGCAGGTCGGAGGCGAAGGAGTCGATGAGGTTCTGCTGATAGTCGCTGCCCGTGGTCGCCGGGGTCGCCCAGATCGCGAAGTCCTGGCCGGTGCCGGCGGCCATCTTCACTGCCGGAACGGTGCCGATGACGGGAATGGCGGGTTCGTAGCGGGCGCGCACGGCTTCGAGTGCCTGCACCGAGGCGGTGTTGCAGGCGACGACGATGGCGTCGGGGTCCCATTCGGCGAGCACGCCGGCAGAATGCAGGGCCCGCTGTTGGAGGGTGTCGATGCTCAGACTGCCGTACGGTGTGTAGTCCGGATCCATCGCGAGGACGAGGTCCGCGTCGGGGGCGAGATTGAACAGCGCGTCGGCGGTGCCGAGGAGTCCGAGTCCGGAATCGAGCAGGCCGATGCGCGTCATGAAGTTCCCTTCGGATCGGATGTCGTCGAATCGCCGGTCGTCGGATCGCCGGTCTTCGGGTAGGCGAACTCCCGGATCTCCCTGAGGTGAGCCTTCGTCAGACCGTGGGCGAAGTCGGGGGCGATGAGTTTGAGGCGGTTGGGCGAGTAGTGTTCGAGGAAGTATTCGCGGGTGGCCGGCCAGGCCAGGTCGTCGTCGATCCAGATCGCACGCCCGTGTTCGTGCGTGGCCAGCCAGTCCTCTATGGCACGGGCCTTCCACCACTGCTGCGGATCGTGGGCGAAGTGATTGTGCGTCTGGTCAGGCATTTCGATGACGTCGAAGGAGTTGCGCAGACCGAACTTCGGTTCGAGCTCGGATTTGCATCGCTGAGACCAGGTCGACAGCCACACGACGTCGACCTCATGGGTCTCGACGATGCGGTCGAAGAATTCGACGACGGAAGGCCGGTAGTGGAGTTCGTAGTGCCACGCATGCAGCTTCTTCCGGCCCTCGGCCATGCCGCGGAGCCTGGGCACCGGGTAGGAGTTGAGGACACCATCGACATCGAGGAAGACCGTGACATGGCGAGCCTGCCTGCGCGCCGACACCGGCGCCGAGGGTGCTGCAGCCATCATTCCTTCCCGTGAGCTCAGGCATTCGGCCCGACCGGGCCGTCCACGCGTTATTCTGAGGGCAGATCGCGCCGCCCGCACCAGATGAACACAGACGAGTTTACCGCCGAGAGCGTCAAGAGGCCGAGCCAATGTATCGACAGACCCGCATCCCGCGCCTGCGGGCGAGCCTGTGGGTCTCGGCTCCCGTTGAGTCAGATTCCCTCGCCGAGGCGGGGCCCGGTGCCTCGCTCATCCTCCCCGACGGGTGCATGGACCTCATCGTCATCGGCGGGCAGATCGTCATCGCCGGCGCCGATTCCATGGCCCGGACGTTTCACGGTTCGGCCGTACCGACCGTGGGCCTGCGTTTCGACTCGGGCGTGCTTCCGCAGCTTCTGACCACCTCGGCGGGTGAGCTGGCCGACCGGGTCACGCCCCTCGACGGGGTGATCGGCGGCCGTCATTCGGTGGCACCGGATGACGGTGAGGAAGGGGCTGCCTCGGTGACGGGATCTGTGCGGGCCCTGCTTGACAAGGCCCGCGGCCTGTCGGACCGGGCGTTGCTAGATCCGCGGCCGATGGCGCTGGCCGAACGCTTGGATGTGCGCTCGGGATCGTCGGCGCAGACCGTCACCGAGGCGGCTGCCCAGTTCGCGTACTCACCGCGGCAGCTGCGTCGGCTGAGTGCCGAATGGTTCGGCTACGGGCCCAAGCACTTGGCGAAGATCCTGCGTTGGCAGGCCGCGCGAGACCTCATCGATGCGGGACGGTCACGCACCGCGGTCGCAGCCGAGGTCGGGTATGCCGATGCCGCTCACCTGCGCCGGGACGAACGCTCACTCATCGGATGATGGCACTCTCGGCGTTCGTTCCGTAAGTTCGCCCCCGCCTAGAACTACCCGACGGCGGCCCAGCAACCTGGCGCCAGGTTGCTGAGCCGCCGTCGGGTAGCAGTTAGGAGTTGAGGGAGGCGAAGAGGTCGACCGTGTTGCCGTCAGGGTCGGAGACCACGGCGTAGCGCTGTCCCCAGAACGCGTCCCAGGGTTCGTGGACGATTTTGGCCACAGGATCGCTTCCCCCGTCGCCGGGCCCGGTGAGCTGGGCGAAAGCCTGGTCGACCGCCTCGGCGGCGGTGCAGTCGAAGGCCAGGGACATCGTGTTTCCGCCCGTCGGTCGGGTCCATTCGGGGTCGATACTGAGAACGACCGCCTCGGTGTCGAGGAGGATGCGCACGGCGCCGGAGGTGAACTCCGTGTGCGGGGCATCCGGGCCGCCGTCGACGAGCTCGAGGCCGAGCGCGGAGTAGAAGGTGATGGCGGCGGGCATGTCTGAGGTGATGATGGAGATCGCGTCGAGTTTCATGGCTTCAGACTATGCGGACGGGCGGGGCGTCGGCTTGAATGAATCGGCCATGATCTTGCGGCCCTCTGGACGTTCTCGCTGCCCTTGGGCTGTCGAAACGGTCACACTAGGTGGGCAGAATGGTCACGCCCGCCGCGGGTTTTCGTGACTGTTTATCCCACTTAAGCGTGCGGACTGCGCTTGGGCAACCGGTCGCCGGGCGCGCAGGCTCAAATGGCCGGCGGGACCTGAGGCAGGTCGCCCGGTTCGCGCCTCAGCCCTGCAGGTAGGGTTCGAAGACTGCGCGCAGCTCGGGTGTCAGCGGGGTCGGCTTTGCGGACTCGCGGTCGATGTGGACGAGGACGCAGTCGTGGTCGATGACCTGACGTCCGTCCTGGTCACCGCGGGTGTTGACGGTGAACGAGGAGTTGCCGAGCTTCTTCACCGTCACGGTCATCGTCAGTTCGGGACCGTACATGACGGGGAGAAGATAGTCGATAGCCTGGCGGGCGACGAGCAGCCCGCCGCCGGTGATGTGTCCGGCCCGGATCTCATGCATCCAGCGGATCCGGCACTCCTCGACGAGGGTGATCAGCCGCGCATTGTTGACGTGGCCGAGCATGTCCTGGTCCGACCAGCGCACCTCGGGTGAGAGTTCGAATGTGGCCATGACTGCCTCCTGGAGCTGATTGGGAACAACGTCTGAACGATCGTTCCATAGTTAATCAGTTTGCGGGCGGCCACGGAAATCACTGCTTCCGTCGGACGATCTCCTCGTTGACGGCTCCGACCACCTCATGGAGGTCGCCGATGATCGCATAGTCGGCACGCTGGACCATCGTGGACTCCTCGTCGGAGTTGATCGCCACGAGCGTCTTCGCGCCCTCGATTCCGGCCATGTGCTGGATCGCTCCGGAGATGCCGCAGGCGATGTAGACGTCGGGGGAGATGCGGCTGCCGGTCTGGCCGACCTGCTCGGCGTGCGGGCGCCAACCCAGTCCCGTGACCACACGGGAGACGCCCAAGGCTCCGCCGAGGTGGTCGACGAGTTCGAGGACCTCGGAGAAGCCGTTCTCCGAACCGACCCCGCGGCCGGCACCGACCACGGCCCTGGCCGAGGTCAGTCCGGACGCATCATCGGCGGCCTCCGCCTCGGTGCGCTGCACACGGGTGGCCAGGTCCGCCTCGGCGACGTCGAGCTCGTAGTCATAGACCTCCGGGGTCACCGGGGTCGTCTCCTCCGGATTGCAGGCGTGGCCGGCGATCGTGAGCACGTGCAGCTCACCGTCGAGGCGGAGACGTTCGAAGGCGGTGCCGCCGTGGACCTGTCGCAGCAGACCCTCCTCGTCGGCACCGATGACGTTGGCGGCCATGCGCTGACCGGTGCGGAGGGCGACGTGGGCCATGAGCTCCATGCCGCGCGGGGTGCCCGAGGCCAGCAGAGTGCTGGACTCCGGGGTGATGTCGACGATCGCCTGCGCCCAAGCCGCAGCGGAGTACTCCGCGAGGTCCGGATGCTCGAGATGGTGGATGACACTCACCCCGAGCCGCCCCAGCTCTGCGACGGCGGAATCGCTGAGTTCCCCGATCACCACCCCCTCAGGACTACCTGACGGGGGCGCAGCAACCTCGCGCGAGGTATCTGGGCCGCCGTCGGGTAGTAATTGGCGGGCGAAGGTGATGGCTTCGGCGGAGGTGAGAGTCACCTCGCCGGCGGGGTCCGTTTCGACGTAGACGACGGTCATGGCCTCATCACTCCGATCTCTTCGAGCACATCGACCAGGGCGGGGGCCGCCTCGGGGCCCTCACCGAGGATGGTCACCGAACTGACCTTCACTTCGGGCAGTTCGAGGCGGATGCGCGGATTGCCCGTCCCGGGGTCGGGAGCGTCGTACTCGACGATCGTCGCCTTCTTCGCCTTCATCCGCCCCGTGATGGAGGGATAGCGCGGATCGACCCCTCCCTCGTGGACGGCGATGACAGCGGGCAGGTCGAGTGCGAAGATCTCGGTGCCGGCCGGTCCGATCCCGCGGGCTTCGATGCGCCCGGAGCTGCGCTCGCCGCCTCCCGGAGCCGGACCCGAGCCGCCCGTGCCGTTGTCACCGTCGGCGGCACCGATCGTCTGAATGTTCGTGAGCACGGGGTATCCGAGGTCGTATGCCAGCCGGATCCCGACCTGGAAATCACCGGTGTCGGCGGCATCATCACCGGTGAGGACGAGATCGAAGGTCTGTCCCGCCTCGGCGCGATCGCGGACGACGTCACCGATGACCTGCGCAGTGTCCTCGGGAGCGAACACGGACGAGTCGGCGGCCTCGACGAGGATTCCGTCGTTCGCGCCCACGGCCACGGCCGCTCTCAGCTGTTCGACCGCCTCGGAGGGGCCGACCGTGAGCACCGTGACCGTCCCACCGGTCGCGGCGGAGGTCTGGATCGCGAGCTCGACCGCGCACTCCTCATGAGAGGACATGGTGTGACCGAGCCCGGATTCGTCGATCCCTGTCCCGGTGTCATCGAGGACGACGGAACCGGCGATATCGGGGACGCGTTTGATGCAGACGAGGATGTTCATCTCATCTCCTGATGCACTCGTTGTCGGGATCGAACAGCGGTGTCGAATCGATCGACGCCACCGTGACGGGAAAGAACTCCTCCATGTACACGACCTGCAATCGGTTGCCGAGCACCGCCTCGGCTGGTGGGAGGAACGCCATGAGCACATGCTTGCCGAGGCTCGGAGCCGACCCCGCCGAGGTGACATAAGCATGGCGCCCGTGCCCGTCGATCAGCGGTTCGCCGTTGGCAGCCACGATGGGTTCCCCGCCGAGCATGTACCGTGCCTCACCGCTGGAACTCGTGTGGTCATCGACCGTGAGCGAGCACAGCACCGTCTTCGGCTCTTCCTCCCGGTGGCGCAGGTGAGCGGCCTTGCCGATGAAGTCCTGGGCCTTCACCTTCGGTCGGCTCATGCCGGTCTCGACGACGCTGCGTTCGGAATCGAGCTCCGCTCCGAAGGCCCGGTAGCCCTTTTCGATCCGCCCTGTGGTGCTGTAGACGCCGAGACCGACGGGGATCAGCCCGTGCTCCTGGCCGGCCTCGTAGAGCGCATCCCAGAGTCGCAGCCCGGATTCCATCGGCACGTAGAGCTCCCATCCGAGGTCGCCGACATAGGAGATCCGAGAGGCGAGAACCTCGAGCGAACCGATTTCGATCGTGCGGGCTGTGCCGAACTTGAACCCCTCATGGGAGACATCGGCACTGGTGAGACCGCCGAGGATGTCGCGGGCTCGCGGTCCCCACAGACCGATCGTCGTCCACGAGCTCGTGAGGTCGGCGATCTGCGCACCCGTATCGGGCAGTCGGTCGGCGAACCATTTGACGTCGACCATGCCGTGGGCGGCGCCCGTGACGACACGGAACCTATCGTGGGCCAGACGCATGATCGTCAGGTCCGAACGGAACCCTCCGCCCTCATCGAGGATCGGAGTGTAGACGACGCGACCGACGGCCACATCCATCTGCGCCAGGGCGATGCGCTGGACCGCGTCGAGGGCGGCGGGCCCGAAGACGTCGAAGATGACGAAGCTGGAGAGATCGACGAGTCCGGCGCGCTGTCGCATGGCGAGGTGTTCGGCGTTGATGATCGGGGACCACCAGCGGGAGTCCCATTCGGCGCTGCGGTCCATAACGGAGTCTCCGAATTCCGCGAGCAGACCGGCATTCGACTCAAACCACTGCGGGCGCTCCCACCCGCCGGCTTCGAAGAACTCCGCACCGAGCTCGGACTCACGCTGCCACATCGGTGAGCGGCGGACGTTGCGATCGGAGTTCCACTGCTCGGCCGGGTGGACGATGCCGTAGGTCTTGTTGAAGGCTTCTGAGGTGCGCGCCTTGACGTGGGTGCGGGTGCGCTGATGGGAGTGGAAGCGAGCGATGTCCGCGCCCTGGACGTCGATCTCGGGCAGCCCGTTCGTCATCCATTCGGCCACGGCACGACCGACTCCCGGCCCTTCCTTCACCCATACTGCCGCCGCCGACCACAGGCCCGTGACCTGCGGTGATTCGCCGAGGATGGGCGGGCCGTCCGGGGTCAGCGAGAGCAGGCCGTTGATGGCGTAGCGGATCTCGACGTCCGGGTTCGACAGCACCTCGGGCATGAGTTCGACGGCTTGTTCGAGCTGCGGGTCGAAGTCCTCGTCCGTGAACGGCATCTCCGTGGGGGAGAGCTTCGCGGCCTCGATCGAGGGGATCTCATCCGGGTCGTGGAGGATCGGCCGGTGCGCATAGGAGCCGATCTCCATGTCCGATCCGTGCTGACGTTCGTAGCAGAAGGTGTCCATATCGCGCACGATCGGGAACGAGATCTCACCGGGTCGTTCGGCCAGCTGCGGGACGGGCCCGACGCTGATCATCTGGTGCACGGCCGGGGTCAGGGGGATCGCGGCACCGGCCATGGCGGCGATGCGCGGGGACCAGACTCCGCAGGCGATGAGGATCCGGTTCGTCGCGATCTCACCTTTCGTCGTGTGCACGCGCACGACCTGCCCGCGATCGACGTCGACGTCGATCACCTCGGTGTTGGGGGAGACCGTGAGCGCACCCTTCGCCTCGGCGGATTCGCGCATCATCGTGCCCGCCCGCACCGAATCGACGACTCCGACGGTCGGGGTCCAGAGGGCGCCGAGGATGACCTCGGGATCGAGGAACGGCACCTTCTCTGCGACCTCGGCGGGGGTGACGAGGGAGGAGTCGATGCCCCAGGCGCGTGCGGAGGCCATGCGCCTGCGCAGCTCCTGCATGCGCTCTTCGGTGCGGGCGACCTCGTAGCCGCCGGATTCGGTGAAGACGCCGAGTTCCTTGTACTGGCGCATGCTGTCGAGGGTGAGGTCGGTGATCTCACGCGAGTGGTCGACGGGGAAGATGAAGTTCGAGGCATGCCCGGTCGAGCCGCCCGGATTCGGCAGCGGACCCTTGTCGACCTGGACGATGTCGGTCCAGCCGAGCTCGGCGAGGTGATGGACGAGGCTGTTGCCGACGATGCCGGCTCCGACAACGACGACGCTGGCCTGGGCGGGGACGGAAGCCATGAGCGGCTCCTCTCTGAAGGCATCATCACCTTCACCGGCGTTGTTGCGAACTAGGCAACGGTGCGCGCTATGTGGAACTGCGTACGATGATCGTCCTCCGCCGAGGCGGGTGTGTCAAGAGGTTCTTCCGCGCCGTACCCGCGGGGTCAGCGGTCGCGCCGGCCGAGCTGGTTCAGCGCTCGGGGACATCGACGCTGTTCAGTGTTCGCGCCAACCGAGGCGGGCGGAGATGTCGGCGGCCGCCTGAATGAGCAGGCCCCTCGCCGAGGTGACCTCGTCCGCGGTGAAGCGGAAGCTCGGTCCCGAGGCCGAGATCGAGGCGATGACGTCCCCGTGGGCGTTGAGCACGGGAGCGGACACAGCGGTGAGCCCGACCTCGAGCTCATCGATGACGAGCGAGAATCCGGTGGCGGCCACCTCGGCGATCTGGGTCAGCAGCTGCGGAACCGAGGTCACGGTGTGCGGGGTGTATCGGGTCAGCTTCGTGCCCAGAGTCTCACGGATGCTCGCCTCACTCAGGCCGGAGAGCAGGACCTTGCCGTTGGAGGTCGCATGCAGCGGAATGCGCTGACCGACCCAGTTGTGGCTCTGCACCGAGGCGGTCGACGCCGCCTGGTCGAGGTAGAGGGCGGCGCCGTCGGAGAGGACGGCGACGTTGATGGTCTCACCGGTCGCCTCGGCGAGCATCTTGGCGATCGGTCGGGCCTCCTGGACGATGTCGAGACGTGCCGTGGTCGCTCCGGCCAGGCGGAGGACGGCCAGGCCGAGCCGGTACCTGCCGCGATGCTGGTCCTGTTCGACGAGGCCGCGAGCTTCGAGAGTGGAGACGATGCGCGAAGCCGTCGATTTGTGCACCCCGAGCTCACCGGCGATCTCGGTGATCCCGGCAAGCCCCGTGCGGGCGATGATCTCAAGGATCGTCACCGCCCGATCCACGGATTGGACGCCGCCCGAGCCCACTTCGCTGTTGCTCATTTCGAAACTGTAACTCACGACGCGCAACCCGACCAGAGGCTGAGGGCGTGGGGTAGGGTGAGTGCGGTCGGTGGACCTCGATTCCGCCGGCCCCCTTTCCCCGACGGAGCTGAGCACGATGAGCAATGGGACCCAGTCGATCGACCGGGCGGCAGAGATACTGTCGTTGGTCGTCAGATCCGACGCCCCGATCTCCTACACCGAGGTGGTCGAAGAGACTGCCTTGGCTCGGTCGACGGTCTCGCGCCTGCTCTCCGCTCTCGAGCGCAACGGTCTGGTCGAACGCGACGGCGACGGTCTCTACCGCGGCGGATCGCTGTTCGCGACCTATGCCTCTCGCTTCGACCGCGTGGAGAATCTCGTCTCCGCGGCCGACCCGACCCTGCAGCGCCTGAGCGAGGAGACCGGCGAGACGGTCAACCTCGCCATGCCGGGGCCCAAGGGCGTCGTGCAGGTCGCTCAGGTCGACTCGACCTTCGTCCTCGGCGCCACGAACTGGGCCGATGTCGAGGTTCCGCCGCACTGCTCGGCTCTCGGCAAAGTCATGTTCGCCTATGACGTCATTCCGCTGCCGACAGGTCGGCTCGAGCGTCGCACCGAGAAGACCTTGGGCTCACGCAGGGAACTCACCGACGACCTCGCCACGGTGCGCGAACGCGGATACGCCATCGTCCACGAAGAGTTCGAGATCGGCCTCGACGCTCTGGCCGCACCGGTGTTCGGCATCGACGGTGACGTCGTCGCGGCCGTGGGAATCTCCGGACCGACGATGCGCATCGCCGAACACCATGACCGCCTCGGTGCGCTGCTGGTCGATGAGGCGGGCTTGCTCTCGCGCACTCTCAAACGCAAGGTCACCCACCGGTAGACGAGCCGAAAATAGGTCACTAACGGATACTTCCCGGCGGTGAAAATATCCGGTTGCGACCTATTTTCTGAGTGCGGTGGCGGCTCACCACGCCGTCGAGACCTCTTCGGCGCCGCCGAGCGCTGCGAGCTGTCTGCGGCGCCACACCTCGGTGTCTTTGATCTGGTTGAACGTATAGATGTGCAGACCGGCGACGCCCATGCTCGGGTCATCGAGGACCGGGCCGATCTTGTCGAGGAACTTCCGCGGGTTGTAGCCGCCGGGCTTGGCCATCCGCGTGAACGTCGTTGTGTTCTTGCGCAGGAACCGCGTGGACTCGCCCACCCCGATCTTCGTCGCGACTCGGGCGAGCTTCGTCAGCTCCACCTTGCCTGCGATGCCGAGTACGAGCGGGAGTTCGACGCCGCGTGCGCGCACCCTGGGCACCCAGGACGCGATGACGGAGGGATCGAAGCACAGGTTCGAGACCAGGTGTGTGGCGTAGTCGCGTTTGTCCCACATGGACTGGATCGTCACGTCGTCGGGGATGAGCGGGTGCGATTCCGGGTAGGCGCTGACGCCGATGTGTCGGAACGGTGCGGCCATGCTCGAGAGATCGACGAGGAGGTCGTGCGCACCCACATAACCGCCGGCAGGGGGAGTGGCGTCGCCGGCGGGGACGAAGATCCGGTCCACGGCCGCCTCGGCGAGGCGATCGACGATCTCCGTGAGTTCGGGTCTGCCGTGGATCATCCGTGCCGCGAGGTGGGGCACGGCGCGGAAGCCCAGGGCTTGGAGCTGCTCGGCCGTGGACAGGGTCGCCTCGAGGGTCAGCCCCGTCGACGCGGTCACCGTGATCTCACGGCCGGGCGCCACGTACTCCTCGATGCGTTCGACGATTCCGGCCGTGGGCAGAACCTCGTAGCGGGCGGTGGTCAGGAGCGTGCGCAGCGTTGCCTGTGACATCCTCGTCTCCCTTGTGGGGTCGATTCATGAAACTCGGAGTTCGAGTCCCTTGCGTCCCGGTGTGTCCGATCCTACACTCATTATACCCATGATATGGGAATCAAGTTCCATAATATAAAACTGTTCGAGCAGGGGGAACACCATGGACAACAATGTCCCGTCAGTGGATCAAAGCGACAGAGAAGTCCCGATCAACCTTCGTCAATCCGGCCCCACCCCGGTGGAAATGCTCATCGACACCCGTGTCCGCAAGTCGCCCTATTGGGAGCTGTCCATGCAGCAGGGCTGCTGGCGGGCGTCGATCTACAACCGCATGTATCACCCGCGCGGCTACATTCCCCGCGACGAGGGCGGGATGATGGCCGAGTACCAGCCCCTCGTCAACGACGTCACCCTGTGGAACGTCGCCGTCGAGCGGCAGATCCAGGTCAAGGGGCCCGACGCCGAGGCGTTCGTCAACTTCGTCATCACCCGTGACGCGACGAAGATCCCGGTCATGCGGGCCCGCTACGTCATCCTGTGCAACGAGGCGGGCGGCATCCTCAACGATCCGATCCTGCTGCGGGTCGGCATCGACGAGTTCTGGTTCAGCCTCTCCGACACCGACCTCATGCTCTGGCTGCAGGGAGTCAACGTCGGCGGCAGGTTCGACGTCACGATCGGCGAGATCGATGTCGCTCCCGTGCAGGTCCAGGGGCCGAAGTCCGTCGACGTCATCGCCGACCTCGTCGGGGAGGAGGGACGCACACTGCCGAGCTTCGGACTCATGGAGGCCCAGGTCGGCGGTCGCGACGTCATCATCTCCCAGACCGGATTCACCGGTGAGAAGGGCTACGAGATCTATCTCAAGGATGCGACGAAGTACGCGGAGGACATGTGGAACGCCGTCCTGGCCGCCGGCGAGCCGTACAACCTCAAGGTCGTCGCCCCCAGCCATCACCGCAGGATCGCCGCCGGCATCCTCTCGTGGGGCCAGGACATGGACTTCGAGACACTCCCGTTCCAGGTCAACCTGTCCTACCAGGTGCCGCGGAAGAAGGAGGCCGACTATATCGGCAAGGCCAGGCTCGAAGAGGTGCGCGGGCTGATCGAAGCCGGAACTCCGCCGTATCGCACGCAGCTGGTGGGTCTGCTGGTCGGCGGCAGACCGATCACGGACTACGCCCCGGATTTCTGGCTCGTCTCCGCCGCTCCTGATGGCGAGGCGGTCGGATACGTGACCTCGCCGTGGTATTCACCGGAACTCGAAGCGAATATCGCCATGGCGCACGTGCCGGTGTCGGCAACCGAGATCGGCACCGAATACTGGGTGCACCTGCCTGAGCCGTTCGCAGATACCCCCGGAGTCCCGGTTCGCGCCGAGGTGGTCGAGATGCCGTTCCGCCCGAGTGTGAACCCCAACCAGCGTGAGCGTCTGAAGATGCGCGGCCTCGACGCCGCCGTCTGAGACCGCTCCCGCCCCGAGACCGAGCGCGGTCGCCGTTGCTTCGAGCCGGCGGCCGCGCTCGCATGCCCGGCACGCTGGGAAGTCCGGCCGCTTGGATGTCCGGCCGCTTGGATGCCCGGCCGCGATTGTCTTCGCAGAGCGTCGGCACCACGCACCGTCAGCGCCAAATCCTCCCGTCGGGAACGCAGGTATCCCTCACCCCGAGCGGCTTCTCCTACAGGTAGCAAAACACCCCTCACCGCTAGCGGCTCATCACCCTGTTGCAAAGGGGTGATGAGCCGCTAAGGGTGACGGATGCTCGCAACGGTGCGGGGTGCGACTGACGGCGCGGGATGCGTGAGCGTGCGGCGCGGTGGAATCGGGGTGCCCCACCTCGGTGGGCGGGCCTCCTCGCCGAACAAGCGGGCCAACCGTGCGGCGCGGCGGCGCGATCACTTCCCGCGGAGTGCCTTGACCTTCGCGAGCAGTTCGTTCTCGGCGTTCGGGCCGGCCTTGATGCCGGTGGGCAGGCGGAACATGAACCAGATGCCGACGAGCAGCCAGACGGCGAATCCGACCCACGACTGCCACGCCAGCTGTGCAGAGACCGGGGTGATCGGGATGTAGAGGATGAAGAGGATGAGCGTGAGCACAGCCGAAATCACGCCGATGACCACCCCTCCATTGCGATCCCCGCCGATGCGCAGCGGGCGCTCCATGTTCGGTTCGCGCTTGCGCAGGATGAGGAAGCCGACGCTGACGAGGAAGTAGGCGATGACGATGGCAGGCGAGCCGGCGTCGACGATCCAGCCGAGCGCCGCAGTGCCGAAGAAGGGAGCGATCGCCGAGAGTATGCCGATGAAGATGATGGCATTCGACGGGGTGCGGTACTTCGGATGGAGCTTGCCGAACCACTTCGGAATCATGCCGGCCGCGGCCATCGCCCACATGAGACGGGACGAGCCCATGAGGAAGGCATTCCAAGACGTGATGATGCCTGCGAGTCCGCCGGCGATGACGATCTTGCCCCAGATGTCCGAGTCGAACATGATCGACAGTGCGTCTGCGGTGACGAGATCATGAGTGCCCAGCTGATCGGCGGGCATCGCCATCGAGGTGGTGCCGATGATGATGATGTAGAAGACGATGGCCATGACGACCGAGAGTACGACGAGCTTGCCGATCTTCGCCGGTGGCAGCTTGACCTCCTCGGCGGACTGCGGGATGACGTCGAAGCCGACGAAGAGGAACGGCACGACCGCCATGACGCCGATGAACCCGGCGCCACCGCCGGTGAACAGCGGTTCGGTGTTCTCGAGGCTGCCGCCGACGAACCCGCCGGTGAGCAGCATGAGACCGACGATGATGAGGAACCACACGACGAATGTCTGGACCAGGGAGGCGACCTTGACGCCGCGGATGTTGACGAGGGCGATGATGATCGCAGTGATCGTACCGACGAGAGCCCAGGTGAGATAGACGTCGAAGCCGGCGATATTCCAGAGCTTGATCTGCTCGAGGTTCGGGAACAGGTAGACGGCGGTCTTCGGCACCGATACGGCCTCGAACATCACGACGCTGATGTAGCCGCCGGTGATCGCCCACGAGCCGAACAGGGACACCCGCGGGCCCATCGCCCTGATGAGGTAGTTGTGCTCACCGCCGGCGTGCGGCATCGCCGCGACCATCTCCGAATACACGGTGCCGACGAAGCACATGATGATACCGCCGACGGCGAAGGCGATGATGGCACCGAGTGTGCCCGCACCGTTGAGCCATTCTCCGGTGAGCACGACCCAGCCGAAGCCGATCATGGCACCGAAGCCGATGAAGAGTGCGTCGACCGTGCCGAGGGCCCGGACGAAGCCGTGCCCCCGATCTCCGGTGACCGTCTGTGTTTCAGGTTGACTCATGAGTTTCCTCGACACTTCTCTGTGGATGGATGAACAGATGCAGGGCTGTGCCGCGGGCACGAGCCGAATCACGGCAGTTCCGAAAACGCATGGCAGTTCCGATGTGGCACGGCAGTTCCGATAAAGCAGAGTAGCAGGATTCTGATCGTTACCGATGAGTTGTCTGCGTGCAGGGGCGAACCGTTGCGATGGTGCCGCATCTCCGAGGTGCGCCTTCACGCGCCGAGATCGCTCGCACCGGGACATCGCCGACCGCGACGTGACGTTGTGCGCCGACGATGAGATCTTCGTGGCCGGTGAAGTCGAGGAGTTCAGGAAAGTCCAGGAGTTGAGTGGAACGGACAAGGACGCCGGCCCGTAGGTCGACGTCCCTGGGTATGGGTATTGCCTCGCCGAGGCGGGCCGTTGAGTTCTCGACGACCTCTCGCCGAGGCAGCCCAGGTTCGGGTGCGCCCGATCCGCGGGTGCTGCCCTCACTCGCCGAGGTCGACGACCTCGAATTCGAGGAGATTCGCCTGCTCGGACACGGGCTTCTTGCCGCTGGTCTCGTGCGCCGAGGAGCGGTTGGCGCGCCAGTTCTCGAAGTCCTCATGAGTCGCCCACTGCGTGTAGACGAAGTACTGGTCGCCGCCGGCGACGGGGCGGAGCAGCTGGAATCCTTCGAACCCGGGGGCGCCGTCGACGGAGTGCTTGCGCTCGGCGAAGCGCTTCTCGAGTTCGGCGCGGGCCGGTTCGGGGACGGTGAGGGTGTTGATGGCGACGACGGACATGGTTGCTCCTTCTCGGATTGTGCAGCTGAGTCACCTCGACCCTACGACGCCGAGCCGAGTGCTGTCTGAGGAGTCCGCCTGTTCGCACTCGGAGTCTCAGAACCTGTCTCAGAAATCCTGTCGGCGCAGACGCCAAGCCGCGAGCAGCGCTCCACCGGCCACCCACGCGACGAGGACCACGAGAGCCGGGAGGGCACCGATGTATTCGGTTCCTCCCGCCTCGGCGACCCCGCTGATATTGTGCACACCACCCAAGGGCAGGGACGGTCGAAGCACGGAAGCGATACCTTCCGGCAGCCAGCCGGCGAGCATGGAACCGGCCAGCAGGGCCAGCGGTGTGAGCACCCCGCCGGTGACCGAACGGAAGACGATCGCACCGAAGACTGCGAGGATCGAACAGACCATGGGGAGGAGCGTGCTGCCGAACACCAGCCGCAGATGATCGAGGCTGCCGGCAACGGCAAGGACCGCCGTCCAGTCCGCACCGGCGGCAGTCCTCGCAAGGAGACTGCCGGCGATCGTGACCGCCACGGCCGTGACGACCGCGGTGACGGCTGCTGCTGCGGCGATGACGAAGGCCTTCGCCGTGACCATGCTCGATCGGCCGCGGGCGCGCAACAGGGCATCGGTGATTGCGCCGGTGCGGAATTCGACCCCGGCGAACCAGGCCGCGAGGACGACGAGAACGGCCGCGGCGGCATCCACTCCGAGGACGCTGGCCGAGAGCACATCCTCGGTGCTGGTCTCCGACAATGGGGTACCGCGGGTAGCGGGGATGGTGAGCACGAGCAGGACGGCCGAGACCACGCCCAGCACGAGCGTGACGATGAGCAGCTGCCGCGGCCGTCGCAGGTCACGGAACTTCGCCCATTCGGCCCTTGTCCATCGTGGCCGAGCGATGATCGGCGAGGACGGTGCGGTTGTGGAGATCGATGCGGTCGGTGGAGTCGTGGTCATGCCGTCGCTCCCTGTCTCGGGTGTCGAGGAGGGTGTCCGTGCCGATCGTCGGGGGCGTCGGTGAGGCCGAGGAAAGTGTCTTCGAGGCCGCGTTCCTCGGCGGCGAGCCCCGTGAGTTCCACTCCGAGGCGGACACAGAGTCCGAAGATCTCGCCGGGTTCGCGCCCGGAGACCGTGGCATGAGTGCCCCAGTCATCGGGCTCGACCGAAATGCCCTCTGCCCGCAGATGATCGAGCAGCGGTGCGAGGTCCGCGCCCTGAACGCGCACCCGTATCGAGGACTCCCGCCGCAGTTCGTCGAGGGAGCGGTCGGCGATGAGGAGGCCGTCGCGGATGATGATGACGTGATGGGCGACGAGCTCCATCTCCCGGAGCAGGTGGCTCGACAGCAGAACCGTCCTGCCCGTGCTCGCAAAATCCGTGAGCAGCGCCCTCAGCCAGGAGATTCCGGCAGGATCGAGTCCGTTGAGCGGTTCGTCGAGGATGAGCACTTCGGGGTCGGTGAGCAGTGCGGCGGCGATCCCGAGCCGCTGCCTCATGCCCAATGACAGTTGGGAGATGCGGAGGGAACGTGCACGGGTGAGGTCGACGAGTTCGAGCATCTCGTCGATCCGGGCAGGCGCAGTTCCCGTCGCAGTGGCGATCCAGTCGAGGTGCCCCCGCACGGTGAGCCCCGACAGCATGTGTTCGGCGCCGAGGAACGCTCCGACGATGCGTCCGGGTTCTGCGTGTTCGGGCAGACGGCGGCCGTGGATGCTCGCGGTGCCGGAGTCCGGCGAGGCGAGGCCGAGGATCATCTGCAGCGTCGTTGATTTTCCGGCGCCGTTGGGACCGAGGAACCCCGTCACCTGACCCGGCGTGACATCGAAGCTGAGATCGTCGACGACTCGATGGTCGCCGTAGCTCTTCGTCAGCCCGCGCACCGATATGCCTTCATCATTCGATGGCAATACACTCATACTGCAATAATGATGCAAGTCGATCGTATTGTAAAGTGGGAGGATGCCGAAGATCGTCGACCATGCCCAGCGCCGCACCGAGATCGTTCATGCCCTGTGGCAGGTCATCTACCTCAAGGGGATCGACGGGGTGTCATTCCGTTCCGTCGCCGAGGCGGCCGGAATCTCCGTCGGCCGCGTACAGCATTACTTCCCCTCGCGCAGTGAGCTCATCCTCGAGGGGTGCCGACAGATCGTCCAAGGCGCCGAGGTGGCCGATCCGGAGACTGCGGATGCGGCTTCCGATCCCGGTTCCGTGCGTGCGCTGAGCGCGCTCCGTGAGTTCTGTTTCGCGTTCGTTCCCGCAGGTGAGGCCATGCGCATCGGTGCGTCCGTGTGGTACACGTACGTCGCCCGGGCAGTGATGGACGAGCAGATCGCCGAGATCATCCGCGCCAGCGACCGTGCGACTCTCACGCTCGGAATCCGGCTGTATCAGGCAGCCGTCGGCACCGATGCAGGCTCTGACGATTCAAGCGGCGACGATGCTGCTCGCGCGTGGGCGATGCGGATGATCGCCTTGGGCAAGGGGCTGGCTCAGGAGGTCATGCTCGATGAGCGCGACGCCGCCTCGGCGAAGGAGATCCTCGAGGCGGAACTCGCACCACTGGCCCCTCACTGACCCCGCGCTCGACGGGCGGGGTGGGCCGAAGCCCATTCGGAAGCGATTGTCAGGTCGATCCACGGCGTTCTGCGCCGCGTGAGACCGCCCCGGATCGACCAGACAATCCACGTAACGAGCGCGGCTGAAACGTGCGCGGCCGACCGGAGGGCGAGCTCTCCAAGGGCGTCGATTCTCCCGGGCGACTCGAGGACGGCTCCAGTGCGGAGCTCGCGCAGCTCTACTCGGTGCGGCCGAGCTCGGTGACCTCGAGCTGCGTGAACGCCAGGCCGGGGGAGTGGATGTCGGCGGCGCGGCGGATGCGTTCGGCGGTGAGCTCGCTGATCGTCGGGAACCCGCCACCGGCATTTGAGTCTGGCGCGCCGGTTTCCGAACCGCCGGCTTCCGAGCCACCGGCTTCCGAACCGCCGGCCTCGGAAACGTCGACACCGATGCCGCCCGCACCGACTCCATCGCTCGCAGCCACCACGTCCCGGGCCGTCTTCGACCGCAGCGGCTCCGGAGTCTGCACGAGGACGAACGACCGCGACCCCTGGTCCCGTTCGTTCGCGGCCATCACGGCCTGCGCCGTGGTCCCGGACCCCGCGAAGAAATCGAGCACGATGGCATCGGGATCGAAGAATGTCTGCGAGGCCACGAGCGCCTTGACCAGCTCGACCGGCTTCGGATAGCTGAACACCCCGGCCAGCCCCAGCGGCTCGAGGTCGTTCTGCCCGCCGAGAGCCTTGACGATCGAGTACATCTTCGAACTCGCCTTCTCCGCCGGCGTCACCCGCACCACCGCGTGCTTGCCCTCCGAGCCCCAGGGCCGCAGGATGTACTCGCCGGTCGCGAGCTTCGCGTCCACCTCGGCGAGTTTCGTCTCGCCCTTGACCGCGAAGATGTCCTCATACATCAGGCGCCGCTCCGACCCGCGCGCATACCGACCGAATCCGGCACGCAGCACGTCGGTCTCCACGAGCATGCGGCGCCCGTCGATGACCTCGAGCTTCGCCGGTGACTTCTTCTCCGTGAGGAACGGCCCGACCCGGCTCGCATCGCGGGCCCACACGTGCACATAATCGTGTCCGCGCACGAACGAGCGCGCATTGCCCCCGCCCTTCGCCCGCTGATGGATGAGCGTGCCCAGCGAATTGTCCTCACCGAAGATCTCGTGCCCGAGCAGCTGCGCCCACGCGCTCTCCTTGTCATCGAGATGGAGGAACAGCACCCCATCGTCGCGCATGAGCTCGCGCGCCAGCAGCAGCCGCGGCGTCATGAACGACAGCCAGCTGGCGTGATCGTGCCCGTGGTCCTTGTACGTATGCGCATTGCCCGTGTTGTACGGCGGATCGATGTAGACGACCTTGACCCGTCGGCGATGCGTGGCCAGCAGCGCCGTCAGCGCGGGCAGATTGTCCCCGACGATGAGCAGATTCTCGCGCGGATCGGGAACATGAGAGGAGCCGTCGGCATCCCGCAGGTGCGGACGACCCCCACCGAGGCGACCCTCCCGTTCGGAGACACCGTCCCCGAGGCGGCGCATGGGCTCCCGTTCACCCGCACCGAGGCAGGGCCCGGTTCCGGATTCCGCGGCCAGGCGGCGACCGAGGGCGAAGGCGGCGGCCTTGCCCGGCCACTCCAAGACGGTCGTCATCCTTCTCCTTCACCCCGAACGGTGCCAAGATTGCTGTATGAGTATTTCACGAGTGGCCGTCGTCGGCGCCGGCATCCTCGGTGTCGCCGCCGCCCGCGAAGTCACCATGAGGCACCCCGACGCCGAAGTCACCGTCTTCGACAAGGCCGACGCCGTCGCCGCACATCAGAGCGGCCACACCTCCGGAATCGTCGACTCCGGGCTCGACCAGAGGCCCGGGTCGGCGGAAGCGAAGCTCACCCGGCGAGGCCTCCAGCTGCTCATCCCCTATATGGCCGAGGCCGGAGTGCCCTACCGCGAATGCGGACAGCTGCTCATCGCCCAGAACACCGACGAAGCGGAACGGCTCGAAGAGATCTTCGCCCGCGCCAAAGACAATGAGGTCCCCGGCGCGAGACTGCTCGAACGCCACGAGATCGGAGCCGTCGAACCAGCAGTCAGAGGCGTCCTCGGACTCTTCTCACCCCACGCGGCCATCGCCGACTTCTCGGCACTCACCGAAGCGCTCGCCTCCGATGTGAGCGCCGCGGGAGGGACATTCCGCTTCGGCACCGAGGTCACCGGATTCGACACCATGAGCAGCGAAGTCCGACTGCGCGGGCGATCCGTTCCGGCAGATGACTCGTCGGCGGGGGATGGGGTCGCAAACGGAGGGTCCGATGAGGACGACCGTGGTGCGAACACGGCCGGCGAACGGGGCGACTCGGGCAAGGACGCCGTCGACGACCGTGGCAGCCGCGACGACCAGGTCCACGACCGGCCGCGGACATATCGCGGTGAGGAGGGTCGCGAACCCGTTATCGGCATCGGCGACGAGCTGCGCGATCGCTTCGGACAGCAGGACTGGTTCAAACAGGCCGCAACGACGATCGGCGAGTGGACACAGAAGGTCTCCGACGCGTGGGCGAATCGCGACGGCTCGCGCATAGGCGACTCTGGCTCACGCACTGGTGGAACGCCCGGCAGCAGTTCCCGCAGAGACGCTGCCGCCGAGGAGGTGCTCGGCACCTTCGACATCGTCATCGTCTGCGCCGGTCTCCAGGCCGATCGCCTCGCGGCCGCCGCCGGACTCGACGCCGAACCGCGGATCGTGCCCTTCACCAGCGACTTCTACCGGATCCCCGCCACCGACACCGAGGTGGTCCGCGGCATCATCGGGTCCGTCCCCGACCCGCAGGCCCCTTTTGCCGAAACCTCGATCGTGCGCGGACTCGACGACGGACTCATCCTCGGACCGAACACCTTCGTCGCCCTCGGCCGCGAATCCTACGATCGGCACGGATTCGACCTCGCCGATATCACCTCGACCGCCAGATCCAAAGGGTTCTGGAAGTTCGCCGCGCAGACAGCGAAGACAGCTGCTCGAGGAGCCAAACCCCTGGTGAGCAAGACCGCTTTCGTCGACGGAATCCGCCGCTTCGTCCCGGAGCTCGATCCGAACGCCGTGGCGCCCGGGAGTCGCGGAGTCCGAGCACAGGCGATGACGGCCGAAGGCGAACTCATCGACGAACTCACCATGACCAGGCGCGGAAGGCTGACCGTGGTCAGGTCCGTGCCGAAGTGGGCGGCCGCCTCGGCGCTGGCGATCGCCGAATCGATCGTCGATCGGGCCTTCGAGAACGCGGTCCGCTGAGGGCCCCTCGCCGGACGACCGTCACCGCTGTCGAGGTCGGAGATCCCTGGTGATCTGTGCGCATGGACCGTGATAACTTAGCTGAGGCTAACCAAACTGATGATGAAGGTGATGGTGTCCATGAGCACAACTCGACTGGTCCCCGCGCTGTGCACATGGATCGAAAACGGTCCGGACGAGAGCTGGGCGCTGCAGGTGGATCTTCCGGCCTCAACCATCCCCGCCGAGGCGGCTCCCGGTGACGAGCAGGAGATCTTCGTCGACCTCAACGGAGTCACGGACCGGCGGAATGTGCCCGGGGGAATCATGGCTCGGCACTCAGTCCGGGACGAGGGTGGCGACGGTGTCGACTGTGCCGACGCGGAGAGATATTCGATCGAGCTCACGGCTCCCAGAGGCTACCGTGGGTCCCTCCAGTTCCTGCCCGTGCCGCGAGGGCTCCAGGTCGCCGACCGTCCGACCTGGCTCGATGTCCTCGAACGGGGATTCGTCCCCGCCGGTCACCATGGCCTGCTCACGGTCACGGACATGCGCAGGAAGCAGGTCCTCGGGCTTGCCGCGCCCGATGCCCGGCCCCTGATCTGGACGGGTGGGGACGCTTCGACCTCGAATGCATTCCTGGGGGCAGGTGAAGGTCGGTCCGACGTCGACGAACAGGTGGTCATCCTCGGTTCCGCGCCGAGGCGGATCTGGACCCACCGACCGCAGCGAGGTCCCGCCTCGGCGCCGGTGCTCGTCGTCTTCGACGGGTTGCGGTTCATCTGCGGGGGGCTCCTCGAGGCGATCGATGAGCTTGTGTCTCCTCCGTCAGTGGTCATCGCCGTCGACCACGCACCCGTCGGGGAGGGTGGTCCTGATGAGGACGCGGCTGTCGGTCAGCGCGCGGACGACCTCGTAATGAACCCGAGGTTCTGCGACGACGTCCTCGCGTTCGTCTGTCGGACCGCGCCGGAGTTCTCGGTCCGCACGATCGTTGCGGGCGCCTCATACGGCGGACTGGCCGCGGCGTTCTTCTCCCTGCGGCATCCGGAGGCGTTCCGCGGAATCTGCCTTTCGCCGTCGTTCTGGGAATCCGACGATCGGGGGCGCAGGATCTGGGATCTCTCGCCGAGCAGAGCCGACGGTGAGCCGGGCGGGCTCGCGGGGGAGCCGGAGTCTCGGACGGTGGAAACCCGGACGGCTACCGCCGCACGTCCGACGTTCTGCGTCGACCACGGGATCCTCGAGGCCACCATCGCAGATTCCGTCGCCGAAGCGACCGAAGAATTCGCTGCTCGCGGCATCGACTTCGCTCCTCGGCCGTTCGTGGGCGGGCACGAATACCTGTGGTGGCGCGAACTCATGCTCGTCCGCCTGGCCGAAGTCCTGGCGGAATGATCCGAACGCTCGTCAGCGTCGGTCAGGGCGCACCCGAAGTGGGGGGAGCCGCCTCGGCGAGGATCTTCTGCACCGTCGATCGGTGTCGACGATCAGTCGGAGTGGCGCTCGAGGAACTCGTAGACTTCGGTGTCGTCGACGCCGGGCACCGCACCGGGCGGAACCGCGGCCAGCAGGGACGCGTGCATCCGCGCCGACGGCAGCGCCTGATCCTCCCATTTCTCCGCGAGGTCTTCCGGTGCCTGTCGGCAGCAGGACGGATCCGGGCATGCCGACTGCGAACGGATCGGCGATTCCCGCCCCTCGAACCAGCGGACGTGGGAGAACGGGACGCCGACGCTGATGGCGAAGTCGCCGCCGGGCAGCACGCGGGCGGTGCACCAATACGATCCCTGCGGGGTGTCGGTGTACTGGTAGTACGGGCTGAACCGGTCGGCGACGCGGAAGACGGTGCGTGAGGTGAAGCGCTTGCACGCGAACTGGCCCTCGATGGCGCCGAGGGGATCGGTGGGGAACGGCAGCCCGTCGTTCGAGTACGCCTTGTGGATCGTGCCGGAATTGTGGACCTTCATGAAGTGGACGGGCAGTCCGAGGTGCTCGGTGGCGAGGTTCGTGAACCGGTGGGCCGCCATCTCGTAGCCGACGCCGAACATGTCGCGCAGATGCTCGACCGAGAGCACTCGTTTCTTCTTCTCCTCCTCGAGCATCGGCACGGCCGCGGACTCGGGCAGCAGGATCGCCGCAGCCAGATAGTTGGCCTCGACGCGCTGCTGGAGGAACTCGTGGAAGTCCTTCGGAGAGTCATAGCCGAGCACATGCGGAGCCAAGCTCATGAGCAGGTGCGAGCGAGGGTCGAAAGCGGCATCGGCATTGGGCAGATACAGCCGCTTGTTCGCGGTGTCCGAGATCGACCGAGTCGATTCGGGCAGGTCGGAGACGTAGTGGAGGCTGAAGCCGAGCTTCTCGGCGATGAGCGCCGTCTGCCGCTGTGACACCGTTCCGGATTCGTAGCCGACGAGGTCGAGCAACTCGGCAGCGGTGGCCTCGAGATCGGCGAAGTAGTTGTTCTTCTCCTTCATCCGATCGCGCAGCTCGCGGTTCGCCCGCCGAGCCTCCTCAGGGGTGGCCGCGCGACGTTCGAGGACCTCGCCGAGCTGCCGCTGGAGACCGACGATCGCCTCGAGGGCGTCGGCCGGCAGCGACTTGATCCGCACCTGCGGCAGCCCCAGAGAGGAATACATGGGGGAGGCCTGATTGCGTTCTGCCTCGAGCTCGAGGGCTTGGCGTTCGTCGATCGGTGCGGGGTCGATGAGCTCGGAGACATCCGTCTTCAGCGCCTTAGCGATCGCGGCCAAGAGGGTGACAGAAGTTTCTCGCTTGCCGTTCTCGATCGTGGAGATCTGAGAGGCCGCGCGGCCCACTTCCTGCCCCAGCTCGTTGAGGGTCAATCCACGCTTCTTGCGAAAAAATCGGATTCTTCTGCCGATGCTGAGCGGGTCGGTCTGCTGTTCTTCGCTCTCAACTTCCACGCCAACGCTGACCAAGGCGGCTCCCTTCGCTGCTGTGTGCTGGTTCACACGATTGAAAATCATTATGACAGAACCGCGAAATTTCTGAAACCGGAAATATCGCAATTATTCATCTGAAAATTCAATGCGAGAGCCCTTGCGGCCCCCGCAGACTGGATACATCAACGACCCCGACAGATCCGGAAAGAGAAGGACAATGACTGAGAACACCACGCAGAACAGCTTGCACGATGCTGAAGCCATCCGCCGCGACTGGGCCACCAACGCCCGCTGGTCGGGAATCGCTCGCGACTACGAGCCCGAGGATGTCGTCAAACTGCGCGGTTCCCTGATCGAGGAGCACACGCTGGCTCGTCACGGTGCCGAGCGCCTCTGGAAGCAGATCAGCTCGAGCGACATCAAGTCCGGCGAATACGTCAACGCACTCGGTGCGCTGACCGGCAACCAGGCCGTCGAACAGGTCAAGGCCGGCCTCAACGCCATCTACCTCTCCGGTTGGCAGGTCGCCGCCGACGCGAACGCCGCCGGACAGACCTACCCCGACCAGTCGATCTACCCGGCCAACTCGGTGCCGCAGGTCGTCCGCCGCATCAACAACGCGCTGATGCGCGCCGACCAGATCGAGACCTCGGAAGGCAACAAGCAGGTCGATGACTGGTTCGCTCCGATCGTGGCCGACGCGGAAGCAGGCTTCGGCGGTTCGATCAACGTCTACGAGCTCATGCGTTCGATGATCGCCGCCGGCGCTGCCGGTGTGCACTTCGAGGATCAGCTCGGTTCCGAGAAGAAGTGCGGCCACCTCGGCGGCAAGGTCCTCGTTCCGACCTCGCAGCACATCCGCACGCTGAACGCAGCGCGCCTGGCTGCCGACGTCGAGAACGTGCCCAGCCTCGTCATCGCTCGCACCGACGCCGAGGCAGCCACGCTGATGACCTCGGACATCGACGAGCGCGATCAGCAGTTCGTCACCGGTGAGCGCACCTCCGAAGGCTTCTACAAGATCCGCAACGGCATCGAAGCGGGCATCGCCCGCGGCCTGTCCTTCGCTCCCTACGCGGACATGCTGTGGATGGAGACCTCCACGCCTGACCTCGGAGCAGCGAAGGAGTTCGCCGACGCGATCCACGCGGAGTACCCGGACCAGATGCTGGCCTACAACTGCTCGCCGTCGTTCAACTGGAGGAAGCACCTCGACGATGCCACCATCGCGAAGTTCCAGCGCGAGCTCGGAGCCATGGGCTACAAGTTCCAGTTCATCACCCTGGCCGGCTTCCACGCCCTGAACTACTCGATGTTCGATCTGGCCCATGGCTACGCCCGCGAGCAGATGAAGGCCTACGTCGAGCTGCAGGAACGCGAGTTCGCGGCCGAAGAGCGCGGCTACACCGCGACCCGCCACCAGCGCGAGGTCGGCACCGGCTACTTCGACCTGGTCTCGACCGCGCTCAACCCGGAGTCCTCGACCACAGCGCTGAAGGGCTCGACCGAAACCGCTCAGTTCAGCTGAGCCGCACCGGGTCCACGTCCCGCCGACCGGCGGGGATGAACCCACCAGGAACCCGGGGCGGATCGGCAATGTTTTCACGGGGTTTGCATTGTCGATCCGCTCCGTCACACCACAGATGACGTCGAACCCCGCCACGATCCCACCGGGACGCTCACGATCACGCAGAGCCGCCTCGGCGAGGATCACCCACAGACCCAAGCCGCACATTCCAGGCACACACTACGACGGGTGAGGAGAAGCCCATGTCTTACATCAAGATCAACGCGCCGCTCGAAACCGGCTTCGGCACCGTCCTTTCGGAGCCTGCCCTGACGTTCATCGCCAAGCTCCACGACGAGTTCGCCGGCACCATCAGCGACCTGCTGCGCACGCGCCGGGTCCGCGCGGCCGAGATGAACGGCGGCACCCTCCCCCGTTTCAAGCCCGAGACCGCCCGCATCCGCGCCGACCGCTCCTGGTCGGTCGCCGGATCCGCCGGCGCCCCCGGCCTCGAAGACCGCCGCGTGGAGCTCACCGGTCCGGTCACCGAAGACGAAGTCGTGGCGGCACTGAACTCGCAGGCGAAGGTGTGGCTGGCCGACCTCGAAGACGCTACGAGCCCCACCTGGGCCAACATCATCGGCGGACAGGTCAATCTCTTCCGCGCCATCCGCGGGCAGCTGCCCGGAGTCAACAACGACAACCAGCCGACCATCGGGCTGCGTCCCCGCGGTTGGCACCTGCCCGAGAAGCACCTGATCTACGTCGACGACAACGGAGACGAGTTCTCGACCTCCGGGGCGCTGGTCGACTTCGGCCTGTACTTCTTCCACAATGCCCGCCACCTCATCGACAACGGTTCCGGCCCGTACTTCTACCTGCCGAAGCTCGAGTCCTCGCAGGAAGCACGCCTGTGGAACAAGGTCTTCGTCAGCGCACAGAACATGCTCGGCATCGAGCAGGGCACCATCCGGGCCACCGCGCACATCGAGACGATCACCGCTGTGTTCCAGATGGAAGAGATCCTCTTCGAGCTGCGTGACCACTGCGCCGGCCTCGAAGCCGCCGGCTGGGACTACCTGTTCTCCGTGGTGAAGAACCTGCGCAACACCACCGACTACGTTCTGCCCGACCGCGAGCGTCTGACGATGGACCTGCCGCTGATGAAGGCCTTCACTGATCGCCTCGTGGCCACCTGCCACCGCCGCGGAGCCCACGCGATCGGCACCATGTCCAACCTCATGGCCGACCACCCGGACCAGGAGTTCGTGGCCGCCGAATTCGAGCGCATGCGTGAGGACAAGGCCCGCGAGGCCTGGCAGGGCTTCGACGGCACCTGGGTGGCCGATCCGGCTCTGGTTCCGGCGGCTCTGGCCGTGTTCGACGCCGCTCTGGGATCGCAGCCGCACCAACTGGAGAACAAGCGCCCCGATGTGCAGGTGACCAGCGAGAACATCCTCGACATCACCGGCCTCGAACCGATCGTGACCGAAGAGGGTGTGCGGGTGAACATCCGCGTGGCCATCGGATACATGAACGAATGGCTCGGCGGCAATGGGCACGTGGCTCTGGAGAACCAGCTCGAAGACGTGTCGACGGCCGAGATCTGCCGCTCGCAGATCTGGCAGTGGCTCCGCCACGAGGTGGCCCTGGACAACGGTCAGCAGCTCACCTCGCGTCTGGTGGAACGCTACCTCGGCGAGGAGCTGGCGGGCATGGAGCGTCGCGCCGACGACCACTTCGACGAGGCCGTGGAGATCTTCCGCGCGACGGCGCTGGGCGAGGAGTTCGCCGAGTTCCTGACCATGCCGGCCTACACCGATCACCTGGTCGACCGGGTGTCGAAGGCCAGCGAAGCCTTCGTAGCCTAACAACCACTACCCGACGGCGGCCCAGCAACCTCGCGCGAGGTTGCTGGGCCGCCGTCGGGTAGTTCTGGAGGGAGTCTGTGGGGACTCAGCTCCAGTCCATGCCCTCGGGCGGCCATGGTTCACCATCGGCCTCGGCGTTGAGCTGGTAGGCGATCGCACCGTCGATCGACTCACGGATGATGTCCGCGTGGCCGGCGTGCCGGGCGATCTCCGTAGCTAGGTGCCAGAGGATCCAGCGCACGTTCATGTCGAAGTCGTCGGGCATCCACGGATTGTCGAGCTCGGCCACCTCGGCACCGAGGTCGGTCTTCTTCTCGGCGACGACTCGACGGGTGTCTTCGAGCTCGTCCACGGCGCGATCGAAGGCGGTCAGCACATCGGCGATGTCGAGATCGGGCAGAGTCGACCCGTCGTACATCTCCGTCAGGCCGATCCGGGCATTGATGGCGGGAAAGTCGTCGACGCTGAGCTTCTGATCGGGTTCCTTGGCCATCTGCAACCAGCCGTTGAGGACCTGTGCGACATGGGCGATGAGCCCCGCGATGCTCAGCGGGCTCGCTGTCGGTGCGGACCGGGCCTGCTCATTGCTCAGGCCGCGGGCGGTCAGGCGCAGCTGAGTGCACTGCTGGGCCATGAAGGTGAATGCGGAATCGGCTTCGGTCGTGACGGTCGGGGTGAAGAACGGCATGATCTCTCCTTATGAGGTCTCCGCTTGGCACGGTCGACGCAGTCGGATCGCCGCGTCGGTGATCCCATCCTCTGATCATCTGCGGACATATACTGTCCGCATCAAGAAGTCAGAGTGAATGGATTCCACGTGGAGGTGCCATGCGGTCGGAGACGAGGCTCTTGAGCCTGCTCAGCCTGTTCGCCTCCGGCCGTGCGTACACCGCCGCCGAACTCGCCGCTCGCTTCGACGTCACCCCGCGAACTGTCCGCCGCGATATCGCCGCGCTGCGCGAGCTCGGCTACATCATCTCGTCGATTCCCGGTCTCGCCGGGGGCTACCGCGCCGAATCGCGGACAGTGCTGCCGCCGCTGCAGCTCGAGGCGGGGGAGGCGCTGGCCACCGCGGTCGGCCTGGCCCTGCTGCGCGGGGCCGGTCTGGACACCGAATATGCGAATTCGGCGACGACGAAGCTGCAGGCGATGCTCCCGGCTGCGATGCGGGCGACCGTCGCGGATATCGCGGCGGCCGTGTCCGTGTCCGAAGGAAATGTCCCCGGGGTCGACATCGGCGCGCTCATCGCCCTCGCCTCGGCGATCAATGCTTCGACGATCGCGACCTTCGACTACCGGAAGATGCGACGAACTGAGGCCGACGACCACACCTCGTCCCCCCGCCGGGTGGAACCGATCCGCCTCGTCGTCTTCGGCGCGCACTGGTATCTCTACGCCTTCGACCTCGACCGCGATGACCACCGGGTCTTCCGCCTCGACCGGATGAGCCAGGTCCACGCGACGACGCTGACCGTCACCCCGCGGGAGCACCCCGACGCCGAGGCGGCCGTCTCCGCCGCCGTCACCACCACCGCGTATCCGCACACCGTCGTTCTGCGCACGGCCGCCTCGGCGGAGGAAGCGAAGGAATGGTTCCCCACCCGGAGTGCCACCATCACCGAGGCGGCCGACGGTGCACGCATCACCTGCGGATTCTGGGACCTCAGATGGGTCGCGGCCACCCTGACCGGCATCCCTGCCGAGATCGAGGTGCTCCACCCGCCGGAGCTCATCGACTCCCTGCGCGACCACGCGGCGAGAGCGCAAGCAGTAGTCGACGCCTCAACGCCCTAATTGCTACCCGACGGCGGCTCAGCAACCTCGCGAGGTTGCTGAGCCCCCGTCGGGTAGCAATCGGGAGGCAATGGGGGTTGCGCCCACCTGACCGCAGCGTGATCCCGAAGTGAACGAATCTTGGATGAGTCCATATACTGGGGGCCATGACGATTCTCATTGGCTACCTACCCGCTCCCGAGGGTGAGGCCGCTCTGCGTGCAGGTTTCGCAGAAGCCAAGCTGCGGTCGAGCGCTGCCGTCGTGATCAACTCACAGCGACGAGGTGCCAGTGGGACTCCGACCGAGATCGGTGAGGACGAGATCAAACGGATCGTCGACCTCGGCAAGGAGTCGGACATCGACGTCGAGGTGCTCCAGCCCGATCACGAAGACGATCTGCCCGGCACGCTCAACGACCTCGCCGAGGAGTACAAGGCCCAGCTCATCGTCATCGGCCTGCGCAAACGCTCGGCGATCGGGAAGTTCATCCTCGGCTCGCAGGCACAGCGCATCCTCCTCGAGGCCGAGGTCCCGGTGCTGACCGCAAAGGCCTGACACCCCGCCGAGGCGGCCCCGGCCCCGGTCCTATCGCCGCGGTTCCAGCTCCCATCCCCATGCGAGGAGTTCGGCCAGCGACACGCCGTCGGCGTCACTGAGATCCGTGATCTGCGTGCGGCACGAATACCCGTCGGCCAGCACGATCTGCAGCCGGTCGGCCGTGCCCGGTTCCGTCGAACCGGTCGGCGGAGCATCTGCCGTGCCAGCCGGCGAGGAGTCTGCATCGGAATCGAGTGCCGACTCTGACCCCGATGGCTTCCTTCGATTGCGCAACGCGGGCAGCAGGGCCACCTCGGCGACGGCGACCGAGGTCTCGAAGTGTCCTTCTTCGACGCCGAAGTTCCCGGCCAGACCGCAGCAGCCGCCCAGGAACTCGGTGCTCGCTCCGGTCCTGGCCAGCAGTTCCCTGTCCGCGGCGGTGCCGAAGATCGCCGACTGGTGACAGTGCGGCTGCACGAGCGCCTCGACTCCGGACAGGTCCGGCAGTTCGGCGCCGATGCTCAGCAGGTACTGGGCGAGAGTCTGCACTCGTCCGGCCACTCGGTTCGACGCCTCATCGGCGACGAGCTTGGGTGAATCGTCCTTGAGCGTGGCCAGGCATGAGGGCTCGACGCCGATGATCGGCACATCGCAGGTGGCATCGAGAGCGGTGATCGTCTCCGACAGATTCGCCTTCGCCGCATCGAGTTGACCGGTGGAGATGAGCGGCAGTCCGCAGCACACGGTCTGATCGATCACCCGCACGTGCACACCGGCATGCTCGAGCACGGCGACGGCCGCGGCGAGGATGCGCGGGGCGAAATGGTTCGACCAGGAATCGGCGAACAGCACCACCTCGGCGGTCGGACGTGACGGGGGTGCCGCCTCGGCGGTGGTGTTCCACCATTTCCTGAACGTCGTGGCCGCGAACTGCGGGATCGACCGGCGGACGTCGATCCCTGCCATCTTCTTCGCCAGCGTCGTCAGCCCCGGCAGGCCCGACACCCGGTTGAGCACCGGCGCCACCGGGGTGACGAGGCGGGCGAGCTGCGGGAGGAAACCGAGCGAATAGTGCTTCATCGGCCGCAGCCTGCCCTTATAGGTCTGGTGGAGGACTTCGGCCTTGTACGTGGACATGTCCGTGCCGGTCGGGCACTCGGTGCCGCAGGCCTTGCACGACAGGCACAGGTCGAGGGCTTCGTGCACCTCGGGGGAGTCCCACCGCGGCTCGAGCAGATCCCCCGACACCATCTCCTGCAGCACCCGTGCGCGTCCCCGCGTCGAATGCCTCTCATCCCGGGTGGCCTGATACGACGGGCACATGATGTCACCGCCGGCCGCCGAGTCCGCACGACACTTGCCGACTCCGGTGCACCGGTGAACCGCCGAGGCGAAGCCCGCGGATTCGCCTGCGTACGCCATCGCCAAGGTCCCGGGCAGCTCCTGACGCAGCGGCAGCTGGGTCAGCCGGACCGATTCGTCGAGGGCATCCGGGTCGACGATGACACCGGGATTGAGCAGATGCCGAGGGTCGAAGAGCCGTTTCACCTGGGAAAACAGATCGAGAGCTGCCGGCGTGTACATGAGGCGCAGCAGCTCGGAACGCGCCCGACCGTCCCCATGCTCACCGGAGACCGAACCGCCGTAGCGGGCGACGAGCTTGGTGGCCGCGACCATGAAATCGCGCATCACCTGCCCACCGTTCGGGTCCGCGAGCGGGAAATCCACGCGCATGTGCAGGCAGCCGTCACCGAAGTGCCCATAGGGTATGGCCCACAGCCCGTGTTCCTCGAGCAGCTCCATGAGGTCATGCAGATAATCGCCGAGGTGGTCCACCGGAACCGCGGAATCCTCCCACCCCGCATGGGCGTCGCGCCCATCGGGGGTGCGTGAGACCAGACCGGCACCATCGGCGCGGATCGCCCATACCTCTGCGGCCGCCTGAGGGCCGAGGACCGCGGAATCGAGCGACTTCGATTCGGCGATGAGACGCTGAGTCTCCTTCTCCAATGCGGCTTCGTCCTCGCCGGTGAGTTCGACGACGAGCCAGCCCGCGCCCTCGGGCAGCGGCGGGACCGCCTCGGCGCCCTTGGTGTCGATGACCCGGGCAAGCATGCGCGAATCGAGGCCCTCGCAGGCGGCGACGGGGAAGTCCCCCAGCAGCGGTGCATCGTGGGCGGCGGCGACCATATCCTCATAGCCGAGCACCACCGCCGAGGTGAAGCTCGGATCCTTGACCAGGCGCACCTTCGCGGCGAGGATGACACCCCAGGTGCCTTCGGTGCCGGCGAAGGCTCGGCGCACATCGAAGCCGTTCTCCGGCAGGAGTGCCTCGAGTCCGTAGCCGGAGACCTGGCGGGAGAACGTGCCGAAGTTCGTGCGGATGGTGCCGAGATTCGCAGCGATCAGTTCGTGCAGTCGCGGGAAGGTCGTGGAGGCGTCCGAGTCGTCGAGGGTCACGACGGTGCCGTCGATGAGCATGATCTTCAGCGCCAGGATGTTGTCGCCCGTGCGACCGTAGCCCAGTGCCCTGGGGCCGCAGGCGTTGTTGCCGATCATCCCGCCGATCGTGCACCGGGTGTGGGTGGAGGGGTCGGGGCCGAAGCGCAGACCGTGCGGTTTCGCCTGTTTCTGCAGGTGGGCGTGGATGCAACCGGACTGCACCCAAGCCGACTGCTCCTCCGGGGCGAGTTCGATGACCTCGTTCATATGGCGGGAGAAGTCGAAGACGATGCCGCGGCCGATGGCGTTGCCGGCGATCGAGGTGCCCGCACCACGGCTGGTGATGGGCACACCGAGGCGGCGCGCAATGGAGAGGACGCCTGCCACCTCTTCTTCGTCGTGGGGGAAGACGATGGCGGCGGGGACGAGCCGGAAGAGCGAGGCATCGGAGGAGTACGCTGCACGGTCGGTGTCGTCGATGCTGAAATCGCGGATGCCGGCGATGCGGAACCTCTCGGCGAGTGTGGTGGGAAGCGCCGTCTGGGACTCGTCTTCGTCGACGGTCGCCCGATTCGCTCCAGTGGGATGGGCCATAGTCGTCATGTCCGCATTCTGCCACTTGGATTGCCGGAATATCGATCCCTTCCACGCCCGGGAGTCGTGGGAGCCGGTCATCATCCACTCCGATAAACGTTATGCGTTCGTTATCTCACATGCTCAGAACGGTGCTACTCGGTAGCCTGAGTTCCTATATCCGGGAATTCTTGGCGTCTTGACATATTCGTGGTATCTAATGGGACTACACCAATTCGTGGCAACGGGCCACTACATGAATGCAAGGGAAGAAACCATGTCTCGTCGAGCTCGTGAATTGACAGTTGATCAGACTGCATTAGTCGGAGTCGTCCGAAAGGTCGCACGACAGCGTTCGAAAATCAACACCGACTATGTGATGGCGATTCTGCGCGCCCGTGAAGAAGGTGCGACCTTCGGTGCGATCGCCGAGGCGGCCGGCACCTCCTCGCAGGCCGTTCAGGAGATCGTGCGCAGGCACGGACCGGTCAAGCGCAGCGAGCCGAAGCCCGGAGTGGCCGACCCCGCTTGATTCCTGGAGCTGCAGGGGCCAAACGGCATTCGCCGGTCGCCTGTGTGCTCAGACTTCCCGCGCAGAGACCAGGGCGGTGATCCATACACGATACGGATCACCGCCCTTGTGCGATTCATGGACGTTTTCTGACGGTTCCGTGACCGGATCATCGGGCCGGTCGGCAACCGGAATTCTCACTCTGGGGACAACGGAGCCGATGAGGGGGCAAATCTCCGAAGCGTTTTCTCTTCAGCGTGTGGAAAACGTTCCGGATTTGACTCTTCGCCGCTTTGTGAAATGACTGCGGCGGAGGCGTCGTATCGGCAACCGCAGATGCGTTTCGAATGGGTGGGAATGACCGTGGCCCCGGACCTCTCTTCCGCCTGAGGGAGCTTAGATACAAGAAGTACATATTCGTCGCTGTATTGCAGTCTTGTTACACAGAGTGCGCATCTGCGGTGCTCGCAGATGGCTGGGTGAACACGCAGTGAGCGCACAGCGGCTATAAGGCGGAGTGGCTGTGTGCGGGCGAGCAGGTATCCGTCTGCGGACACTCGGGCGAGGCCCGGAGCGGGTTGTCTAAAGTGGCCGTATGAACTCCGAGCTCGAATCGCTGCCCGCTGAGATCGTCGGCCTTCCTCTGATGCGCATCGCCTCCGATCTCTCACTCATGGCGTGGGAGCAGATGGTCGCCTGGCGGCCGCTGCTCGGCGCGAGCCTCGATGCCAGTGTCGTCGACACGAAGACCTCACCGAATGACCTCGTCACTCGCGCCGACGCGCAGATCGAAGCACTCGTTCGCGGATACCTCAATCGAGTCAGGCCACACGACCTCATGGTCGGCGAAGAGGGGGCGGAAGCGCTCGACCCGGTCGAGTTCTTCCCGCCGGACCTCCTGCTCAAGCTCCACGCCTTCGACTCGGAAGCCGGCGGACTCGTCGAACTCGGCGAAGCAGGAGAACATGCCGGAGTGTCCGGCGCCGCAGGGCCGGACGTCGGGGAACAGGACAGCGGACCGCGTCTGGAGTGGCATGTCGACCCGATCGACGGAACCGTCAACTATGTCCGCAATATCGAACACCACGCATTCTCCGTCGGTGTCTGCGAGGCAGCAGATGGACGCGAGGCGGGCCTCGGGCTCGGAGACTGGCGGATCGGACTCGTCGCCTCACCCGGACTGGGTGCCACCTGGTTGGCGGCCGCGGGCCGCGGCGCCTTTCGGATCGACGGGCGCTTGTCCGACTGCCGCGAGGACGGTTCCGCCATTCCGGCGCGACGCCTGCGCGGGACTCCGCCCGGGCTGTCCGGCAGGCTCCTGGCCACCGGGTTCGCCTACGCGCTGAGCAATCGCGGAGCCCAGCTGGCCAAGCTCGACGATCTGATGACCGGCTACGACGACATCCGCCGGTGCGGCTCGGCCGCACTCGACCTGTGCATGGTCGCCGAAGGCCGGGTCAACGGATACGCCGAACGCGGCCTGGGCATCTACGACTACGCCGGCGGGGCCGTCATCGTCGAAGAGGCCGGACTCAAGGTCAGTCGCGGAGGGTCCGGCGGGCCCACCGTCGCCGCCGACTCACAGGAAGAGGTCGACCGCCTCGTCGCAGCCATCTGAGCCCAGTCCACTTCAGATGTGATGCAGTTAACAACACGTTTTTCTGCCCTTATTCTCAAAGCATAGGCTAAGCTTACTTTCAGTGTGCGCACACGCTTTTCTTATACGTTCATTCTTGAAAGTGGGACCCCCATGGTTTCGACTCGCCTTCAACTGAGCGCCCTGGCAGGCGTTGTCGCTCTCGCTCTGGCCGGCTGCGGCTCTGCAGACTCCGATTCGGCACAGGCCGACGCCGAGGGCTCCGGCGGCACGATCGAGGTCGAGGACAACAACGGCAAGCAGACCGTCGCCTCGCCTCCGCAGTCCGTCGTCGCCACCGACAACCGCACCTTCGAAACGCTTGCCGACTGGGACATCGACCTCAGCGCCGGAGCCGTGTCTCTGATGAGCGAGGACCTCGACTACACGAAGGACGATTCGATCCTCGATCTCGGCAGCCACCGCGAGCCCGACCTCGAGAAGGTCGTCGAGGCCAAGCCCGACCTCATCGTCAACGGCCAGCGCTTCTCCCAGTACCACGATGATCTGGCCAAGCTCGCCCCGGACGCGACCATCCTCGAGCTCGACCCCCGCGACGACGAGGACTTCGGCGAAGAGCTCAAGCGCCAGACCACCGTCCTCGGCGAGGTCTTCGGCAATCAGGATGAAGCGAAGGCGCTCGTCGATGACTTCGATGCCTCCATCGAGCGTGCGAAGGGAGCCTACGACGGGAATGATAAGGCCATGGGTCTGATCACCTCGGCCGGCGACATCGGCTATGGGGCCCCATCGGTCGGCCGCACGGTCGGACCCGTCTTCGACATCCTCGACCTCACCCCGGCCCTCGAGGTCGAGCAGAGCAGCGAGGACCACCAGGGAGACGACGTCTCCGTCGAGGCCATCGCCGACTCGAACCCCGATCTCATGGTCGTCATGGACCGAGACGCTTCTTTCGCCCCCGAGGAACGTGACGAAGGGTCGGCACCCGCGGCCGAGGCTCTCGAGGACTCCGAAGCCCTCAAGGACGTCCCCGCGATCAAGGATGACAAGATCGTCTACTTCCCCGAGGACACCTACCTCAATGAGGGAATCCAGACCTACACCGAGTTCTTCAACGACTTCGCCGACAAGCTCGAAGACAAGTAAGGCCCGCTCCCGCGCATGACACGAGCCCCGCGCAGCACTGCCGGCACCGGTGACTCCGGTGTCGGCAGTCGCATGACCATCACCGAGGCGGCCGATCCTTCGGCTCCCATCTCCGGTTCCGAATCCCGCTCTCCCCGCACCGAGGCGGCCGACCGTTCCGTTCTGACCGCGGCTGCTCCCGCGACGGGGAAAGGCGGCTCCGGGGAAACCGCCTCGGCGCTGGTGGGACAGCTGCTGAACTGGAAGTTCCTGCTCAGCGTCCTCGGAGTTCTGGCGCTTCTCGCCGCGTCCCTGCTCACCGGCGTCTACGACATCTTCGGCGGCGACGGCGGGGCGGAGATGTTCCAGATCACCCGCGTTCCGCGCACCATCGCCCTCGTCCTCTCGGGGGCGGCGATGGCGATGTGCGGGCTCGTCATGCAGCTGCTCACCCAGAACCGATTCGTCGAACCGACGACGACGGGCACGACGGAATGGGCCGGCCTCGGACTCATGCTCACCGTCATCGTCTATCCCGATGCCTCGATCCTCGCGCGGATGGTCGGCGCGATCATCGCCGCATTCCTCGGCACACTCATCTTCTTCCTGTTCCTGCGCCGCGTCTCGCTGAAGTCCTCGCTCATCGTGCCGATCATCGGCATCATGCTCGGGGCCGTGGTCGGGGCGATCTCGACCTTCGTCGCCGTCCAGACGGACATGCTCCAGAGCCTGGGCATCTGGTTCGCCGGCAGCTTCACCTCCATTCTGCGCGGACAGTACGAACTGCTGTGGATCGTCGTCCTCGTCGTCGCCGCCGTCTTCGTGACGGCCGATCGCTTCACCGTCGCGGGTCTGGGCAAGGAGATCGCGACGAACGTCGGGCTCAACTACAACCGGATCATCCTCATCGGCACGATCCTCGTGGCCATCGCCACGGGCATCGTCACCGTCGTCGTCGGCAACCTGCCGTTCCTCGGACTCATCGTGCCCAACATCGTCTCGATGCTGCGCGGAGACGACCTACGCAGCAACCTGCCTTGGGTGTTCCTGCTCGGCATTGCGATCGTCACGATCTGCGATCTCATCGGCCGCACCGTCGTCATGCCGTTCGAAGTGCCGGTATCCCTCATCCTCGGGGTCGTCGGAGCCGCAGTGTTCGTCGCTCTCCTCCTGCGCGCACGGAGGAAGGGGTGAAGATGCACGAAACGACACCCACGACTGACTCGCGTCCCACCACGACTGACTCGCGTCCCACCGAGGCCGCACCACCACCTCGGCGAGTGGAGGGGGTGGAGCCTTCGCGCACGGCTTCCCGCGAAGTGAAGCGGGCGACTTCCGGGTCGGAATCGGGGGTGGCTCCTCGTCCACCGCAGCGGTCGGCGGCTTCGCTGCCCACCTCGCGGGCACGCCGCCGGTACTGGGTGATCATGGCCGGACTCGTCATCGTCTCGGCGGCGGTCGCGCTCGGCCTCCTGGCCTGGGACAATCCGATGCCCATCACCGACGACGGATTCTGGCTCATCGCCCAGCTGCGAGTGAAGAACCTCGTCGTCCTCGCGATCGTCGCGCTCAGTCAGGCCTTCGCCACCGTCGCCTTCCAGACGGTGACGAACAACCGCATCATCACCCCGTCGATCATGGGCTTCGAATCTCTCTATGTGGCGATCCAGACCGGGGCGATGTACTTCTTCGGCGTCACCGCGATCGTCGATCTCAAGGGACTGACGCCGTTCGCCATCCAGCTGGTGGTCATGATCGGCCTGTCCTTGGCGCTGTATGGCTGGCTGCTCTCCGGCAGGCACGGCAGCGTGGCGATCATGCTGCTCATCGGAGTCGTCATCGGCGGTGGGCTCGGCTCGATCGCGACCTTCATGCAGCGGACCCTGACGCCGAGCGAGTTCGACATCCTCTCCGCCCGACTCTTCGGATCGATCGCGAACTCGGACTCGGCCTATCTGCCGCTCGCGATCCCGCTGTGCGTGCTCGCCTGCTTCGCGATCTATGTCAGCTCCGGGAGGCTCAACGTCCTCGCGCTGGGCCGGGACACGACGAGCAGCCTCGGTCTCAACCACAAATTCGAGATGATGAAGATCCTCTTCTTCGTCTCCGTCCTCATGGCCGTGTCCGTGTCGATGATCGGACCGATGGTCTTCCTCGGATTCCTCGTCGCAATGCTCGCCTACCAGTTCTCCGACACCTATGACCACAAGTACATCCTGCCGATGGCGGCCCTCATCGCGTTCACGGTCCTCGGCGGGGCGTACTTCGTCATGAAGAACATCTTCTACGCCCAGGGCGTCGTCTCGATCATCGTCGAGGTCGTCGGCGGCGTGGCATTCCTCGTCGTCATCATGAGAAAGGGACGCCTGTGATCACACTGAGCGATGTCCGCAAAACCTACAGCGACGAGATCGAGATCGGACCCGTCGATCTGCAGATCCCGACCGGCGGGGTGACCGCGCTGGTCGGTCCCAACGGTGCGGGAAAGTCTACTCTGCTGACGATGGTCGGCAGGCTGCTCGGGCTCGACTCCGGAGCCATCGCAGTGGCCGGTTATGACGTGAGTTCGACGAAGTCGAAGGACCTGGCCAAGGTCGTGTCGATCCTGCGGCAGGAGAACCACTTCATCACCCGGCTGACGATCCGGCAGCTCGTCGGATTCGGCCGCTTCCCCTATTCCAAGGGGCGACTGACCGCAGCTGACGAGGAGATCATCTCTCAGGCTGTCGATTTCCTCGAGCTCGGTGACCTGGAGAACCGGTTCATCGACGAGCTCTCCGGCGGACAGCGGCAGCGGGCGTATGTGGCGATGGTGCTCGCCCAGGACACCGATTACGTGCTCCTCGACGAGCCGCTCAACAACCTCGACATGAAGCACTCCGTGCAGATGATGCAGCACCTGCGACGGGCCGCGGCCGAGATGGATCGGACCATCGTCATCGTCCTCCACGACATCAACTTCGCCGGTCACTACGCCGACCACATATGCGCGGTGAAGCAGGGGAAGGTCGTCGAGTTCGGCCCGCCCGAAGAGATCATGACCGCCGAGGTGCTCACACGAGTCTTCGACACCCCGGTCGACGTCGTCGACGGCCCGCGCGGCCCGCTGGCCGTGTACTACTGACGCGTTCGGGCTCGCTGACCGGGTATGAAGAGACCTGTGTCACAACTGTTGCGAAAAATCTCTTGCTTAAACATCTAGAGTTGATAGTATTCTGGTGACCCGCAAGGCAGACCATTGATGATCTGTCTGCTCAGAGAGACCTCGAAGCCGTGACATTTCAAGGGGGAGAAGTTCAAATTCAGGCTGTTCGGGGGCAAAGCGCTTCGGCTCCTGGTCCGAGCGATTAGGCGCCGGGGCCGTTTAAAGAAACATTTACATAGGTTTTAGTTCAGCGAACCTTGCCATGCCGGCACTTCGCACCGTCAGAGCCGACCACGTCGTATATGTGGTTCGAACAGACTGCTGTGGGACCGAAGGCTGCGTGGAGGGCGAGCTTCGACTCCAAAGAAGGAATCGGGAGCATGGACACTCAATCATCACTCAATCCCATTGCGAGCAGCGATGCTCACGACGAGGGCGGAGACTTCAAACGGGACATGGGGTTCTGGGGCAACCTCGCCCTCGGATTCACCTATCTGTCCCCGGTCGTCGGCGTCTATGCGACCTTCGCCGCGTCGATGGCGCTGGCCGGACCGCCGGCTTTCTGGATGCTGATCCTCGCCGGAGCCGGACAGCTCCTCGTGGCCACCGTCTTCGGCGAAGTGGTCTCCCAGTATCCGATCGCCGGCGGAATCTACCCCTGGAACAAGCATCTCTGGGGGAAGAAGTGGGGCTGGATGAGCGGCTGGATCTACATGATCGCCATCAACGTCACCATCGCCTCGGTGGCCTACGGTGCCGGCCCGTTCCTCGGTGCCCTCCTCGGTATCGAAATGTCCCCGATCGCCAACGTGGTCTTGGCGCTGTTCATCATCTTCCTCGCCACCATCGCCAATCTGTGCGGGACGAAGTTCCTGGCCAATGTTGCATTCGTCGGCTTCGTCGTCGAGATCTTCGCGACAGCGGCGATCGGCGTATGGCTGCTGGTCACGGTGCGCAAGCACGACCTGTCGGTGCTGTTTCAGGACTTCCGACCGGCTGATCTGCAGGAACAGACCCCATTCGCACTCGCCTTCATCGGTGCTGCGATCATGGGCATCTACCTCTACTACGGCTTCGAAGCCAACGGTGACGTCGCCGAGGAGGTGCGCAACCCCGGTCGTGTCATCCCCAAGGCGATGCGGATGACGATCTACGTCGGCGGTCTCGCCTCGATGTTCATCGCGCTCGGACTGATCCTGTCGGTGGGCAGCTTCGAGGACATCATCAACGGCACGATTCCGGACCCGATCACCGTCGTCTTCCTCGAGGCCTTCGGGCCGGTCGGCTTCAAGCTGGTGATGGCGGTCGTCCTGGTGTCGTTCCTGTCCTGCACGATCTCTCTGCAGGCGGCCGCATCGCGCCTGATGTACTCGATGGGTCGCGACAATCAGCTCCCGTTCTCGCACCTGCTCGCAAAGTTCAGTCGGACTCGTGCGGTTCCTCCGTATGCGCTCATCGTCGCCGGCGCGATCCCTTCGGCTGTCATCCTCATCTCGCTGCTGAGCGAGAACGCACTCCTGGCCATCATCTCCTTCGCCTCGTTCGGCATCTACCTGGCATTCGCCTCGGTGGTGTTCGCCTCGATCAGGGCACGAGTGAAGGGTTGGAAGCCCAGCGGCGAGTTCACCATGGGCAAGTGGGGCTGGCTGATCTCGATCTCGGCTCTGGTCTATCAGATCTTCGCCATGGTCATCGTCGTGTGGCCGGTTCCGGACGTGCCCTGGTACGACGCATGGATCGTGGGGCTCATGTCACTGGTCGTCGTGGGAGTCGGCGCAGTGTATCTGTTCATCTCCCATCCTGAGCGCCGTGGGCGAGAGGGCGGAGATGCGACGTCGTTCGCACATGCGGTGCCCGAACTGACGAAGCTCGACTGAGATCGGTTCGCCGGGTCGGCTGCAGAGCCGACCCGGCGTCGCACGGAATCAGCGCGCGGAAGACCCGGCGCGAAAGAGCGGCCCCTGCCGATAGGACAGGGGCCGCTCTTCCCGCTCAGGAATCAGCCTGACGTCTGGGAACCGTGGTGCCGGCTCAGCTCTCGTCGTCGCGGTAGAGCAGACTGAGATCCACACCTGTCACGTCCAGAGGCAGGCGCGAATACCCCGGCGGCATCACCGCAATCCGCACCCCGGTGCTCAGCTCTCCCGAGTTTCCGACGAGCACCTGATTATGCCTGCTGAGCAGGGCCGCGCCATGGCCGAGCGGTGCGAGCATCCGCAGCAGCTGTGACTCGGCGTCGTTCATGAGGATATCGATTCCGGCGACCCCGACCCTGCGGCCGTTGACGTGGCACGGAACAGTGAGGGTGACGATGTAGTCATCGACACCGAGATGGTCGATATAGGGACCGGCCAAGGTCCGAGTCCCGGCGTTGAAGCCGCCTTCGAACCATTCGAGGTATTCGTAGTCGTAGAACCGGTCCGAGCTGCGATCGAGGACGAAGTCTCTGCGTGCGACATCATCGCCGTCGGTGATCCACCACTCGAGGCGGGCCGTGGACGGCTCGAGCACATCGAGTTTGAAGATGAGCCCGGCTCCGTCGAATCCGGAATGTGCGCCGAGGAAGTCCGAGACATCGGCTCCCAGCGCCGCACGAGCCTTCCGGCCGACCTCGAACGGTGGTTCTCCCGCGAAATCAGCGGTGAGATGGGCACTGAGTCTGCGTTCGAGGTCCTCGAGTCCGAGAAACAGGCCGTCGGCCCAGGCCGAGAGTTCCCGTGCAACGTCATGTACCGCCGAATTGGTCATGTCGCTCCTCCTCACTGCATGGCCGACTGGTCAGCGCCGATCGATTCGATGGTCAGCTTGACGTCGATGAGACTGTAGACAGTCTTCCTGATATTCGCCTCGACCGCACGCTCGGCGCGTTCGATGTCGTGAGCGGCGACAGCTTCGACGATCTCGGTGTTGTCCGCAAGAACCTCGTTCTTCTGAACGGCTGCACCGGCGGGTGACCATTTCAGCGCCAGTATCTCACTCTGCAGGCGCATGGATGCGCGCAGCAGCCTCGGCGATTGGGAGACGACGCCCAGCTGGGTGTGGAATCGGGAATCGGCGGCCGAACATTCTGCGAGAGTCGTCGCGTCCTCGAGTCTCTCTGCGGCATGGCGGAGCTCGCCGATGGCCTGGGAATGGGCGCGCTGACACGCCAAGCGGACGATGCCGGTGGCGACAGCCGTGTGCTCATCGCCGTAGTCGCGGTAGGCCACGATGGACAGACTGGCGAGATAGGTGCTGATCTGTTCGTCGGAGGGAAAAGGGACCTTGACGATGAAGGTTCCGCCGCCGCGACCCCGACGGGTTTCGACGATGCCCTGGTCCCGCAGCAGCGCAAGACTCTTCCGCAGAGTCGCCACGGCGACATTGAACTCCTCCGCCAGTTCGACTTCGGCCGGCAGGCGTTCGCCGACCGAGATCGATCCCAGAGATATCGCAGAGACGATCTGATCGGCGAGGGCGTCACCGTAGCCGAATGGTCCGCTCGATCCGTGAGAAGCAAGCACGTACCTGAATGCCTGGCTCAACAGTCCTGCACCTCCTGGGGTCGCATCGCCTTGCTCGATCCTACCGTCTGGACGTGACTGTCCTGACGGGTGCGGTCGCCCCAGGAACGCAGCCGCTGACCGCTCAGGCGTCAGCTGCGGAGACGACCGCGGGCAGCCACTCGAGCGCGACATCGCTCGGCAGATCCCAGGAAGAGGCGTCGTGGCGGCCGTACTCACCGACCCGTTCTGCGCCGAGCTCGGCGAAGCGACGATCGATGTGCTCGCTGCCTTGGGAGTAGGTCTCCTCGTAGAAGCTGTCGCCCAGACCGAACATCGCATAGCGGACGCCGGTCAGATCGCCCTCGAATTCGGAGAACTTCTCGAAGAAGCCCTGGGCGGTGTTGGGCAGTTCTCCGTCGCCGTGTGTTGAGCACACGATGATGTAGAAGTTCTCGGCTGTGATGGACTCGGGTTCGAAGTCCTGAAGATCGAAGACTTCGGCGGACCGGTCTTCGGCGTTGATTCTGTCAGAGAGGTCCTGAGCGATGAGCTCGGAATTTCCCGACTCGGTTCCGTAGAGGACGACGATGTTCATGGTTATCCTTTCACCAAAGGGCGTGACAGGGTGGGATGCGGGCCGGCGGCTGAGTCGTTCGCTCTGAGGCTCCCGACCGTATCGAGCATTTCGTCATGAGTTCTGAACTTCGTCCGGATCCGCGATGATTCTGCGTTGGCCACTTCGGCGGCATCGATGTGCTGCCAGTCGGAGAAGCTCACGGCCTGACTGCGCAGAGTCTCCGGAAGTGCCTCGAAGCCGCCGGGGTCGTCTCCGACGGGGCATCTGCCGGACTCGACGTCGGCGATGATCTCCTTCGCGACCTGGTGGGCATCGGCCCGGTTGGCAGGGATCGCCCCGACCGGTCCGCGCTTGAGCCAGCCCGCTCGGTAGAGGCCGCATTCGAGTCTCCCCGGTCCGTCGGAGGGAGCGAAGTCGTACTCTTCCGCGTAGTGCCAATGGCCCGGTGCGTTGACATCGAAGCCGATCGCCGAGATGACGGTATCGGCAGGAATGACGCCGGCTTCTCCTGCGGGTGCCTCTGAGAGGTGGACGGACTCGACGTGGTCGGTGCCGCGGATGCGTGAGGGGGTGGCCCCGAAGACGAAGCGCACTTCCGCGCGTGGCTCATCAGGTGTGACAGCCGCGAGCTCGGCGAAGGCCGCCTCCCGTTTGAGTCCGAGCGTGTTGTCCTCTGCGGCAGAAGACGAGTTGGCGACGGAGAAGGCGATTCCTGAGATCTTCCCGAGCTCGCGAACCATCGCGACATCTGCCTTGGCTGAAGCGATCGGAGAGCGGCTGAGCACCGTGATCTCGCGTGCCGGTCGTGACAGATAGGTTCCGAGCGCTTCCGGGCTGACATCGCTGTCGACGTAGTCGGAAGCGGTCTTGATGAGGAAGCGCACCATGTCGAGCGCGACATTGCCGGCTCCCACGACCACGACTCGTTCGCCGATGGACGGCATCGGCAGATTCGGTCGGGGAACGGTGTTGAGCGCATTGACGATGTCTCCGGAGACCAGCACACCATTCAGATGAGATCCCGGCACCGTCAGGGCGCGATCACGCCAGCGCCCTGTCGCAAGGACGACGATGTCGAAGGCGGCTCTGAGGTCGGCCAAGCCGATGTCGCTGCCGACCTCGACGTTTCCGGCGAAGCGGAAGTCCTCGGAGAGGAAGTTGCGATCGAACTGCCGAGTCACGGCCTTCGTGTGCTGGTGGTCGGCGGCGACTCCGTAGCGGATCAGTCCGTACGGCGCGGCGAGACGATCGAAAATCGTGATCTCTGCATCTTTCCAGTGTCGTCTCAGCGCCTGCGCCGTGAAGCATCCTCCCGGCCCGCTGCCGATGACGGCAACGCGGCGAGGTGTCTGGGCATTCATTGTTCGGCCTCCATCGGTCGACGATTTCTCCATTGAACCCCGGTGATCGACCACCGGTCGTCGTGATCGCTGGGTCCCTCAGGGACGGCAGAGTCGAGACTTCCGACAGCGATCGGGGACAGAAATCAATAACATCTGTTTTTCAATCATTGCGGATCGACGGGAATTCGGCAAGCCCTTACATCGTCTCGGCGCTGCCCGACGGCTCTCGAGGACGCCGCGGAGACTGACCTGACGGGATATTGACGGCGAATCGAAGACGTCGACCAGTTCGGAAATCACCGCAGAGGTCTTGCGCTGCCGGGATGGCTGTGATTTGATTCATTGAGATCATTCATTCATAAGTGAATGTTTAGTTCAAGCGTAGATCAACGAGGACTCGCGGGAGTGTGAACACGATGACCACCACGGTCGATACAGCAGAGATTCCGTATCTCGACATCTCAGATCCGGATTTCGCCATGGCATCCGAGCAGGTCAGAGACGTACGTGAGCAGTCATGGATCGCCACGACCAACTACGGCTTTGCGGTCCTGCGCTACGACGAGGTCGCCGCCCTGCTCAAGGACCAGAAGCTGTCGCAGGGCAGCGCACGCTGGCCCGATCATCACGGAGTCCATTCGGGCGCCTTCCACGATTGGTGGAGCAGGAATCTGCTCGTCCTCGAAAGCGACGAGCACCACCGCATCCGCCGACTCCTCAACCCCGCGTTCTCACCATCGATGGCACGCAAACTCGAACCGGAGTTCGCAGAGATCGCCGAAGAGCTCATCGCCGACTTCGCCGACAAGGGCGAATGCGATTTCGTGCGTGACTTCGCCGAACCGTTCGCGACTCGGGCGCTGTGCGCGATGATGGGCCTCGACCACAAGCACTGGCCGTTCATCGCCTCCCGCGCGAACACTGTCGGCTATGCGCTGTCGGTCGAGGTCAAAGAGAAGATCGACGAAGTCGACCAGGCAGTCAGGGAGCTGTACGCATTCGTCGAAGACCTCATCGAGGAACGACGTGCCGACCCCGGTCAGGACGTCGTGTCGCGACTGGTCCATTTCAGCGAGTCCGGAGACAAGCTGGATGCCGAAGAGCTGCGCAATGCACTGGTGCTCATGCTCTTCGGCGGTATGGACACCACCCGCAACCAGCTCGGTCTGGCAATCCAGACGTTCATCCGAAACCCCGAACAATGGGAGATCCTGGCGCAGCGGCCCGAATTGGCCAAGCCGGCGCTCGAAGAAGTGCTGCGCGTCAATCCGACGACCAGGTGGGTGACACGGGAAGTCATCGAGGACTTCGACTTCCAGGGAGTGCACTTCGAAGCCGGCACCACCGTCCACCTGTTCACCCACAGTTCGGGAACAGATGAACGAGCCTACCCCGACCCCGATATCGACATCACGGCAGAAGACCGGAAGCCCCACTTCACCTTCGGCGGCGGAATCCATCACTGCCTGGGCCACTACATCGCCAGAGCCGATATGAGCCAGGCGCTGCCGCTCCTGGCTGCCAAGATCACCAACCTCGCCTGTCCAGGAGGCGACACGTGGCTTCCTGACTCAGGCAACACAGGACCGATCGGCCTGCCGCTGACGTTCGACGTTCGCAGCTGAGCGCTGACGCGTCAGCACTTCACCAGACAACCGCACCTCATCACCGACCGCACACAACTTCGGCACCCGCCGAACTCAGAACCCGGCATCGTCGCCGGTCCGCGAGAAGAGGAAGACATGACCATCACAACTCCGCTCACCACCGAGGATCCGTGCATGCAGGAACTCCTGCGCCGGAGGGACTCGGCCGACACGAACCTCGCCGAGGCCTTCAAATCCTCGATCCAGGACGATCTCCTCGACAACAGCGCCCTCGAGCGCCACCATTCGGCGAATATGGACAATGACACCGTCGAAGAGATCAAAGAGAAGATCGAGCGCTCCGGCGTCGAATATCTCTATTACATGGTCCCGACGCTGCGTTCGCGCACCGTCGCGAAGATGGTTCCGGCCAAGCACATCGTGCGCAACCTGGACAAAGGTGTGAACTTCACACGCAACGCACTCATGGACTTCCAGAACGACGTGTTCGGAAACCCCATCGGCGCCGACATCCGATCGAAGGAATTCGTCGCGATGCCCGAGCCCGACTCGTTCAATCAGCTCCCCTGGGACAAGTCGATCGGGCGGATCTTCTGCTCGACCTACGAACCGGATCACCTCGGCGAGATCGCCGGCCGACCGAACTTCCACGATTCCCGCGCCCACATGAAGCGCACGCACCAGCTGCTCAAGGATCATTTCGGGCTGACCATGAAATCCGGAACCGAACCGGAGATGGTCTGGGTCGGCGAATCGATCAAGCCGAAGACGATTCCGGGCTACAACCCTGCCTATCAGGTCGAATACCTCGAAGGCATGCGCCCCATCTACAAGCGAGTCCATGAATACGCCAATGCCCTCGGCTTCGACATGATCGAAGGCGACTACGAGGACAAGGGACAGATCGAGCTCAACTGGAACTTCGACGAGATCGAGAGGACCGCGGACCGATTGGTCACCTATCGGCAGATCTGCTCGCAGGTCGCTCGCGAATTCGACGTCGAAGCCTCATTCATGCCCAAGCCCTTCATCGGTGAGATGGGCGCCGGATGCCACCACAACATCTCCCTGTGGGACGAAAGCGGCCGCAACACCTTCGAAGATGCGGGAGTAAAGGACCTCCACCTCTCACAGATCGGACGGTGGGTCGTCGGCGGCATCATCAAGAATGCTCCCGCCATGATGCTCATCTTCGCCTCGACGGTGAACTCGTACAAGCGTTTCTGGGACCCGGGCCAGTTCGCGCCGGCAACCGCCGACTGGGGACTCGATGATCGTGCATCGATGATCCGGATCTCCTCGAACGGACGCGCCGAGGTCAGGGTCCCCGACGCCTCGGTCAACCCCTATCTCTCCCATTCACTGCTGGCTGCAGCCGCCGCCGACGGAATCGGCAACCAGGTAGAGCCGCCGGCAGCGGGAGCGCAGGGAGTCGACCTGCCGCGCACACTCGGTGACGCCGTCGAGGCATTCCGCGACAACCACTTCATCCGCACGGCACTGCCACCGCAACTCGCTGATACCTATCTCGAGATGAAGGAGAACGAGTGGGCGCAGTACTGCGGTGCGCTCACGCAGTGGGAGTTCGACCAGTACTGGCAGGCCATCCCGTGAGCGGCGTGGACAATGCAGAACGGGCCGCGAATCCTGACGTGTCAGAATCCGGCGACGCGTCCGGAGGCGTTCTCCGCTTGGCGTGCATCGATTCGGCTGCCGCACCCCTGTTCGACAAATCGGCCGACGGCGGAGTGACCCGCACCGGCTACGAACCCGACGCCGCTGCGCTGGTTGCTGACGCCCTCGGGCTCAGGCTCGAATGGCACGTTGTGGCGTGGGACGACATGATTCCGTCGGTCCAGCGTGGTGAGGCCGACGGTGTGTGGTGTGGGCAGGGGATCATCCCGTCCCGCGTGGCACAGCTCGACTTCACTCGCCCCTACGCCGTGTTCAACGAATCAGTGCTGGTGCGGGCCGACGACCCGGCTTGCGGGCCGGAGGATCTGCGCGGCTACAAGGTGGCGGCGATCGAAGGCAGTGCGAACATGGCCCTGGCCGAGACGTTCCCCGGAGCCGAGCTCGTTCCGTTCGGACCCACCGACGATGTCTTCGGCGATATGATCCAGGCGGTCAGGGACCGCACCGTCGACGCCATGGTCGACGACGATGTGGTCACTGTTCCCCTCGGAGACGAGCCCGAATTCGACCTGGCCTTCACAGCTCAGACCCGGAACCCCTGGGGCGTCGGCGTGTCCAAGGACCGACCAGAGCTGCTCGAACGACTCGACGCCGGGATCCGACAGGTCATTGAGGACGGTTCGCTCGAACGGGCGTGGTCGGAATGGATGCCTCATCTTCCGTTCCCCGCCGAGACCCTCGAAGCCGGACTGGCGACGACGTCAGCTGCCGACGATGCCGAAGGAGCCGCGGTATGAGGGAGCGGCCGTTCATCGGAGTCCCCGCGATGTCCTCGGCGAAGGTGAATGGCCTTCGTCATTCCGGCAGCGTCGTGGCGGACGCCGTGCTCCGTGCCATCGCGCTGGCCGGAGGAGAGCCGATCGTCATTCCCCCGGTCCTCGACAGCGGACTGCTGTCGCACGTCGACGGCATCGTGCTTCCGGGCGGCTCGGACATCGATCCGCGACGCTACGGACAGGAACCCGACGAGACGTATGCCGGCACCGACTTCGATGACCAGGACCAGGCCGATTCGCGGGCCATCGCAGCGGCTGAAGAGCAGGGCCTCCCCACTCTGCTCATCTGTCGCGGACTGCAGCTGTGGAATGTCGAACGCGGTGGCAGTCTGTACCAGCATTGGCCCGAAGCCGAGGTCGCGCACGTCGGCGCCGTCCACCCGATCGAGGTGGCACAGTGCTCCCGGCTGTCCGAGGCCCTCGGCCTTTCCGGTGCGGCAGATGTCTCCAGCTACCATCACCAGGCCATCGACCGCCTCGGTGAGGGCCTGCAGGTCACAGCCCGCGCAGCCGACGGGTGCATCGAAGCCGTCGAGGATCCGAACCACGCGATCGTCGCTGTGCAATGGCATCCCGAGGATCGCGCGGAGACCGAAGCCGTCGACAGCGCTCTCTTCGCCTGGGTGGTCGCTCAGGCGAGAGAGCGCATGCGCAGCCGCCTCGGGGCAGCAGTCTGAACCGCCGCCTCGATCCGAGCGCGGCGCATATCGTCAACGGACGAATCGACTTTCAAGGAGTGAAGTGAACCGGAATGTTCTCACGCACGACGACGTGCTGCGGACGGCACCCGCTGATACGGCGGATGTCGAGATCGCGGTGGTCGTGCAGCTGAATATGCCTGGACAGACCGAAGATTCGGTCGCCCTGCAACGGGCTCTGACCGTCACGGCCGTCGACGATCTGCACCGCCTCGGTGCGCGGGTCTCAATCCACGACGTCGGAGCGGACGCCGCACCCGATGAGGATGCCATCACGCGAGCCGACGGCATCCTCGTGCTCGGCGGAGGCGACGTCGACTCGCAGCTGTACGGGCACACCGGACCGGTGCCGAACGAATACGGCAGAGATCGGCGGGCCGATGATCGCGAGATCGCGATCATCCGATCGGCGATGGCGGATGATGCGATTCTCCTCGCGCTCTGCCGAGGCTCACAGCTGCTCAACGTCGCCTGCGGGGGATCGCTCATCCCCGACCTCGACCCCTTCGACCTGCACAAGGGCGCTCCCGGGCAGCCGCTGTTCATCGATGAGACCGTGTCGCTGATGCCCGGCACCATCGTCCACGACCTCTACGGACAGGACGAACTCACGGTGCGCAACGGCCACCACCAGGCAGTCGAACGTGTGGGGGAGGGCCTGCGCGTGGGCGCACTTGCTGCCGACGGGGTCGTCGAGGCCACCGAACGGATCGAGAACTCCTGGATCCTCGGCGTGCAGTGGCACCCGGAGGAGCAAGGTGCCGACGAGCAGGACCGACAGATCCTCTTCACCGCCTTCCTCGACCAGGTGAGGTCGCGGAGGGCGGCCGCGCTCACGGTCTGAGCCCGGCCGGCGCCACCGAGCCGGCCCCGACCCGGTGGTGTCCGTCACCGTCCCGGCCGCCCTTCCGGTGGTGTCCGTCACCGATCGAAACCGACCCGCTCTCCGGGCTTGACTGGCCCCGGCCGGTGGGTAGAGTAGCGAGCATGAGCGCATTCTCGCGGGTGAGAGGCCGAATTCCGGCATAGGCGATGCCGGTTGCGAATCGGGTCGGAACCACCCGGGGCGACGCAGGCAGTCCAGATCATCCGAGCGAATCGACGCTGTCCAGCCGACTTCACCGGGAGTAGCAGTGTTTCTCAGTCTGTATGAACAAGAGCGGTTGATGATCTACACCGCCGGAAAGCTTGCGCTCGAGCGCAAAGACCGTGGCCTCAAACTCAACCTGCCCGAGGCGACGGCGATCATCACCTCGTACCTGCTCGAAGGAGCGCGCGACGGCAAATCCGTCGCCGACCTCATGGAATCCGGCCGCCACGTGCTGGCCAAAGACGACGTCATGGAAGGGGTTCCCGAAATGCTCACACAGGTTCAGGTCGAGGCGACGTTCCCCGACGGAACGAAGCTCGTCACGGTGACGGGGCCGCTGCAATGATGAGCAACGAGAACGCCCCCGGCGAGCAGAACGACGACAACAAGTCTCTCGACGACAACCCGTTCGAAAACGAAGAGCTCCAGCCCGAGGACCGCCACCTCGAGGCCGAACACGCCACCGACGACCCCGGCCGCAGCTACGACGAGGCCGAGACCACCGTCATCGACGAACCCGGCATCGACGACGACCGCGAACGCCATCCGTCCTCGGGTGAGAGCAGCCCGTCGAGCCCCCGCCGTCCCGGCTCCGGCACACGGCAGGCGCCCCGGCAGGAACACGACAGACCGGTCACCTCGGCCGACCGTGTCATCCCCGGCGAGATCTTCCTCAAGGATGAACCGGTCGAGATCAATGCCGGACTGGCCGTGACGTCCCTGCACGTGGCCAACACCTCGGACCGTCCGATCCAGATCGGATCCCACTTCCACTTCGCCGAGGTCAACCCCGGCCTCGAGTTCGACCGCGCCCGCGCCTGGGGCAAGCGCCTCAACGTGCTCTCCGGCGGTGCCATGCGCTTCGAACCCGGAGCCGATGAAGAAGTCGAACTGATCCCGATCCAGGGTGCGCGCATCGCCCTGGGATTCCGCGGAGACTGCAGAGGAGAGTTGGATGGCTGAGATTTCGCGTTCGGAATACGTCGCGTCGTTCGGACCGACGGTCGGTGACCGGGTGCGCCTGGCCGACACCGACATCGTCATCGAGATCGAGAAGGACTACTGCGCCGGCGGCGACGAGGTCGTCTTCGGCGGCGGCAAGTCCGCCCGCGAATCGATGGCCCAGTCCTCGCGCACCCGCGCCGAGGGCACCCCTGACCTCATCATCACCGGAGCGATCATCCTCGACCACTGGGGAGTCGTGAAGGCCGATGTGGGCATCCGCGACGGCAAGTTCACAGCCATCGGCAAATCCGGCAACCCGGATACGATGAATGGTGTCCACCCGGACCTCGTCGTCGGTCCCAACACCGAGGTGGCCAGCGGCAATGGTCTGATCATGACCCCTGGCACCATCGACACCCACATCCACTTCGTCGGCCCCGACCAGTTCGAGGTCGGCCTCATGGCCGGCACCACGACGATGGTCGGCGGCGGCACCGGACCCACCGAGGGGTCGAAGGCCACCCTGGCCACCCCCGGCCCCTGGTGGCTGGGCCGGATGTTCGAGTCCATGGACCCGTGGCCGGTCAACGTCCTGTTCCTCGGCCGCGGCAACACGATGAACGAAGAGGCCATGTACGAGCAGCTGCGCGGCGGAGCCGCCGGTTTCAAGATCCACGAGGACTGGGGGGCGACCCCGGCCGTCATCGACAAGGCCCTGTCCGTGGCCGATGACACTGGAGTCCAGGTCGCCATCCACTCGGATACGCTCAACGAGGCCGGATTCGTCGAAGACATGCTCGCCGCGGTCGCCGGCCGGACCTTCCACTCCTTCCACACCGAGGGTGCCGGCGGCGGTCACGCCCCGGACATCATCAAGATCGCCTCGGAGCTCAACGTGCTCCCGGCCTCGACGAACCCGACCCGTCCGTTCACGGTCAACACCGTCGACGAGCATCTCGACATGGTCATGGTCGCCCACCACCTCAACCCGCAGGTGCCCAACGACCTCGCCTTCGCCGAATCACGCGTGCGCGCCGGCACCATCGAGGCCGAGGACGTGCTCCAGGACCTCGGAGCCCTGTCGATCATGTCCTCGGACGCGCAGGCGATGGGCCGCATCGGTGAGGTCGCCATGCGCACCTGGCAGACCGCACATCAGATGAAGAAGCTGCGCGGACCCTTGGCCGGGGACGACCGGGCCGACAACAACCGAGCACGGCGCTATATCGCGAAGTACACGGTCAACCCGGCCATCGCCCACGGAATCGACTCCTATGTCGGTTCGATCGAACCGGGCAAGCTCGCCGACTTCGTGCTCTGGCAGCCCTCCATGTTCGCCGTCCGTCCGCACACCGTGTTCAAGGGCGGAATGGCCGCGGTCGCCGCTCTCGGCGACCCGAACGCCTCGATCCCGACCCCGCAGCCGGTGTCCGAGCGACTCGGTTTCAACTACCGGTCCGCCTCGGCGGCGGCCACGAGCCTCGCGTTCGTGTCCGAGCAGGCCATCGACGACGACATCGCGGGCAAGCTCGACCGTGTCCAGCGTGACTTCGTGCCGATCACCTCGACGCGGAAGGTCACGAAGGACGACATGATCGAAAACTCGGCCCGCCCGGACATCGAGGTCAACACGGACACCTATGCGGTGAAGATCGACGGGGAACTCGTCGAGCACCGGCCCGCGGAGTTCGTGCCCATGTCCCAGCGCTACTTCCTGTTCTGAGGCAGCGCTTGAGATCACGCTCCGCACTGCTCGTCCTCGCCGACGGGCGCCTGCCGACCGGCGGGTATGCCCATTCCGCGGGGCTCGAGCAGGCCATCCGTCAGGGGTGGGTGAACGACATCGACGGGCTGCGCGATTTCCTGCGCGGTCGCCTGCACACGACGGGACTGATGAACGCGGCCTTCGCCGTGGCCGCGTGGAATGCCCTGGATGTGGGCGCCCTCGCCGAGGCTGCCCCCACTTCCGCGTCGACCGCAGAGCCGACCCCGGAGACCGGCGCCTTCCCCGAGACGGCCCTGCGCGATCTCGACGCCGAGCTCATCGCTCGGACCCCGTCCCCGGCCCTGCGCCGGATCGGGTCATGGCTGGGCACGCTCATGCTCCGATCCCTGCGCAGCATCCATCCGCACCCGCTGCTCGATGACTTCCCGAAGGGCCTGCAGCAGCCGCTCGTCTATGGTGCGGTCGGTCGAGTGCTCGGCTTGAGCGATGCCGACACGGCCGCGACCATCCTCCACGAGGCGGTCACAGGTCCCGCCACGGCTGCGGTCAAGCTCATGCACATCGATCCGTTCCAAGCCCACGGTGCGATCATCGACCTCGCCGCCGACCTCGACGAAGCGGCCGAACGCGCCGCGGACTTCGGTCGCGGCGATCCGGCCGAGATTCCGGCGCTCAGCGCGCCGCTGTCGGACTTCGCCGCCGAACTGCACGAGGGGGACAATGTCCGACTCTTCGCTTCCTGAGACCTGGGCGCTCAACCCGCAGGGCTCGGCCAGCGGGATGACCTGCCGGGCCTCGATCGCCACTACCACGGACGGCACCGGCCCCAACGGCCGCACCCGCTCCCGTATCGACGGACTGCGCCGCCAGGCCCCACTCGTCCCACGCCCCACCGGAGCCAGCGGCTTCGAACCCTTCGTCGACGGCGACCCCGACATCGCCCGGGTGGCGCTGACAACTGCGGCGGCCGGTCCGCTCGGCGGGGACAATTACATCTTCGACGTCCACGTCGGCGCCGGCTCGACCCTGCTGCTGCGCGAGGTCTCGGCGACCCTGGTCCTGCCCGGAGCCCACGGCGATCCCTCGCTCATGCACTGCCGAGTCACCGTCGAATCGGGCGGCACCCTGATCTGGGTGCCCGAACCCGTCATCGCCGCCCAAGGCTGCCACCACACGCACCGCGTCGACATCGACCTCGCCGAGGATGCTCGCCTGTTCTTCCGCGAAGAGCTGCTGCTGGGTCGCCACGGTGAGGATCCCGGGAACCTCAGCTCCCGACTCAACGTCCGCCGAGGCGGCCGCCCCCTGAGCATCCAACGCTTCGATCTCGGCCCCGCCGGGAAGGGCTTCGACACCCCGTCCGTGGTCGGAGGATCCCTCGGCGTCGGCTCGGTCGTCATCGTCGAACCCGATGGGGGACTGCCGACCACGACCGTCATCGCCGATCCGAGGTCGGCCCTGCTGCCCATCGACGAGACCTGCGTGCAGGTCAACTCGCTCGGCGACGACGGGCTGGCTCTGCGCAGACGCCTCGACGCGGCCCTGACCGAACTCGGCGAACCCTGGGGCCGGGAGACCGGCTGGTCGGCGGTGCCCCGGTGAGCCGCCTCGGCGAGATCCTGAAGACCATCACATCAACCGCAACGCACATTGGAGGAGACCATGAGCAACGGAAAGCGCGCACTGCGCCTGGGAATCGCCGGACCCGTCGGGACCGGCAAGTCCTCGTCGATCGCGAACATCTGCACGGCCCTGGCCGATGAGTTCCGCATCGGCGTCATCACCAACGACATCTACACCGACGAGGATGCCCGCTTCCTCAAGGCCGCAGGCGTCCTGCCCGAGGAGCGCATCCGCGCCGTCGAGACAGGTGCCTGCCCGCACACCGCGATCCGCGATGACGTGAGCATGAACCTGCTCGCCGTCGAGGCTCTCGAAGAGGACTTCGACCCGCTCGACATCGTCCTCGTCGAATCCGGCGGCGACAACCTCACCGCCACTTTCTCCCCGGCACTTGTGGATGCACAGCTGTTCGTCCTCGACGTCGCCGGCGGCGGCGACGTGGCACGCAAGGGCGGACCGGGAATCGGCCGCGCCGACCTGCTCGTGATCAACAAGATCGACTTAGGCGAGCACGTCGACGTCGACGTCGAACAGATGCTCGCCGATGCGAAGGAGGCCCGTGAGGGCCACCCCGTGCTCGGGGTGTCCCGGAAGATCCCCGAGACCGTCGAGGCCCTGGCCGACTGGGTCCGCGAGGTCCACGCCCGCTTCGTCAAGGGCGACCACACCCCGGTGGATCCGGGCCCGATGGCCCCGCACTTCCACGCCGACGAAGACGCCGACGGCGGCGGATACATGCACACCCACGACGAAGGCGAAGCCGCGCACAGCCACTGATGACACCGTCACCGAGGTGGGGGTCGGACCCGACGCCCGCCTCGGTGCGCAGACACGAACAGGAAGGACAGCCGCCCAGGCGGTCGAACGACGGATGAACAGACGGAAGGCGACGGCCTGGACGGCCGGTGTGGGGGCACTCGCGCTCCTGCTCAGCGGCTGCGAAGCCCCCAGTGGGGGAGATTCGGAGCTGGTCATCGGCACGGAGAACCTCGGCGGGTACAACCCCGTCAACGGCTACTCCGTCGATGGGAACTCACCCTTCTACGACGGGCTGCTGCGGCTGCAGGAGGACTCCGGATCAGGGGAAATGCCGGAACTCGCACCGGCACTGGCCGCAGAGGAGCCGCAGGCGAACGACGACTCGACGGAGTGGACGGTGAAGCTGCGCGACGATGTGACCTTCTCCGACGGATCGGACTTCGATGCCGCGGACGTGGCCGCAACGTATGAGGCGATCGTCGACCCCGAGGTGGCGTCCGAATCCGTCGACGCCTTCCGCATGATCGCCTCGGTGAAGACGCCCGACGATCACACTGTCGTCTTCGAACTCGACGAACCGTCCCCCACCTTCACCTCGCGCCTGGCCGTCGGCATCCTGCCGTCCGAAGCCATCGAAGAGGGCACGCCGGCCGCGGACTGGAAGGTCAACTCCGAACCCGTGGGCACCGGTGCCTATACCCTCGACTCGCTCACCGAAGACACCGCGGTGCTCAAGGCCCGCGACGACTACTGGCGGACGACGCCGGAGCTGAAGTCCGTGACCCTGCAGGCCTATGCCGACACCTCCGCGCTGGCCGCAGCGGTCAAGGAAGGCAAGGTCTCCGGCGCCGCCGTGCCCCCGCGCTCGGTCGACCAGATCAAGGGCAATGGGCAGGAGATCTATACCGCTCGCACCGCCGACTGGCGCGGGCTCACTCTGCCCAGCGACAACCCGTTCACGCAGGATCCCGAGGTGCGCAAGGCACTCAACCTCGCCATCGACCGTCAGAAGCTGGTCGACGAGGTGCTCGGCGGCCATGGCACACCCGCCTCGACGCCGGTCGGCGAATTCTACGGCGACGCCTATGACTCTGGTGCCGAGTTCGATTTCGACCTCGATGAGGCGAAGACGCTGCTCGACGGGGCCGGGTGGAAGGCCGGCTCCGATGGAGTGCGAGCCAAGGGCGGGAAGAAAGCCGTCATCGATGTCACCTACCCGGCCGGAGACACGGTGCGCGGTGACATCGCCGCCGAGATCTCCGCCCAGCTGGAGCAGCTGGGCGTGAAGCTCGAGATCAAGGGCCAGGAATGGGACGACATCGAGAAGGACCTGGCCGGGCAGGCCATCGTCTACGCCGGCGGTGAGCAGCCCTTCAACATCGACCACCAGATCAGAGCCTCACTGCACACGCAGACGAAGACCTCCGGGGTCTTCGACAACCCCGCGAACATGGCGGTCCCCGGAGCCGATGAGCTGCTCGACCATGCCGCCGTCGAAACCGACCGGGCCGAGGCCGATGCCGACTACCGCGAAGTGCAGTCGACGTACATGGAGGCGCCGAGCTACCTCATCGTCGCCTTCCTCGAACACACCTACGTCGCCGACACCGAAGGCTGGAACATTCCCGACACGACGTTCGAACCGCACGTCCACGGCTCCGATTGGGGACCGTGGTGGAACCTGGCCGACTGGAAGAAGAACTGACATCCCACCCGACCGGTTCCAGGTCATCCCGGATCCGGCACATCGTGGCCAGAGGCGGAATCGTCCTCGGCGGGATGATCCTTGCCGGCTTGGCCGGCGGGGCAGGGGTGTTCGCCCTGTCCGCGGCCTCTCCGTCGAACCCCTTGGCCCACACCGTGGCCGGGTGGGAATTCGCCTCCGCGGAGGCACGGGAGAACCTCGCCGCCGCCTATGACAGCGGAGGCTGGCCGGGTGCGTGGTGGCAGTGGCTGCTGACCACGGTCACGACCGGTGACCTCGGGTATTCGCGGCTGCTGCACACTGATGTGGCCGAGGTGGTCCTCGGCCGCGGACTCAACACCATGGCCGCCACCCTGTCCGCCGTGGTGATCACCGCAGTCATCGTGCTCATCGCCTCCGTGCTGCTGGCCAGGTTCCCCGGGCTCGCCCACAATTCGGCCACCTCGGGGCTCATCGGCGCCTGGCTGGCCGTGCCGTCGTTCCTCATCGCGCTCATCATCGTCGTGGCCTTCGGACGTCAGCTGCCGAACCCGGCGACGAGCGCCCCCATCACCCTCATTCCTCCAGTGGCGATCACGATCGCTCTGGCGTGGTCGGCGATGCTCATCGCCGCCGCCCGATCCGCGGCCGCCGAAGTGTGGTCGACGCCGTGGGCGCGCGCCCTCATCGGCCGCGGCTTCTCCTCGACGGCACGGGTGCGCACCGTGCTGCCGTCGGTCGTGGCCGCGGTGCGGGCTCCGGCTGTCATCTATGTTCCCGTCGTCGTGCTCGGTGAGGCCGCCGTCGAAGCGGTCCTGTCCTATCCGGGGCTGGGCAATGCCCTCGTCGAGGCGGCGGCCGGTGCCGACCTGCCGCTGCTGGCCACGGTCACGGCGATCGCCGCGGCCGTCACGACCGGACTGGTGCTCGGTGTGCGCTCGTTCGGCGCCGGCGGTGACGACCGATTCCTCGCCGCCGGTGCGGGTGCCGGTGTGCTCGGGAAGGGGTACGCATGAACCGACGGATGTGGGGCACCATCGTCCTCGGGATCGTGCTCATCCTGCTCATCTGCGGACGGTTCATGCCGGGAGAGGGCACCGACTTCTCGCGCGCACTCCTGCCGCCGGGCGTCGGCGGGCTGCTGGGGACCGACCATTTCGGTCGCAGCGTGGCCGTGACCGTGTGGGATGCCGCGGGCGGTTCGGCTCTGGCTGCGCTCATCACCGCGGCCGTGACCACCGCGATCGGTGCCGGCATCGGTGTGGTCTCGACCCTGTCTCACGGTCTGTCGAAGGTGTCGACGGGACTGCTCATCGCCACCTTGGTCGTGCCGTCGATGCTGTTCACCTTCATCGTCGTCGGCATCCTCGGCGGTGGTCGCACGGCGATCATGGTGACCGTGGCACTGACGCATTGGCCGCTGGCGGCTCAGCTCATCGGACCGAAGGTGCGGGAGGAATGGGCCTCCGGATGGGTGCGGTTCGATCAGCGCCTCGGTGCCGGTCGAGTCCAGATCCTTCGGTGGCACGTGCTGCCGGCGGCCGGGGGACGGGTGGCGGCGGCCATGGCCGTGATCTTCCCGTCGGCGGTCGTGCACGAGGCGACGACCGCGTTTCTGGGAATCGGTGTCGATCCGGCCGCGGTGTCGCTGGGGCCGCTGATCGCGTGGGGGCAGTCGGATATGACGGTCGGGGCGTGGTGGACGCTGGTCGTGCCGACGTGTGCGCTCATGCTGCTGCTTCTGCCGCCGACGATCCTGGCCCGCCGCCTCGGAGAGAGGCCCCGATCGCTGTGACTGCTCTTCATCTCCGTGACGCCACGCTGAGCCTTCCCGGCACCGGCGAGGTGCTGTCCGCACTCGACCTCGAGATGCCGGCCGGGGGCATCACCTGGCTCGTCGGCGAATCGGGGGCCGGAAAGTCCACGCTGTGCAATCTGCTCGCCGGCCTCAGTCCCGTCGATGCGAAGGTCAGCGGGGTGCTGGATCTCAGTGAGATCGTCGGCGACCGTGGTGGGCACGGCCTCGCCGAGGCGGCTGTCCCCGGAGACGGTCGGATCGACCTCGGCACCGGGCCAGGGCGCCGCGCGATGGCGAAGATGCGACGTGGCGGGGCGATCGCCTGGGCTCCGCAGAATGCCATGGACACCTTCCCGCCGGCGATGCGCCTGGCCGAGTGGTTCGCTCGGGCGGGGCTCGAGAGTCCCGACCTGGCACCGTTTGGATTGGAGAACTCGATCCTTCGCAGGCTGCCGCATCAGGTCTCCGGAGGACAGATCTCGCGCATCTCCTTGGCGGCGGCGGTGGCGAAGTCCCCGCGGCTGCTCGTCTGCGATGAGCCGACTGCGGGCCTCGACCCCGAGCAGGCCGACGCCGTGGTGGGCGTGCTCAATGAACAGGCAGCGGCCGGCAGCCGCGCCGTGCTCGCGGTGACTCACGACCTGTCGGGTCTGCAGCGCAATGCCCGTCCCGGCGATCGAGTGGCCGTGGTCTTCAACGGACATATCGTCGAGAACGGCTCGGTCGCGGACTTCTTCGCCGGTCGCGCCGCGAACGCCTATGTCCGGGCGTTGGCCGCGGCCGCACCTGCGGCAGGGGCGCACCCGCTGCCGCTGGCCGACGGGCCTCGACCGAAGCCGTGGGTGTACAGGGACGGGGACGAGCTGCGCCGCCTCGGCGAGGGCGCGGTCGTCGGGGGAGGGCCCAAATGAGGCTGACAGACGTGGTCATCGACTACGGTTCGACCCGCGTCGGACCGGTCGACGCGGACGTCCCCGCGGGGACGGTGACGGTGCTCCAAGGCGCGTCGGGCAGCGGAAAGACCAGCGTGTGCCTGGCGATGACGGGCTTCCTCACACCCAGCAGCGGGCAGATCGAGGGGGACCTCGGGGTGCTCGTTCCACAGAACCCGCGCGAATGGCTCAACCCGCGCCTGACCGTCGCCGAGGTCATCGAACACACCCGCGCCGCGCGTGGTGCCGGTGGTGCTCGACGGGACCGTGTTGCCTCCGGTGGTGCCGGGAACAGCCTCGGCTTGCCGGCCCTGCTCGATCGGGCGCTGCTCAGCCCGGAGCTGGCTCACCACGGCTGCGGCGAGCTCTCGGGCGGTCAGGCGGCACGCGTGTGCATCGCCCGTGCGCTGGCCAGCGGCATCGACACCATCGTCTGCGACGAGCCGACGGCGGCGCTCGACTCGTCGAATGCCGCACGGATCGCCTGGCTCATCAACGACCTCGCCGAGGCGGGGAAGACGATCGTCTGGGCGACCCACGACCGAGACCTCGTCGCCGCCACCGACGTGGGCTATTCCTTCGTCACGCTCTGATCGCGGCTCACGTCACTCAGCCGCGGAATCTGCTCTCACCGCCGGTCGGATCGTCACCCACCGGCGCACCGCGAGGATGAGTGCTGCGATGAGTCCGACGATGAGCAGCCCGTCTGCGGCGATGTAGAGCAGGTGCAGCGATGACCCGCCCTCGTCGACGCCGGCGAGCACAGCATCGGTGCGCTGGTTGAGCAGCGGTCGGATGACGATGACCTTGATGATGAGCACCGCGATGAGCCCGCAGGTCACGCTCCGGTAGGCCCGGTCGACTCCCGACTTGAGCAGCGCCCACAGCAGGATCACGGCGATGACCAGCTCGACCCAGTTCATCACGCCGAACACCAATCGGCCGATGCCCAACCCCAGCGGGATCGTGATGCCCGGGGCCGTGAACTTCAGCGGCGCCTCGATGAGCGAGATGCCGATGATGAGCCCGAGCCAGACGGCAGGCAGGATGATCCGAGCGCCCGCCGCCAGTCGCGAGTCATCGGTGCTGAAGAAGTGAGTCATGATCCCGATTCTACCCCTCGTAGAAGAATGTCTGCCGCGTCCGATCCGCGCCCGACCAGCCTCACCGCCGCACCCGCTCTAGACTGGTGTCCATGCGTCTGTTCTCCAACGCCGTCGTGCGCACTTTCGCGCCCCGGACCGCCTCGAACACCCCTGCCTCGACCGCCTCCGACCGGAGCGCAACGAACGCAGACACCCCCGTCGCTGCGACTTTCGACCTCACCCGGCCCGCCCCCGATGCGATCCTCGTCGACGGGGAGACCATCGTCGCCGTCGGCACCCGGGCCGAACTCCTCGACATCGCCGCCGCGCAGTCTTCGACGACGGCGGCGCTCGCCTCGGCGGGTGGGGTCGGCGCGACCACGGTCATCCCCGGCCTCGAGATCGACGAGATCGACTGCAGCGGTCAGGTCATCCTGCCCGGATTCGTCGACGGCCACATCCACTCGGTCATGTACGCCGACTCCCTGACAGACCTCGACCTGTCCCAGACGAAATCGCTGACCGAGGCGGTCGCAGCCATCCGCGAACGCGCCGATTCCCTCCCCGTGGGCTCCTGGGTGGTCGGCTCTGGGTGGGACCTCAACAAATGGGACGTGCCCGATTATCCGGACCGAACGCTGCTCGACGCCGAGGTCCCCGACCATCCCGTGGCGATGTGGTCACTCGACCTGCACACCCTGTGGGCCAACGCCCACGCTCTCGAGATCGCCGGAATCGACGCGGCGACCCCCGATCCCTCGGGCGGCAGCTTCGTCCGCGACGACGATGGGCAGCTCACCGGTCTGGTGCGCGAGGACGCCACCGACCTCGTCGCCCGCTTCATCCCCGAACCCAGCCGCGAGGAACAGGTCGAACGCCTTGCCACCACCCAGGAGCTCTTCCTGTCCCAGGGACTGACCGGGATCCACGACTTCGACGGCATCGCCGCGACATTGGGGTGGAGCGACCTGCACGAAGCCGGTCGACAGGACATGCGGGTCACGCTGTTCCTGCGCTCACCGGAGGTGTCGTGGGCGATCGAGACCGGGTGGCACACCGGCGACGGAGACGACTGGCTGCAATGCGGGGGACTGAAGCTGTTCTCCGACGGGGCGCTCGGCTCACACACCTCCCACATGTCCTCACCGTTTCCCGACTCCGAAGGTGAGACCGGGAACTTCGGCATCGCGCAGATGACCGAGGACGAACTCTTCGACCAGGCGCACATCGCCACCGAGGCAGGGATCTCCGTGGCCATCCACGCCATCGGCGACCAGGCGAACCACCATGTGCTCGCCGTCTACGAGCGGCTGCGCGACATTACGCAGGCCGCGGAAGAGAAGTTCGACCGGCCCATACGCCACCGCGTCGAACACGCCCAGTTCATCCAGCCGACCGACGTCACCCGGTTCGCCGAGCTCGGAGTGCTTGCGTCCATGCAGCCGCGTCACTGCATCTCCGACCTGCACTTACTCCACCTCATCGACGAATCCGCGCAGCTGGCCGCCTACGCCTGGCCGGACCTGCTCGACGCGGGTGCGCACGTCGTCTTCGGCTCCGACGGCCCCGTCGAACCCGCCAACCCCTTCGCCGCGATCTATGCGGCGATGACCAGGGCCGATATCTCCGGTGATGCGTCCACGACCTTCCAGGCGCACCGACGCCTGGGTGCGGTCGAGGCCATCCGCCTGCACACTCAGGGCTCCGCTTTCGCCGCCGGACTCGAGGACCGACGCGGATACCTGGCTCCGGGCATGGACGCCGACTTCATCCTCGTCGACACCGATCCATGCGTGGCCGAAGGACTCAACCCTGATGCGGCTGCCGCCGGACCCGACGGTCTCCTCGGCTACGATTCCGAGGAAGCCCTGTTCGCCCACGCCGAGGCGATCCGTGACACCCGAGTCGCGCTCACCGTCGTCGGCGGCGAAATCAGATACCGGGCCTGACCTGCGGCCCCCTCAGCAAAAGCCCCAACCTCAGCCGCAGCCCCCAGCCCCAAGCGTCACCCCCTCAACATCAACCGACAAGGACATCCCCGCATGCCCCGCTCGTTCCTGGCCCAGGCCCGCAAGGTCGACGAGGCGACCCCGGACACCCGCAGCCGCGAGGTCGACTTCCTCCGGGCCGCGGCGATCACCGTCGTCGTGCTCGGCCACTGGACGATCATCGCCGTCAGCGTCGACGGCGGAATCGACCCGCACGGACTGCTCGACCAGGCCCGGTGGACGCACCCTCTGACCTGGGTGTTCCAGGTGATGCCGATCTTCTTCCTCGTCGGCGGCTACTCCAATGCTCTGTCCTGGCGTTCGGCACGCCGGCGGCAGACCGGCTACGCCGAATGGCTGCGGGCCCGCCTGCGCAGGCTCGGTCTCCCACTCATCCCGCTGCTGCTGACCTGGCTGGCCACCTGCGTCATCGCCCTGGCCGCCGGCGCCGAACCCGCCTCGGTGCAGCTGGCGTCCCAGATGGCACTCGTGCCGACCTGGTTCCTCGCCGCGTACCTGCTCGTCGTCATCGTCGCCCCGCCGTGTCTGATCCTGTGGGAGAGATGGGGCTGGTGGTCGATCATCGTCGGGATCGGCCTAGCCGGCCTCATCGACCTCATCAGCATCGTCACCGAGAGCAGGCTCGCCGGCTACCCGAACTACCTGCTCGTCTGGGCGAGCTTCCACCAGTTCGGCTACGCCTGGCTCGACGACCGGCTGACCAGCTTAAAACGCTGCCTGCTGCTCTTCGTCATCGGAGCCGTCGGCCTCGGACTCCTCGTCGGCTTCGGCCCCTACCCGGTCTCGATGATCACCGCAGGCACCGATACGATCTCGAATTCCGCCCCGACCCGAGTGACCATGGCCTTCCTCGGCATGGCCCAAGCCGGAATCGTGCTCATGCTCCAGCGTCCGCTGGCGAAGCTCCTGCGCAGCCCCGGACTCTGGCTCCTCACGGTGCTCGTCAACCAGCGCATCATGACCTGGTTCCTCTGGCACCTGACCGCGCTGACGGCCCTGGCCAATGTGCTCGTCGCCCTCGACGCCGATGCCCTGCTGCCGACTCCGCTGACCGGGACCTGGTGGCTGACCCGCCCGCTGTGGGCTCTCGTCCTGCTCGCAATCACCGGTGTGCTCGTCGTGATCTTCGGCCGGTTCGAAACACCCGCGCCCGACGACCGGCCTGCCCCTCCCACGTGGATGCCGATCGCCGCCTCGGCGACCACCTGTGCGGGCCTGGCCATCATGGCCGACACCGGGATGGTCGACGACGGCGTCACCTGGATCTGGCCGCTGCTGCCGCTCATCGGCATGGTCGCCTTCGGTGTCGTCCGCCTTCCCTCGCTGAGGCGGCCCGCCAGGAGCTGACCACCGCCGAGGCGGCGTCGTCCGCTGCAGGAGGAATTCGGAGGGAGAGAAGTGTTGAAATCCCTGCCCGAATTCACCATTCTTCTCCCTCCGAATCGACGTGCGCCGGATCAGATGTTGCGGCCGCCGGAGATCTCGGTGACGGTGCCGGTGAGGTAGCTCGACAGGCCGGAGGCGAGGAACAGTACGACGGATGCGACCTCTTCGGGTTCGCCCGGACGGCCGAGCGGGATCTCGGCGAGCTTCGAATCGATGGCGTGCTGGGGCATGGCCGCGGTCATCGCAGTGTTGATGAAGCCGGGCTGGATCGCGTTGATGCGGATGTTCTTGAACGCGACCTCCTTGGCCACGGCCTTCGTCATACCGACGATGCCCGCCTTCGCCGCGGAGTAGTTCGACTGTCCGGGGTTGCCGACCTTGCCGCTGATCGAGGACACGTTGACGATCGAGCCGCCGCGATCCTGTTCGCGCATGAGCGCGGTGGCGACCTTGAGCCCGTTCCAGGTGCCGCGCAGGTGCACGGAGATGACGTCGTCGAACTGCTGCTCGGTCATCTTCCGGATCGTCGCATCGCGGGTGATGCCGGCGTTGTTGACCCAGATGTCGACGCCGCCGAAAGCGGTCGTGGCCGCCTCGGCGAGCTTCTCGACGGCGGCGAGGTCGGCCACATTGCACACGGCGCCGGTGGCGACGCCGTCCCCGCCGAGTTCGACCACGGCCGCCTGCAGGCTCTCCTCGTTCATATCGGCGAGGACGACCTTCGCGCCGGAGTCGACGAGGCTGCGGGCCATCGCCAGGCCGAGGCCCTGTCCGCCGCCGGTGACGACGGCGACCTTGCCGCTGAGCAGGCCGGGGACGGCGGTGACTCCGCCGGTTTCGGTGATGGTGATGCCGGAGTTCGCGGTCGTGGATTCAGTCATGTGATGCCTTTCTTACGTGGTTGGTTGTTCTCAGAGGTTGAACTGCGGCTTGTGTGCGCCTTTGAGGAGCTGGCGGGCGACGACGACGCGCTGGACCTCGGAGGTGCCTTCGTAGATGCGGAACAGGCGAGCGTGACGGTAGAAGCGTTCGACCGCGGATTCGCGCATATAGCCCATTCCGCCCTGGATCTGCACGCCCTTGTCGGCGATGCGGGCGAGTGCCTCGGAGGCGAAGAGCTTCGCCGAGGAGGGGCCGAGCTTGCGATCGGTCTCGTCGTCCCAGCGCTGCGCGGCAGAGAGCACGAGCGATTTGGCGGCAGCCACCTCGGTGTAGATGTCGGCGAGCATCGCCTGGACGAGTTGGAACCGGGCGATCGGCTCTCCACCCTGTTTCGCCTCGGCGGCGAAGCGCACGGATTCGTCGAGGATGCGGATGGACTGGCCCACGCAGATCGCAGCGATGTGCAGGCGACCCTTGTTCAGAGAGGCCATGGCTGCGTAGAAGCCCTTCTCCTCCTCACCGCCGATGAGGTTGGCGGCGGGCACGCGGACGTCGTCGAAGAAGATCTCCGAGGTCCAGGCTCCGGCCTGACCCATCTTGTGATCGTGCGGGCCGACGGTCACGCCTGCGGACTTCGTGGGCACAAGGAAGACGGAGATGCCCTTCGACCCGGTGGCGTTCGGGTCGGTGCGAGCGAAGACCATGAGCACATCGGAGGTCTCGGCATTGGTGATGAAGCGTTTCGAGCCGTTGATGATGTAGTCATCGCCAACGCGGGTGGCCTTCGTGCGCAGGCCCGAGGGGTCGGAGCCGGCTTCGGACTCGGTGAGGGCGAAGGAGGCGACGACGTCGCCGGAGGCCAGACGGGGCAGCCACTCGGACTTCTGCTCTTCGGTGCCGTAGTTGACGAGCACCTGCCCGGCGATGCCGTTGTTCGTGCCGAACAGGGAGCGGAAGGAGGGGGTCGTGTAGCCGAGTTCCATGGCCAGGAGCGCGTCCTGTTCGGCGTTCAGGCCCAGGCCGCCGTATTCCTCGGGCAGGGCCCAGCCGAAGAGCCCCATCTCGGCGGATTCCTTGATGATCGACTCGGGGAAGGCGTCCTCGTCCTCGACCTGGGTCTCAAGGGGGACGACCTTCTCGCGCACGAATTCGCGCACGGCTGCGAGGATGTCGTCGAGTTCCGAGTTGTCCATTGCTGTGTCTCCTTCGGACGGACGCTGTGCAGGTGTCTGCGGCCAGGCGTCGGGGTTGAGGTTCTGATTGGATGAGTGCGAACTGGTGCGGTCTAGAGGCTGTCGAGCCAGGCGCGGACCCGATCGGAGTCGGCGCCGAGTTCCGGCGGTGCGAGGTCGTAGGAGACCTGCGATTTCGACAGGGTGATCGGATTGCGGACGGTCGGGACGACGCGTCCGCCGCTGCCGGTGTCCACGACCGGCTCCAAGCCGAGGGTCTTGGCGTGTTCGACGCCTTCGGCGATCGTGTTGATCGGGGCACAGGGCAGGCCCGCGGCCGAGAGTTTGTCGAACCATTCCTGTGCGGTGTGTGCCTGGAGGGCCTCGAGAAGTTCGGGCTCGAGGGCGTCGCGGTTGGCGTTGCGGTTCTTCGCGGCGGCGAATCGTTCGTCGTCGCACCAATCGGGGCGGCCGACCACCTCGGCGAGGATCCGGAACTGGCCGTCATTGGCCGCGGCGACGATGATCTCGCCGGACTTCGTGGCCATCGGCTGGTAGGGGTAGAGGCTCGGGTGGGCGTTGCCCATCCGGGTGGGATTGACGCCCGCGGCCGCGTAGGCGCCGGACTGGTTGGCCAGGCCGGACATGGCCGAGGACATGAGGTTGGTTTCGACGAGCTGGCCCTCGCCGGTCAGGGTGCGGTGCTGGACGGCGGCGAGGACGCCGATCGTCGTGTGCAGGCCGGTCATGACGTCGAAGACGGCGACACCGGCGCGGTACGGCGAACCGTCGGGGCTGCCGGTGACCGACATGAAACCGGACAGCGCCTGCATGAGGAGGTCGTATCCGGGCAGCGGATTCTCACGCCCGAAACCGGTCACCGAAGCATAGACGACCGTCGGGTTGGTCGCGGAGACGCTGTCGAAGTCGAGGCCGAACTTCTTCAGCCCGCCCGGCTTGAAGTTCTCGACGACGATATCGGCCTCGGCCGCGAGCTTCTGCGCGGTGGCGAGGTCGTCGGGGTCGGTGAAGTCGAGGACGATGTCGTACTTGTTGCGGTTGATCGACAGATAGTAGGTGGCATCCTCGTCGCGCACCGGCGGAGCCCAATGCCGGGTGTCATCGCCCTTGGGTCCTTCGACTTTGATGACGGTGGCGCCGAGGTCGGCGAGCATCATCGTCGAATACGGTCCGGCGAGGACGCGGGAGAAGTCGACGACGACCTGTCCCGACAGCGGACCCGAGCCGGCGCGGGGGAGGAACTCCTCGAGGCGGTCGTGGGCAGGCGACCGGCGGTGGTCGTGCTCAGAAGTGGTCGACTGCTTCATCGTCGAAAGTCTTCCTGTCTGTCGTGGTCCGGCGGCGCTGCTGCGCGCTGTCGGGCTCGGCATTCGAGGCTCGAGCCTGCGCGGTCGGCGCGTGGTCCGTCCCACCATATAACAAAACCGGCAATAATGTACATGCATTATTATCAAGACGGATATCGGCGCGGAATGGGAAGAAGGGCGTTCGATGGAGATTCAGCAGGTCAAGGCGTTCCTCGCCGTCGCCGAGGAGCTGCACTTCGGTCGCGCGGCCGAGCGGCTCGGGATGCTGCAGCCGCCGCTGAGCCGCACGATCCGTGCGCTCGAGGACCACCTCGGCGTCGATCTGTTCCGGCGCACGACCCGCAATGTGGCGCTGACCGCGGCGGGCGAGGCGATGCTGGAGCCGGCGCGGAAGATGGTCGAGTACCGATCATTGGCCGCCGAGGCGGTGCGCCGGGCGGCCGACGGAGAGACGGGGCGCATCGAATTCGGATTCGCCCGCTCGTCCTCGCGCAGGCTGGCCGCCGCGCTCGTGGCCGCATCGACTGAGCACAGACCGGGGATCAGCTTCGGGCTCGAGTCCGATGTCTACGCCGAGGAGGGGATCACCCGCCTCGTCGACGGCTCGCTCGACCTCGCCCTCGTGAGGTGGGCGAAGCAGCCGCCCGGGGTCACGGGCCGGGCGGTGATGGTCGAGCGGCTCTCGGCCGCACTGCCGGTGGGGCATCGACTGGCGGGACGCGCCTCGGTGCGGGTGGGTGAGCTCGCCGACGAGGATTTCATCGCTCTGCCCGAGCACCCGAGCTCGACGCTGCGCGAGACGACGCTGCGGCTGTGCCACGAAGCGGGATTCTCGCCGCGGCTGGTCCAGAGCGCGCCGGATTCGCAGACGATCGGGGCTCTGGTCGCGGCCGGGGTCGGCATCTCGATCACCTTCGACTCGGTGTCCGCCGCCACGCGTGAGTCCGGCACCGTCGCCGTGCCGCTCGACATCCCCGACGAGCCCACGAAGCTCTACCTCGCCCACCGCACCGACCACGGAAAGGCATCCGTGGAGGCAGTGCTCACCCTCGCCGAGGCGGTCCTGCCGACCGTCGAATGAGGCACCGACCGCCGGCTGGGCGCGGTGTCAGCCCTGCTGTCCGATGGTGCTCACAGGTGCCGTCCGACGGTGCTCGCAGCCGCGCGTTCCATGTGTCGAGGCGGTGCTCACAGCCGCGCGTTCCATGTGTCGAGGCGGTGCTCACAGCCGCGCGTTCCATGTGTCGAGGCGGTGGCGAAGATCCTCGGCGGTCATGTCCGTGAGACCGATCCCGTGATAGTTGGGCAGCCAGGTCTCGACGCGTTCGTGGGCACGTGCCGCGGCTTGGACGTCCCACGCGCCGATGTCGGAGATGCGGCGGCCCAGGAGACGTTCGTATTCGTCGAGGAGGACGGCCGCCGCCTCGGGGGAGCCAAGCAGCACGAGATCCTGGCGGCACCAGGCGAGGTCGACGCCGCGCGGTCCGCGGCTCGCGCCCGACCAATCGACGATTCCGGTGAGGCGTCCATGTGTCCAGAGGGCATTGCCGGTCCAGAAGTCCGTATGTGTGAGGACGGGATCGGTCATGTCGAGGCTCACCCACTCCTGTTGTGCCCGAACGGCGAGGGCTGAGTCTCCGTTCGGCGGGGACTGCGGCGTCGGAGGCAGGCCGGTCCCGTCGAGCGCGTGGATGCGAATCAGGGCTGCTGCCATCTCGCGGGCGATGGTGGTCAGTGGCGTCGCCGGATCCGGTGCTGAGCCCGGCACGCGGTTCGTGACGATGACCGGGTCGTGCAGGTCTGTGCTGTGTGCGACGAGGTGGGGGACGAGATCACCGAGAGGGGCCAGCCGATCCAGCACAGCGGCCTCCCGGATCGCTGCGTCGTGGCCGACGGGGAACAGGCGGATGACGAGCTCCTCGTCTCCGTCTCGGGCCGCCGCTGTCACCGCGTGCTGACCGCCGGCAAGGGCTTCGACGAAGCTCAGCTGCCGCCCGAGCAAGGCCGAGGCCGAAGCGAGGGCGCGTGCGAGACGACTGTCGTCGGCGGTTCTGAGCTGCCGCTTCAGCCCTTCGGCATAGCGCCCGGCCATCATCTCCTGCGCGGCCACCGTCACCGGAGCGGCCAGGCGAAGCAGCGGATGAGCAGGAACGGAATCGGCGCTGATGGTCACTCCGAGGCGGCCGCCGGACCCGATGGACACGAGGAAGGTCTCCTCCCCGTCCTCGAGATGCCCCGGCAGAGTCCGATAGGTGAACCCGGCCCGGTCCTCCTCGTCGACGACCCTGGTGACGACGCACGAACCGACCGGCACGAGCAGATCCCGACCTCGGAGCCGCCTCGGCGAGTTCGGCCATACGGGATTGAGGTGGAGATCGACGACCTGGCCTGCACTCACGCGCCGGGCGGGGCGGACGACGACGCCCGCGAGCTCCTGGAGAGTCCACGAGAAGACGGCCTCCCGAGCGAGCGGGAACCGGTCGGCCGGGCCGAGGTCGAGATGGAACTCGAGGTGATTCATGTCTTCATTCTCGTCCCAACTCAATGCCGCTGTCCTTGTCTTCCTTCGGTGCCCATGCCTACGATGAGAACTGACCGCTGAACGAACGCTCGCTTCACAGTGTTTCGCCAGCTCAGCACCGAATGCTCATGTCACCGCACGAACACTGGAGTTCATCTATGTCAGACAGCACCTCAGCCACTCAGCCGTCCGCCGCCTCGGCGGCTCCGAAATCCGGTCGCCGATTCGAAGGGCAGGTCGCCGTCATCACGGGTGCCAGCCGTGGCATCGGGCTCGGAATCGCTCGGCGGCTCAACGCGGAGGGGGCCACTGTCGTCCTCACCGCACGCAAGCCCGAGGCGCTGAACGAAGCGGCCGCCGAGTTCCCCGACGGCACGGCGCTCGCCATCGCCGGCAAGGCCGATGACCCGGCTCACCGGGCAGAGGTGTTCGACACGGTCGCGCAGAGATTCGGCCGCCTCGATGTGCTCGTGGCCAACGCCGGGATCAACCCCGTCTACGGGCCGCTTGTGGACATGGACCTCGATGCCGCGCGGAAGATCTTCGACGTCAACGTCCTCGGCACGCTGTCCTGGGTGCAGGACGCTGTCCACCACCCGGGCCTGAACTTCCGAGAGAACAGAGGCCGCGTCGTGACCCTGTCGTCGGTCGCCGGACAGGTCCCGAGCGAGGGGATCGGTTTCTACGGTGTTTCGAAGGCTGCGGTCTCGCATCTGACGAAGACGCTCGCAGTCGAGCTCGGTCCCGACATCCGCGTCAATGCCGTCGCCCCGGCGGTCGTGAAGACGAAGTTCGCGACCGCGCTCTACGAGGGCAGGGAAGAGGAGGTCGCCTCCGCGTACCCGGTCAAGCGCCTCGGCACTCCCGAGGACATCGCCGGTGCCGTCGCCTATCTCGCCTCCGACGACGCCGACTGGATCACCGCCCAGGTGCTCACCGCCGATGGGGGAGTCGTCACCGCCGGCGGCAGCGCCTGAGACTGAGCCTGCGGCCCGATTTCAGGTCGCCATCGGATACTTCTCTTGACGGAAAGCATCCGATGGCGACCTAAGTTCTTTGCAGTACCTTTCTGAGGCGCATTGTTGGGTCGATCCACGGTGTTTCAGGCATGGAAATCACCGTGGATCGACCCAAGAATCCAGTGCAGAAGGTGTTCGCGGGCCGCGTGCGGGCAAGCGGCAGCGCCTGAGCGCCGGTCGCTACTTCACCGGGAGGCCGGCAGCGTGGGCGCAGATGAGTCCGTAGCGGTCGGCCAAGTCCGCTGGTGTCAGCTCGCCGCCGGCCCTGTACCACTGTGAGACACCTGTGCAGATCGTCGTGATCGCACGTGAGGCATCACGCGGGAACTCCGTGCTGAAACTGCCGTCGGCAACACACTCCTCGACCACCTCGTCGAGGAGTTTCTGCTGCCGGTCACGCGCGGCGATATGGGCGTCCCGGTGCTGATCCTGCAGGGCCCGGATCTCGCTGAACGCGATGAAGGCGAGATCCGACTGGTGAGCGTGGAAGAGCAGCAGGCATTCGATGAGCCGATCGAACCGCGCGGTCGGCTCCTGCCCTCCGTCGGAGAGTGCGGCGACGCTGCGCTGCCACAGATCCTCCATCGCCAGGCGATCGATCTCGGCGAGGATCGCGTGCTTCGAGGCGAAGTGATGATAGAGACCGGGCACTGACAGGCCAGCGGCACCGGCGAGTTGGCGAATGCTCGTGCCGTGGAAGCCGCCTTTGACGAAGCTGTCGAGCGCGGACTGGAGGATCGGCGTCAGCAGTGGCGCGTCGTAGTCTCGCCAGTCGGTCTTGGGTGTGTTGCTCACGGGGTGTCCTTGCCTGATCCGTCTCACTGTTTCGTCATCCCTAATCTACGGCCAACCCGGTCCGGCGGTTCCATTCGACCGCCGAGGCATCCCGCCGCGCGCCCTTGCGCCCGACCATCATGTGACCTACGATACAGAACTAACCGAGCGAGCGCTCGGTCGGTCACAAAGAAAAGGTCCAGCCGACACGATGAAGGACGACAGTCAGATGGCAGCCGAAGACACTCCTACTCCCACGCAGCACGTGTGGACGCGGCTCTACCCCGCCGGAGTCGGCGAGGCGTCGGCGATCCACGACGAGTCCACCGCCCATGCGTGGAATGATCGCGTCGAGGCCTACCCCGACCAGACCGCCGTGACCTACCGCGGTCGCACATTCACCACCACCGACATCGACCGCGAAGCCGAAGCGCTCGCCACCGGATTCCTCGCCCGCGGCCTGCAGAAATCGAGCATCGTCGGCGTCTACCTCCAGAACGTCCCGCAGTTCGCCGTGGCACTGCTGGCGGCGTGGAAGATCGGAGTCGTCCCCCTCGTCCTCAACCCCATGTACCGCGGTCGCGAACTGCGCGCACTCGTCGACGATTCGGCCGCATCGGCGATCATCTGCGACGAAGCCGACCTCGACCAGGTCCGCGAGACCCTCACCGGCAGCTCCCTGACCTGGGTGCTCACGACCGATGACGACGAGTACGACCGCGACCCCGCCGATTTCACCGGCAACATTCAGACCGCCGACCTCAGCGGCAACACCCAAGCCGCAGCCGCCGCCCACCCTGGAAACACCCTCACCCAGGCGGCCGCCCACGATGCGGGCATCACCGTCGATTCGTGGGGCGGCTTCCTCGCCGCCCACCGCACCGAGGCGTTCGCCGGCCGCGCCGATGCGCCCAACCACCGCACGGACCTGTTGCCCGGCCTCGACGACGCCGCACTGCTCACCTACACCTCCGGGACCACCGGTCCGGCCAAGGGTGCCGTCGGCACCCACCGCAACGTCCTTGCAGTAGCACGGTCGTACGGAGCGTGGATGAACCTCGGCGAAGGCGACGTCATGCTCGCCATCGCCCCGCTCTTCCACATCACCGGTGCCGTCGCATGCGCGGCGACCTCCCTGATCTTCCCGATCACACTCGACTTCATCGGCCGCGTCAACGCGAACAAGATCGTGACTGCGATCCGCGATGACAAGGTGACCGTGACCATCGGCTCGATCACCGTATACAACGCCCTGCTCGAACACGAGACGGCGACCTCCGATGACCTGATGAGCATCCGCTGCCTCTACTCCGGCGGAGCCCCCGTGCCGCCGGCCACCGTGGAGCGCTTCCGGAACCGGTTCGGACACTACATCCACAACATCTACGGAATGACCGAAACCGCCTCGGCGGTCATCGGAGTCCCGCCGAACACCGAGGCACCCGTCGACCCGGCCACCGACACCCTGGCCGTCGGCGTGCCGTTCCCCGGACTCGAGGCCCGCATCGTCGACGTCGCCGACGGAACCGTCGTCACCGATGCCACGGCCGGCGAACTCGAGCTGCGCGGACCGCAGATCACGCCCGGCTACCTCGGCAGACCCGAAGCCGATGAGGCGGCCTTCGACGACGGCTGGTTGCGCACCGGCGATGTCGGAGTCATGGACGACGCCGGCTGGATCTACCTCGTCGACCGGATCAAGGACCAGATCAACGCCTCGGGCTATAAGGTGTGGCCGCGCGAGGTCGAGGACGTCCTCTATGAGCACCCGGCCGTGCTCGAAGCCGCCGTCGTCGGCCAGCCCGACGACTACCGCGGTGAGACCGTCGTCGCCTACGTCTCTCTGCGCGCTGGGCAGAGCGCGAGCGCCGATGAGCTCATCGCATTCGCGAAGGAACGGCTTGCCGCCTACAAATACCCCCGCATCGTCCATGTCATGTCCGATCTGCCGAAGACGCACACAGGAAAGATCCAACGCCGACTGCTGCGCGACTCCGGCCGCGAGACCACCGCTGAGAACTGACGATCGTGCCGTCACCGAGGCGGCCCTACCGAGGACAGGCACAGTCCCTGACCGGCCCCATAGACAGAGAACCCGCAACACAGGAGAAGCAATGAGCGAATCATCGTTCGGACGCCGTTTCGAGGGCCAGGTCGCCCTCGTCACGGGATCGAGCCGCGGCATCGGCCTCGGCATCGCGAGGCGGCTGCAGGCCGAAGGAGCGACCGTCGTCCTCACCGCCCGCAAGCCCGAACCGCTGGCCGAGACCGTCGCCGAATTCCCCGACGGCACTGCGATCGGCATCGCCGGCAAGGCCGATGATCCGGCACACCGCGACGAAGTCTTCGACACGATCGCCCAGAAGTTCGGCCGTCTCGACGCCCTGGTCACGAACGTCGGCATCAACCCCGTCTACGGTCAGACCGTCGACATCGAGCTCGACGCCGCGCGGAAGATCCTCGAGGTCAACGTGCTCGGCACATTGGCCTGGGTCCAGGGCGCGGTCCACCACGAGGGACTGCGCTTCCGTGAGAACAAAGGCCGGATCCTGTCCATCTCCTCGGTCGCCGGCCAGAATCCGAGCGAAGGCATCGGCCTCTACGGCGTCTCGAAGGCCGCCGTCTCCCACCTCGTGAAGACCCTCGCCGTCGAACTCGGGCCAGATGTCCGCGTCAACGGAATCGCTCCGGCCGTCGTCAAGACCCGCTTCGCCACTGCCCTCTACGAAGGCAAGGAAGACGAAGTCACCGCCGCCTATCCGGCCGGCCGCCTCGGCACCCCCGAGGACATCGGCGCAGCCGCCGCATACCTCACCTCGGCCGACTCCGACTGGATCACCGCTCAGATCCTCACCGCCGACGGCGGACTCATCACAGCAGGAGGCACAGCGTGAGCCACATCCCCGCCGACGTCGAAGAGCTGCGCCAGCGCACTCGCACCTTCGTCCGCGAAGTCGTCATGCCCGCCGAACCTCGTCCCGGGGACTACCTCGACGAGGTGGTGCTCGCCGATCTCAAAGCCAAGGCCAAGGCCGCCGGAGTCTTCGCCCCGCATGTGCCCGCAGAATGGGGCGGCCAGGGCGTGCCGATCGAATTCTGGTCCCCGGTGTTCCAGGAGGCAGGATACTCGCCGATCGGGCCCGCCGTTCTCAACTGCATGGCACCCGATGAGGGCAATATGCACATGCTCGCCCAGATCGCCACGCAGGAGCAGAAGGAGCGGTTCCTCGCCCCGCTGGCCGCCGGCGACGTCCGCTCCTCCTTCGCCATGACCGAACCACATCCGGGCACCGGCTCCGACCCGTCGGCGCTGGCGACCCGCGCGGTCAAGGACGGCGACGAGTGGGTCATCACCGGTGACAAGCGCTTCATCTCCGGGGCTGAGCTGTGCAGCTTCTTCATCGTCATGGCCGCCACCGACGCCGAGGAGTCGGCCGCTGCGACCGAGGGCTCGGGCTCCGCGCAGGCGAAGAAGGGCCAGGCGGCCACGATGTTCCTCGTGCCCAAGGACACCCCGGGTGTCAGCGTCGGACGGCCGATCCACACAGTCGACCGCACGATCGCCGGCGGCCATCCCTACGTCCACTTCGACGATGTTCGCGTCCCCGCCTCGGCGATCCTCGGCGAATCCGGCAAGGGCTTCGCCTACGCCCAGGTGCGTCTGGCACCCGCCCGCCTCACGCACTGCATGCGGTGGCTGGGACTGGCCCGCCGGGCGCTGGACACAGCTCTCGACCGTGCCGACCACCGCGAGGCATTCGGCGACGTCCTCGCACGTCAGGGCCTCGCACAGGAGCTCATCGCGCAGTCGGTCATCGACATCGAAACCTCTGACGCGATGATCACGAAGACCTCCGAGGTGCTCGCCACCGATGCGAAAGAAGCGAACTCGCGGTCCTCGATCGCGAAGGTCTGCTGCTCCGAAGCCGTCTACCGTGTCATCGATCGGGCCATCCAGCTCACCGGCGGCGACGGCGTCTCCGACCAGCTGCCACTCGTCCAGTACCTCAACGACGTCCGTCCTTTCCGCATCTACGACGGCGCCACCGAGACGCACAAGTTCGCGATCTCCCGCCGAGCCTCGTCGAAGCGCCGCAAGGAAGTCGCTGCGGGAGCCCCCCGCCTCGACATCGTGAGGGAGGCGCGTTGACCGAGAAGCTCATCGACGTCGTCGACACCGCCGCCGAGGCGCGCGCTCTCACCGCTCCGCCGCTGCTCATCGTCGACGTTCTCACCGACTACCTCGACAGGCAGGGCATCGGTTCTGGCCCGGTCCGCTGGGACCGCATCGGCGAAGGCCAGTCGAATGTGACGTTCCGCATCCGCCGCGATGACCTCGACGTCGTGCTGCGCCGCGGACCGCGTCCCCCGATTCCGAAATCGACCCATGACATGGTCCGGGAGGCGAAGATCCAGAAGGTCCTCGGCGCCCAGGGCGTGGCCGTGCCGAACATCCTCCATGTCTGCGAGGACGAATCGGTCCTCGGCGTCCCGTTCTACATCATGGATTTCGTGCTGGGCACCGTCGTCACCGACACCCTGCCCCATTTCCTCGCCGAGGCGGCCGACCGTCGCGCTCTCAGCGAAGCCCTCGTCGACTGCCTCGTCGACCTCCACTCCGTCGATGTCACCGTTCCCGAGGTGGCAGCTCTCGGCCGCCCGGACGGGTACCTGCGGCGTCAGGTCAAGCTGTTCTCCGTCCTCTGGGAGAAGAACACTCAGCGTTCGCTGCCCCAGGTCAGCCGCCTCGGCGAGTGGTTGGCGGCGAACATTCCGACCACTCAGCGGCATGCGGTCGTCCATGGTGACTACCGGGCGGGCAACGCGATGATCGCTTCGTCGAGGCCAGTCGAAGTCGCCGCGATCCTCGACTGGGAGATGTCGACACTCGGTGATCCGCTCGCCGACCTCGGCTATTTCCTCGTCACCTACACCGACGACGAGCACCCGCATACGGTCATGGATCTCACCCCAGTCACGGCAGGGGAGGGATTCCTCACCCGTTCCGAACTCGCCGAGCGCTACCAGACGAAGACGGGGCTCGACCTCTCCGCGCTGCCCTGGTACGAGGCATTCGCGTTGTGGAAGGCGGCGATCTTCAGCGAAGCCATCTACACGAGATGGCTCAACGGAGAAGCCACGTCGGCCGGTGATTTCACCGGCAGCCTCGAGACCGGAGTGCCCGAACTCATCGAGGCCGCCGAAGCCATCGCCGCCACCGTCGTCTGAGGGCGAGCGACCGAGAGGCGGTCGCAATCGGACATCTCCAGACGCGAAGAGTATCCGATTGCGAACACCTTTCGGCCGGGCGACGAGCCGAGCCAGCACCACCCCAGAGATGCGCAGCACCACCACATCCAATGAAGCAGTGGAAAGGAAGCTATGACCGATACGATCGCAGAGACAAAGGTGCCTTTGCAGCTGAAACGGCGATCCGTCGTCGCGAGCACCATCGGAAATATCCTCGAATGGTACGAGTGGAGCGCCTACGCGGTGTTCACTCCGTTCATTGCCGCGGCCATGTTCAACAGCGAGGACAAGGTCTCATCCGTCCTCGCGACCCTCGGCGTCTTCGCCGTCGGGTTCCTCATGAGACCTCTGGGCGGCATCGTGTTCGGCAAGATCGCCGACGTGAAGGGACGCAAGTTCGTCCTCATCGTCACGATGCTCATCATGGCCGGCGGTTCGTTCCTCATCGCTGTCCTGCCGACCTACGGTCAAATCGGGGTCTTCGCCTCACTGGTCCTCCTCCTCATCCGAGTTGCGCAGGGCTTCGCCCATGGTGGTGAGTCGGCAACGGCGAACTCCTATATCGCCGAGATCGCTCCGGCCCACCGCCGCGGATTCTGGGGTTCCATCGTCTTCGTCGCCATCTTCGGCGGTTCGGTCGTCGCCTACACGATCGGGGGTGTGATCACGAACGTCTTCTCCGAGGCAGCGGTTGCCGAATGGGCGTGGAGGATCCCGTTCGCGCTCGGCGGTCTGCTCGCGCTGGTCGCGCTGTGGATGCGCCGCGGAATGGTCGAAAGCGATGTCTTCGAAGCCGACGAAGCTGAGAAAGTCGTCGACCCGACTCCGCTGGATCGCGGCCGAGTGGCTCGTGCGATCGTCCTCGTCGTGCTCATGACCTCGGGCATCACCGCAGCTCACTACACCTGGACGTCGTATGCGTCGACCCTGGCGATCACCGAGCGCGGCATGGATGCGCAGACCGCCTACTGGGCGACCGTCGGTGCGCAGAGCATCGCTCTGGTATCGCTGCCGTTCTGGGGATTCCTCTCAGATCGGATCGGTCGTCGCCCGGTGCTCATCGGCTTCGGTGTGCTCATGGCGATCCTGCAGTATCCGCTCATGGGCATGATCACGGACACCGGCTGGACGCTCTTCGTCGCATCGACGTTGGCTCTGCTCGTCGTCTCGATGGCAGGAGCCCTGCTGTCGGCAGTCCTGTCCGAGGCATTCCCGACGAAGGTCCGCACCCAGGGAATCGGCTTCGCCTACTCGGTCTCCGTGGCCGTTTTCGGAGGAACGGCACCGTACCTCAACGGACTGTTCAACTCGCTCGACCTCAGCTGGCTCTCCAGCGGCTGGGTGGTCCTGCTCTGCCTGGCGACGATCGTCGCCGTGGTCAAACTGTCCGAAACCAAGGGCAAGGACCTCAACGCGATCTGAGCATCAGGGCGGGTTGGAAGAGCCGCCTCGGCGAGGGTTGCTTGAGTGGAACGCCGCTTAGGTGGGAGAAATGGTCACGTTCTGCGCGGAACTGCGTGACCATTTCGACCACCGAGGACCGTGGCAGGGGCGCCGACCTGCACCTGGCCTCGAGGTTTGTCGGAGGTGATTTCTTTCACTAGAATCAGAGGCGCAGTTCCACGCGGTTCTGCACACAACTTCATACGCCGCTAAGACAAGACGTGGGAGAGCTGCCGGGCAGCCGCGACTGCACGCACGGACGAGCACCAGCCATCGCTGGAGCATCGGCTGACGCAGAAGCACAAGACTCCGAGCAGCGCCGTAGGTGCAATTCCCTCCCCGGGAAACTCTCAGGCCCAGTACCACCGATTGCAGGCATATCTGAAGGACAGCGAGTCCCGACCGCAACCGAAATCGAGCCCACGTGCGCACGAGCCGGACGCCGGGCAGGCCGCAGCTCCGACAGATCGGGGAGGACTCTCAGCGATCGCTGCGTCCTCCTATCGGTGGACGCGACACCGACCCTAGGACGGCAATTGACCAGTTCACTCGCCCATACGACGCAGGCAACAGGGGACACCGCGCGCCCCTTCTCCGACCGCCACATCGGCCCCCGCGCCGACGACGTCACGGCCATGCTCGCCGAACTCGGCTATGACTCCCTGGAAGCACTCTCGAGTGCCGCCGTCCCGGAATCCATCCAGAACGAAGAGCTCAACCTGCCGACCGGCCGCTCCGAATTCGACGTCCTGGCCGACCTGCGCGACCTCGCCTCCCAGAACGTCATGCGCACCCAGCTCATCGGCCAGGGCTACTACGACACGATCACCCCGGCCGTCATCCGCCGCAACCTGGTCGAGAACCCCGCCTGGTACACCGCCTACACCCCGTACCAGCCCGAGATCTCCCAGGGCCGGCTCGAAGCGCTGCTGAACTTCCAGCAGGTCGTCCAGGACCTCACCGGTCTCGACATCGCCAATGCCTCCCTCCTCGATGAGTCCACCGCCGTCGCCGAGGCGGTCCTGCTCATGCGTCGCGCCGTGAAGAAGGGGACGACCGTCGTCCTCGACTCCGAACTCCACCCGCAGACCATCGCCGTCGTCCGCGCACGGGCCCGCGCTATGGACTTCCGCGTCACCGTCGCCGACCTCGCCGAAGGCCTCGTCGGCGAAGACATCTTCGGCATCGTCTGCGCCCAGCCCGGCACCAGCGGCGCCATCCGCGACTTCACCGAGGCCGTCGACGGAGCCCACGATCGCGGCGCACTCGTGACCTTCGACGCCGACCTGCTCGCACTGACCCTGCTCAAGGACTGCGCCTCCCAAGGCGCGGACATCGCCGTCGGCTCGGCCCAGCGCTTCGGAGTGCCCCTGTTCTTCGGCGGCCCCCACGCCGGCTTCATGGCCGTGAAATCCGGACTCCAGCGCCAGCTGCCCGGCCGCCTCGTCGGTGTGTCCAAGGACGCCCAGGGCAAGCCCGGCTACCGCCTGGCTCTGCAGACCCGCGAACAGCACATCCGCCGCCAGAAGGCGACGAGCAACATCTGCACCGCCCAGGCTCTGCTCGCCAACGTCGCCTCGATGTACGCCGTCTACCACGGCCCGGTCGGCCTGACCCGCATCGCCTCCCGCGTCCACCGCCTGGCCCACGCGTTCGCAGGTGCCGCGGACACCGCCCCCGGCGCCGAGGTGGCCACCTGGGAGTTCTTCGACACCGTCGCCGTGCGTGTGGCCGATGCCGAAGCCGCCCGCTTCGTCGCCGACCAGGCCGGATTCAACATCCGCGTCATCGACGACTCGACCATCGGCGTCTCCTTCGGCGAACCCCACACGGTCGCCGATGCCAATGGTCTGCTCGAAGCCCTCGGCATCTACGCCCGTGTCGACGCAGACGAATTCGAAGCAGCCTCGGCGGGGACCTTCGGGGCCAACGCCGTGCCGGAACCCGCATTCGATGCGAAGTTCCACCGGGATACCGAATTCCTCACCCACCCCGTGTTCAGCGCCCACGGCTCCGAGACCTCGATGATGCGCTACCTGCGCACCCTGGCCGACCGGGACCTTGCGCTGGACCGGACGATGATCCCGCTGGGCTCGTGCACGATGAAGCTCAACGCCGCCGCCGAGATGGAACCCATCACCTGGCCGGAATTCGCCTCCATCCACCCCTTCGCCCCGGCCGAGCAGACCGAGGGCTGGCGCGCGCTCATCGGCCGCCTCGAGGACTCGCTCGTCGAGGTCACCGGCTACGATCGCGTATCCCTGCAGCCCAACGCCGGCTCCCAGGGTGAGCTGGCCGGACTGCTGGCCATCCGCAGCTACCATGTGTCGGGCGGCGAGGAGGGACGCACCGTCGTCCTCATCCCGCAGTCGGCCCACGGCACGAACGCCGCCTCCGCGGTGCTCGCCGGACTCCAGGTCCAGGTCGTCGGCACCGCCGACGACGGCTCCGTGGACATGAACGACCTCGATGCGAAGATCGCCAAGCACGAGGGCAAGATCGCCGGCATCATGATCACCTACCCCTCGACCCACGGCGTCTTCGAATCGCAGGTACGCGAGGTCTGTGACAAGGTCCACGCCGCCGGCGGCCAGGTCTACGTCGACGGTGCGAACCTCAACGCCATGGTCGGCCTGGCCAAGCCCGGCGAATTCGGCGGCGACGTCTCCCACCTCAACCTGCACAAGACCTTCTGCATCCCCCACGGAGGCGGCGGCCCCGGAGTCGGCCCTGTCGCGGTCCGCGAACACCTCGCCCCGTACCTGCCTGGTGACGCCACCGACCCGAAGATGGTCGCCGACGCCGATCACGCCGTGACCCCGCCGATCTCCGGATCGATGTTCGGCTCCGCCGGCGTCCTGCCCATCAGCTTCGCCTACCTCGAGCTCATGGGCGCCGAAGGACTGCGCGAGGCCTCGCGTTCGGCCCTGCTGGGTGCGAACTACCTGGCGAAGAAGCTCGGCGACGTCTTTCCCGTCCTCTACTCGGGTGAGAACGGACTCGTCGGCCACGAAACGATCCTCGATCTGCGTGCGATCACCTCGGCGACGGGAGTCACCGCCGAAGATGTCGCCAAGCGCCTCATCGACTTCGGCTTCCACGCTCCGACCCTGGCCTTCCCGGTGCCCGGGACCCTCATGGTCGAACCGACCGAGTCCGAGGACAAGGGCGAGCTCGACCGCTTCATCGAAGCCATGCGCACCATCCGTGCCGAGATCGACGAGATCGGCACGTCGTACTCCTACGAAGAGTCGCCGCTGGCCATCGCGCCGCACCCGGCGACAGTGGTGATGGACGACTGGGACGGCAAGTACAGCCGCGAGACCGCTGTGTTCCCGGTTCCCGGCCTGCGCTTCACGAAGTACTTCCCGCCGGTCAGCCGCATCGACGGAGCATACGGCGACCGCAACCTGGTGTGCTCCTGCCCGCCGCCAGAGGCCTTCGAAGAGTTCGAGGAAGAGGACAAATGATGAGCGACCCGACTGCGAACACGCCCAAAGAGACCCCGCTGCACAGCATCCACGCCGAGCTCGGTGCCTCGTTCACCGACTTCGGCGGCTGGGACATGCCGCTGAAGTACGGCTCCGAACTGGCCGAACACCGGGCCGTGCGTGAGGCCGCAGGCCTCTTCGACCTCTCCCATATGGGCGAGGTGCGCATCAGCGGCACCGACGCCGCCGCCTTCCTCGACTACGCGCTGGTCGCGAAGTACTCGAAGATGAAGATCGGCAAGGCGAAGTACGGAGTCATCGTCAATGAGGCCGGAGGCCTCCTCGACGACCTCATCACCTACCGCATCGGCGACGAAGAGTTCCTCATCGTCCCCAACGCCTCGAACACGCCCGTCGTGGTCGCGGCGCTGAAGGACCGGGTGCAGCACTTCGTCCAGGAGGTCGCCCCCGGTTCCGATGTGCGCCTGACCGACGAATCCGATGCCACCGCGCTCATCGCCGTGCAGGGGCCGAACTCCGAAGCGATCATCCTGCGCGCTCTCGACGAAGCCGGCCACGGCGAATTCGGGCCCCGCACGGGCGCCGGAGACCACGCGAAGGCCCAGGCCACGGATGATGCCAACGGGGGAGCCACCTCGGCGGGGGATGACACCATCACCATCGGTCAGGCAGTGCGCGAGCTCAAGTACTACGCGTGGATGCCGCTGACGATCGCCGGGATCGACCTCATGCTCGCCCGCACCGGATACACCGGAGAGGACGGATTCGAACTCTACGCGCCGAACATCGGCGCCACCCGCTTGTGGGAGACCCTGGTGACCTCGGGCGTCGACTACGGACTCGTGCCCTGCGGACTGGCCGCACGCGATTCGCTGCGCCTGGAAGCCGGAATGCCGCTCTACGGCAACGAACTCGACCAGAACACCACCCCGTACGATGCGGGGCTGGGCCGGATGATCGGGTTCACCACGAAGGAGAACTTCTTCGCCCGCGAGGCCCTCGCGAAGCTGGGAGAGACCGAACCGCCGCGCGTGCTCGTCGGCCTGACCTCGGAGGGACGCCGAGCCGCTCGCTCCGGAGCCGCCGTGTCCGTCGACGACGCCGAGGTCGGCATCGTCACCTCCGGCCAGCCCTCACCGACCCTCGGCCACCCGATCGCCTTGGCCTACATCGACCGGGATCACGCCGAGGCGGGCACCGCGGTGACCGTGGACATCCGCGGCAAGGCGCACGACTTCACCGTCGCCGAACTGCCGTTCTACAAGCGCCCGGCCCACTGAGACCCACCCAAAGTTCATCCAGGTGGGACCGGTGACTCGTACACTGGTCCCACCTGGCCCAACAACGTCGTGACCGCCGCTTCCGGTGGGGTCACAGTAAGGAAGACATATGGCACAGCTGCCCCCGCTCCCGCAGAACTTCACCTACTCCGCCGAACACGAATGGGTCGACGGCCAGGCCGATGAGCTCGTCGGCAAGACCGTCAAGGTCGGCATCACCGCCGTCGCCTCCGATGCCCTAGGCGAGGTCGTCTACGTCGACCTGCCCGAGGTCGGCGACACTATCACCGCTGGTGAGACCTGTGGTGAGGTCGAATCCACGAAGTCCGTGTCCGACCTCTACACCCCGGTGACCGGTGAGATCATCACCATCAACGAGGCTGCCGTGGACTCACCCGGACTGCTCAACTCCGACCCCTACGGCGAGGGTTGGCTGTTCGAAGTCGCCGTGACCGAGGTCGGCGAGGTCATGGACGCCGCCGGCTACGCCGAGGCGAACTCTCTCTGACGCTCTCCCTCCCCGCAGCGGGGCCGACAGAAGGCCGAGCCGGTCTCTCGTCGGCCCCGCTGTGCATATCCACAGAAACGAAGTGATTGCCATGCCCTTGAGTGTCTTCGACCTCTTCACGGTCGGCATCGGACCCTCGAGTTCCCACACGGTCGGGCCGATGCGTGCCGGCGCGAGCTTCATCGACCTCCTCGGCGATGCGCTGGGATCCGTGGCGGATCTGCGCGTCGACGTATTCGGTTCCCTGGCCGCCACCGGCGCCGGTCACGGGACCTTCGACGCCATCCTCATCGGCCTCGAAGGCTGCCGCCCCGACCTCATCGAAGCCAACGAACTCACCGCCCGGCGGACACGGATGTCCGAGACCGGGAAGATCATCCTCGGCGATTCCACCGGCAACGGCGTCGAACTCGCGTTCACCGAGGATGACATGGTCAAACGACCGCTGACCGTCCTCCCGCGCCACACCAACGCCATGACCGTGACCGCCTATGACGCCTCCGGAGGGACCCTCGCCGAGGAGACCTACTACTCCGTGGGCGGCGGATTCGTGACCTCGGAGACCGAATTCCTCGACAAGGAGAAGACCGCCGAGGCGGACGTCGCAGACGACAGCGGAGACGCCGAGTTCGCGGTCGCGGATTCCGTCGTCGACGCCGAGCTCGAGTCGTATGACGAGGAGCTGCCCTATCCGTTCCACTCGGGCGGCGAGCTGCTTCAGCGCTGCCGCGAGAACGACCTGTCGATCGCCGAGATCATGCACGCCAACGAACTGTCGATGCGAGACGACGACGAGATCCGGCACGGCCTGCTGCACATCTACTCGGTGATGGAGGAGTGCGCTTCGGCATCCCTGGACCGCTCGGGCTATCTGCCCGGCGGACTCAAGGTGCGTCGCCGTGCCCACGACTGGTACCTCAAGCTCAAGGCCGAGGACCCGAACCGGGATCCCGGCTACTACCTCGAGTGGGTCAACCTCATCGCGATGGCCGTGAATGAGGAGAACGCTTCGGGCGGCCGCGTCGTCACCGCACCCACGAACGGGGCGGCCGGCATCATCCCTGCCGTGCTGCACTATGCGCTCAACTACGTTCCCGCAGTGGCGGAGGGCGGAGAACCCGCTAAGCATCGGGCCATCGTCGATTTCCTGCTCACCGCGGCGGCCATCGGAGTCCTGTACAAGGAGCGGGCCTCGATCTCCGGCGCCGAGGTGGGCTGCCAGGGTGAGGTCGGATCCGCCTCGTCGATGGCTGCCGGGGGACTGGCCGCCGTGATGGGCGGGACGCCCGAGCAGGTGGAGAACGCCGCCGAGATCGCCATGGAACACAACCTCGGCCTGACCTGCGACCCGATCTCCGGTCTCGTGCAGGTGCCGTGCATCGAGCGCAACGCGATCGCCGCCGGTAAGGCCATCAATGCCTCCCGCATGGCGCTGTGGGGCGACGGGCAGCACCGGGTCAGCCTCGACGAGGTGATCGAGACGATGCGCCAGACCGGCGCGGACATGTCCTCGAAGTACAAGGAGACGGCGATGGGCGGCCTCGCCGTCAACGTCGTCGAGTGCTGAGGCAGGTGCGCCGGGGGCGGATTCTCTGGCCGATCCACGTCGTCGAGCTCCGAAGTCGACGCGGCGCACTTTCGTCCGTAGCCCCGCAATCGCCTCGAAGCCGCTCACTGAGCCTCAGGAGGCGACGCCCGGCAACAGGCATCCTTGCTGTCTCAATTCACGTGAAGTGACATGGAACACGTGGAACCCTTGTTCCAACTGCGCCCTAATGTAACGAAACGATAACGAACCTCCGGCGCGGGATGAGCGCGAAGGAGCGCCCCGTCACATCCCAACGATGCCATGGGCAAGGCCGGGTCTGTTACATGTCAGTAGGTCGGGGTGAGGGTTGCGGAAGTGCCCCGAAATCGACGGTTTCGGGGTTGACGCTCATTCTCATCCCGTTAGGTTTAATGGCGTGAGAAACGCACTCGCTGAACCGAAGACGCAAACCGACGTCCGTACTCCCGAGCTGGAGGACGGACAACATCTATGGCGGCTCGCGAAAGATACAGCCGTGCTCGATCTGAACTCGTCGTACTCCTATCTGCTGTGGTGCCGCGACTTCGCGGACACCTCGGTGATTGCGCGTATCGGCGGAGAGCCCGCCGGCTTCATCACCGGGTATACCCGTCCGGAGAATCCGGACACCCTGATGATCTGGCAGGTCGCCGTCGACGAGAAGTTCCGTGGTCACGGACTCGCCTCGACCATGCTCCACGAGCTGGCCGATCGCACCGGCGCTCTCCGCATGGAGACGACGATCACCGATGACAACGCGGCGTCCAACCGTCTGTTCCAGGCATTTGCGGACCAGCGCGGGGCCGGTTACGACCGTCGCCCGCTGTTCACTCCGGAGATGTACCCGGACGGCCACGACACCGAGTACCTCTACGAGATCGCACCCCTGTAACGAGCCCCACCCCGGCACCGCGTGTACCCCTGATTCAAGGGAGTGGACGCGCCAGGTGCCAGGAGGCAGAAGAGATCGCCCGCAATGAGCGGCAGCGGCCACCGCCTCGGCGCCTGCATCCGATGCAGGCGCGCAACTCAAGAAGTCGAAAGGACTCAAGTCATGACTGAAAGCTCTAAGCCCGCACCATCTGACAAGCCCGACATCTTCGAAACTCGCGAATCTGCTGTGCGCAGCTACTGCCGCTCCTGGCCCACCACCTTCGCCCGTTCGCAGGGCGCCAAGCAGTGGGATGAGGACGGCAACGAGTACCTCGACTTCTTCTCCGGTGCCGGTGCGCTCAACTACGGCCACAACAACCCGGCCGTGATGGGTCCGCTCATCGAATATCTGCAGTCGGGTGCCGTGCTGCACTCGATGGACATGAAGACCCCGGCCAAGCGCGAGTTCCTCCAGACCTTCCAGGATCTCATCCTCAAGCCGCGCGGACTCGACTACTCCGTGATGTTCCCCGGACCGACGGGAACCAACACCGTCGAGGCGGCCCTCAAGCTCGCCCGCAAGGTGACCGGACGTCAGCACATGCTCTCGTTCACCAATGCCTTCCACGGCATGACGCTGGGATCGCTGTCGGTGACCGGCAACTCGATGAAGCGCGAAGGCGCAGGCATCCCGCTGACCAACAGCTCGAAGATTCCCTACGACGACTACTTCGATGGTGAGATCCCGGACTTCCTGTGGCTGGAGAGGGTCCTCGCAGACTCCGGTTCGGGCGTCGACAAGCCTGCCGCCGTCATCGTCGAGACTGTGCAGGGTGAGGGCGGACTGCGTGCCGCTCGCGCCGAATGGCTGCGCGCCCTGTCGGAGCTGACGAAGAAGCACGACATCCTTCTCATCGTCGATGACGTGCAGGCCGGCTGTGGCCGCACCGGTTCGTTCTTCAGCTTCGAAGAGGCCGGCATCGAGCCTGACATCGTCTGCCTGTCGAAGTCGATCTCCGGCTCGGGCCTGCCGCTGGCACTGACCCTGTTCCGTCCCGAGCTCGACGTCTGGGAGCCCGGCGAGCACAACGGCACCTTCCGCGGGAACAACCCCGCATTCGTGACCGCGACCGCCGCCATAAAGAACTTCTGGGCCGACAACGAGTTCCAGAACCAGCTCGCCGACACCATCGCCGAACTCCACCAGCGTCTCGACACGATCGTCGAGAAGGCTGAGGGCGCATCGATCCGCGGACGCGGCCTGCTGGCCGGACTCTGCTTCGAAGACATCGAGGTGGCCGAGAAGGTCGCCGCCTATGCGTTCGAGAACGGCCTCCTGCTCGAGACCTCGGGCGCCGATGACGAAGTCATCAAGATCATGCCGCCGCTGACGATCGACTCGCGCGATCTGCAGGCCGGTCTGGACATCATCGAGGCCGGAGTGCTCAAGTTCGCTCCTGCCGCCGCTGAGGCCGCACTGGCCTGATCCCACCTCTGCCGGGCCGGCGTCGCAATGAGTGGCGCCGGCCCGAGCTTTGGGCGGAATCGACACCTGTTCGATCGCCCACCCGGGCTGACGGACGCCGTTGGTTTACAGCGGAAGTCCGCCGCCCACCCCCGAAACTTTCCACGACCTTGATCGAAAGGACCACAAATGTACGTAGTCAACCGCGATGACCTCAACGACACCGACCGCGATATCAAGTCGGAGACCTGGCGCAGCCGCCGCATGGTGCTCGGCAAGGAGCGCGTCGGATTCTCGTTCCACGACACCGTGATCTACGCCGGAACCACCTCGACGTTCCACTACCAGAACCACGTCGAAGCCGTGTACTGCGTGCAGGGCAAGGGCACGCTGACCGATCAGGAGACCGGGAAGGAATACCCCCTCCACGACGGCGTCATGTACCTCCTCGACGGACACGAGAAGCACACCGTTGTCGCCGAGGAAGAGCTGCGCATGGCCTGCGTGTTCAATCCGCCGGTCACCGGTCGTGAGGTCCACGACGAGAACGGCGTGTACCCGCTCATCCTCGAAGATGAGGCGGCACCCGCGAACTGATTCAGTTCCCCTCGCCGAGGCGGCCCGAGCGTTTTCGCTCGGGCCGCCTTTGTGGTGGTAGAGCCGGGGTGGTGTGTGGGCTCTGGTGGGGTCACCGGTGGGAGACCCTGGGTTGGCGCTGCTCCGAGTAAACTTCACGCGTGGTATTGTTCGGTCATACAACTTTCAATGTTCGCCACCTGACGCTGCCGACTGCACTCTCGTTGACTCCAACTTAGGCATATCGTTCATCCCCTTCTTCAGTTGGAGTCTCCATGAAGTTCCTCAAGCGCGCCCTCGTGGCGTCAATCGCTGCACTTGCCCTCTCTGTCGGTCCGGCAGTTTCGGCCGAGGCTGCCACAATGTCATTCGACGTGACCAAGTTGTCCGCAAGCAACATGGTGATATCGAATTCGAACTGCAAGTACTTCAACGTCTATCTCAAGTACAAGAAGAAGAACGTCGATTCGTGGACGGTGGACGCGGACATTGCGGGGCGGCACGGAAGTGCCACTGAAGCCTACTTCGGCAATTACACGAGCCCCAGTAATAAAGATCGCGCAATGGTCTGTCCGAGCCTCGACGGTCTCGGGAAATACAGAATGGGTCCGTCCGAGATCGACGCTGACTACGACGACGCTGAATACAACTCGTATTGGTACGCCCGCACTGACTACACCAAGGGCTACTTCTACGTCCGTGGCAAGACCTACGCTTCGCTGTCCTCGAAGCGGAAAGGCAGCACCGTCACTCTGACTTCGTCGACGAAGGTCTACCACCCAGAGCACTACGGCAAGATCAAGTACAACCCGAAGGTGAAGTTCCAGGTCAAGTCAGGCAGCAAGTGGAAGACGCTGAAGACGGTCACCGCGAAGAAGGGCAAGGCCACGTACAAGGTGAAGTCGAAGAGCAAGAAGGCCTACCGTGTCACCTTCAGCCAGGTCAGCTGGGCGACCGGGGCCACGTCGAAGTCGGTCAAACGCTGACCGTCCAATGAATGACCGGCACGTTCGGGGCGATTCATCTCTAGGGATCGCCTCGAACGTGCCGGTCTCTCTGTTCTGTCTCTAACCGGGGTACCGGGGACGATGTCCTCCTGTTACGGTGGCCGCACAACCTGATCTGCGGGGGCGATGAGCAGTAGCGCCACCGCCCCGGCAGACGGCACATAGCGAAGGAAGGAGAAATGATGACAGCAATGTCAGCTGCGACCGCAACCACAGATCTCTATCCGACTCGCTCCGGTGAGACCACTGAGGTTCTCCCGCGCACGGGTCCGATCGTCTTCGGTTCTCCCGAAGACGGCCCCCTCGAAGCGGCGGAGCTCAAGCACTTCGAGGACACGGGCTATCTGACGATCGATCAGCTCATCACACCCGAAGAGCTCAAACTCTTCACCGACGAGCTCCAAAGGCTTTCGCGCGACCCGGAGGTGAAGGCCGATGAGCGCACCGTCGTCGAAGCCGAGTCCGACGAGGTCCGGTCGATATTCGATATCCATCGCACCAATGAGATCTTCAGAAAGATCGCGAACGATCCGCGTCTCGTCGACCGCGCACGGCAGATCCTCGGAACCGATGTCTATATCCATCAGAGCCGGATCAACTACAAGCCGGGATTCGTGGGCAAGGAGTTCTCCTGGCATTCGGACTTCGAGACCTGGCACGCTGAGGACGGAATGCCCGCTCCGCGTGCGGTGAGCCTTTCGCTGTCGCTGACGGACAACTACTCGTTCAACGGTCCGCTGATGATCATGCCCGGCTCGCACAAGCGCTACATCAGCTGTGTGGGAGGCACTCCCGAGGACAACTATCGGAAGTCCCTCATCATGCAGGGTGCAGGCACCCCGGATCGTCAGACTCTCAGCGACTTCGCCGACGAATACGGCATCGACGTGCTCGAAGGAGCGGCCGGCGGAGCGATCATGTTCGACTCCAACTGCATGCATGCGTCGAACGGCAACGTCACTCCGTTCTCGCGCTCGAATATCTTCATCGTGTACAACTCGGTGGAGAATACCTGTGTGGAACCCTTCGCAGCGCCGAAGCCGCGTCCGGAGTTCGTCGGCAGCACGGACGTCACTCCAGCCGGTCAGTGACGCCTCATGCGCAATTGGTCCGGCCGCTGATGCCTCGCCCATGCCTGACACTCCTCGTGGAATGAGCACATCTGCACAGTGGGGGACCGGTGCCGCAGTCCCGGTGCCGGGCCCCTTCGCCTCCCCGCAGACCTCGACGGGTCGCGGCTACTCGATGATCCTCAGGTCAGTCCCACGCATCACCCCGCGGGATCCTTCGAACGGCCCGATGGTCTCCATCACGGGCAGGCACAGCACACCGAGGTCGGCCGATCTGCGTCCGCCAAACGATTTCGCTCGGACGTTCGCACCATAGCGGAGCTGGGCGAGTTCGCCGTCGGTCACCGTCCAGATGACGACCTGCGGGGGATCATCATTGGTCAGCGTGAACCGGTGGGGGTCGGCCGTGACCGACCATCCGGTCGCCTCGGCGAGGATGTCCGCCAGTTCCGAGCGGTCGACAGTCATGGGAACCTCTTGCTGTATATGAAGCATCGAAAACATATCGGGCGCTCCTGGGAAGGGGCGCCCGATGTGTGTGTGCGGAATCAGAATGCTCGCGGCATCACTCGCTGTCGGAGCGAACCTGCTTGCCGCGGTCGCGCCAGAACTCTGCGGTGGTCACCTCGTCGGTGCCGTCCCAGGCGTCGACTTCGGTGTTGATGCGCTTGAACGTCGGAAGGTCTCCGCGACGGAAGATCGGCTCGTGGCCTGCTCGGCGCTGCTTCTGATAGTTCTTCAGCAGCGCGAACACCAGCGGCGAGAGCATCAGCAGGGCGAAGAGGTTGATGAGCGCCATGATCGCCATGAAGATGTCTGCCGCGGTCCAGACCAGGTCGAGGGCCGCGATCGCGCCGATGAACACCGAGACCATGACGATGACCTGGTAGATGAGCAGGGCGCTCTTCTTCGTCGTCAAGTGCTCGATATTCGCTTCCCCGTAATAGTAGTTGCCGAGGATCGAGGAGAATGCGAAGAGGAAGATCGCCAGAGTGAGGAAGTGGATCGCCCACTGGCCGAGCTGACCGCTCAGCGCAGTCTGCGTGAGTTGGATGCCCTCGGCAGAGCTGCCGTACTTCGGGTTCGACAGCAAGATGATGAACGCGGTGATCGAGCAGACGAGGATCGTATCGAAGTAGACGCCCAGTGCCTGCACGAAGCCCTGCTTGGCCGGGTGCGACGCCGATGCCGTGGCAGCTGCGTTGGGCACCGAACCGATGCCGGCCTCGTTGGAGAAGAGACCACGCTGAACACCGATGAGCATGATCGAACCCAGCGTTCCGCCGGCGATCGAATTCATGCTGAACGCATCGGAGAAGATCGTGGCGATCATCGACGGCACGGCGCCGATGTTCATCACCACGACGATGATGCCGACGATGAGGTAGAGACCGGCCATGAACGGCACCAGATAAGCGGAGATGTTCGAGATGCGCTTGGCGCCGCCGGCGAAGATCGCAAATGCGGCGACGGCGATGATCGCACCGGCGATCGCGGCGAAGGTGCCGTCCGAACTGTCGACTCCGAAGGAGGCACCGACCGCGTCGACGATGGAGTTCGACTGCACGGAGTTGAAGATGATGCCGTAGGTGATGGCGACGATGACCGCGAAGACCAGCCCGAGCCACTTCATGTTCAGCCCGTGCTTGATGTAATAGGCCGGGCCGCCGCGGAAGTTCGGGCCGTCCTTGAGCTTGTACAGCTGGCCGAGAGCGGACTCGGCGAAGGCCGTGGCGCCGCCGACGATGGCCGTCAGCCACATCCAGAACATCGCTCCCGGACCGCCGAGCGAGATCGCCAGGGCGACACCGGCGATGTTCGCCGTTCCCACCCGCGAGGCCGCGGAGATCGAGAAGGCACGGAACGGTGAGATGTTCCGGTTGCCCTCGGAATCCCGTCCGCCCGGCTCCGTCAGGGTGCGGAACATCTCGGGCAGCAGGCGGACCTGCACCACTCCCGTGCGGATGGTGAAATACAGACCAGTGGGGATGAGAACAGCCACGAGGATGTATGACGATACGGTGCTGACACTGTCGAATGCACCCTGGAGCATCTCCATAGAACTGCGCCTCCTTCGGCAATCGTGCTGGAGAGGATCGGAGGCGCGGAACGCGAGAACTCCGTCCGTGGTTGAGCCCAGTCTGCCACCTGGCATCGAGCAGTGGGAGTGTGGGGTCTGTTCAGGCGACCAGAGGTGCCGAAAGGCCGGGCCCTTTGTAAACCCGCGTTCTTGCGAAAGAAGCGCAAAGCGGTGGCCGCGCAACCGATAGGGCGAGGCCCTCGGTTCCGCGACCACCGATATCTTCTGCAGTTCGGTTGACTGGAAGCGGTTCGTGTCTGAGCCTAGGAGATCCGTTTGAGCAGCTCGGGGCCCATAAGCACCTCGCCGCGTTCGAGTTCCCCGATGACATCGACCAACGCTCTCAGCCGCGGGGTAAGAACTCCCTGCTCTGACGCGATCGCGATGACCGGTTCGTACTGCGACGGCACCTCGGTCGGGCGTTTGCGGACATTTATATCGCGCCAGATCCCCGAGCGTGTCTTTGTCTGTCCCTCAAGCCATCGACAGAGAGAGTCGAACGCCGATTCGACGACTCGCTCGGGCCTTCCATCCCGGTAGTCGTCGGGGGCGAAGGCGTCGAAGCTCTCGAGCCGGATGCCGAGCTCGTCGGAGATTGCATACACTTCACGTGCCAGACCGAGCATCGTGGCACGATTCGAATCCACGACCGAAGCCATGTCTTCGTCGACGAGCGAAGTTGCGGTGAGCATCGCCCCGAAGGCGAGCTTGGACCAGAGGAAGCCGGAGACGTTGCCGCTGACAATCGGCCTGCCCCAATGTGCAAGGTCGGCAGCGAGTTTTTCGACCCTCGGCCGAATGACTCCGTCTGCTCGGAGGTTCGCTTCAGCTCTCTCTGGAGTACGCGAACTGCATTCCCTATCGGCGCACTCCGCGGAGAACTCCCCGAGAGCGATGGTTCCGATACCACCGTCCTTGATCACGCCGGGCTGGAGGACATCGGCGAAAAGGTCGACAAAGGCGATGACAGTGCGTTCGATCCCGATGCGCTCGGCGATGGCAGCCTCGTTGAGGCCGTTCTGCAGTGAAGCGACGTAGCCGTCTTCTCGCAGTCGAGGCGCAATCCACTCCATTGCCGAAGAAGTTGCCTGGGATTTCACGGCCAGCAGAACCGGACCGAGTTCCTCGGGCGCATCGACGGGGTCGAACGCAGGAAGGTCGACACTCAGAGATTCCTCTGGCCCTTCGATCTTCAGTCCCGCGCTGCGGATTGCAGCAACGTGTTCGGTGTCCGCGTCGACTATTTGCACCGGATGACCGGCCAAGGCGATGTGTGCAGCGAGCGTACCGCCAATCGCGCCGCCGCCGACGACTGTGTAGATGTCCGATGGCGCTGGTGTTTCTGTGGTCACTAGTTGCAGTCCTCTTTCTCATTATCACTGCCACCGAAGTGGGAGATATTCGCTGTGTGCAATTCGGGCTCGATCTCCGTGCGGGGCTCAGGCCAGTGCAGAGGGAGATTGAGTGCGCCGGCTGCAGATCCGCCATCGACGCGCACTATCTCTCCGGTCACCCAGCTGGCGTCTGCGGACGCGAGCCAGAGTACAGCTCGCGCGATGTCATCAGCCCGTCCCTTACGCCCCAGTGGGTTGATGGATACTGCGGCGACATAGTCGTCGGTGAGTCTGTTGAGTTCGCTGTCGACGACGACGAAGCCGGGAGCGACGGCATTGACGCGAATGCCGAACTCACCGAGTTCGAGAGCACTTGCTCGGGTGACCATCTCGACGGCCGCCTTCGACGTCGAGTACGGTGCGGCTCCAGGACGTGCACGCAGTGCCGCTCCAGAGGAGATATTGATGACGGCAGGAAGACCGGGAGGCATCTCCTGGTCGAGACGGCGTACCTGTTTGGCGAACTCGACAGTCAGCAGTTGAGGAGCGCGAACGTTGATCGCCTGCACGGCGTCCCATACTTCGGCGGTGATGTCGAGAAACGGAACTGCAGGATAGACACCTGCGGAGTTGACGAGTACATGTACCGGAGCGATCGCGAACGAAGTTTCCACCACCGAGGTGAGGGCAGATGGGTCGCGCAGATCTGCAATGATCGGGGTGGCTTCTGTGCCTCCTCGGCGAAGCTCGTCACAGAATGCTCTCAGGGCAGCCTCATCGAAGTCGACGAGGGCGAGGCGAGACCCACGAGTGGCGTAGGTGCGGGCGATCTCCCGGCCGATGCCGCTGGCGGCACCGGTGATCAGAACATGTGGTGCGAACGGTGTCATACGAGCTTCTTTCCCTTTGTCTCAGGCATTGTGAGATAGACAGCGAGGCCGATGGCAGCGGCGACAGCACAGTAGATCCATACCTTGTCCCCAGCTCCGATGTCGTTCATCCACGTGATGATGTATGGAGCGGTGCCTCCGAAGATAGCTACTGCGAGGGCGTAGGGGAGGCCGATACCGGTGGCTCGGACCTCGGGTGGGAACTGTTCCGCCATGATCACGGCGCAGTTGGCGGAATATCCGAGCAGCAGCGTCATACCGATGAGTTCGACAACAAGGAAGATCCAGAAATTGTTGTCGAGGAAATTGAGCAAGGGAAACGCCAAAACAAGGAATCCAGCAGCGAAAGCCGACATCGTCGGTTTCCGACCGACTTTGTCCGAAAGGAGACCGACGAAAGGAAGCGCGCAGATGAAATAGGCGATGGCAATGAAATTCGCGGTCAGCGCCTGATTGAGCGGCAACCCTGTCGCGACATGCGCGTAGGTAGGCAGGTAGGAGACCCAGATGTAGTAGAGCAGCGTGCCGGCGATCGTGATTCCGAAGACGCGTGCGACAGCACCGGGGTGTTGCGTGAACATCGCTAGGTATGAGCGCTTCGGCTCATCTGTCGACTTCTCGGCTTTGACCGCTTCGAAAGACTCTGACTCGGCCACATTGGACCTCAGCCAGAGGCCGAACAAGCCCAGTAGCGCACCGAGGGCGAAAGCGAGACGCCATCCCCAAGAGTCGAGGGCCTCAGAATCGAGCGCCGAAGTGATGACCGCTCCGATTCCGGCGGCCAAGAGGCTGCCCGCCCCCACGGAAACCTGCTGCCATGAACCAGCGAATGCACGGCGTTGAGGTGCAGCGGCCTCGACCATGAAAGCCGAGGAAGCACCGAATTCGCCTCCGGCGGAGAACCCTTGGAGCATACGAGCGAGCACGAGGATGATCGGTGCGAAGATGCCGATCATCGAGTAGTCGGGGGTGATGGCGATGATGGCCGAGGCGCCCGCCATGAGGCCGATGGTCAGTGCCATTCCCTTCTTTCGACCGTGTCGGTCGGCGAAGTTGCCGAGAACCGCAGCTCCGATCGGCCGCATGATGAAGCCGACAGCGAAGACCGCCAGGGTAGACAGGAGAGCGACCGCTGGGTCGCCGGCCGGGAAGAAGTGCACGGCGAAGACGGACGAGAAGGTCGTATAGATTGCCCAATCGACCCACTCGACAGTGTTGCCGACGGCTCCAGCGAGCAGCGCTTTGCGGCCCTTTGGGGACAGTTTTGTCTCGTGTGGTTGATTGGTCTGGGGTGCAGTGGACATTTCTGGGCCTATGCTTTCGCGAAAGTGACGGCACGTCGTTGATGCCGTCGGGGACAGAAGTCAGGATCGACCAGACGGCAGATCTGTGGTGGAACCAGGAGTCATGTCGATGATGTGTTGGGCGAGGTCAGCGTGGGTACCGAACCAAATGTTGTCGAAGGACCGGATGTGGCTGAGAAGCCGGTCGACCATCGCTAACCTTGAACGATGACCGCTGATATGCGGATGCAGAGTGAGTTCGAACATGCTGCCGGCGGTATAGGCGGCTTCGAATTCGTCTATCCAGATCCGCTCGACTTCGTAGGGCGACAGATGGGGTCGAAGGCCCCCGAAGCGATCCATCATGAAGTAGGGTGCATCATCTCTGACCCACTCGACGGGGATCTCGATGATTCCGGTCGGTGTGCCGTCGGCGTCGAGTTCGTAAGGTTCATCATCGGCCATAAGAGAGGAGTCATAGACGAGGTCGAGTTCCTTGATGACATGGAGCGTCGAATGTGAGAAGTCCCAGGACGGGGTGCGGATGCCGATCGGCCGAGTGCCACTGAGCTTCTCGAGTGTGTCAGCTGCTCGCCCCATGAGGTCGAGCTCTGCCTCATAGGGCAACTGTGTATTGCGCTCGTGAATCCATCCGTGTACGGCGACCTCGTGTCCGCCTGCCACGTAGGCGTCGATGTCTTGAGGGTGCAGCAGGGCGGAGACGGCGGGTACGTAGAAGCTTGTCGGCACCTCGTGGCGCGCGAGCATTTCCAGTATTCGCGGCACTGCCGAGCGGCTGCCATACTCTCCCTGTGCTAACGAACCCGGTGAGGTCTGGCCGTCGCGAAGGTATGGAGTTTCGTGGTCAGAGTCATAAGAGATGAGCACGGCGCACTTCGCAGCGTTCGGCCAACGTCGAGCAGGATCGCCGTGGACGAGCTTGCGTCCTGCGCGAACACGGTTGACCTCTCTCCGCCAAGTCTCTTCAGGCCATTGCCAGGGCGCTGTCGTTGTCATATCAGTAGGTAGTGAGGTCATTTCCGTCTCCTCTGGTTTATTGTTTGGTTGTGCTTCGCAGCTGTTTGAGGCGGGTGCCAATGGATGGCGCTGTGGCAGCGCTGAGGCTCGGCGCATTTTCCCGCGACTGCAGGCCCCATCTCTCACCGACGGGGTTGGAGATACTCAAGGGGGTCGAGCGGTTGTCCATCGGTTGCGTACCGGCCGTTCTCGAGCGTTGTCCAGACCCGTTTGTGCACTGCTGTCTGGACGCAGATGTCTGCCGTGCGAATGCCTGGCATTGAGGCGAGTACCTGTGTGGAGAACCGGAAAAGCTCGGCTCGATCGCGGACGATGAACTGACCGACCAGGTTTGACCGCCCCGTGGTGGCGGTGAGGTACTTCGTCGCAGGGTGTTCGGCGAGAGTTGATGCAGTTTCCATGAGGAAGCGTGGTTCGACTTCCAGCCACAGAAAGAACTCGGTAGTGAAGCCATAGTGAACCGGTTCGACGAGGATACGGAAGTCGAGAACCCCGGACCTTTGCAGTTGGTCGATGATGCGAGCGGCGGTGTTCTCTGACTTGCTGATCGCAGTGGCCAGAGCGCCGAGGCCAGTCCGGCCGTCATGCATGAGCATCCCGAGCACCTTGGCCTCGGAATCCGTCAGGTCGATGTGGGGCGCCGGCTCGGTTTCGATCGGAGCCAGACGTGTGGGGTCGGCAGATTCACGCGGAGGAGCCCAATCTTGGCCCGAAGCGAAGGCATGAGTGATGAGGAGGCTTTCAGCAGTCGCAGAAGTGCCTTCGGTGATCTCGCCGACTAGCCGGCCATAGTCCGTCCCCTCGGGCAACACCATCTCCGCGGTGATGTCGACGCTTCCGAGGAGCGTCGCGAAGAAGCGCACCTCTGGCCGAGTGCGGAGGCGTGAGACGAGCTCCGGGAGGTCCGCGCGGGTATTCGACAACCGCAGAAAGACGGGCATCCCCATTCCGAGTCGGGCAACATCGGTGGCCCCGACGACGCGAATGGTGCCTGTCGAATGCATTGCTTCGTATCGGCGGCGGACCGTAGCGGCGGAAACGTCCAGCTGCTCGGCGACTCTGGACCACGGTGCTCGACCGTCCCGGTGGAGGATGTCGATGATCGTGCGGTCGATGGGATCGAGAAATGTCGACGTCATTGTGCGTTGGTTCACAAGATGATCATATCCGTCAAAATATTTAATTCAAGTGCTCATTTGCTTCAAGAGAGATAATTCTGATGACGGTAAGCGAGACCTACTGGGGTTACCCTAATGCGAGCTTCATGAATCTGCGCCGTTCCTTGCACTGGATGATCGCAGTCTCAGCGCGGACACCGCCAGGATTCACGTCCCGTCTACCCGCGCATCACCCGGAACTTGCACAGGCCGCCTAATCTGGGCGCCCTAGTACTCATCGCTCGGTCGCCTAAGCAGCAGCTGAGCAACGCCACCCGCAGTCTCCGTGGAGGAGTTCTGAAATGCCCATCACCCTCGCCACCCCCACTTCCGATCCCTCACCCCGCGACCTCGGCGCCGTCGACAATGTCATCGATCCTGCCCGAGTCCGGGTCCCGCCTCTGGTCATCGCACACCGTGGTGCGTCGGCCGATTGGCCGGAGAACACGATCCCTGCGTTCATCGCCGGCATCGACCAGGGCGCGGACATGATCGAAACCGACGTCCACATGAGCGCCGACGGCGAGCTCGTGATCATGCACGACCCCACCGTCGATCGCACCACCGACGCCCGCGCCCTGTACCCGAACCGCGAAGGCCGCAGCATCGCGGGCATGAATGCCGCCCAGATCGCCACGCTCGACGCGGGGAGGTGGAAGGGCGAGGAATTCGCGGGCATCGGCGTGCCCCGCCTCGCCGAGGTGCTCACCCTCGCCCACGACACCCGCACGGGTCTGCTGCTCGAGGTCAAACATCCCGAAATGTATCCCGGAATCGCCGAGGCGATCGTGGCCGCCCTGCGTGCCGTGCCGAATTATCTCGACCGGGCTTTGGCCGCGGGCATGCTCGTGGTCCAGTCCGCGAACTGGGCGTTCATCGCCGAGTTCCACGCGCTCGCTCCGGAGATCCCGGTCGGCGTGCTCGGCCGCCCCTGCCCGGACGAACTCCAGGACTTCGCCGATTGGGTCGACCAGGTCAACCCCGAATTCTGCGCCGCCGACGAGGACTTCCTCACCGCCATCCACGAGCTCGGAATGACGAGTCTGGTGTGGACCGTCGACGACCTCGGCGAGATGGAACGGGCGATCGACGTCGGCGCCGACGGCATCATCACCAACGCCCCCGACCGCCTCGTCGAGGTCGTCGAAGCCCTCTGACGGCCGAGTGTGAGTCTCCCTGCCGACCGTGAACCGGCAGCACCGGTCACTCGTGCGGGGCGCGTGATGCGTCGCTGAGTGCTGACCTCCAGGTTGAGGGATCGGTCACGGGGAAGCGGCGGCCGGTGACCTCCTCGGCGAGGATTCGGACGAAGTGATTCTTCGTTCCGGGTTGCAGCGGGGAGACGCCGAGGGAGACGGTGTCGCGCAGCTCGTCAGGAGCGTTGATCTCCTTCGCGTCGCCCTTGACGACGACGCTGAACGCGGTCTCATCCCCGACGCCGTCGATCTCGAAGGCGACGCGTGGATGGTTGCGGATGGCGTCGATCTTGGTGCCGTCTCCGGTGCGGATGACGAGTGCGGAATGTTCGATGGTGAAGTTCACCGGGAAGATCTCCGGGCCCTCGACGCCGATGACGGCCAGGCGGCCGACAGAGGTGGACCGCAGGAGCTCCCAGCAGTCCTTGGCATCGAGAGTCCATGATGGTTCGGCGCTCATTGTCGTTCTCCTGTCCCGCAGCGGCGGTCACCGGGATCGGTTCCCTCCCCGCTGAGTTCTACATAGTGTAGAAGAATCTCGGGCGCGGGGGAAGAGGGACCGCAGGGCGGGCGATGCAGTCTCGTCGGGCAGCGATGAGCACTGACGCCGCCATGTGCTCATCGTTGCGCAGCCGGAGAGGGTGGAAAGGTCATGCCGGGCGTCTGCCGGGCTTCGATCGTCGGGAGGCCACGGCATCGACGGTGACGATCGCCAGGACGAAGCTTCCGATGGTGAACAGGAGCATGCCTGCAGGACCGGACGGGTATGCGAGGTCGAGCGCGGCCCCGAACTCGACCGCGACGAGGGTGTACTGCAGGCAGAACCAGAGGCCGCCGGCAATGGCGAGGAACGTGAGGACGTGGGCCAGCCGGGGGCGGCGGCGATGTGGGTCCGGCCCGACCGCTGGTGCCGGGGCCGGCAGCGAACGTGCGACCGCGACCGCTCGAAGAGCATAGACCGCTGCGACCGAGCCGATGGCTGCGGCGATGGCGAAGAGGATCTCACCGAAGTTCATGAGCAGCGGTGCCGTCGTGATCGGCAGCCGCAGAATCCAGGCGACGATGACGACGGCGACCGCCGCGAACAGGACGATTGCGGCAGTTTTGCCGCGGCGGGCCGTCCTCGCGGCGAGTCCGGCAACGGCGTCGTCCGAGTCTCCGGGTGGAGTCACGACTCGTGAGACCGTGACGGCGAGAACCTGGGCGATGACGAGCGGGTAGACCACGTCGGCGATATAGAGGACGAGCCGGAGGATCGCGAAGAACCGTGATTCGATGTCGAGGCTCGTGAACTCGTCGGTGAAGATCGACGTGAGAGCCGCGAGCGTGAAGTAGACGACCGTGATGACGATGAAGACGCCGCGCGAAATCGACTTCAGGCTCCGACCGACGGCGACAGCGGCTGCGCCGGCCACGAGGATGAGCACGACCTGCAGAAGGCCGAGATCGGGTCCGGTGAGATCCGCAGACGACTCGGCTGCGCCTGCCGACCTCGCGCCGACCCACGTCACGATGAATACGACGAAGGCGGCGACCGTGAGGTTCAGGCCCTTGTCATCCATAGGTGCGGGTGCTGGCTGTGGCGCGGGTGCGGCCTGAGAACCCTGCGCAGCGGCGGTATCAGAAGGCTCTTTCGGGGTCGAACTCATGGCCCCTATACTTCCATAAAAACCAGCTGCCTTGTTGTTCTGGCTGCGGTAGCCCTCGCACGTCGTCGCGCGAAGTGAGACGCTGGGAGCATGCCGAATGAACTCGCCACCTCGACCAGCCCCTACCTGCGCGCGCACGCCGACAATCCCGTGGACTGGCGGATGTGGTCACAGGAGACCCTCGCCGAGGCGGCCCGCCGTGACGTCCCCCTCCTCATCTCGATCGGGTACTCCACCTGCCACTGGTGCCACGTCATGGCGCACGAATCCTTCGCAGACGAAGCAGTCGCGGCGCTGATGAACGACCGCTTCGTTCCGGTGAAGATCGACCGGGAGGAGCTGCCGGACATCGACGCCTACTACATGAACGCGCTGCAGGCGATGACCGGTCAGGGCGGATGGCCGATGACGATCTTCGCCACCCCGAGCGGCAGTCCCTTCTATGCCGGCACCTACTTCCCGCCCGCACCGCGGGGGAACCTGCCCGCGTTCACGCAGGTGCTCTCGGCCGTGTCCGCTACGTGGACCGACCGCCGCGACGAAGTCGACCAGATGACCGCGCGCATGGACCGCGGATTGGCCGAGATGGCCGATGCCGTGACCAGCGCCCTCCCCGCCGAGGCGGCCGCGGAGTCCCTGAGCCCCGATGAGCTCGATTCCGCCGCCGCTGCCCTCCTCGATTCCTATGATCCGGCGTGGGGCGGATTCGGCGGTGCCCCGAAGTTCCCGCCGATGATGAACGTCCTCCAGCTTCTGGCCGCGTTCGTGCGCTTGGGCGGGACCACCTCGGCGAACAAGGGAGCGGGCAACGCCGCCTCGGCGAGCTCGGGAACCGGTGGAGCCGCCTCGGCGAATGAGGCATCGGGCGACGAACACCCGGTGGATCGGGTCCGGGCGGAGGGGCGGCTCGGCTGGCTCGGCGCCGACGGCCACCTGACCGGCGACCTCGTTCTCGACTGCCTCATCGCGGTGCGCAGCACGCTGGCGCGGATCGCCAGCGGCGGCATGCGCGACCAGGTGCGCGGCGGGATCGCCCGCTACAGCGTCGACCGCCAGTGGTTCGTGCCGCACTTCGAGAAGATGCTCTACGACAACGCCCTCTATCTGCGCGCCGTCGTCGCGTGGGCGAAGGTGGAACGCGCTCTCGACCCGGGCTCGAAATGGCTGGCCCTGGCCGAACGCGAGATCGCCGATACTGCGAACTTCCTGATCAGTGACCTGTCGACCGATGACGGGTTCATCGCCGCTCTCGACGCGGATTCGCTCAACTCTTCGGGAGTCTCCGAAGAGGGCGCGGCCTACGTCTTCACCCCCGAGGAATTCGCCGAGGCGGGGCAGGCGGGCCTGCTCGGGCTCGTCGATTCGCCGGCCGGAGGCGAGCTGTCCGGCCAGGTGGTCGCGGCCGTGCGCATCATCGACTGGCTCGGCATGGAGGACGTGCCATTCGACGCCGACCATCCCGCGCCCTGGGCCATCGAGGAGACACGGCGGCAACGCGAGGTGCTCGACTCCGTTCGCGCTCGCCGTCCGCAGCCGGCCAGGGATGACAAGATCATCACCGAATGGAATTCCCTGGCCATCACCGCCCTCGCCGAGGCGGCCCTGTACAAGGGTGCCGAAGCAGAGGAATCCAGTGGTGCGGATGATGTCGCCAGAGCGGCGGAAGACGCCGCGGATCCGGACGACGCTGCACAGTCGACGGTGGGCAACGCCACGGGGGCAGCGTGGGGGAGGACCGCGGTGCGGTTCTGGACGGCGATGCATGACCGGTTCGAGGATGCTGCGACACCGGATTCGGCGGGGGCCGCCGATTCGGCCGACGCAGCCGGATTCGAGGTGCGGCGCAGCTTCACCGACGGAGAGCCGGGGCCCGGGCGGGGCGGGCTCGCCGATTGGGCGCAACTCATCACCGCTGGGATCACGGTCCGGCAGCTGTCGGGCGAGGCCGCCTCGGTGACGGTGGAGGACCTCGTCGACCTCGGTGCGACGATGCTGAACCTCTTCACCTCCGAAAAGGAGGACGGGGTCTTCGAGGCGGTCGATTCGCTCGGTGACGGCATCATCGATGTGAAGTCCGCGGACCCCGTCGACAACACCGTGCCGTCGGGACGATCGGCGGCCGCCGAGGCGGTGCTGCTGCTCGCCGAACTCGGCGTCGAAGCGGCGGCAACCGGTGATTCGGAACCCGGTGGGGCAGAGCGATCGGGTCAGTGCGCCGCGCTGGATACCGGGCGGCTGATGGAGGTCCGGGATCGCCTGCTCGGGGTCTACCGGGCCCTCGCCGGACAGGCTCCGCGCGGGTGCGGCCACGCTCTGTGGCAGGCCGAGCGAGCCCTGTCGCCTGTGCGAGTCGCCACCGCCGACGATGCGCTGCGGGACATCGCCGCCACGCATCCGTCGCTGACTCTGCTCACGACCTCGACCGGGGTGCCGGGACCGGACGGCCGTGAGGTCGAAGTCCCCGCGGGGACGGCGATCGTGTGCCGAGGCACCTCGTGCTCACTGCCGGTGGGCACACCTGCGGAGCTGGAGGAGCTGCTGGCACACTGACCTGCTTGGGCCTGCGGTCTCAGTCGGCGTCGTCGGCAGCCGTCGCCGGGCTGCGCGTCGAAGCGCGCACGCGCAGACGAGGTTCGACGACGTCGTGGATGTCATTCCTGCGCCCGCCGATTCGGCCTCTCAGCAGTTCGACGGCACGGGCACCGAGCACCTCGGCGTGCTGCTGGACCGAGGTCAGACCGGGTCGGGCCCGGCGTGCCAGTGCCGAATCGTCGTAGCCGATGATGCCGACCGACTCGGGCACCCCGTACCCCAGATCGGCGGCGACTTCCATGACGTCGAGGGCTTCGACGTCGTTGCGGGCGAAGAACGCGTCGTAGCCATCGGCCAGGGCGCGGGACAGCTGAGTGGGGAGCGCCTCGGCGTCGGTGGACCGATCGATGATCCGCGCATACCGGTCCAGCCCGGCTGTGTCCATGGCTTGGAGGTATCCGCGGCGGCGAGCCGAGCCCGACGGACGGGACGAAGCGCTGACATGGGCGATGCGGGTGTGGCCGGCGGCGAGGAAGTGATCGATCGCCAGGTTCGCACCGTGTTCGTCATCGTTGTTCACGCTGTCGACGCCGGGCACGTTCTCCTCGGTGCGGCCGACCATGACCACCGGAGCTCTGCGTCCGGCCCGCTCGAGGGCTTCGGCACCGAGCCAAGAGGACACGATGACCAGACCGTCGACGCTGAGGTCGAGGAGCAGGTCGATCCGTGCCTCGAGCCGGTCCCGTCGGTGCGTGCCGTGCGCGAGCAGAACCGACAGTCCCTCACCCTCCGCTGCTGCCTCGACGGCGGCGGCGACCTCGGTGTGGTACGGGTTCGTCAGGCTCGAGATGACGACGCCGATGGTCATCGTTCTGCCCTGACGCAGGCTGCGCGCGAGGATGTTCGAGCGATATCCCAGCGCATTCGCCGAGCCCAGGATCCGCGTCCGGGTGGCCTCGCCGACTCCCGGGTCTCCGCGCAGCGCCAGGGACACGAGTGACTTCGAGACGCCGGCGTGTGCGGCCACATCATTGATCGTCGGTCTGTGAGGCATATCGACCATCTTGCCTCAGCCCGGTCCGGACCATGGCCGATGCCTCTTCTGGAACGTTCCAGAATTCCCGTTCCGTTCACCTGCAGTCCGTCGAGGTGACGCCCCGAATTCGTCGGCCGTCCCTAATCTCGTCAACTATGACGACTGCAGAAACCCTCCAGAACCCTCTCAGCCGCACCGGTGAGGCCAGGGACGATTACCCGACTCCGACCCTGCGCCCCGAAGCGCTGCTGCTCGATTTCGGCGGAGTCGTCTTCTCCACTCACAAGAGGCCGGGAGGCGGCCTTGAGGTCGCCCGGATCGCCGCGGAGCTGCTGGCCAAAGCCGGCCATCTGCGCAGCCCGGACGAACTCGCGTCCGTCTTCGCCGGTGGCGGAGTCGCTCTGCGCGATTGGAAGAACAGCCAATCGCGTCTGCTGGAGCCGGCAGAGCTCGACCACCGCACCATCTGGCGCGACTTCTACGCCTCGCCGCTTCCGGTCGCCGAGCGCGAAGTCCTCGTCGGCCATGCCGGTGAACTCCAGCGTGAACTGACCACCCGCAGCTCCGAGCACACCCTGCGCCCTGGTCTCATCGAGCTCCTCGACACCGCCGCCGAGCTCGGTGTGCCCGTGGGCATCGTCTCCAACGCCCACTCCGGCCGAGCCCACCGGGCCATCGTCGAGGAGGCCGGCCTGAGCGAGAAGTTTGCTGTTCAGCTCTATTCGGACGAGGTCGGCATCCGCAAACCCCATCCGGGCATCATCGACCTCGCCGCCCGAGCCCTGGCCACCAGCGCCCGGCGGTGCTGGTACGTCGGCGATACGCTCGACCGAGATGTCGTGGCCGGTCGTCGGGCGGGTGTCGCGGCCGTGATGGTCACCCGTTCGCACCACACCGACTCCCCTCCGTTCCCCGTGGCCGAGCGCGCCGACCTCGTCGTCGACGATCCTCGCGGCATCGTCCCAGCGCTGCGGAGGACTGTGCGGCCCTCGTCTGCAGACACCACCCTCGCCGAAGCGGTCACCGACCGATCTGTTCGTGCGGTTGTGCACGAGGGTGTTCGGCTGCCTTCGGCCCTGCTGCTCGACCACGGGGGAGTGATCTCGACCTCGGAGCCCGATGAGCTCGGCCTCGCGACCTTCACCGCGCGGCTGGCTGATGGACTCACCGCGGCAGGTCACCTCACCACCGTCGACCAGGCAGCCTCCGGGCTCGCCGCGGGGCGCATTCGGCACAAGGAATGGAAGGACGCACACGAGTCCGTCATCGGCGGCCCGGTCCCCGAGATCGACCCGATCACGTTCTGGGCCGAGCTCGTCGGGCCCGGGCTGCCCGGCGATCCAGACGCGGTCGCCGCTTGGCTGCACGCCGAAGCACACCGCCTGATGTACGACTTTGCACGAGTGAAGTCGGCACGAACGCTGCGACCGGGCATCGTGGAGCTGCTGCACTCCGCACGAGACCTCGGCATCCCGGTCGGCATCGTCTCGAACACGGTGTCCGGACGCGCGGTCCGGAGCCTGCTCGAGAGCCAGGGACTGCTCGACCTCATCGCCGCTCATGCCTACTCCGACGAAGTCGGCCGCCGCAAGCCTGACCCATTGGGAGTCAGGAACGTCCTCACCGCCGTCGACGCAGACCCACTCCGGGCGTGGTTCGTCGGCGACAAACCGCACCGAGATGTTCCCGCCGCCCGGGCCGGCGGAGTCGGGAACGTCGTGATCGTGCGCGGCGGTGCCACCGGCGACGAGGAGCTGGAGGAGACCATGGCCTCCGACCCGGCGCTTCGTCCCGATCACCTCCTCGACTCGATCGAGGATCTGCTCCCGCTCGTATTCCCTCCAGCCGCTTCATCTCAGCCCGATTCGCAGCCGACTGCAACGTCGACGAAAGGACTATCATGATCCGCTCGGTTCAGCCACGACCCGATGACTCCGCATCCACCAGAACTCCCCGCGATCTCACTCGCACGCCCGCCCCCGATTCCTTCGAATCCGCCGAACTGCGACGATCCGGCGACGGTCTGTCGAGTTCGCAGAAGCTGATGATCCTCGTCCTGTCGATGACCCTCTACGGCGTCGGCGACATCGTCGCCTCGGTGCTGCCCGAGATCTCGGTCGGACCGCTCGAGCTCGGGGTCTCCTACTTCTCCTTCATCGCGGTGGTCCTCGCCGCGCTGCTCAACCCGGTCTGGGTTGCACTCGGTGCTCCCCTCGGCGAGCTCGTGTTCTCCGATATGCTTCTCGGCGACTTCGCCGGACTCAGCGAACTCGAGGGGTACCTCGAAACGGCCCTGGCGATCTATGTCGCCGGTGTGATCGTCCGCGATCCCTGTCGTCGGGCGCAGCTTGCCCTGGCCTGCGTGGCGATGGTGCTCATCGACAAGGTCAGCGGCGGCATCATCGACATCGTCAAGGTCGCCGTCGGCATTGATCCCGAGACGCTCGAGGAGTCCGATGGGCTCTTCTCCGCCTTCGTCATCGCCGAAGGCCTCGACATCATCGTCACCGTCGCGTTCTCGGGTGTCCTGTTCGGCATCCTGCCCGCTGTCTGGCTCGCACCGCGGCTCTACGGCAAGATCGAACCGATCATGGGCCTGCGTCCCCGTGACCCGGCTGCCCCTCCGCGGCTGAGAGGTCCGGCCGGGATCGGGTTCTGGCTCGTCGCCGTGTTCTCCGTCGTCGCTGCCGCCGCGATCGCCCTGCTGGCCGCCTGGGAGGAATTCGTCGGCAAGCAGGGCCTGTCAACGATCGGCAGCTTCGAACTCGGTGCCGACGGGCAGCCCGGTTTCGGCTTGTTGGCCGTCTTCGGTGCCGTGGTCATCGCTCTCGGCATCCTCGTCGCGCTGGCAGTCGCGAGCAGACGCCGGCGTGCGGCCCGCAACAGCGAGGGGCAGCGATGAACCGGGAGATGACGCCTGCCATCGAAGTCAGCGATCTGCGATTCCGCTACCCGGGCAGCCCCGTCGACTCCCTGCGCGGGGTCGATCTGCGCATTCAGCGGGGAGACTTCGTCGCCGTCGTCGGCGGCAACGGTTCGGGTAAGACGACGTTGTGCAAGTCGTTCAACGGGCTCATCCCGCACTTTTGGAACGGCGACATCTCCGGCACGGTCCGGTGCAATGGTCGCAGCACTGCCCATCGCACCGTCGGCGAGATCGCCCGTGAGGTCGGCTACGTGTTCCAGGACTTCGGCAACCAGATCGTGCGGCCGACCCCGCGCGACGACATCTCCTTCGGCCCGCTCAACTTCGGCTGCGAGGATTGGTGGGAACGCACCGAGGCGGTGCTGACCGATCTCGGCATCGCCCATATCGCCGACGCCCAGACCTGGCAGCTCTCCGGCGGACAGCAGCATCTGACCGCTCTGGCCGGTGTTCTGGCCCTGGCCCCGGACATCATCGTCGTCGACGAACCCGCCGCCGAGGTCGACCCGCTGCGGGCCTCCGTCGTCTACGACCACCTCGCGCGGCTCAACGAGCGTGGCATCACCGTCATCGTCATCGAGCATCACGCCGAACTCGTAGCGAAGTACGCGAAAACCGTCGTGCTCATGTCCGAGGGGCAGGTGAGCTGGTGCCTTCCCGTTGCTGAAGCACTGTCCCGCACCGCCGATCTCGAAGCCGCCGACATCCCTGCTCCTCAGGTGGTCGCGGCCGCCCGCGCCCTTGTCCCAGACGTCGCTCGGGGGATCAGGGCCGCTCCGCTGACGGTTGAGGAGTGCGCCGAGGCGGTCAGAGAGGCTCGCGGCCCCGACGCGAGCGGGCTTGATCTGCCGACGGTCGCTGCCGGGGCGCCGGACACGGTCGCTGCCGGTCCGGCTCAGGACCCGGGCCGGACCGTGGCCGAGGTCCGTGGCATCACCGTCGGCTACCAGACGATCAGCGGAAATCGGAGCACCGTCATCGACGATCTCGACCTGCAGCTGCATGCCGGTGAGAGGGTGGCGCTGGTCGGCTCGAACGGGGCCGGCAAGTCCACTCTGCTGTCGACGTTGTCGGGGATGAAGCTGCCGCGGTACGGCAGCGTGGTCATCGACGGTCACGACACGAGCAGGCTCAGTCCCTCCGAACTGGCCGGAACCGTGTGCTACCTCGTCCAGCGTCCCGATCAGATGTTCCTCCAGGACTCCATCAGCGCCGATATCGGCATGTTCCCGCGTTCGCGCGGGCTGCCCGACGCCGCGGAGATCACTGCGGAGGTACTCGATCGAGTCGGACTCAGCCAGGTCGGCGACCGCGACGGGCGTCTGCTCTCGGGCGGGCAGCAGCGGCGGGCGACCCTGGCGATCGGGCTGGCGATGCGTCCGACCCTGCTGCTGCTCGACGAACCGACCTCGAGCCTCGACCTGCGCTCACGCGATGATGTTATCGACATGCTCGACGCCCTGGCCGAGCACATCCTCTGCAGCGTCGTGGCCACCCACGACATGCACCTCGTGGCCGAATGGTCCGACCGGGTGATCGTGCTCGACCACGGTCGCATCATCGCTGACACCGATCCGACCGGACTCTTCGCCGATCGGGAACTGCTCGATCGCGCTCGCTTGGTCCCACCGCAGGTGACGCAGCTGGGTCAGCAGCTCGGCCTCGATCCGATCCCGCTGTCCCTGCCGGACCTGATCGCCCGTACGACCCACGCCGAGGAGGTTGTGAGATGACCGCAGTCCACCCCAGCCCCACCCCGCCGGAGGAACTCGTTCGTGACGTGAACGGCAATGCCTCCCACAACACTGCCGTACCGACCGGGAAGGAGAAGGGATCGGGCCGCAAGCGCAAGGACCGGGGTCGGCTCTCCGTCGAATGGGTCACCCTCGAACTCATGCGCGTGGCCTATGCCTCGCGCGGCGGTTTCCTCTCCCGCCGGGATCCCCGGTCGGTCATCGTCTGGTACGTGATCTGCGCAATCGCGCCCTGGCTGACCTACGACCTCACGGTGCTCACGACCCTGTTCGCGCTCGCCGCAGTCGCGGCCCTGTCCGCAAGGATCGGCCCGCTGCTGCTCGGTCTCTTCGTCGTCGGCCTCATCACCCAGGGCATCTATGTGCTCGTGCTCGTGCTGATCCTCGGCGGTGATGTCGGTGCGCTGACCGGACTGCTGCAGACTTCCCTCAAACTCGGCACGGTATCCCTGGTGAGCATGGCTGCGTTCGTCTCGCTTGATCCGGAGAAGCTCTCCGACGGCTTCCAGGCACTGCGGGTCCCCGCCGTCGTCGGGTTCGGCGTCAGCTACGGGTACCGGATGGTGCCGCTGCTGGTCACCGAGTTCCAGACGATCGTCGATGGTCATCGTCTGCGCGGAGCACCGCCTCGCGGGCATGGCTTCCTCGGCTGGCGCACATTCGCCCGATTGGGAAGCATCGCCGTGCAGTCCTTCTATCCGCTGATGCTCAACACCGCTCGGCGGACCCGGACCACCGTCGAAGGCCTCGAGACCCGCGGGTTCGGAACGGCGACCGCCGCGACGCGCAGCCTGCGCTTGGCCCACCTGCGCTTCACAGCAGTCGATGCGGCACTGCTGGTCGGCACGGTGGTTCTCATCGTCGCCTCTTACTGGTTCGGCTCACTGGTGCCGTGACGCTGCGGCTGAGGACGGCCGCGATGACAGCATGATCTCCGAAACCGGTGAGAAGCACGCCACCAGTGAGGAACGCCGACTCCATGACCGCCGACGATGCCGGCCGTCTCCCAGACGCCGGCGATCTCAGTCGACGAGTCGGAGCCCGCGGAAGCGGTTGAGCGCTGCGGCGATCTCCTGCGCCCTGGGGCGGGCGAGGTGACCGGGATGAGCACGGTGGCCGGTGAGTCCGTCGATCCCCTGGGCATCGAGCATGGCCTCGATCTCGGTCAGTGCCTCGGTGATGGGGGTCTTGCCGTCGAAGATCTCCGCCAGATATTCCAGCGCCTCGGCGATGGCACCGGTCTGCTGGCCGTCGATGAGCTGGGACAGCGCTGCGAGGTCGATGAAGCTTCGGCCGAACTGCACCGTATCCAGGCCCTTGGCCTTGGCCGACTTCGTCTTCGACGACGGCTGCAGCGATCCGGCAGTGGGAACGCGTGCCGGGGCAGTCGCGAACACGCCGCCCGAAGCATCGGCGAAGTGCTCGGATCCGACCTCGGCGCCCACGAGTTCGTGGGCGCGGGCGGTGACGTCATCGGGGACATAGGCGTCGAGGGCGATGACGAGGTCGGCGACCTCGAAGAAGGCGCTCGAGCCGCCGGCGACGAGGACCGTGGAGACTCCGCGCTCGGTCAGCAGCGGGCGCACCTTGGAGACGAACGGCGTGATCGGCTCGCGTTCTGCGGGGATGAGCTCGCGCATCCGATCGTCGCGGATCATGAAGTTCGTCGCCGAAGTATCCTCGTCGATGAGCAGCGTCCGGGCCCCGGTCTCAAGCGCCTCGACGAGGTTGGCCGCCTGCGAGGTCGATCCGCTGGCATTCGTTGTCGAGAAGAATCTCGTGTCAGTGCCCGAGGGTAGGTTGTTGATGAACGCCGAGATGTCGTCGCCGGTCACGGCACGACCGTCCTCGGCACGAATGGAGGTGGCAGTCGGGTCGCTGATGACCCATTCGCGCCCGTCGCCTGCGATATGCGGGTAGACGCCGCGTTCGAGCGCGCGCAGAATCGTCGACTTCCCGTGATAGCCGCCGCCGACGATGACGGTGACTCCGCGAGGAATGCCCATACCGGTGACGCTGCGGCCGCTTGAGAGATCGACCGTGTGTTCGAGTTCGGGAGGGGAGGTGAAGGCGACCGCATCCGAGGATCTCATCGGCAGGTCAGAATCCCCGGACGTCCGCGGCAGAACCGCGCCGTTTCCGACAAAACCGATGAGTCCCACCTCGCCGAGGTGGCTGCGCAGTTCCAGCTGATCCCGGTGCAGTCGGACGTGGTCGGCGAGGCGGTGGGCAGTCGGGTTGTGCGCGTCCGCGTCGGACCAGCGGTCGAAGAGGAAGAGCCGTTCGGCGAACTCGGGCAGGTCGCGGGTGAGGATGTCGGCTGCCTGGTGGCCGAGGATGCGGCGACCGCGGGCGGGCAGATTGACCAGCAGCCGTGCCTCGAAACCGGCGTCGTCGATGAGGATGTTCGTCCTCTCGAGGATCTCCTGCCCGGGGTGGCCGAGGATGAGAGCACGCTGCTTGAGCTCCGCGAGCACCTGGTTTCCGGCACGGAGCAGATAGTCGGACGCGGCGATGCGATCGGTACGCTCGGTGGTGAGATCCAGGGGGAACTGCGCATCAGCGCGGTCGATCCGGACCCGGACCTTCGACGGGGAGGCGAACGGGTCGGCCTGGACTCGGTCGATGAACACGGTGACCGGTCCGAAGCTGTAGCGGCCGCGGATCTGTTTGAGATTGCCGTAGCTGCGACCGTCGAGATTGTGCAGAGTGGAGGCGAGATTCGACTGGTGTGAACTCATTGGACACATGCTACTTGGTACAGATGACTGCCTGCTCAGCTGGGCTCGAGGCCGTAGAACTCGGCCGCGTTGGACCAGAACACAGCATCCGCTTCGGCCGGAGTGAGCACCTGGCGAAGAAGTGCGAAATCAGCGTCGACGAAGGGACGGCGAGCCCGAGTCGACGGCAGATCCGTGCCCACCATCAGCGCACTGGCATCGGTGTCGACGATGCGGCGGACCACCTCGGCGGGGTCGAGCTCCACCCGACCGAAACCGGTGGCCTTGACCTTCACCCCGGCCTCGACGAGGCGCAGCAAGGTGGGCAGGCCGTCTTCATGCATGCCCAGATGGTCGATGCTCACCGCCGGCAGTGAGGCGATGCGTTCGGCGAGGTCGTCGTCGATGGTGCGGGCGTCGATATAGAGCTCGGCATGCCAGCCGACGAGGTCATGGACTCTCCGGGCGAAGCTGTCGAGAGCATCCAGCGTGGCCGAACCGCCGCGGGCGATATTGAACCGCAGTGCCTTGATCCCTGCCTCGTCGAGGCGCCGGATCTGATCATCGGTGGTCTCGGTCGGCAGTTGGGTGACGCCGACATAGTTCGGGCCGAGTTCACGCAGAGCCTCGATGAGGTACCCCTGGTCGAAGCCCTGGAAGGACCCGGACACGACGGCACCTCCGGCGACCTCGACTCCGACCTCGGGCAGGCTCTGCAGCCGCGCCCGGTAGTCGGCGACCATGAACGGGTCGGGCAGATACCCGTTGTTCTCGATCAGCGGATGGTTCGGATCGACGATGTGCAGATGCGCGTCGAAGGCACGCTGAAGCTTGCTCATACCGTCAATCTACCCGGGTCCAGACGAGTGAGGCGGCAGGATCTGGTCGAGTGAGGCAGGACCGACCGCATGAGGCAAAGGCAATTCGGCCCAGTTCAGGGTGGGCAGCCCAGTTTCAAGCCTGGGCTGCCCACCCTGAACTGGGCCGTTTCGAGGCGAAGGGCGGAACGCGACACGGCGGATGGCCTGCACGCGTGCATCGGAGGCCGCTCAGGAACCCTGGAGGAACGCCTTCGCAGCGGCGCCGAGGGCGACGACATCGGAGACCGCGACCATCTCGCGGGCCGAGTGCATCGAGTACAGGGCCGGTCCCACATCGACAGTGGTCATGCCCAGACGGGTGGCAGTCAATGGCCCGATCGTCGACCCGCACGGCATCGCATTGTTCGACACGAAATCCTGGTACTCGACGCCGGCGGCCGCGCACGCTTGCGACCACACCGCCGTGCCCACCGCATCCGTGGCGTAGCGCTGCTGAGCGTTGAGTTTGAGCAGGGGCCCGCCGCCGAGGCGGGGCCGCACATGCGGATCATGGCGTTCCGGATAGTTCGGGTGGGCGGCGTGCCCGGCATCGGAGGAGACACACACCGAGGTGGCCATGGACGCGAGATAGTCGCTGCGCGTCGACTGCGGCAGCAAGGAGGCGATGATGCGCTCGGTGACATCGGCGAGGAACGGACCGCACGCACCCGAACGCGAATTCGACCCGATCTCCTCATGGTCGAAGGCCGCGAACAGGGGGATGCCGTCGAGCCCGTCGGCATCGAGATGGGTGAGCGCGGTGACACCCGCGTGGACGGACAGCAGGTTGTCCAGCCTCGGCGAGGCGAAGAACTCCTCGGCGGCGCCGAAGAGGGCCGGCTCCTGAGTGGGAATGGTGTAGACATCGTGACCGACGATGGTTTCGGCATCGACACCGGCAGATGCGGCGAGCAGCTCGATGATGTCCGCCTCGGCGAGATCGGCCAGGCCGATGACGGGAGCGGTATGACGCTGCTTGTCCAGGGCCAGACCCTCGTTGACCTGCCGGTCGAGGTGGATCGCGAGCTGCGGAATGCGGGCGATCGGCCCGGTGCGGGCGAGTACGACGCTGCCATCGGCGAGGCTGAGGCGACCGGCGAAGGAGAGCTCGCGATCGAGCCAGGAATTCAGCAGCGGACCGCCGTAGACCTCCACCCCGACCTGACGGGTACCCTCCGCTGAGTACTCGCCACCGGGTTTGAGTTTGAATGCCGGGGAATCGGTGTGGGAACCGAACACCCGGAACCGGGGAGCCGCCTCGGTGACGGTGGGATTCATCCACGCGATGAGCGCGCCGTCCCGGATGACGTAGTGCGCGGTCCCGGGCGTCAGCGCCCAGGGAACGGACTCCTCGAGGCGGGAGAATCCGGCCTCTTCCAGGCGTTCCGCGGCGGTGGCCACGGCATGGTAGGAGCTGGGGGAGGCGCTGACGAAGTCGCCGAGGTCGGCCGCTGTCGTCGCGGCCGCGTCCGGTCTCGGGAGTGATCCATTCATTTCCCCAGCCTATCGTTTGCGGTAGTTTGGAGGGGAAGAAGATCAGGTCTCAGACTCGGGTTGCCACCGGGTCTGAGAGACAGGCGGGGGCAGCGACCCTGCGACCGCACCAGCGACGGCAAGGAGTGTTCGACGTGAACCAGTTCGTGACGGAGTGGAACACCTGGCGCGACTCACGGAACTCGGCACTGGCGAAACCGTTCGGCTGGCTCAGCGTCGTCGGACTGCACTGGCTCGACACCGAATCGACCTGGACCGACGCCCCCGGCACCTTCACCGTCAAGGACGGGTGGGTCACTGTGTCGTTGAATTCCGGAATCAAAGCCGGCCCCGCGGCCGAGACGTTCGACCTGCTGAGCAAGGTCGACAACAGCGGAGCCGGGACCTTCGGCGGTGCTGGGGTCAACGGTGCAGGGCCGACCCGGGCGACCAGCCCGGCAGTGCCCAGCGACACCTCGACCCTGCCGACGGTGACGGACCAAGCCGATGCCGGTGCGGGCAGCGCGGCTGGGTCCGACGCTGCAGATGCCGATTCTTCCGCCGAGTCTGTCGCCGGATCGGATGCTGGATCCGGCGGACACGAAGCCGTGCCCGCCCGACCTCAGGTCCGCGTCGAGGAGAACGGGTTCAGTGCGAAGCTCCCGGCCGGCGGATCGCTGAACTGGTTCACCGTCGGCAACGTCCTCTACGAACTCATCGATCGGGGCGGCCGCCTCGGTGTGCGTGTGCGCAATTCGAAGTCGCCGCTGCTCGGGAAGTTCTTCGAGGTCCCGGTCTTCGACCCGGACCCGGACTTCGTCTTCCTCGCCCGGTTCACCCGATTCGACCCATTCAGGACCTATACGATCGAAACCGCTCAAGAGGACCTGCAGCTGCAGACGCAGGCGGCGGGAATCGTCACCTTCGAGACCCAGCACGGCGAGGTCAGCCTGCTCGCCACCGGGTGCCCGAAGACCGGGCTCCAGCTGGACTTCCACGATTCGACGAATGGGAGCACCACCTCGGCGTGGCGGACCATCGACCTCGGAGTGCCGAACCAGGACGGGTCGCTCGTCATCGACTTCAACCGTGCGGTCAACTACCCGTTCGCGTTCACCTCGTTCGCCACCTGCCCGGCCCCGATCGAGGGCAACGTCGTGCCCTTCGACGTCACCGCAGGTGAGCGCCGTCCTCCGTTCTTCTACTCGGAGGCCGGGATCAACGTGCCGTTCCTCTTCTACGTGTGGTGGGACGAGGAGAGCGCCGAGGTGACCCGCCCCTGGTACTCGCGCTTCGGCCTCGACATCACCATCCTCAACCCGACCCACGACGATGCGCGGGTCTCCCTCGTCGGCTTCGACGGAGTCGCCATGTCCGGCGGGGATCTGTCTCCGCTGGGTCGCAAGGCCCGGTCGCGGCTCATCGACGTCGCCACCGAGGCAATGACCTCGCGGATTCCGGTCATCGGCATCGGCGCGTACTCCGCGTTCGTCATCCAGGCCCAGCGGGAGCTGCGCTCACAGCAGGGCTATGTCGATGGCATCGAGACCGAATACTCGGCCCCCGAGGACCGTCTGCTCATCGTGATGAACAACGAGCTCGACCCGAAGCAGGCCGGTTTCGACATCGTCCACACCGACGCCAGCGGGCTGATCTACGTGGAGATGCCCTTCGACATTCCGCTCGAATCCGATCGCACCGAGGTCGAGGACTTCCAGGCGGCGATGGAATCCGGGCGCTCGATCACGAGCTGGCAGGAATTCGACTACCGCATGGTCGCGCTCATCCGCCACCACCGCTGAGCCCAGCCGCCCCACACCCCCAGAACTACCTGACGGCGGCTCAGCAACCTCGCGCAAGGTTGCTGAGCCGCCGTCAGGTAGTAATTACCAGATGGTCACTCGTGATTCGGGGGCGAGGTACATGCCGTCGTCCTCGCTCACGCCGTAGGTGTTGTGGAAAGCCGTCATGTTCTTCACGACCTGGTTGCAGCGGAACTCCTCCGGCGAGTGCGGGTCGATCGAGAGGCGGCGCACACGCTCCTCGGTGCGCATCTTCGACCGCCATGCCTTCGCCCAGGCTTCGAAGAACGCCTTCGCCTGTTCCGGGCTCGGCGTCACCGGCACGCCTGGAGTGCCCGCCCGTTCGCCGAGTTCGAGCTCGAGCGCCTTCCACCCGATCGACAGACCACCGAGGTCGCCGATGTTCTCGCCGACCGTCAGCGCCCCGTTGACGTGCTGGTTCGGCTCGAGACCGGTCGGAACCAGCTCCTCAAACTGGGCGATGAGTGCGTTCGTGCGCTCCTCGAACAGCGTCCGATCCGATTCGGTCCACCAGTCGACGAGGTTGCCGTCCCCGTCATAGCGCGAGCCCTGATCGTCGAAGCCGTGCCCGATCTCGTGGCCGATGACCGCGCCGATCGCCCCGAAGTTCGCAGCCACATCACCCGAAGCGTCGAAGAACGGCGGCTGGAGGATCGCTGCGGGGAAGACGATCTCGTTCATCACCGGGTGGTAGTAGGCGTTGACCGTCTGCGGGGTCATCAGCCATTCCGTGCGGTCGATGGGTCCGCCGATCCGCTTCACCTGCCGCACATGCTCGGCCTGCGAGCAGCGGCGCACATTCCCCACGAGGTCGGCGGCATCGATCGCGGCCGGGTACTCCCGCCACACCTCCGGATAGCCGACCTTCGGCGTGAACTTCGAGAGCTTGACCAGGGCGCGTTCCTTCGTCTCCTCGCTCATCCAGTCGAGTTCGCGGATCGACTTGTCGTAGGCCTTGATGAGCATGCCCACCAGGTGGTCGATCGCGTCCTTCGCAGATGGCGGGAATTCGGCGGCGACGTAGAGTTTGCCCACGGCCTCACCGAGGTAGCCCTCGACGAGGCTGACTCCGCGCTTCCAGCGCTCCCGCAGGGCCGGCGTGCCCGAGAGGGTGCGGGAGTTGAAGTCGAAGTTCTCCTCGACGAACTCATCCGAGAGCAGCGAGGCGGTGTCGGAGACGACGACGAAGCGCAGCCAGGTCTTGATGGTCTCGATGTCGGTCTCCGCCCACACCTTCGCCATGCCCGTGACGAACGAGGGCTGGGAGACCACGAGGTACTTCAGATCGGCCGCCTCGGCGGTGAGGATGCCTAAGTAGGAGTCGAAGTCGAACTCGGGGCCGAGGTCACGCAGGTCGGAGATCGAATACTTGTTGTACGTCTTCTCCGCATCGCGGCAGGCCACCCGGTCCCAATGGTGGCGGGCGAGCTCGGTCTCGAACGCCATCACCTTGGCGGCCACCTCGGTGTCGGAGATCCCGGACTTCTCACCGATCCCGGCCAGGGCCGCGATCTTCTGCACGTGGGCGAGGAACTTCGCGCGCACCTCGGCGTGGTCGTCGTTGAAGTAGTAGTCCTCGTCGGGCAGGGAGATGCCGGCCTGGACGAGGTAGAGGGCGTAGACGTCGGAGTCTTTCGCATCGGCGGTGACGTACCCGCCGAGGACTCCGCCGATGCCTTCGGTCTCGAGTCGGGCCAGCAGAGCGGCGAGTTCGGACTTGTCCTCGGCGGCGTCGATGGCCGCGAACGTCGAGTTCAGCGGGGCGACGCCGAGTTCGTCGATGCGCTCGACGTCCATGAATGAGGTGAACAGGTCGGCGACCTTCTGCCCCTCGGAACCGGGCTCCTGCGGGGTGTCGGTCACGGAGGTGATGATGTCGCGGACCTTGGTCTCGGCGCTGTCGAAGAGCTCACGCATCGCTCCGTCGCCTGCCCGGTCGTCGGGGATCGTGAATGAGTCGATCCACTCGCCGTTGATGTGCTGGTACAGGTCGTCCTGAGGCCTGATCGAGGTCTGTGAGGTTTCAGAAGTCATGGCCCAACAGTATCGTGATCAGTGCCGGCGGCGATCGTCGTCGCGCACCTGCCTGTCGTGGAATGAGTGGAATGAGGAGCAGCGAATGAGTCTGGCGTCAGTCGTGTTCGTGTGCACCGGCAACATCTGCCGGTCCGTCACCGCCGAACGTGTGCTCGAGCATCACCTTGCCGGCACCGGCGCCGAGGCGGTCATCGACTCCGCCGGAATCAGCGACGAAGAGGCCGGCAACCCCATCGACCCACGTCAGGCGCGTGTGCTCGCCGATGCCGGCTACCGCACCGACGATCACGTCGCCCGGCAGATCACGCCCGAATGGTTGGGCGAACGCGATCTGGCGGTGGCGATGACCGCCCGCCACTATCGTGCCCTGGAACGGATGATCTCAGGTCTTCCCGCCGAGGCGGCCCCGGAGCTGCGGATGCTGCGCGAGTTCGATCCGCGGGTGTCAGGGGTCCATGATGGCGCGGGAGGGGACGCGACCGCGGACGGCGGCGGTGACGGACGGGCCGCCTCGGCGAGGTCCGACGGTGCACCGGCACCCGACGTGTCGGACCCCTGGTACGGCGAATTCAAGCATTTCGAAGAAACTCTTGAGACAATTGAAGTGTCCGTGCCGGGAATCACGGATCGTCTGCGCGCGCTGGCCGCGAAAACTCAGTGATACTGGTAGGCACAAGCTTGCTGACACGACCGATATCGCAGGTACGCCTCGAAGGAGAAACTCTCATGACTCGACTCATGACACGACAGAACTGGTCCGCTCTCAGGCTGGGCTTCGCCGCCCTGCTGGTGGCTGCGATGAGCGTGTTCGCGTTCGCTCCCGCCGCCAGCGCCCATGACCAGCTGGTGTCGTCGAATCCCGAGGACGGTGCCGAACTCGACCAGCAGCCCAAATGGCTCGAGATGACCTTCTCCGGCGAGATCCAGGAAGTCGGCTCCGAGGTCACCGTCGTCGTCGACGGCAAGGACGTCTCCGCCGGTGAACTCACCGTCGAGGGCAAGAAGCTCAGCGTCGCCCTGCCCGATGACCTCAAGCCCGGCGACTACAAGGTCACCTGGCGCGTGGTCTCCCAGGACGGGCACCCGATCTCCGGCGACTACTCGTTCGCGATCAAGGACTCAGAGGGCGCCGGCGGAGACGTCAAGGAATCATCCGAAGAGTCGACGAAGGCCGGGCTCGGCGGCGGAGTCGTCGATGAGCCGGGCAAGGACACCGAGGATCGCGGCGAGATCGGTGAGTCCACCGGCAGCGATTCCGGGATGTCGACGCCGATGATCGTGCTGCTGTCCGTGGGCGGCCTGGCGATCATCGTCATCGTCGTCCTGCTCATGCGTCGCAAGTCCCAGGGTCTGCCCGGGACCAAGGACGACTGAGCGGGAACGCCTACGCAGCATCACCATTCACGAGGCCCCGAACGCGATGAGCGTTCGGGGCCCCGGTGTATTCGGACCGTGGCGGGCAGGTCGCGGGCCGTGATTCAAGCTTGCGCTCGGTTTTCGGGCGGTTTACGCAGCGATAACTTAGCTTCCGCTTGAATGAGCTTCGACCGCCGTGGTGTGGTTGCCCGTTCAAGCAATAGCGCGGATATGCCGAGGTACACCGGCTGATAAGTGCGCTCACGCTTGATCGGGCCAGCGGCTGGGCCAGCGGCTGGGGCCGACGCCGTCAGGGTGTGAAGCGCAGGAGGCGGTCGTCGTCGGGGCCGGGCTCTCCGCGGCCGTCGGTGTTATTCGTCAGCACGAGCAACGACCCATCCGGTGCCTGGACCACATCGCGCAGCCGCCCATGTTCGCCGGCCCACAGCTCCGTGGAATTCGAGAGGTCGTCGAGCGGCACCTGGTGCAGGCGTTCGCCACGCAGCCCGGCGACGAGGATGCTGCCGTCGGTGACGGCCAGTCCGCTGGGGCTCGCCTCGTCGGGGGACCACTGCTGCACCGGATCGATGAAATCGCCGCCGCCTGCACCGCCGTTGCCCGCGTCGCCGCCGCTACCTGCGTCCCCGCCGCCATCTGTGCTGCCGTCACCGCCATCCTCGGCGATGCCTTCGACCTCGGGCCAGCCGTAATTGCCGCCGGCCTCGATGACGTTGAGCTCGTCCCACGTGTCCTGCCCGAATTCCGAGGCATACATCGTGCCTTCGTCGTCCCACCCGATGCCCTGCGGGTTCCGGTGACCCATGCTGAAGACGAGCGAATCGCCGAATGGATTGTCCTCGGGCACCTGACCGTCGGGTGTCATGCGCAGAATCTTTCCCGACAGCGCCTTCTCATCCTGCGCACTGTCGCGATCGCCCGTATCGCCGAGCGTGGCATAGAGCATCCCGTCGGGGCCGATGGCCAGACGCCCGCCGTTGTGGAAATTCGCGGTGGGCAGTCCGTCGAGGATCGTCTTTTCCTCGCCCAGCGACAGATCTTCGGCCTCGCCGAGGAGGTCGAACCGCACGATCCGATTCTCCGTCCCCGCGGCAAAGAAGGCATAGAGACGGTCATCGTCGACGGCGAGACCGTGGAGCCCGGCCTCGCCCGAGGCTGAGGCATCATCGATCCGGCCGACCTCACGGACGTCGCCACCTGTGGAGACTTCGAGGATGCGACCCGAATCGCGTTCGCTGACCAACATGGTCTGTCCATGGAAGGCGATCGACCACGGGGACTCGAGCCCGGTGGCGACGACCTCGGGGGAGTCCGCAGCTGGGGCGGATGACGCCTCGGTCCGGTCGCAGGACGATCCGGCATCCGCGCTCGCCGAGGCGGTCCCAGACTCGGCTGCGCCCTGGTCGTCGCCCTCGCCGGAGTTCGAATCCGAGCAGGCGGTGAGGAGTAGAGCGCAGGAGATCGCGGCACCGGTGAGAAGCCGTTCGGTGCGTCGCAGTGCTGGGGTTCGCATGTTCGCTCCTCTTCAGGGGCAGTCCGGTTCCTTCAGCGTAGTCGCCAGCACCCCAGGAATAGAACCGTCTGTCCGGACTGTTCACCGAAGTGATTGCCGTCTGCGACCGTGTTCTGCGCTCGCGTCGCCCACCTGCCTGAGGAGTCTTCCGTTTTGTCTGTCCCGTTGAATATCCTCGATCTCGTCTCCATCCGGGAAGGGTCCACCGCCCGCGAGGCCATCGCCGAATCGATGGCCTCGGCGAAGGTGGCCGACGATCTGGGATTCAAGCGTCTGTGGTTCGCCGAGCATCACAACACGATGGGCCTGGCCGCCAGCGCCACGGCCCTGCTGATCTCTCAGGCCGCCTCGGTGACGGAGAGGATCCGGGTCGGATCCGGCGGCGTCATGCTGCCCAACCATGCCCCGCTCATGGTCGCCGAACAGTACGGAACACTCGCGAACATCCACGGCGATCGCATCGACTTAGGTCTCGGGCGTGCGCCCGGCACCGATGGGATGACCGCGCAGGCGCTCGCCCGGTCCTCGGCCGAACCGCAGGACTTCGCGCAGAACATCTATGACATGCAGGGATGGTTCGGGGACAGCGGTCAGGCGCACACCATGCCGATCAAGTCCGCGGTCTCAGCGGGGATGGACGTGCCCATCTGGGTGCTCGGATCGACGATGAACGGAGCCTCGATCGCCGGTCAGCTGGGCCTGCCGTTCTCCCTGGCCTCGCACTTCGCACCCGACCAGATCGACATCGCGATCAAGACCTACCGCGATTCGTTCACCACGGACGCGCCGACCGCGCAGATCGACGAGCCCTATGTCATGGCCGGGATCAACGTCATGGTCGCCGACACCGACGCCGAGGCGGCCCGTCAGTTCACCTCGGTCCAGCAGATGTTCAATGACATGCGCACCGGTCGTCGTCGCAGTCTGCAGGCTCCGGTCGACCCGAGCGAGATCGCCGCGCAGGGCGGGACCAGCCCGATGCTGGCCATCAGCGCCGTCGGCTCACCGGACACGGCGACCGCGCAGATGGCCGAGTTCGTTCAGCGCACCGGCGCCGACGAACTCATCACCGTCACCTACGCCTTCGACCCCGAGGTGCAGCGGCAGTCCCTGCGGCTGCTCGCCGAGGCGTGGTTCTGAGGTTCGGCACTGACGCCCGCGGACTGCGGTCACGTGCCCGCTGACTGCGGTCACATGTCCGCGTCCTGAACCGGGCACCGCTCATTCCAGCACCCGGACGTAGTCGGCCAAGCCCGCTTCGAGGTCGGTGAGAGTGCGTGCGGTGTCGAGGATGGTCGACTCCATCGCCGAGGCGGCCCTGGTCGCCCGCACGTCCGCGCGCGTGGCGAGGCTGACCGTCCGCGGCAGCCGCGGGTCGACCAAGGGCAGCGAGGCCAGCAGGGGGCGGTCGACGAGCACCATGGCCGGGACGATCGCGACCCCGAGTCCGCGCTCGACGAAACGCAGAGCCGCATCCATCTCCACCCCCTCGACGACGACCTTCGGTGCCAGTCCCGCCGCATCGAATGCCGCCGAGGTCGCCTCCCGGAGGTCGTAGCCGTGATGGAACAGGACCTGGGGAAGGTCGGCCACCTCGGCGAGGGTGATCTGATCGTTCTCCGTCCGATCGGCGGTGAGCAGCTCGCTGCCGGCGGCGGCGATGACGACGAGGTCCTCGGTCAGCACGCTGCGCAGGTTCAGTCGCGGCATCTGCGGGGCGAGGTCGAAGGTGCGGGTGATGAGCGCGAGGTCGAGCTCGCCCCCGGCCAGGGCCTCGATGAGCTCCCGTGAGCCCTTCTCCACCAGCTCGAGCTCGATGCCGGGGTGGGCGGTGTGGAAACGGCTGATCGCCTCGGCGACGAGGCTCACGCACAGCGTCGGGGTCGCCCCCAGCCGGACCCGCCCGCGGCGCAGACCGGCGAGCTCATCCATGTCACGGCGGATCGCCTCGGCGTCGGCGAGCATGCGTTTCGCGCTCGGCAGCAGCGTCGCACCGGCATCCGTGAGCGTGATGTGACCGTGCGCGCGGTGGAAGAGCTCGGTCCCGAGCTCCTTCTCCAGCGTCGAGATCTGCCTCGACAGCGACGGCTGCGCCAGGTGGAGCGTTGCGGCTGCCTTCGTGAAGTGACCTGTGGCGGCCACCTCGGCGAAGCTTCTCAGCTGTTCGAGATTCATGACGGGTTTGCTTTCATGGTTATAGCCTATTGCTATTGTTGTGACTCAAACAATGCATTGGACGTATGCATTAGGTGAACCTAACGTGGAAAACATGAACACCACACAGGGCAACGCCCGCCGCAAAGAACACGCAATCTCCACCTCGGTGCTCGTCATCGGAACCGGCGGATCGGGTCTGCGGGCCGCGATCGAGGTCGCCGAAGCCGGCGCCGACGTCCTCGCCGTCGGCAAACGACCGAAGGAGGACGCGCACACATCGCTGGCCGCCGGCGGCATCAACGCCGCCCTGGCCACCGTCGACCCCGAGGACACGTGGCAGCAGCACGCAGCCGACACGATCAAGGAATCCTATGACCTCGCCAACCCCCGCACCGTCGAAATCGTCACCCAGGGAGCAGCCGAAGGCATCGCCGACCTGGAGCGATATGGAATGGACTTCGCGAAGGAGGACGACGGTCGGATCTCTCAGCGCTTCTTCGGCGCCCACACCTGGCGTCGCACCGCTTTCGCCGGCGACTACACGGGGCTGGAGATCCAGCGCACCCTCATTCGTCGCGCCGAATCCCTGAACATCCCGATCCTCGACCGCGTCTACATCACGAAGCTGCTCGTCGCCGACGGACGGATCTTCGGCGCCTACGGCTTCGATACGATCGACGGCACCGGCTACCGCATCCACGCCGACGCCGTCATCCTCGCCGCCGGAGGACACAACCGGATTTGGCGACGCACCTCCTCGCGCCGGGACGAGAACACCGGCGACTCCTTCCGATTGGCCGTCGAGGCCGGGGCCCGACTGCGTGATGCCGAACTCGTCCAGTTCCACCCCTCGGGCATCATCGAACCCGAGAACGCCGCCGGCACCCTCGTCTCCGAGGCGGCCCGCGGTGAGGGCGGCATCCTGCGCAACGGTCTGGGGGAGCGGTTCATGGAACGCTATGATCCGCAGCGGATGGAACTGTCCACCCGCGACCGGGTGGCGTTGGCCGCCTACACGGAGATCGCCGAGGGCCGGGGGACGGAAAACGGCGGCGTCTGGCTCGATGTGTCCCATCTGCCGCGCGAGACGATCATGGACCGGCTGCCGCGCGTGTTCCAGACGCTCATGGAGACGCAGATGCTCGACATCACGCGCTCGCCGATCGAGATCGCTCCGACCGCGCACTACTCGATGGGCGGAGTGTGGGTCGACCCGGTCGACCACAGCACCGACGTCGAGGGACTGTGGGCCATCGGCGAGGCGTCATCCGGGCTCCACGGGGCCAACCGCCTCGGCGGGAATTCGCTCATCGAACTCCTCGTCTTCGGCCGCATCGTCGGCCAGGCCGCCGTCGCGTACTCCGATGGGCTCGAGGCACAGGTGCGGTCCCATGCCGCCGTCGCCGAGGCGCGGACCGAGATCGCCGAGCTGCTGGCCTCCGACGGCACGGAGAACGTCCGCGCCCTGCAGCGCGAGATCCGCAACCTCATGACCGAACACGCCGGAGTCGTCCGCGACGAAGCCGGACTGCTCGCCGGGTTGGAGAAGCTCGCGGCGATCGAGGCGCGTCTCGAACTCGTCGGCATCCACCCGGACATCGCCGGATTCTCCGACCTCGCGCACGCCTTCGACCTCAAGTCGTCGGTGCTCGCGGCCCGGGCGACGCTCGAGTGCGCGCTCGAGCGGCGGGAGACCCGCGGCTGCCACAACCGCAGCGACTACCCCGAGAAGGACCCCGAGCTGCAGGTCAACCTCGTCTGGTCCCCGGCCGCCGGAGTCGTGCGCGAATCGATCCCGGACGTCTCCGCCGACGTCGCTGAACTCATGCACACCGGCGAAATCAGCCAGGAAGGCAAACTCGTCGAATAACCCCCAATTACTACCCGACGGCGGCCCAGCAACCTTGCGCGAGGTTGCTGGGCCGCCGTCGGGTAGCTCTGGAAGGGGTGCGGGTTCAGCGTTCTGCCAGCCGGGGCCGGAATAATCGTGACAAGCCGCCCACTTGATCACTTTCGGAAGGACCATGGACGACTATCGAAGTCCCGGCTGGGACATCAACTTCAGCACCTTTGGACAACTTCATAATGCGCGGGCAGGTGGTCGCCGTTGACCTGGCTGCTCTCGCTCCTCATCGGCCTCCTCGTCGTCCTTCTCATCACGGTGGCCACCGGCTACTTCGTGGCGCAGGAGTTCGCGTACATGGCCGTCGACCGGTCCCGCCTCGCGGCCCGCTCCGCCGCCGGTGACCGCGCCGCCGACCGGGCCCTGTCGATCACCCGCCGCACCTCGTTCATGCTCTCCGGCGCCCAATTGGGCATCACCGTCACCGGACTGCTCGTCGGCTACGTGGCCGAACCGCTCATCGGCGCTGCCGTCGGCGAAGCCCTCGGCGGCACCCCGATCCCACAGGGCACGGGCATCCTCATCGGCACCGTCCTCGCCCTGCTCGTCTCGACGCTCATCCAGATGCTCTTCGGCGAACTGTTCCCGAAGAACCTGGCGATTGCCCGCCCCGAGGCACTCGCCACGTGGCTCGCCCGCTCGACCTCGATCTACCTGGCCGTCTTCGGCTGGCTCATCACGATCTTCGACAAGGCCTCGAACGCCCTGCTGCGCATCCTCGGCATCGAACCGGTCCACGACGTCGATCACTCGGCCACCCGGCGCGACCTCAAGCACATCGTCGCCGAATCCCGGGAAGGCGGCGAGATCGCCGATGACGACTCCCTCATCCTCGACCGCATCCTCGACTTCCCGCAGCAGACGGTCGCCCACGCCACGGTGCCGCGCTCACGCGTCGACGCCATCGACATCGACACGCCCCTGGCCGTGGTCCGCGACCTCATGAGCACCGGCCACTCCCGGTACCCCGTGATCGACGCCGACGATCAGGTGCTCGGCACGATCGACCTCCTCGACGTCCTCGCCGAGGCGGCACCGGGCACCTCGCAGTCACGCACCGAGGCTTCCGCCACCGGAGAGTCCGCCACCGGGAGACTGGCCACCGTCTCCACGGTGCGCGCCCTCCTGCGTCCGCCGGTCTTCGTGCCCGCATCCCTCACGCTGCCGGACGCGGTGGCGGCACTGTTCGAACACCGGGAGCAGATGGCCTGCGTCGTCGACGAATACGGCGGCTTCGCCGGAATCCTGACGATGGAGGACCTCGGTGAGGAACTCGTCGGCGACATCGCCGACGAACACGACCACACCGTCGAAGAACTCATCGACGACGGCGACGGCGCCTGGACGGCACCGGGGATCATTCCCCTCGACGAGGTGGCCCGCGTCCTCCAGCGCGAACTGCCGGCCACCTCGGCGCAGACGCTGTCAGGCCTCGTGATCGAGCATGCGAAGGGATTCCCTGCGGTCGGTGACCGGATCATGATCGAATTGCCGCTCGACCCTGCCGACCTCGCGGGAACCGACACTCCGGAGCCCGAGCATCTCGTCATCGACGTACTCGAGGTGGCCACGCACGTGCCCTCGGCGCTGCGGATCGGAATCGAGGCGGCACGATGAGCAATCCCTGGGTCATCATCGCGATCACGATCGCCATCATCGGACTCAGCGCCTTCTTCGTCGCCGTCGAGTTCGCGCTTATCGCCGCCAAGCGCCACCGCCTCGAAGACGAAGCCGCAGGCAGCCGGTCGGCCCGTGCCGCCCTGCGCAGCTCGACCGAGCTGTCGGTGCTGCTGGCCGGATCCCAGCTGGGCATCACGGCCTGCACCCTGGCGCTCGGCGCGATCACGAAACCGGCCGTCCACCACTGGATCACTCCGGTCGCCGAGACGCTCGGCCTGCCGCTGTGGATCGCCGATCTCACCGGCTTCGTCCTCGCGCTCATCGTCGTCACGTTCCTTCACCTCGTCGTCGGTGAGATGGCGCCGAAGTCATGGGCGGTGGCACATCCTGAACGGTCGGCGATCCTGCTCGCGCTGCCGATGCGGGCGTTCATGTTCCTCACCCGCCCGCTGCTGCATGTGCTCAACAACGCGGCGAACGCGTGCCTGCGGATGGTCAAGGTCGAGCCCGTCGACGAGGTCGACCAGGCGCACACTCCCGAGGATCTGCAGCAGCTGCTGGAGCACTCGGCGCGGGCCGGAACCCTGGAGAAGGAGTCATCGGCGGCGCTGCTCGGAGCCCTCGAACTGACCCAGCTCAGCCTCGGGGAACTCGTGGCGGGTCGGCCGGAGCCGACGGCCGTCGGGCCGGACGCGACCGCGGGTGCGGTGAGGGAGGCCTCGCGCCGCGACCGTCACCGTCGCATCCTCGTCCGCGCCGAACCCGCCGGGTCGCTGAGCCACGTGGTGCATGTCCGGGATGTGCTCGGACTCGCCGATGGGGATCCGATCACCGAGGCGGCGCGCTCCGTCACCGTCCTGCCGGGGACGATGACCGTCGTGCGGGCGTTCGAGGCGATGCGGGAGGAGGGCACGCAGCTGGCGCTGGTCGAGAGAGACGACGGCAGCCACGCGGTCGTCACCGTCACCGATGTGCTCACCCACCTGCTCACCACCGGCGAGCTGACCTCACCGAGCTGACCACCCTCCCAGGACTACCCGACGGCGGCTCAGCAACCTCGCGCGAGGTTGCTGAGCCGCCGTCGGGTAGTTCCGGGAAGAGTAATGATGCATCTATCAATGTATGCATCTGTTATCGTCGGGGTGTGAATGACTTGCTGACACTGCCCTGGCAGCGCACCGACGACTCCTCTCCGATCGCCTCGCGGATGGCCGCGTCGACGGCGCGGGAGATCATCGAAGGCCGGCACGAACCCGGGGAACTGCTCATCGAGGCCGACCTCGCCGAAGCACACAGCGCCAGCCGCACCCCGGCCCGGGAGGCGATGCTTCAGCTCGAGCGCTGGCGCCTCGTCCGCCTCGTGCCGAAGAAGGGCGCGCTCGTGACCACGGTGACGGCCAAGGAACGCCGCGACCTGCTCGCCGTGCGTTCGATGTTCGAGATCGACGCCGTCCAGACCTTGGCCGACAGCGGCGACCTCACGTTTCTGGCCGCCGACCTGCGCACCCTGCTCGGCCAGCAGAAGAACGCCCTGGAGGCAGGCGATCCGCTCGGCTTCGCCAGCGCCGACTACGCCTTCCACGCCCGGCTCATCCGCAGCGGCGGCAACGCCATCGTCACCGAGATGCTTTCGACCATGGGCCCGCGCCTGGCCCGCCTGACCTTTCAGGTCGCCATCGAACAGCCGCACACCCTCGAGACGCTCCTGACGGAACATGAGTCGCTGACTGACCGCGCCGAGGCGGGCGACCCCGCCGGTTTCGCCCGTCTCGTCCGCGACCACATCGACGGTTCCCACTTCCCGCAGTCCCGCTGAGGAGGACCATGACCGCCCACCCCTCGACCTCCACGAACACGAACGACACCACCACCGAGGCGGCCCCCACCGACGTTGTCCACGTCGGCGGCACGTGGCTGCGGGTGGCACCGGCGATGTTCCTGCTCGCGTGGGGCGGCAATCATTTCACTCCGCTCGTGCACATGTACGAGGAGGACGGCGGGTACGCCGTCTGGCAGGCGAACCTGCTGCTGGGCATGTACGTGGGCGGACTCATTCCGGGACTGCTGGTCGCCTCGGCGCTGTCGGATCGGCACGGGCGCAAACCGGTCCTCATCGCCGGATCGATCTCAGCGATCCTCGGCAGCGTCCTCTTGGGCCTCGGTTTCACCCACTTCGCGATGCTGTGCCTCGGGCGCGTCCTCGCCGGCATCGGCGTGGGTGTGGCCATGTCTGTGGGGACGAGCTGGATCAAGGAGCTCTCGGCCCCGCCCTTCGACGATCGGGCGAACATCACTGCCGGCGCACGCCGCCCCGCCCTGACCCTGACCTTGGGTTTCGCCGTCGGCGCCGCAGCCACCGGTTGCCTGGCCCAGTGGGGGCCGCTGCCCGAAGCGGTTCCTTATGGCGTCCACGGCCTGCTCAACCTCGTCGCGTTGCTCATCGTGGTGGGTGCGCCCGAGTCCCTGCCGGTCTCGCAGCGGTCGAGCACGCACTGGTGGAAGGGGCTGAGGACTCCGCTCATCGCACACCGGACGTTCATCCGGCTGATCGTTCCGGCCGCCCCGTGGGTCTTCGGTGCTGCCGGGGTGGCCTATGCAGTGATGCCCGCCCTCGTACAGGAGAAGCTGGGGGAGTGGACGACGCTGTACGCCACAGTGCTCACTGTCGTCACTCTCGGTGCCGGGGCCCTCGTGCAGAACCTCGTGCCGGGCATCAACCGCGCCACGGGCGGCCGGGCACTCATCGTCGGGCTGGGACTGATGACGCTCGGAATGGGCTTGGGCGTCGTTGCCGCCGTCACTGCGAATCCGATCCTCGCCGGCATCGTCGCGATCGTGCTCGGTCTGGCCTACGGCATCTGCGTCGTCGCCGGACTCATCATCGTCCAGGCCATCGCCTCACCACAGGAGTCGGCGGGCATCACCGGGGTCTACTACTGCCTCGCCTACTCCGGGTTCCTGTTGCCCACAGTGCTCGCCGCCTTGCTGCCCGTGCTGCCCTACAGCCTGTCCCTGATCGGTCTGGCACTCGTCTGCCTGGGGTGCCTCGGCGTCGTGGCACGGGCCATCACTCGACCGTGGTGACGGGTCTGGCCGGGAGTCGAAAACTCTGCGACTCTGGGAGAAGCCGATACGTACAGGAGCAGACGTGAGTCTCAGCGGGCAGGACATCCACCGGACAGGACATCCAACGCAGGGCACGGGAGGCTGCCAGCGACCTGTCGGGCACCAGCAGCGGGTACCCGTCGAGCGACCGTGACAGCACAGGAAACCGCAGTCGCAGGGCCGGAGGAGTCGAGGTGACACAGTGAATCAGGAACCACCGTCACTGTTCGAACCCGATGACGGTAGTCGTCCCCTCGCCGACCGTCTGCGTCCGAAGGCTCTCGAAGATGTGGCGGGCCAGGAGCACCTGCTCGGTCCGGACGCACCGATCGGACGGATGGTCGACGAACGTCGACTGGTCTCGATGGTGCTGTGGGGGCCGCCGGGCTGTGGGAAGACCACAATCGCGCGTCTGCTGGCGGATCAGACCGGGCTGGCGTTCGAGCCGCTGTCGGCCACTTTCTCGGGCGTCGCTGAACTTCGCAAGGTCTTCCAGGCGGCTGCCAAACGGCGCGAGGTCGGACAGGGCACGATGCTGTTCGTTGATGAGATCCACCGCTTCAACCGTGCTCAGCAGGACTCCTTCCTGCCCTACGTGGAGGACGGAACGGTCGTGCTCGTCGGCGCGACGACGGAGAATCCGAGCTTCGAACTCAATTCTGCGCTGCTGTCTCGCTGTCAGGTGTTCGTCCTCAAGCGCCTCGACGAGCGGGCTCTGACCACACTCATCGAACGTGCGGAAGAAGCCATGGGCAGGACGCTGCCGGTAGACGACCAGGCCCGGCAGGCGATGATGGCGATGGCAGACGGCGATGGCCGGTATCTGCTCAACCTCATCGAACAGCTCCAGACCGTCACCGGGACACTGGACACCTCGGGTCTGGTCGATCTCGTTCAGCAGCGAGCACCGATCTATGACAAGGGGCAGGAAGGGCATTACAACCTCATCTCCGCGCTGCATAAGTCCATGCGCGGCTCCGACCCCGACGCCGCACTGTACTGGCTGGCACGAATGCTCGACGGCGGAGAGGACCCCCTCTACATCGCCCGACGTCTGGTCAGGTTCGCGAATGAGGATATCGCCATCGCCGACCCGCAGGCCGTCCACCAGGCTCTGGCAGCATGGGACGTGTATGAGCGCCTCGGATCCCCCGAGGGAGAACTCGCCATCGCCCAAGCGGTCGTCTACCTCGCAACCGCGCCGAAGTCTGTCGCAGTCTACTCGGCGTTCAACGCCGCGACGCGGCTGGCAAAGAAGACCGGGTCCCTCATGCCGCCCGCGAATATCCTCAACGCCCCGACGAAGCTGATGAAGAAACTCGGCTACGGGGAAGGCTACGAGTACGATCCGCACACGCCCGGAGGGTTCTCAGGCGCGAACTACTTCCCCGAGGACATGGAGCCTGAGAAGCTGTACCGGCCCACAGGCAACGGCTACGAAAGAGTCATCGCCGACAAGCTCGCCGAGTGGGAACGGAAACGCACCGAGAAGCGGACGCGGGCAGATCCGGAGGGCGAACCGGATTGAACCCTGAGCCCTGAGCCCTGCGGACAACCTCGTCGCGCACGCTGACGACGTTCTACGATGACACCAGCTACCACCGACCTTTAAGGATCGACCACATGCCCGGCACATCACGCCAACAGTCACCAGCCGTCAATGCGTTCATCGACATCATGGGGCCACGCCACGTGCTCACCTCGACGCGGGCGACCGCCCCCTATACGAAGGGCAACCGCTTCGGCGGCGGCAATGTGCTGGCCGTGCTGCGCCCGGGCAGCCTCGTCGACATGTGGCGGGCCCTGCAGGTCTGCGTCGACAACGACCTCATCGTCATCCCGCAGTCGGCCAACACCGGCCTGACCGGCGGCTCCGGCCCCGGCGCACAGGACTACGACCGCGAGATCGTCATCATCTCGACCCTGCGCGTCAACCAGATCTACCTCATCAACGACGCCCGCGAAGCGATCTGTTTGGCCGGATCGACGCTGTACGAACTCGACGAGGCGCTCGCCCCGTTCGGCCGCGAACCGCACTCGGTCATCGGCTCATCCTCGATCGGGGCCTCGGTCATCGGCGGGATCGCGAACAACTCCGGCGGATCCCAGATCCGCAAGGGCCCGGCGTTCACGAAGCACGCCATCTTCGCCCGCGTCACCGAGGAGGGGCGACTCCAACTGGTCAACCACCTCGGCGTCGAACTCGGTGATGACCCCGCGCATCTCCTCGACAGACTCCAGCGCGGTGACTGGGACCCGGCCGAGGTCACCGCTCCGCCCGAGGACACGACGGAGACCGAATACGGGACCCAGGTCCGAAAGATCGTCGACTCTCCGGCCCGGTTCAACGCGAACTCCGACTACCTGTTTGAAGCCTCCGGATCAGCCGGCAAGCTCATGGTCTTCGCCGTGCGCACCCGCACCTTCCCGAAGGAGACCGACGCGACGACCTTCTACGTCGGCACGAACAGCCCGACCGAGCTCGAAGACCTGCGGCGGGCGATTCTGACCTCGGACATGCCGCTGCCGATCTCGGGCGAATACATGGGCCGACCCTCCTTCGACCTCGCCGAGAAGTACGGCAAGGACACGTTCGTCTCGATCAAGCACGCCGGCAGCCGGGAGCAGATCAGGCTCTTCGCGCTGAAGAACTGGGCCAACGGCGTGTTCGCGAAGCTGCCGTTCTTCGGCGAGACCGTCGCCGACACGATAGCGCAGAACGCGTTCGGTCTGTTGCCGCAGCAGCTGCCCGAGCGGATGCTCGAATACCGCGACCGGTTCGAACACCACCTGCTGCTCGTCGTCAGCGGCGGGGAGAAGGCGCGGATGGGTCGATTCCTCGACGATTTCTTCGCCGAGGCGGCCCACGACGGTGATTATTTCGTGTGCAGCGGCGATGAGGCTCAGTCCGCGATGCTGCATCGTTTCGGTGCAGCGAGTGCGGCGACCCGTTACTTCAACCTCAACCGCGAGGACTCCTCGGACATGATCACCTTCGACGTCGCGCTGCGCCGCGACGACGAGGACTGGCTCGAAGTGCTGCCCGACGAGATCGCCGATCAGCTGCACATCAGCTCCTACTATGGGCACTTCTTCTGCCATGTCTTCCACCAGGACCATGTGGCGAAGAAGGGCGTCGACCCGGTGGCGCTGAAGAAGCAGATGACCGAGCTTCTCGAGGCCCGCGGTGCCGCCGTGCCCGCCGAGCACAACTATGGTCGGCTCTACCCTGTGCCGCCGGAGATGGAAGCCCACTTCAAGGACCTCGACCCGCACAACGTCTTCAACGCCGGGGTCGGCGAGACCTCTGCGAAGAAGGACTGGGTCTGAACCTGGAATCTCAGGCGGGGCTGTAATTTCCCTGTCGGAGCCTTGGCCACGGCCGACTTCTCGCGCACCAGCAGGCACCCCACACCGTGAGCGGCACAACACCCCCTTGGCGGCACCCCGCCCCGCCAGCAGCACAACACCCCGTTGCAACGGGATGTTGTGCCGCTAACGGTGCCGGATGCGTCACCAGCGGTGCGGTAACCCGGTAGCGGTGACGGACGCCGTCGGCAGCCCAGCCGCATCAGTCCTCGTCCTCAATGTAGGCCGCTGCGGCCGCCTCGGCGCGGGCCTGCTTGATTTTGCGTGTACGAGAGATCGTCATCATCGTGATCGTGATGATGAATCCGAAAGCCGCGCCGACCACGATGGCATAGGTGCTGGTTGAGGCGCCGAGTGTGGCGCTTGCTCCCATGCCGGCATCGATGAGCGGATAGCCCTCACTCATGTGGAAGACGATCGCACCGACCCACACGATCGCGAACACCGCTCCGACGATGTTGCCGACGATCAGCCGCCTCGGCGAAACACGGGCCATAGCCATGGAGAAGTCCACATTCTCGCGCTTGCAATACCCCGAGATGACACCGCTGGTCACCATGGATCCGAGGACGATCAACACACTCCACAATCCCGCGCCGAGGACGGCGAAGATGAGTCCGAGTGCGAAGAACACATACGTAGAGACGACTGCACCAAAAGTGTAGGCGCGCAGGATCACGTCGCGTTCGCGTTCGTCTCCCATCGACGGGTCATCAAAACCGGCGATCCTATCGGCCAGTTCGTTGGGACGGTTCTTCTTGTCGCTGACGTTGTTCATGGGGATTCCTCCTGGAGCGAGAAGATCTCTTCGACTGTCGTGTTCAAGGCTCGGGCGATGCGCAGCGCCAGATACACGCTGGGGGCGTAGTCGCCGCGTTCGGTCGCGATGATCGTCTGTCGCGACACTCCGGTGAGCTGGGCCAGCTGCGCCTGCGTCAGCCCGGCAGCCTTGCGAACCTGCTTGAGGTCCGAGGTCTGAACTTCCATACCGTTCCTTGATGTCAACTTCTCTTTACATCTAAAAGTAAAGCATGTTTGACATCGTGATGTCAACGATCTTTGACATCGCCGAGGCGGCCGGCCGTCACCATCCGCGACCGTCCCACCATCCCTCACCGGTAACACAAAAACACCCCGTTGCAACGGGGTGTCTTCGCGCGAGCGGTGACGGGTGCCCACGCATTGGTGCGGAGTGCCGCTGATGGTGACGGATGCTCAGATGGCTGGGAGGCCGCCGCAACAGGGTGCTTTCGAGCTAAGAGTGACGGATGCTCGCCGCAGCGACCGCAGCGACCGCAGCGACCGCAACGCCCGCAGCGCCCGCAGCTCGGCGGCCCTTACGACTCCACGACCTTCTCGCGCCGACGGTCCTTCTCCAGGCGGGCTTCATGACTCGACCGGGAAGGATTGAGCAGCTTGAGCAGCGACAGTGCGATGATCGCTCCGAGCACCGCGCAGCCGGCGGGCAGGAGCATCGCGGTCTTCGCGTCGAAGGCGTCGATGATGTTGCCGGCGACCGCCGATCCGAAGGCGACGCCGAAGCCCAGCGAGGTGCCCAACCAGGCGAACGCCTCGGTGAGCCTGCGCGGGGGAGCGAGCTGCTCGATGACGGAGTTCGCTCCGATGAGGCTCGGTGCGATCGCCGATCCGACGACGATCAGGATGATGCCGTAGGTGACCATCGAATTGGCCAGCAGCATCAGGCAGGCGCCCACGGCCAAAGCCGATACGGCCACTCCGAAGCGATGATGGACGGCGGCCTGCCAGTTCCTTGCTCCGTACAGCGCCCCGGAGATCAGCGACCCCAGCGCCAGGCAGGACAGCAGCACACCGGCCGAGGACTTCACGCCGAGCTCGTCGGCGAAGGCGACGGCGATGACGTCGATGGCGCCGAAGTTCACGCCGAGGAAGATGTTGACGATGATGATCGCGAAGATGCCCGGGTTCGAGAACACGTGCCCCTTCGCTTCGGTGGTCCGCTCCACCGGCGGGGGTTCGGTCGACTTCTGGATGTAGAGCAGCAGCGAACCGACGCCGACGGTGATCATCGAGAGGATGATTCCCGCCGGCGGCCACACGGCTGTCGCCAGCACCGTGGCCAGCACCGGCCCGGAGACGAACATCAGCTCATCGGCGACCGATTCCCACGAGAACGCGGTCTGCAGCTTCTTCGGCGTGTCGACGATGTGCGACCACCGCGAGCGCACGAGCGAACCGACGGAGCCCACGGTGGCACCGCCGATGCCGGCGAAGACGAAGACGAATCCCGTCCACCAGTCCTCGTACACGGAGACGATGAGCAGCGCCAACGCGATGAGGTGGGTGATGACGATGGGCACCATGACCTTCGCCTGGCCGAGGCGGTCGACGAGGCGGGCGATCCCGGGGCCGGCAAGTGCCTGGACGATCATGTACACGGCGGAGACGATGCCCGCCATGCCATATGACCCGGTCACGCCCTGGATGAAGAGGACGATGCCCAGACCCAGCACTGCGATGGGCATCCGGGCGACGAGACCGGCCAAGGAGAACTTGAGAGCACCGGGAAGCGACAGAATTTCCCGATAGTTGTTGAACACCAGGAAAGTCTACCGAGCGTCCCGAGCGACAGCCAGGCGAATCCTGCGCTATTACCGGTGAGTCGCCTCACCTCGGGGAGGCAGTGCTGCCGAGGTGTCCTGGGGTTTGTAACAAAAGCTATATAATTGCCGAGATTGCATTTTCCTTCCCGTCGGCGTGAGTGCCGCACCGACATGACCCCGGAGTGCCGATGACGGACAACACCACCTTCGACGATCTCTTCGACCACCAGCCCGACGAGCAGCAGCGACCGCGCAAGAAGAAGCGCGTCTGGCGCAAGGTCCTCGTCGCGCTGCTCATCATCGTCATCCTCGGCGTGCTCGGCATCGGGCTCTACGTCTGGAGCGTCGGCCGGTCCTTCGACAAGAATGCGAACCAGCTCAGCGATGAACAGGTCTTCGGCAAGGACAGCGCCGGCGGCAAGGAAGGCGACGGCACGAACATCCTGCTGTTGGGCTCGGACGAGCCGATGAGCGATGTCGACGTCAACGATTCGCGCGGGCTGCGCTCGGACACGATCATGGTCATGCACCTGCCCGAGGACGGCGGCAACGTCCAGATCATGTCGATCCCGCGCGACACCTATGTCGACATCGACGGCCACGGCAAGTCGAAGATCAACGCTGCCTTGTCCTACGGCGGTCTGCCGCTGGCCGTGTCGACGGTTTCGGACTTCATCGGCACCGACCTCGATCACGTGGCGATCATCGACTTCGAGGGGTTCAAGGCTCTGACCGACAGCCTCGGCGGGGTGACCGTGAACTCCGAGCAGGCGTTCGAGAAGAACGGCTACTCCTTCACTCAGGGCGAGAATGTCCTCGACGGCGATCAGGCGCTGACCTTTGTGCGTGAGCGCAAGCAGTTCAAGGACGGCGACTTCCAGCGTGCGCGCAATCAGCAGGCGTTCATCCGCGGGCTGACGAACGAGATGATCTCGGCCGACACGCTGTCGAACCCGAAGAAGATCCAGGACATGGTCAAGAACTTCGCGCCGTACATGTACGTCGACTCGGGCCTGGACGCGAAGTACATCTCCTCGACCGCGTTCAATATGCGCGACGTCCGCCCCGGCGACATCGAGTTCTTCACCGCCCCCGTCGCCGGCGTCGGCACCTCCCCGGACGGTCAGTCGATCGTCAACGTCGACGAGGATGAGCTGAAGAAGGTCCGCGACGCGTTCAAGAACGACACCGTGGCCGACTATGTGCAGAACGCCCCGGAGGCCCACCTGTAACACCCTCGCCGAGGCGGCGAAGCGCTGACACCTTCGCCGAGGCGGCCCTTTCCCGGGCATCCCTCGCCGAGGCGGCTCGCCGCAGCCGCGATCGCTGCGGTCCAGCTCCGCTGAGTCACACACCGAGCCCCGCTCCAGAAACTTCCTGGAGCGGGGCTCGGTGCATCCGGGCCGATAGCGCCTCTCATCGGTCGCCTCGTAGAGGCGGTCTCACTGTCGGTCCAGTGCTTCATCCGCTTCAGCCGTCGAAGTCGACCCTGTAGACCGCGTGGGGTGCTGCACCCCATTCGTCCTGGTCGCCGATGGCCTGGTTGGAGACACCGAGCGTCATCTTCTCGCCGGTCTCTGTGTTCCGGTAGGTGATGTACGTGGTTCCCGCGGCGCCTTCTGCCCCGGAGTTCCTCCAATGAGAACCGTGCTCATCGCCGTGGTCTGCCAGCTTCTCGGCAACTTCGTCGGTGGCAAACGCTTCGACTCGGTCGGTGCTGTCCTGGCCCCAGGCGATGACGAGTTCATCTGCATACTTGCCGGCTTCGATCGGATAGTAGATGGACTGTGAGCCGACGTCCGAGGCGGCTGACTGACTCGAGGAGTCCGCGAGAGAAGCATCGGCGGCCATGGCCGGTCCTGTTGCCAGCCCGACGCCGGAGAGCCCGGCGACGGTCGCGATTCCCAGAGCTGCTGCGCGATTGCGAATGGTGGACTTCATTGTGTCTATCCCTTCGTCGTGTCTGCCGCTGTCTGTCACTGCAGGGCGGCATGTCCTTGACGTGGATCAGTATTGCGACCCGGGCTGAAGACGCGACAACGGTCGCTGAGAACCGACTTGGAGCAGGTCACAGACCGAAAACGGGCGTATTGCAGTCGTGCGGCACTCATTGTCACGAGTCCGCGGTCCGAGCCCGGCCGTTGAAGGCACGATGTTCTGCTGATGGACCGGTTGGTCACGGCTCAATGTGGACGCCGCAGTCTGCTCACCCTGCCGGTTCGGCTCGGTGGTTGCCAGCTGGCCGGTTCAGCTGATGACGTGTGCATTTGCGACGATTCTGCATGAGCAGCGATACGCGATCGTGATCCGCACTCGCACGCGCGGACCCGCAATTGCACGCAGCACCCTGCACGGCTGCACCCAGGCGCCCTACTTCAGCACCCCGTCGACCAGGGTCCGCGCGTCGTGCTGGACCTGGCGCAGGTGGTCTTCGTCGCGCAGGGATTCGGCGTAGATCTTGTAGACGTCTTCAGTGCCCGACGGACGCACCGCGAACCAGGAGTTCTCCGTGGTGACCTTGAGCCCGCCGATCGGCGCGCTGTTTCCCGGTGCCGAGGTCAGGACCGCCGTCACGGATTCACCGCCGACGGACTTCGCGCTCACCTGCGACGCGTCAAGGGCACCGAGGCGGGCCTTCTGTTCGCGGGTCGCCGGGGCGTCCTGGCGGGCGTAGGCGCTGATGCCGTGGTTCGCGGCCAGCCCTGCGTATCGCTGTGAGGGAGTCTGCCCGGTCTTCGCAGTCATCTCCGCTGCAAGGAGGGCGAGGATGATGCCGTCCTTGTCCGTCGACCAGGCTTTGCCGTCCCGACGCAGGAACGACGCACCGGCCGATTCCTCCCCGCCGAAGGCCAGCGTCGAATCGAGCAGGCCGGGAACGAACCACTTGAAGCCGACGGGCACTTCGAACAGCGGCCGGTCGTGGGCGGCGACGATGCGGTCGATGATCGACGAGGTGACCAGAGTCTTGCCGATCCCGGCACCGGCCGGCCAATCGGTGCGTGCGTCGATGAGATAGTCGATGGCCGCCGCCAGGTAGTGGTTGGGGTTCATCAGCCCGGCATCGGGGGTGACGATGCCGTGGCGGTCGGCGTCGGCATCGTTGCCGGTGGCGATGTCGTAGTCGCCGCGGGAGGCGATGAGACCGGCCATCGCATAGGGAGAGGAGCAGTCCATGCGGATGTTCTCATCCCAATCCAGGGTCATGAACGACCAGGTGGGGTCGACGTCCGGATGGACGACGTCGAGGTTGAGGTCGTAGTCCTCGGCGATCGCCGCCCAGTAGTCGACGCTGGCTCCGCCGAGCGGGTCGGCGCCGATCTTCAGCCCGGAGGAGCGGATGACGTCGAGGTCGATGACGGATTCGAGGTCGTCGACGTAGTTCGACACGTAGTCGAAGTTCTCGGTGTTCTCCAGGTGGAAGGCCCGCTGGAAGGGGGTGCGCGGAATCTTCTCCCACCCCTCGCGGAGGTAGCTGTTCGCGCGTTCGGCGATCCATGTCGTCGTCTCGGTGCCGGCGGGCCCGCCGTGCGGCGGGTTGTATTTGATGCCGCCGTCGGCAGGCGGATTGTGGCTGGGAGTGACGATGATGCCGTCGGCCTGGGCATCCTCGCGCGACTTCCCGGCATTGAAGCCGAGGATCGCATGGGAGACGGCAGGGGTCGGGGTGAAGCCGTCGCGTTCGTCGATGAGCGCCGGCACCTCGGCGGCGGCGAGCACCTCGAGGACCGTGAGGAATGCGGGCTCACTCAGCGCGTGGGTGTCCCGGCCGAGGAAGACCGGTCCGCGAATGCCCTTGTCGCGGCGGAAGTCGACGATGGCTGCGGTGATGGCAGCGATGTGCGCCTCGTTGAAGGAACGGTTGAAGCTCGAACCGCGGTGGCCCGAGGTCCCGAAGCTCACTGCTTGCGAAGGCACCGAAGGGTCGGGAACCAGGTCGTGATAGGAATCGAGAAGGGCAGGGATGTCCACGAGATCCTTGTCCTGGGCCAACTGGCCGGCGCGAGTAGTCATTCTTCTACCTTGCCAAATCCGGGCCACCTGTCACAGTTGTGTCCACGGAGTTCTTGCATCGTGGACTCGGCAGACATGACGGATCGGAATTCCACGACCAAGCCCTCGCCGTCGCAGACTCAGTCCGGCGGCTCCACGGAGTCGTCGTCCTCTTCCTTCGTGTCTCCACCGCTGATATCCCGGTCTTTGTCGGGGGAGGAGGACCCTTCGGCTTTGGCCTGGGCTTCCTCAGGGTCCCGATCGATCGGAACATCGTGCTCGGCGGCGATGCGCTCGAGCTTCTCTTCAGGAGTCTGGGAACTGCCTTCGGCGTCTGTCTCGGCGCCGACTCCGACGGCAGAGCTCTCGACCTCCTGCTCGTCTTCGGTCTGCTGCTCTGCTGCGTTCTCCGGCAGGTTCTTCTTCTCGTCACTCATGACTTCTGCTCCCTTCGGAGTTGAACACGCTCACGCCGTTCGACGGAGGATTGAGGATCACAAGAGGTGCGGGAGTGATCCGTGGTCTTGACGGTAGACCCATCGTGGAAACGGAGCAAGGGGGCTCGTCTCCGCGGCTCATCCGTGGCGCGGCCCACCGGCTCACCACGGAAGCCGGGTGCCACGACTGCCGACCGAGAATCTCGGCGATCATCCCTGGTCAGAAACCTGTGCAAGAGGATATCCCTGAGATAGAGTGAAATCACTCTGCGGACGGGCACCGAGGACTGCCCCACACGAACGAGACGAGGATCAGAGATGGTCGGGCCTGACGAAGTATCGGTCAGACAGCGAGCCTCCACCGGCGGCCTGCCCTCCGACAGCTTCATCGACGCGACCCTGGCCGACATCCACGCACGCTACGGCGGACTCGACGACGGTGAGGTCGCCGACTACATCCCGATCCTCGCCGAGGCGGATCCCCGGTGGTTCGGACTCAGCCTCATCGAATCGGCCGGGGCCGTGCACGAGGCCGGAGATGTCGACATCGAGTTCTCCATCCAATCCATCTCCAAGGCCTTCGTCTTCGCACTCGTCTGCCAGGCCCGCAGCTCCGAACTCGTCCACGAACGCGTCGGCGTCAACAACACGGGGCTCGCCTTCAACTCGGTGATGGCGATCGAACTCAACGACGGCAAACCGCTGAACTCGATGGTCAACGCCGGTGCCATCGCCACGACCGCACTCATGCCCGGGGCCACCTCGGCGGAGAAATGGGAGAACATCCGTACCGGGCTCTCCCGCTTCGCCGGTCGGCCGCTTCGCCTCGACGGTCGCGTGTACGAATCGGAGATGAAGACGAATCAGCGCAACAAGGCCCTGGCTCGGCTGCTCGAGAGCTATGGGCGGATCATCACGGATCCGCTCGACACCGTCGACATCTATACCCGGCAGTGCTCGCTGCTGGTCACCGCGCACGACCTCGCGGTGATGGGAGCGACCCTCGCCGACGGTGGGATCAATCCGCTGACCGGCCGGCAGGTCGTCTCCGCCGAGGTGGCCCGTGACACGCTCGCGCTGCTCGCCTCGTGCGGAATGTACGAGAACAGCGGCGAGTGGCTCTTCGAGATCGGACTGCCCGCCAAATCCGGGGTCGCCGGCGGCATCGTCGCCATCGCCCCGGGCAAGGGAGCGCTGGGCACCTTCTCGCCGAGGTTGGACTCCGCGGGCAACAGCGTGCGTGGGCAGCGCGCGTGCTTCCACATCTCCCGGGTGCTGGGTATGAATCTCTTCGCCTCGAACGCAGCCGTCGAACGCCCACGGAAAGGACAATGATGAGCGCCGAAACCGCACCGAACGACCTCGCCGAGGAGCGCAGATCCTGGGCACCGATGATCGGGCTCTTCCTCGCCCAGGTCCTCATGTCGTTCAACGTCGCCGCACTGCCGATCTCGCTCGGCGGAATGGTCGAGGACTTCGGTGTTCCGCCCACGGTCGCCTCGTCGACGATCGTCGTCTACGGCCTTGCTGTGGCCGCGCTCGTGATGACCGGCGCGAAGCTGGGTCAGCGGATCGGCTGGGTGCTCATCTTCCGCGTCGTCCTCGTCGTCTTCGCGGCCTCCTCGCTGCTCATGATCTTCTCCCGCACCGTGACCTGGGTGATCACCGGTCAGCTGCTCGCCGGTGCCGCCGCAGCGATCATCGTGCCCGCCCTGGTCGCGCTCATCGCCGAGAACTATCGCGGAGCGCAGCAGGCGGCCGCGGTCGGCTCGCTCGGGTCGGCACGTGCCTTCTCCGGGATGAGCGCCTTCCTCATCGGCGGCACCCTGGGCACGCTGGTGGGGTGGCGGCCGATCTTCTTCATCACGCTGGGCCTGGCCGTCATCGTCTTCGCACTGACGTTCACGCTGAAGTCGGACAAGGGGGACCCTGCGATCCGGATCGACCTCGTCGCCTCTGCACTCATCGGTGCTGCGGTCGTGCTGCTGACGATGGGGTTCAACAACCTCAACGGGTGGGGCATCATCCGCGCCGAGGATGGGGCACCGTTCTCGATCGCCGGGCTGTCACCGGCGCCGGTGTTCATCGTCGTCGGCGTCGTCCTCGGGCAGCTGTTCTTCATCTGGACGAAGCGGCGGAAGGCGGCAGGCAAGGTGCCGCTCGTCGACATCAGCGTGCTCGGTCGGCCCAGCGAACGGGCGGCGGTCTACGCGATGTTCGTCATCGTCGCCATGGAGGCGGCCGTGAACTTCACCGTGCCCACCTACATCCAGGTCGTCCAGGGTCGGACCCCTTTCGACACGTCGCTGGCGATGCTGCCGTTCAACCTCACGGTCTTCGTCACCGCCACGCTCATCGTCCGCTTCTACAAGCGCTACTCACCGCGCACGATCGCGCTGTTCTCCTTCGGCCTGACGACCGCGGCGCTGGTCTGGCTGGCGTTCGTCGTAACGAACAACTGGGAGACTCTGCCGACGATCCTCGGCCTCATCGTCTTCGGCATCGGACAGGGTGCGCTCGTGACACTGGTGTTCAATGTGCTGGTCACCGCAGCTCCGAAGCATCTGGCCGGTGACGTCGGGTCGATCCGCGGCACCGCGCAGAACCTCGCCTCGGCGGTCGGCACCGCGGTCATGGGGGCGCTGCTGGTCACTGTGCTCTCGGCGGGGCTGGCGTCTGCCGCCGATGATCATCCCGATCTGCCGCCGGAACTCGTCGAACAGGTCGACCTCGACAATGCGAACTTCGTGAGCAACGACGAACTGCGCGAGGTCCTCGCGGGTACGACGGCGACACCGGAACAGGTCGAGCATGCCGTCGAGCTCAACTCTCAGCAGCGGCTGCGCACGCTCAAGCTCGGCTTCCTCATCCTCGCCGGCGTCAGCCTGGTCGCGGCAGTGCCGGCCTCAAGGCTGCCGAAGTATCGGCCCGACGAGATCCCCGACCCGGTCAAGGCGGGAATTCCTTCCGCGGAGGACTGAGATCTGAGCTCCGTGAGATCGACGCCGGAAAACGGTGCATCTCATCCGTGTGCTTTGTAGCCCAACTTGTCTAGCCACCGCTGAAAGTCGACGCGCTTGCGAAATCGCGAGACTGTCCTATGGGGTCGGAATGGCGAGTTCGTTGAAGCCAACTTAAGCGCAGCCACCTACGGTGCGGTTGGTCGGTTGGGCACTCTGGCAGAGAGGGCGACTGTCAGCCGACAAGTCGATGTGGAATTCGAGCTCGCCGCCAAACGGTGATGCGGTAGTCTCTGCGAACAGACAACATTTATTGTTCAAGAGAGGTTGTATGCCGATTTTGGCGTTCTTCGTGGTGTTGGCGATTGTGCTGGCGCTCGTATTCATCATCCGATTGGCCGTGAACCCGGTCGGCACGTTGCTCATCACCGTGAGGATCGTCAGCTTCCTCGTAGCTGCTGTTACCGCGATCATCTTCTTCGTGACGTTCTCAAACAGCGGCGGACCCGAATGGAGCTTACTCATGTTCGCCGTTCCGGCTGCACTGGTCTGGGTCGGCACGTTCGCTCTGGAACGTTGAGATTGAATAGAGCAGAGATTCTGTAGAACGTTCGGATCAGTGAGGAATCCCTACCAGACGCTTGAATTCGTGGTCGACATCGATCAACGAGCATCGACAGGGCAGAGCGGACGGACCCGCCGTTCGGCCCTGCCCTGTCTCAAGTTGTCCGAGGATCACTTCACCCAAGGCTCTTCGCCGGTCTCGGAGACGATCGGCTTGCCGTTGTCGAGGTTCCATGACCCCATGCCGCCTTGAACGTTGAAGGCGTCGAAGCCGTTCTGGTTGAGCCAGGCCACAGCGCGGTTCGAGCGCCCGCCGGTGCGGCAGATGACGTACATGTCGTCATCGAGGGGAAGGTCGTCGAGGCGGCCGGGCAGTTCGCCCAGCGGCACGTGGACAGCGCCTTCGATGTGCCCGGCCTCCCATTCGTCGTCCTCACGGACGTCGATGATGGCGGCCCCTTCGGGGATGTCGTTGACGGTGACGGTCGTTTCTTCATCCATGGCTTCAGTGTAGGCACGCAAGCCAGGTGCTCGCACCTGCTCGAAGACTCCGAATCCGCACACGCCCGCGACCGGGTTCGCGACTGTGTCCATACCCTTGCGCGAAGCCCGAACGACCGGATTTCAGGCGTCTTGGCTCCAATTCCAAGGGGGCTGTTGCCGACCGGAGAGCCGTGTGAGAATGACCGTGTAGTCGTTGATGTGCCAGCCGACCACGGTCCGCGTGAACGGACCACGGCTGGCGTGAATGACTGCAGCGCCAGGAACCGTCTGCGAAGGGAAATGGTCATGAACAACAGAGACAAGAGTGACGAGTCACCGGCCGAGGAGAAGGCCCGTGACGTCGCAGCGAAACTGGACGAGACGGCAGAGCCGCTGGCCGGGACTTCGGACATGGAATCTCACGCCGAAGTCGGCTACACCGAGCAGAACGTTGAGGCACGTGCCCAGAATGCCGCCGAGGAAGAAGGCGTGACACTGCATCGCAATCCCGATGGCTCGCACACGGCGATCGACGAATCGAAAGCCGCCGAGGTGACCCCGAGCTCCGGCTCCAAGGATTCCGGAGTCGCGAGCAGCACAGCTCCCGGCGGCGCTCCGTCCAGCACGGCCCCGGGTGCCGGCGCCGCCGTCGGAAGCACGGCCGGTGCCAGTGACGACTCGCGCAGGAATTCCAAGCCCTCTGTCGCGCCGGGCATGGGCGCGTCGGTCGGCACCACCTCCGACCCCGATGACGTCGACAGCGTACCGGGGATGGGCAACGCGGTCGGCAGCACCGCGGAAGGCGGTGCCGCGAGCACGGCAGCTGCCGCGTCCGCCACCGGCAGCACCTCTGCCGGCGACGCGTCAGCCAACGCCACCGACGACACGGAAGCCGGCCAGGTCTCGGCCGCCGGCGACGGGCAGAAGCCCGCAGGCGAGGCGGCGACGGATCAGCTCGACCAGGCCGATGTCGTCAAGATCCTGCGCGGCGGCGATTCCGTCATGCTCGCGACTGCGTTGGCCGACGGCAAGATCCTCGCCCACCCGATGGCACCTCAGGAGGTCACTGAGGACGCCGATGTCTGGTTCTTCCTCGCCCTCGACGGCGACCAGGCGAAGGCGCTGAGAACGAACCCTGAAGTCAATATCAGCATCGCCGAGGCGGGCAACTGGCTGTCGGTGGCCGGGCGCGTCGAGTTCGTCGACGATGAGGCCAAGGTCGATGATCTGTGGTCGGATTCCGACAAGGCATGGTTCGATGACCGCCGGGATCCGAATCTCGGGCTCATCAAGGTCATCACGCACTCCGCCCAGCACTGGGGTCTGCCCGGCGGAAAGGCATCCGGCCTCTTCCGCATGGTCAAGTCAAAGATCACCGGAGACCGCCCGGCCGGAGGCACTCAGACCACGGAACTCTGAGCAGGTGAGGCGTTCGTGCGTCGCTTGAGCGCTCTGAACGCGTGCGACAAGTATCCGAGACGCCCGCCGTGGCAGTGTCTGCACAGGACCACGTAACTGTGGAACGGGCCCGCCGAAGAGATCCGACTCTCTTCTAGGCGGGCCCGACGCACGTCGCGCAGGGTCGCCCGGCGGCTTCCTTACCGGGCATGTGTGCATCAACGCTTGGTCCGAGATCATTCAGGATTTCGTCATTGAGGCCGAATGACGAGGCCCCGCCTCATACATCCTGCTGAGAGAGTCGCAGGCCGCGGGACTCGTACACCGCGAACGGCTGCAGACAACTGACATCAACCGAATGAGCGGCATCCGGAATCTTGATCTTCCTTCTGCTGTGCGGTTCCGAAGTCTCACGAGTGACAACAGTTGCTCCCACTGCTTTCGCTTGTGCAATCAGCCGAAGGTCGGCTGAACCCATGAACTCGGATATGGCAGACGGCTTGTAGATTCGTTCGGGACTGTTTGCCCAAACCGCGAGCTCCGCCATAACCGAAATAGACTCTGCCGAATCCGGGAGCCAGAACCGCCGCAGCTCGGAGTCTTTGGCCCAGTCCGCCAACTCGTCGTCACCGACGGCAATCTCATCATGCACGGCGGTGACCGATGCCACCGTGCCCGCCCTGAACGAATCCGAAAGCCATTGCCAGAAGCCCGGCGCAATCTGAAACGAGTAGTAGAGACGGCTCGCTTCCATAAACGCATTGGCATCCAGGAGATACATCGTCAGCCCTCTCGGTCGAGGTGCCTTGCGTATTTGTCGAACGTGGACAGCGACTTGAACGACATCAGCTTAATCGCTTCGGCAACAGCGGTGCGGCCACCGAAAACATCGTCGATCAACGCGTGGGACAAGCGCTCACCGATCCTGTATGGCTGATTGGCATAGAAGTCTCCACCGCTGTTCTGCCGCGGACTCAGTCCTTTCAACCTGGCGACTTCGGCTTCGTAGGCTGCTGGGAAGTCGTCGAACCGTCTGAGCCCTGCACGCTCGATCGCCTGCAGAACAACCAGAGTCCCGCACTTGAATATCCGGGATAGGGCCTCGAGTTGGGCAACCAGTTCTTCATCGTGAACATCGTGAAAATGTCTGTGCAGATCCGCTTCCGGTACCAAGAACTCAGAAGCCACTCTGTTGCACCATCGTTCGATCGTGCTCTGCGGAGTTCGACCTGGGTCCTCGACCCCCACCCCGCCGATGCCACGCCAGACATGAGCGAACTCGTGTGCCAAGGTAAAGAGTTGCCCGTTGAGCGTCTGTCCGGTGTTGACGAAGATGAGGGGTGCTGTCTCATCGATAAGAGAAAAGCCCCGGAACTCATCGATGTCAAGCAGATGATGGTTGTTGTTCTCAACCATCGATGTCGCCACAGCCAGACCGCCGAGGTCTTCAAACGCTTGGAGCAGATACCTTCGCTGATCACGCCGAGTTCCGCTGCGCTGAGCAACCTCGTAGCCGAGTTCCTTCCGCATGTCAGCAGCCGTTCGAGTCGGCTCCCAATCGGCTGCGCGTCCGACGACTTCAACCTCAGGAAGATCTAGATCGTTGGCATAGTCGCGATACCAGTCCTGCCGACGAATGCTCTGGTTGATTACCGCAAGCAAGTCAGAGGACGGTTCACGGTAGGCGTCGGCATCGAAGCCATCGCGAAAATCATCTATCGGCAGTTCGAGTCTCGGAGGCTGAGGCAGCAGCAGATAGCCGAACGGAGTGCCAGTTCGCGCAGCAAAGTTCGACAGCTGATTCAAGGTCGGTCGCGAAACACCGTCGATCCACTCCCGGACCTTGGGCATGGATTCGGAGATGCCAGCCGCGTCATGCGAGCGGTCCATCGCCCATTCCACGACCTCAGGCGCCACGGGTACGCGTACAGCCATCGTCCTCACCTTCCAACGTGGATCCAGTGTATCGGTAGGGACTGACGTAGAGCCGCTCGGCACGATTCGCGCCGGGCACCCGCACCTCTCGGCGAACCGCCTCGGCGAGGCATAGCATGGAGACATGAGCAAGCGGATCGTCATCATCGGTGGGGGCCTGGCCGGGACCACGGCGGCTCGGGAACTGAGCGACCGAGGTCAGGCGGTCACCGTCATCGACCCGCGCGCCGGCGAGACCTGCGAGCGGCCGCCGCTGTCGAAGCACCTCTTCGACGGTGCCCGCCATCACCTGCCCTACCACCTCGAATCGACAGAGCACATCACCTTCGTCCGCGACTGGGCAGAGGAGATCACCCTCGCCGAGGCGGCCGCCGACTCCCGCTACACCGCGGAGACCCAGCGACACCCCCACTCGCTGTCGAACCATCACGCAACAGCCGGGACCATCCACCTGGCCTCGGGGGAGTCCATCGACTTCACCCACTGCATCCTCGCCACGGGGATGGAGGCCAATCGGGAGCAGATCCCGCACTATCCGGACGCGCTTCCGGTCTACGACCTCGGCGATGCCGAATGGATCCTCGACCAGGTCGCGAAGTCGGACCACCTGCTCAACGTCGGGGTGCTGGGCTCCGGCTATCTCGGAATGGAGGTGGCCACCTCGGCGGTCGCTGCCGGACATCAGGCCACGGTCTACCTGCGTGGGGACGAACCGCTGCGCAGACAGCTCTCCGCTCCCGTGCGGAGGGCACTGGTCGAAAAACACGCGGCCGCGGGGGTCGAATTCGTCACCCACACGGCGAGCCCGGACGATATCCGCGCCGATGTTCACGAGCTGTTCATCACCAGCGTCGGAGCTCGTCCTCGGCTGATCCCGATCGACGGTCACCGACCTGCTTATGCCTGGGACGTGGATGAGAGTTTGGCAACATCACATCCGGGTGTCTATGCCGCCGGCGACTGCGCCACCGTCACGGCCGGACCCTATGCTCTCGATCACCCCTGGGCATGCGAACCGGTGGCCGAAAGCCACGGGAAATTCCTCGCCGAACTCCTCGCTGATACTCCGACAGACGTCGTGGAAGTCGATGAGAAATCGCACACCGACAGCCGCGAGGACGGTGCAGAGAGTGCCTCGGGTGCCGGTCCGAAAATCTGGTCGGACGTGCCCTGGCACTGGAGCTTCCAAGGCCCGGAGAAAGTGTTCACGGCGGGTCTGACCAGCCCCGACGCCGACGACACGATCATCAGACACGACCCGACCGGAGCGAAGTTCCAGGTCTTCCACTTCGACGGGCCCGATCCGGAGTCGAAACTCGTCGGCGTCGAGACCTTCAACTGGCCGCCCATGCAGGCCGCCGCCAGACGGGTACTCGGAGGTAACCACATCCCCACGAGAGCCCAACTGGAGGACCCGGACTTCGACTTCAAGGCTCACAGCCGACTGTGAGTCTGCGCTAGTCTCATCCCGTAGACTCTTTCTGTTCTATCCCCAGTCGCCGACGAGAGAATTTTCTGTTCATGGATATGGCCAGGCTTGCTGCCGAGCACGGACTCGACAGAGTGGGTGGACGGCCGTCTTTGCCCCAATACGTCAAACAGCTTCTCAGCCGCAGCGACTTCACGTACACGCTCGCGAAGTATCGGATGCAGTCCGAGAACGAACGCAACCGCCTCGGTATGCTCTGGGTGCTGCTGCGCCCGGCATTCTCAGCGCTCATCTACGGCACGGTCTTCGGCTACATCATGAAGGGTGCCACCGCGCGCCCCGATGACTTCGCCCCCTTCGTCATCATCGGCGTCTTCGTCCTCGAGTTCTTCAACACCTCGATGAACGGCGGTGCGAAGTCGATCATCGGCAACGCGTCTCTCGTCCAATCGCTGCCGTTCCCACGCATCGTGCTGCCGATCGCCACGGTGTTCCAGAACCTCCTCAATTTCATCCCCACCTTCATCTTCATGGCGCTGCTCGTCATGTTGTGGGGTGCACGCCCCAACTGGGAATGGTTCCTCTTCATCCCCTTGGTGATACTGTTCTGGATCTTCAACCAGGGAGTGGCGTTCATCTTCGCCCGCGCGACCGTCCATTTCCGGGACCTGTCCCAGGTCACCCCGTTCATCTCTCGGATGATCTTCTACACCTCCGGAGTCTTCTTCGACCTCAAGGTCATGGTGGAGAAGATCAACCCGGCGCTGCAGCCCTTCGCCGACTGGCAGCCACTGAATAACGTCCTGGCGATCGCTCGCGGCATCCTCATGAAGGACGGTGTGATTCCCTACGACTACTTCTGGCACCTGGCCATCTGGGCCTTCGGCATCTTCATCATCGGCTTCGTGTTCTTCTGGCAGGCCGAGGAAAGGTTCGGTCGCGATGAGTGACGAGACATCTGAAGAGACCCCGATCTACACCGGCAGCCTCCCCGAGGTGACGCGGAACAATCCGCCCGTCGTCGTCTGTGACAACGTCCATGTCCGCTATAAGACCTTAGCCACGGGCAAGAAGCTCAAGCTGGGCAGCAAAGACGTCATGTCGAAGCGCCGTGAGCTCAGAGAGGTTCATGCCCTCAAAGGCGTCAGCTTCGTCGCCCACAAGAACGAATCCATCGGTGTCATCGGCAGCAACGGCTCCGGCAAGTCCACGCTCATGCGATCGATCACCGGTCTGACCCCGACCTCGGAGGGGGCGATCTATGCGACGTCACGGCCCAACCTCCTCGGTGTCGGTGCCGCGCTGATCCCCGATCTCTCGGGGGCCCGCAATATCATCCTCGGATCTCTCGCCCTGGGGCTCACTCAAGCCGAGATCGACGCAAAGTTCGATGACATCGTCGAGTTCACCGGGCTCGAGGACTTCATCGACCTGCCGATGCGCACGTATTCCTCGGGTATGTCCCAGCGGCTGAAGTTCGCGATCGCGACCTCGGTGCAGCATGAGATCCTCATCGTCGATGAGGCCCTCAACGTCGGTGACAAGAAGTTCCGTGACCGTTCAGAAGGTCGCATCCGCTCCATCCGTGAGAACGCCGGTACCGTCTTCCTCGTCTCGCACTCGATGCGCACGATCAAGGACACATGCAACCGCGCGCTGTGGATCGAGAAGGGCGAGCTGCTCGCCGACGGTCCGGCGCTCGAAGTCATTCGGAAGTACCAGGCCTTCACCAGGGCCGAGAAGGCGAAGGAAGTGGAGCAGGAGCCGGGCTGAGGTCAGGAGCTTAGCGCCGAAGCTTCGAGCTTGAGAGTCACTCGGATCGCTTAGTGCTCGCAGATGGCTGGGCGTCAGTCAGATACCCGCGAACTATCAATGTCCGGCTGAGTACATAGAATAGTCGGCATGGATGGTTTAGATTCTGAGGTCGGGCTGTTTATTGGGTCTTCTTCCGAAGGAGAAGATGTAGCTCGTAATCTTCAGGTGGTGTTAAGCCGTGCCTGTCTAGTCACTCGCTGGAATCAGGGAGTCTTCGAGCCAGGAGGCAATGCTTTAGACTCTTTGATCGACGTTACCAAACGAGTTGATTTCGCTGTGTTGATCGCAACACCCGACGACATCAACGAGAGCCGCGGCGAGACGTCTGTTGCCATGCGCGACAATATCGTTTTTGAGTATGGCTTGTTCGCAGGTGCTCTGGGTCGAAAGCGTGTCTATATGTTGGCGACAGAGGACATCAAGATTCCGAGCGACATACTTGGAGTGACCAGATTGCCCTATGCTTCGCGTAGTGATGGGAACATCGGAGCCGCGCTCACTGAAGCGGGCATGAGCATAGAAGAACGAATTAGGGCCTTAGGGCCGGTTGCTCGTGATCGCCAATTAAGCGCGTTGAGCTCAGGAGTCACTGTATTGGAACGAGAGCTATCGACTTTGAGTGGGAATGCAGCCGCGCAAGGATGGCGGGTTAAGACAGACAGTCCGACTACGTTTCGACTGAGATCGCCTAAGGGACAGGTCTTCACACTTACTAAGGGGCGTCAGGAATCGACTCGCCATGAACTGCGAAGGTTCGTTGCGAAGCTTCGCGCAGAGGGATTAAGAGTCAACAGGAGCATTAGGCGACCAGTCGAAGACTCCCCCTTCTCCTGAATGAGGCGTGTCGCCCCTCGAAAGGTTACCTTTGCGGTTGTCAAACAAGGGGCGACGGCACTCCAACTCGGGCTCTACCAAGGGCTCCCAGATGGGGCTCGCTGTGCCTCGTTCGTGTCCCTGAGCTGCGTTCGGATTCAGGCATCGCGCCTTCTCCGCTACCCGAGCGGGAATCCAGCAACTTGTAACGCGACTTAACTAGTTTACACGTATGCCATTGTCATTCTTGACCGTGCTGGCCGGAACGACCCAGAATCTACTCGGAAAATCGCCCCCATGTCTCTGCGGCCATCTGGTCTATGCGCCTGGGTGCAGTGGATTGACTCGTGAAACTTTTCGCACCCCGTGGTGAAGATCTTGCCCAGTGCCGGTTCCATGGCAGTATGTAGATATGTCGGCGATACATCATTCAGTCTTTGAGGCAGCTGTGCGTGTATCAGGCGAAACTCTCTACTGGAAACGTTCGCTTAAACGGATTCTTAGAACGAGCGGCGTCTCAGAGAAGGCCGAGAAGGCGAAGGAAGTGGAGCAGGAGCCGGGCTGAGGCACCGCACCCCCTAGCCGAGGCACGGTTCGCTCGGTACATTCGACCGCATGGACAACAGTTCCCGTGAACCGATCGAGTCGCGGCGCATCAGTGATCAGCCTGCGCTGCGCAGCTCGTCGGGCACCATCTGGATCGTGGCTGGTGGGATCTTCCTCGTCGTCATCGCGGGCGTGCTCACGGCGATCATCGTCTCTGGCAGCACGGCGGTGCCCACAGCGATCACGACGATCGTCATAGCGGCGGTGCTTTACCTGATCCTTCTCATTGCCCGCTTCGTCTTTCGACCAGGCCGAGTGCGTCTGTGGGTCATGGCCGGAGCAATGATCGGCATGGCCGTTGCCTCGCTCGTCGGACTCGTCCTCTGCGTGGGCGCTGCCGCAAGCGGGGCCTGAAACCGCTCAGGTGAGCCGCGACGTGCGCTCGGACCGCGGGTCGGCTCTGTCTCTATTCGGCAGACCCTATTCGGCAGACCCTATCCGGCAGAGTTCGGCTTCAGGTGGGCGCTGAGGTACTCGCCGGTCACGCTGTGTGCGGAGTCCGCGACCTGCCCCGGGGTTCCGGTCGCCACGATCTGGCCGCCGTCCTGACCTCCGCCGGGGCCGAGGTCGATGATCCAGTCGGCATTGGCGATCATGTCGAGGTCGTGTTCGATGACGAGGACCGTTCCTCCCTGATCGAGCAGCTGCTGGAAGACGCTCACGAGCACACGCACGTCCTCGGGGTGCAGGCCCACGGTCGGTTCGTCGAAGACGAAGAGCGTGTGCTGCTGAGACTTCCCGAGCTCGGTGGCGAGCTTGAGCCGCTGCGCCTCACCGCCGGACAGTGCCGGTGTAGCCTCGTGGAGGGTGAGATACCCGAGCCCCACATCCTGCAGTGCCTGCAGCCGGGCATGGACTTTCCGCATCTCGCCGAGGTGGGGGAGCGCCTCGGCGACGGTCATCGCCAGCAGATCCGGCAGCGACAGCGGCTGGCCATCGGCATCCGATGCGCGGCAGTACTCATCCGCGTCGGGACTGAACCGTCGGCCCTCGCAATCGGGGCAGGGGATGTCGACGTCGGGGAGGAACTGCACGTCGAGGGTGATTTCGCCGGTTCCCTCGCATTTCGGGCAGCGCAGCGAGCCCGTGTTGTACGAGAAATCGCCGGCCGTCAGCCCGGCGTTCTTCGCCGAATCGAGGCGAGCATACGCACGTCGGAGGTCGTCGAGGACGCCGGAATAGGTGGCCACGGTGGAGCGGACGTTGATGCCGATCGGGGTGGCGTCGACGACGTTGACGCGGTCGATCCCCTCGGCGTCGATCTCACGCACATGATCGGGTCGCGAACGCTCGTCTGCGGCCTTGAGTGCGGGGACGAGGCTGTCGAGGACGAGGGTGGTCTTGCCCGATCCGGACACTCCCGTGACGACGGTCAGCCGCTGCCTGGGGAGCTCCGCGTAGAGGGCGTGGACCGTGTGGAGCGGTGCGGTGCGCAGCCGGATCCGACCGTGCTCGAACGTCGCCGAGGCGGCCGTGGGGGCGCGCACGAGGGTTTCGGCGCGTCCGGTGAGGTAGGGGCCGATGCGGGATTGGCGGCGGCTGTCGAGATCCGCGACGGTGCCGGTGGCCACGACCGTGCCGCCGTCGCGGCCGGACCCGGGACCGATCTCGATGAGGTGATCGGCTTCGCGGAGGACGAGCGGATCGTGGTCGACCATGACCACGGAGTTGCCCTCGTCGAGGAGATCGGTGATGACGCCTTGCAGGCCCTTGGTGTTCGAGGGGTGGAGCCCGATCGAGGGTTCGTCGAGGACGTAGAGGACTCCGGTGGTCTCGTTGCGAACCGCGCGGGAGAGCTGGACGCGTTGGCGTTCACCGGTCGACAGTGAGGACCCGGCCCGGTCGAGTCCGAGGTACCCGAGGCCGAGGTCGAGCAGCCGGCGGGCCATCCCGAGCAGCGCGTCCACTAATGATCTGGCCATCGACTGCATCGGCGTCGGGAGCCCGGCAGGAACATCTGCCGCCCAGTCGACGAGTTCGTCGAGGGTCATCGCTGTTGCCTCGGCGAGGCCGAGTTCACCGATGCGAGGTGCCCTGGCGGCGGGGGAGAGGCGGGTGCCGTGGCAGTCGGGGCAGACCTGTTCGGAGAGGAATCGGCTGACTCTGGCGAAGCGCTTCTCATTGTCGGCGCGTTTGAGCTCTTCGGTCACCGTCAGGCGGGCGTTGCGGAAGGTGAAGTCGAGGTCGTGCAGTCCCTTCTTCGAGGTGACCGTGATGTGCTTCTTCTCCTCGGGGCCGCTGAAGACGATGTCGCGTTCCCAATCTTCCAGGTCGCGCCAGGGCACGTCGGTGCGGACGCCGAATTCGCGGGCGATCTGCGGTTGGACGTTGAAGCCGAACATCTGCCAGGGGATGACGGTGCCGTCGTCGATCGAGATGTTCGGGTCGCGGATGAGTGAGTCGTCATCGACTTCTCTGATCGTGCCGATGCCCTCGCAGCGAGGGCAGGCGCCACCGGAATTGAAGGCGAGCTCCTCGGCGCCGGGGACTTGGACGGTCTCACCGCATTCGGGGCAGTCGAAAGGTTCCTCGGCGGCGACGTTGAGGGTCGGTTTCTGTCGGTGTCCGTTCGGGCAGAGGTGGCAGGCCAGCCGGGAGAACATCAGGCGGATGACGTTGAGCAGCTCGGTCGAGGTGCCGAACGTCGAGCGGACCCCGGGGACTCCGGGACGTTGCCGCAGGGCGAGGGCGGCGGGAATGTGGCGGACGGTGTCGACATCGGCGCGGGCGGCTTGAGCCATGCGCCGGCGGGTGTAGGTCGACAGTGCTTCGATGTATCGGCGGGAGCCTTCGGCGTAGAGGACGCCCATGGCCAGCGAGGATTTGCCCGACCCGGAGACCCCGGCGATGGCGACGAGGGTATTCAAAGGCACGTCGATGTCGATGTTGCGCAGGTTGTGCACGCGGGCACCGCGGACCTCGACCGCTGTGGCAGGGGCAGGATTCCGGGCTTCGGTCGACATATCGTGATCGTAGCAAGCGGGGGTGACACGGACGTGGGTTCGGCCGGCGTCCTGAACGTCTGCAATCTGTTCAAATCAAAACCTGCAAAGTGTTCAGTTCGGCCCTCGACCGGCAAGTTCGCGCATTTCTGAAAGGAGAGACGGTCTATCGATCACAACATAGTCGGCGTAAGGACACGGTTGCTCTTTAAGACGCGACGTAATGCCGATTAAGACGCTGGGCGCTCTTGGTCTTAGCCATAGATGGTCAGTGCCTTCACCGCCAGCTGTCTGCAATACACTGGGGCCAAAGGGAAACAGGGGAGGGTCACGTGAGTAAGCCGTTGCTAGTGTGTCGTGACAGCGACGATTCGATTGAGCCCACATTCAGCGTTTTCTGTGTTGGGTATGAGCAAACCCGCTGGCGAGCTCACGAACTAGTCCGTGATTTTTTCCGACGGCACCTAAACTCCTTCGCTCTTAGCTTCTCCGAGTGGAAAAAAATCGACGGTGACAGTGCTGCAGCGGCGCTTGCCCGGTCGGCGAAGATGGTCTATGCCACCGATAACTACAAGCGGCGAGGAGAATTCGGCGAACTCTTTCTCCACGGCATTCTCCGAGACTTCTATGGTGCAGAACCCGCCGTAAGCAAGATCTACTTCCTCGACACGCCTAACGATACTGCAAAGGGCTTCGACGCTGTCCACGTGGTAGTGAACGACACTGGCGAGCTCGACCTGTGGCTCGGGGAGGCAAAGCTCTATGTCGACATGAAATCAGCCATCTCAGCTGTTGTCGCCAGTCTCAATGAGCACATGGGCAACGAGTTCCTGCGAAAGGAATTTCTAGCGATATCGAACAAATTCGATGACGGGTGGGAGCATGTAGAGAAGCTGAAAGAATTGCTTGACGACAACACCTCACTTGACGTAATCGTGGATCGACTTGTCATGCCAGTGCTCCTAACATACCAATCCGCCACCATCGGAACCTACGACAAGGTCTGTGATCCGTACATTGCGGACCTCATTGTAGAGGCAAAGGAAGCTTGGCAGGATTTCAAGGACAAACTTCCATACGACTTTCCTTTGGCTATTCACTTCATCGTACTTCCGCTGGAAGACACGAAAGCCGTGCGCGACATTGCCCACGAGACCCTCATGAAGTACCAGACGCTATAGGAGACGTGCGTGACCGAGCAACTCGATGCTCCGTACTTTAGTGAGCTGAAGGACCTCGCCCGATACACGAGGAAACCGGAACTCCATGAGGAGGGGCGGGAACGACTTATCCGGTTTCTTGATTCTTATACCGGAGCCTTGGCGGTTGACCCGGTGGTCGACTCGCTTTGTATCCATTTTGGGCTATATCCCTATTTGAGCCCATCCAAACTAGCGCTATCGACGGCTGAAGCACTTGCGGTCGAGTTTCACCGACCGAACGTCGATCTTCGAGGCGATGACTTCTTCTTCCATTCAGATCAGTCCAAGATTTTCTACCAATTGATGGATGGTAAGAGCATCATTCTCTCAGCCCCAACCTCGTTCGGGAAATCGGTCATACTCGATGCTCTTGTCGCTTCCGGGATGTGGAGGAATATCGTCGTGATTGTTCCGACAATTGCACTAATCGATGAGGTGCGCCGTCGACTAGTTAGGATCGCCAACCAATACAATCTCGTGACGCATCCCAGTCAAAAGCCAGCCGAACGCAACATATACGTTCTCACGCAAGAGCGTTTTCTCGAATTGCCGGATCTACCTGAGGTCGGCCTCTTCATGATTGACGAATTCTATAAACTGGGTTCCAGCAATCCGGACGACCAGCGCATGAGCATGCTCAATATAGCTTGGAGTCGTCTTCGATCTACGGGTGCGCAGTATTATCTCACCGGCCCAAACGTGGACAGCCTTGCAACGACGTTGGACTCCGACCTGCGTGGAAGTTTGTTGGTGTCTGATTATAAGACAGTGGCCGTGGATATTGAGGATCGCTCGTTTATCCCTGATGAGGATCGCCTTGCCGACATGGCGGAGTACTGGCCTGCGCTAGAAGGGTCTACGCTCACGTTCGTGTCTGCGCCACCTCGCGCGGAGCGAGTTGCAGTTGCCATATCTCAGTTTCAGCCCGCTTTAGCCACGGACAATTTCGCAACCCAGGTTGCGGACTGGCTTGCTGAGAATTTCCATCCTTCATGGCGTGTTGTCGAAGCGCTGAAGGGAGGCGTCGGTACGCATACCGGCCCAATGCCTCGAAGCCTGCAACGAATCATGATCCGGCTCTTCGGATCAGGGAAAATCAGCTCGCTTGTATGCACAACTACGTTGATCGAGGGTGTTAACACTACGGCGAGGAACGTGATTGTCTACGATAAGAAGATCGATCGTCGGCCCATCGACTACTTTACATTCAGTAACGTGCGGGGGCGAGCTGGACGAATGTCCAGCCACTTCGTTGGCAACGTGATCAGCTATATGGAGCCCCCGAACGTGGAGAAAATGGAGGTAGACATCCCCATCGACTCGCAATCTGAGAGCGCTCCACTCTCGTCCATTGTCCAGCTCCCTAAAGAGAGCCTTAATAGTGATTCAAGAGGGCGCCTCGACAATGTGATGACTCAATCGGACCTATCGTTGGATACTATCAAAGCCAATCGAGGGTATGACCCTGAAATTCAAGTCGAAGCAGCCCGACTACTGCGCGCAAATAAGGGATTGCGGAGCAATTTTGCGTGGACGGGATACCCTACCAATGAGCAGGCTCGTTCCGTGTTGGAGTTCGGGCTCCTGAACCTTTTGGCGCCGAGACAGCGCCGAGGGATGAACGTCAACCGTATGTGGGGCATGCTCGGCGCTGTACGTGATACGCAAGGTGACCTCCTTGAGTTGGTTGCTCGGCAGAGCGAATACCGCTTCCCGAATGAAGACCGCAGCGACGTGGTGTCGACTGTTCTCGCGTTCCAGCGCAATTGGATGGGGTTTACCATCCCCTCATTGCTACGCGCCTGCCAACGAATTTATAACGAAGTAGCCACCTCAGCGAACGAGCAGCGTAGTAACTACGAGTACTACCTCTCGCAGATCGAGAGCTTGTTTCTCGCCCCAAGCCTTTTGGACCTAGATGAGTATGGCCTGCCGCTACCGCTGGCCCTTCGCTTTTCCCAGCTGGGAATGGTGCAGGCCGCTGAAGTCTCAGAAGTGTTGGATTCATTCGTGCGGCTTGCCCAACAACAGTCGGTCCGGTCGAGCTTGTCGGCAGTTGAGTTATGGATTGTGGATGACGTGCTGGCCGGTCTTGGCATGAACACAAGTTCGGCCCAGGACGCGGATTGATGTTCGTGGCCACTTGCGGATAGCAATATAGCTCTATCAAGGGCCTTGCTGTGACACAGGTGGCCGAATTGCAACAGCGGGAGTCTATGGAATATTGCGCTCAAAACGCTAGCTGCCGTGTTCGCGTTTGGAGCCGTGTGGCTCTCGGAGTTCCGACATTCCTGCGTATTCGGGGTAATTTAGGAGTGCCTTGCGCTTCGCGAAGGGGTGGGTGCTTTGACTGGGATGGTCTAGCACATCCTCGAGAAGGAAAGAGACGTGCAGATGGAGTTACGTGTGGTGCCACAATCCGTACTCAAAGTGTGGTCGATCATGCATAATTCGTTCACGCACAAGTCGTCAGCCGCGGCCGCGGCGATGAACTATGTTCTGGAGACTTCGTGGAAACGGGTCTCGGCGCCGGGGAACTGAACCTATATAACTCTGGAAGTAGGAGAACACCTGGCGAGCGGTATTCGAAATCCAAGAGGGCCGGTACTTCTAGAGTTTCCGGCTTGGACCACTGTTTAGAATTGAAAATATAGATAGACCCAAACTTGACGAAAGCCATAAGAGAGGTGACTCCTTGTTCAACATGCTCATAGGTCTGCCGGAAGGCGGCGCGCTCTCTAAAGATCGTCTTCTGGAAGGTACAGAGACTCGCGTCATCGATCGTCTGAAACTGGGTAGCGGCGATTTCACCGAGCTACTTAAGCTACCGACCCTTGCCATGCCAGAAGTGGCCCCAGAGGGATCATCCGACGTGGCTAGAGTGGGAACACTGAGCCGTATTTCGCCGAGCGGCAATAGCTACATGTTGCAGTTCACCCCTAACGTGAACATTGCCCCAATCCCCGTTAACGAGCTTCTCGCTAACCAGGACGCTTTCGACATCGAGCAGCCTTGGGGTTTCCACAGGACCAGACTCATAGTTAAAGACATCGACCTCTATCGCACCCTGCTTGAACGAAGGCAGTCTTCTGAAACGGTTTGTCCCAGCCGCAAGTACCTCAATTTTCCCGACGGTCCGACCGACGAGAACTTGGTCGTAGTGATGATGCCATTCAGTCGAGAATTCGAGCCAGTCTGGGAGACAATCCAGCACACAGTATTCGACGTCGGCTTGAACTGTGATCGGGCCGATTCAATTTGGGCCGAAGACGCAATCATGGATGACATTGTGGGGCTATTATGGCGCGCAAGAATTGTCATCACTGATTACACAAGTCACAATGCCAACGTTTTCTATGAAACTGGAATCGCGCACACTCTCGGCCGACAATGTATTCCGCTCACACAAGCGACTGACGAGATACCGTTTGACTTGAAGCATCTTCGAACTCTGAAGTACGAGACGTCAGACATCGGTTTGAAACAGCTTAAGCTCGAACTCGGTGTACGTATTCGCAACATACTGCGGACTAGTTAGCCACCGCCACTACAGGTCGGCAAAGTGACCAGATTAGCGGCCCTGTCGCTGCTATGAACAAGGCGTACTCCTTAGTGTAATAGCTCTGGCCAGTTGTGATTTTTTGTACTAAGCGCGGTGCCCTAGTTAGAAACGAAGCCTAGCCACCTACTGAGACGCGCTGTTGTGCTCTGACGCTACAGGGCTAGACTCATCTGCTGGCAAGTACGCGGCCACCGACTTTGCCGTCGAGACCACAGAACCGCGCCATCCCGAGAAGAAGCGCGACAAAACCTGCATCGCTGACTAGCCTACCGGCACGCCCGCCGACCGACTGGACGACAGTAACCCCACCACCAAGAAGAGGCACACGATGACTGAGACACCCGTCGAGTCCCGCGAAGAGAAGTCCCGCGCCCGCAAAGCCGTACTCGCGGCCGGACTGGGCAATGCCCTCGAGTGGTATGACATCATCCTCTTCGGGTTCATGGCCACCTCGATCACTGCGGTCTTCTACCCGGGCGAGGGCCTGTCCGCGCAGCTGATGACCTGGGCGACCTTCGCCATCACCTTCGTCGTCCGCCCGCTGGGCGCCATCCTCATCGGCCGCTACGCCGACAAGCACGGACGCAAATCTGCCCTGTCGCTGACGATCGGTCTGATGACCCTCGGCGTGTTCATCATCGTCGTCCTGCCCGGCGAGGCGACGATCGGCATCTGGGCCTCAATCGGACTCATCATCGCCCGCATCATCCAGGGAATCTCCGCCGGCGGCGAATTCGGATCGGCCACCGCCTTCCTCACCGAGAACGCCAAGCGCGGCAAGGCCTACTACGCCTCATTCCAGACCGCGACCCAGGGCATCTCGATGTTCCTCGCCGCCGGAATCTCATGGGTCCTCAGCTCGACCCTGAGCGAAGAGGCCCTGCACTCCTGGGGATGGCGAGTGGCCTTCGCCATCGGTCTGCTGATCGGACCCGTCGGCTGGTACATCCGTTCGAAGATGGACGACACCCCCGAATTCAAGGCCGCCGAGAAGACCGACAACCCGCTGCGCGTTCTCCTCAGCGAGCACTTCGGGCGCCTGTTCTCAGCGTTCCTCATCATCGCGATGGCCACGATCTCGGTCTACCTCATCACGTACCTGCCGCAGTTCGCCGTCACCAACCTCGGCCTCGACGCCTGGGCGGCGTTCCCCGGCGCCGTCGTCGCCGGCCTCATCACCCTCATCGGAGCACCGTTCGCCGGTCGTCTGGCCGACCGCGTGGGCCCGACGACCGTGATGATCCCGACAGCGATTGTGGGCATCATCGTCGCGTGGCCGATGTTCATTCTCCTGGCCGCGAATCCCACGATCCCAGTCCTCACCCTGTGCGAGGCGATCGTCGGCCTGTTCATGGTCTTCTACTTCGGCCCGATGCCGGCCCTGCTGTCCGAACTGTTCCCCGTCAAGGTGCGCAGCTCCGGCATGACCATCGCCTACAGCTTCGGTGTCGCGATCTTCGGCGGCTTCGCCCCGCTCATCCTCACCGCGTTGCTCGGCGCGACGGGCCTGCTGACCGTGCCCGGCTTCTACTACGCCGCCCTGTCCCTGCTCTCCCTCATCGGCGTGATCATGGCTCGGAAGCTCTACAGGCAGCGCTGATCGTTCGGCTCACCCTCGCCGAGGCGGTCCATCCTCCCCGCGGGCCCGTCCCGTCATGCAACGGACCCGACCCTGCACGCTCGCAGAGTCGGGTCCGTTGCCGCTTTCGCGGCTCCAAATCAGCCTCAGGTAACGCGATGCTCGTTTTTCGCGTCGCCGGCGGCGTTGTTTTCGAGTTTCGCGTTACCCGCGGCGGTTGGCGCAGTAGGAATTTCGAGCAAAGCGGTGATCAAGGCGTAGAGGTCGGCACCGAGAGATCGAGCTCGAGCCAAGTTCCGGAGCGGCGTCAGGTAACGCGAAGCTCGTTTTTCGCGTCGCTGGTGGCGTGTTTTTCGAGTTTCGCGTTACCTGAGGCGGTTGGGTGGCTTGGCGGCGGGGAATCCGGGCGAAACTGACTCGAGGCAGTGAGCCTGCGGTGAGGAGGCGGTGAGCCTGCGCCGCGGCGGCGGAGTGAGGGCCGCTCACCGGCAGAAGGCCGCACCGCCGGAGGCCTCACCGGCCGAGGGCCGCACCGCCGGAGACCTCACCGGCCGACGGGCGCTTCGGACCCGGCCGCCGCTGCGGAGTCCTCGTCCCGCCGCGCCTTCGCCGCAGTCCGCTCGACCCGCACGACGTGGGCGAGCAGCGCGAACCACACGAGAGCCAAGACTCCGAGCACCAGCCACACCGATGAGCTCTCGAGCCCGAAGGTGAGCAGGATGGTGCGGACGTTCGTGAGGATGATGATGCCTCCCGCGGCGACGGCCAGCACCTTCGCCGGCAGCAGCTTCACCAGCCACGCGGCGAAGGGTGCGGCGATGACACCGCCGACGAGCAGCGCCGCCACGATCTGCCATTCGATGCCCTGCGAGCCGAGCGCGATGAGGAACCCGAGCGAACCGCCGACGGCGACGACGAACTCGCTCGTATCGATCGACCCGATGACCTTCCGCGGCTCCAGGCGTCCCGATGACAGCAGCGTCGTCGTCCCGACCGGGCCCCAGCCGCCACCGCCGATGGCATCGAGCGCCCCGCCGACGAACCCGACCGGCACGAGCATCCCCGCGCTGGGCCGTGACCGGAACTCCGGACGCCTGCCGCCCAGAGCGAGGAACCGCCAGATGACATAGACCCCGAGCGCGAGCAGGATTCCCGAAATCCACGGGGTCACCGCCTCCCCGTCGAGGCTGGCGAGGAACGTCGAACCGGCGATCGCCCCGACGAACCCGGGCCCGGCGAGGATCCCGACCGTCCGCCAATCGACATTGCCGAACCGGTGATGGGAGATCCCCGAGACCAGAGTCGTGCCCAGCTCGGAGAAGTGCACCGCCGCCGAGGCGGCCGCCGGTGCCGTGCCCGCCGCGAGCAGCAGCGTGGTTGAGGTGACCCCATAGGCCATGCCCAGGGAGCCGTCGATGAGCTGCGCGATGAGGCCGACTATTCCGAGGATGATGAGCTGACGCATGTGCTTGCCTTTCGTGGATGACGCGAAGGATGTAGAGGCGCAGACGATGTGGACGACGTCGACGGTGCGGACGGTGTGAGAAACGCAGAAGCGTGCTGACAGCACACACTAGCGAAACTGTTGAGCAGAATGGAAAGACAGGCGCAATCCTACGAACTCGGTCGCGATGTGTCGAAAAATGACGGAGAATGGCGAAAATTCGCAGATGAATAGGCTGTGTGCGGTGTCGAGGCGGATGGGTTACGCTATGCGAATGCATTCACTCGTGACGATCACTGCTCGCCCTGGCTGCTCAGTCGTTGAGCAATCGACCTGCTCGGTGGCCCCGGTGGCCCCGGCGACCCCGGCGACCTCGGTGGCCCCGGCGACCTCGGTGGCCCCGGCGACCCCGGTGACCTCGGTGCCCCCGGTAGCCCCGGCGACCCCGGCGACCTCGGTGGCCCCGGCGACCCCGGTGACCTCGGTGCCCCCGGTAGCCCCGGCGACCCCGGCGACCTCGGCGGCCCCGGTAGCCCCGGTGCCCGCGGGAGAGCGGGCGCTGGGAATTCTCCAGGGGCGTCGGCGATGACGGGGCTGCCGTCGGTGGGTCTGATCTCCCACGGAACCTCATCGCCCACCGGTCAGGTCCTCATTGAGGTGCTCGCGGCCGAGGTCGCCACGGATCTGCGCATCCGTGGGCTCGCCGGCGAGGTGATGCTCGGCCATGTGGACGTCCAGAGCCCCGATGTCGACGAGGTGATCGCCCGTCTGCCCGACGATCGTCCGGTCGTGCTCGTGCCGCTGCTGCTCTCGCCGGGGTATCACGTCCACGTCGACCTCGCCGAGGCGGTTGGTCGTGCCGAAGCTGCCGGCCGCGACGTTCGGCTCGCTGCCACCCTCGGGCCCGACCTCCGGCTCGCGGAAGTTCTTGCCGACCGCCTCCCGCCGCTGCGCGTAAGTGATGAGGTGATCCTCGCCGCGGCAGGCTCGAGCGACGAGCGGGCGAACGAGTCCTGCCGCGAGATGGGCAGGCTGCTGGCCACAGAGCTCGAGCGTCCCGTCGAGGTCGGATTCCTCGCCGGCGCGGGAGTGCCGTTGAAAGACCTCGTCGAGGAGAGTCGGAGTCGCGGCGCCCGACCCGTGCTCGCGAACTATCTGCTGGCCCCGGGCTTCTTTGACGACCTCGCACGCAAACTCGTCGAGGGCGGCGGTGTGAGTGGCGGCGTGAGGAGCGGGGCTGCAGGCAGTGGCCCGGTGGGCGTCCTTGCTCCGCCCCTGCTCACCGATGGCAGCAGTGCTGCCGCCGTGCCGCCCCGGCTCGTCGATCTCGTCCGCGACCGAGTCCGCGAAGACGTCCACGTCCGCGACGAAGTGCGCGAAAGTGTCCACGACCGAGTCTGCGAAGGCGTCCGCGGCCGCGGGCAAGACGGCAGCCTCGGCGACGCCCATGCCGAAGGCGACGCGCACGATCGCGCCCAGGCTCACAATCGCACCCAAGCCCACGACCCCGTCCCGCAAGTGCTCAACGCCTGACCGCACTCTCAGCGGTCTGTGTCGTCATATGTCACTCCATGACACAATTTCCTCGAAGAGTTGTTGAGCAATCCGGCATTCATGTAGCGTGACTCATCACTGGTTCCCCGCAGCGTTTGGAGACAGCAATGTCCACTCAGGTGGAAGAGAACAAGGAAACAGCAGGTAAACGAGCCGCCAAGCGGCCCGCGCGCCCGAAGAAGTCCAATGGGCAGTGGAAGATCGATGGCCATGAACCGTTGAACAAAAACGAGATCGACAAGGCCGAAGACAACGGCCTCAACGTTCGCGCCCGCATCGAGGAGACCTATGCCAAGCACGGATTCTCCTCGATCGATCCTGACGACCTGCACGGCCGCTTCCGCTGGTGGGGCCTGTACACACAGCGCAAACCCGGCATCGACGGCGGCCGCACCGCGAAACTCGAACCGCATGAGCTCGAAGACGAATACTTCATGCTCCGCATCCGCATCGACGGCGGCAAACTCTCCACCGAACAGCTGCGGGTCATCGCGAACATCTCCAACGAGTTCGCCCGCGGCACCGCCGACCTCACCGACCGGCAGAACATCCAACTCCACTGGGTCGAGATCGAGAGCATGCCAGAGATCTGGCGCCGCCTCGAAGCCGTCGGCCTGCAGACCACCGAAGCCTGCGGCGACGTCCCCCGCGTCATCCTCGGCTCACCCGTGGCCGGCATCGCCGCCGACGAGCTCATCGACCCCACCCCGGCGATCGAAGAGATCTCGCGGCGCTACATCGGCGACGAGTCGCTGTCGAACCTGCCGCGCAAATACAAGACCGCGATCACCGGCCACCCCAGCCAGGACGTCGTCCACGAGATCAACGACTGCTCCTTCGTCGCCGTCGAACACCCCGAGCACGGCATCGGCTACGACCTGTGGGTCGGCGGCGCCCTGTCCGTCGTCCCCCGCTTCGCCGAACGCCTCGGCACCTGGGTCGCCCCCGACCAAGTCGTCGAGACGTGGCTCGGCGTCACCCAGATCTTCCGCGACTACGGCTACCGTCGACTGCGCAACAAGGCCCGCATGAAGTTCCTGCTCGCCGACTGGGGACCGGAGAAGCTCCGCGAGATCCTTGAGACCGAATACCTCGGCTATAGACTCGCCGACGGTCCCGCACCGGCCAAACCCCTGACGGCAGGCGACCACGTCGGCGTGCACAAACAGGCCGACGGCCGCTACTTCATCGGCGTCACCCTCATCGCCGGCCGCGCCTCGGGCACCCTGCTCGGCCAGCTCGTCGACCTCGCCGAGAAGTTCGGATCCACCCGGCTGCGCACCACCCCGCACCAGAAGGTCCTGCTGCTCGACATCGACGAAGCCGATGTCGATGACGTCGTCGCGGGCCTCGACGCCCTGGGCCTGTCCAGCCGCAAGGACCTCTTCCGCCGCTCGACGATCGCATGCACCGGCATCGAATTCTGCAAACTCGCCATCGTCGAGACCAAGCAGACCGCCGCCGACGCCGTCGAGAAGCTCGAAGAGCACCTCGCCGGCATCGACCTGCCCCACCCGATCAGCCTTCACCTCAACGGCTGCCCGAACTCCTGCGCCCGCATCCAGACCGCCGACATCGGGCTCAAGGGCCAGATCGTCACCACCGACGACGGGGAGCAGGTCCCCGGCTTCCAGGTCCACGTCGGCGGCGGCCTGGCCTCGAAGGACCGGGACGAAGCCGGACTCGGCCGCACCGTCCGCGGGCTCAAGGTCACCGCCGAGAACCTCACTGACTACGTCGAGAAGCTCGTCCGCCGATTCCTCGCCGGACGATCAGAGACCGAGACATTCTCCGAATGGGCCCACCGCGTCGACGAGGAGGAACTGACATGAGCAGCACCGACACGACCACGACCGCGACCCGGGCAGACACCCCGGGTCAGAGCCGGCGCCCCGAACCGCGGCCCATCGAGGAACTGAAAGCCCTCGCCGAGGCGGGAGCCCGTGAACTCGGCGGTGACCCGGAGAACGGGGTCCCCGAGGCCAACCCCGCCCACGTCATCCGCTGGGTGTCCCGGAACTTCGACACCGCCGCGTGCGCCGTGGCCTGCTCGATGGCCGACGCCGCCCTGCCGCACTACGTCGCCCAGTACCAGCCCGGCGTCGACGTCCTCTTCCTCGACACCGGCTACCACTTTCGTGAGACCTATGACACCCGCGACGAGGTGGCCCGGAAGGTCGATGTCCACATCGTCGACGTCCTCCCGGAGCAGACCGTGGGAGAGCAGGATGCCGAGTTCGGCAAGGACCTCTTCGCCCGCGACCCCGGCCTGTGCTGCGCCCGCCGCAAGGTCGCGCCCCTGAAGAAGTCCCTGAACGGCTACGAACTCTGGTTCACCGGGGTCCGCCGCGACGAGGCTCCGACCCGGATCAACACGCCGCTGATCACCTTCGATGAGAAGAACGGCCTGGTCAAGGTCAACCCTCTGGCCGCGTGGTCCTTCGATGACCTCACCGACTACGCCCGTGCCTTCGACGTGCCGGTCAACCCTCTGCTGTCGCAGGGCTACCCGTCGATCGGCTGCCAACCCTGCACCCGCCCCGTCGCCGAAGGCGAAGACCCCCGAGCCGGCCGCTGGTCAGGCACGAACAAGACAGAATGCGGACTCCACACATGAGCATCGACACCTTACTGACCACCTCGACCACCACCGGGACACCCACGGACACCCTGTCCACCCTCGACATCCTCGAATCCGAGGCGATCCACATCATCCGTGAGGTCGCCGCCGAGTTCGACAACCCCGTGCTGCTGTTCTCCGGCGGCAAGGACTCCGTGACCGTCCTCCACCTCGCAGCGAAGGCGTTCTGGCCGGCGAAGATCCCCTTCGGGCTCCTCCACGTCGACACCGGACACAACTTCCCCGAGATCATCCGCTTCCGCGACGAGACCGCCCAGCGATTCGGCCTCGACCTCACAGTCGCCAAGGTCCAGGACTACCTCGACGACGGCCGGCTGAGCGAACGCCCCGACGGCACCCGCAACACCCTCCAGACCCAACCGCTGCTCGACGCCATCACCGACGGCGGATTCGACGCCGTGTTCGGTGGGGCCCGCCGGGACGAGGACAAGGCCCGGGCGAAGGAGCGGATCCTGTCGCTGCGCGACGAATTCGGCGGCTGGAACCCCAGCAGCCAACGCCCCGAGCTGTGGAACCTCTACAACGGACGCCACCTGCCCGGCGAACACGTGCGCGTGTTCCCGATCTCGAACTTCACCGAACTCGACGTGTGGAGCTACATCGCCCGGGAGGACATAGCCCTGCCCGAGCTCTACTTCGCCCACGAACGCGAGGTCTTCAACCGCGATGGCATGTGGTGGGCGACCGGCGAATTCTCCGTCCCGCGCGACGACGAGAGGCTCACCCGCAGGACGGTCCGCTACCGCACCGTCGGAGACATGAGCTGCACCGGGGCCGTGGAATCGGCCGCCGGCGACCTCGAATCCATCCTCGCCGAGGTGGCCGCCACCACTGTGACCGAGCGCGGTGCCACACGCGCCGACGACCGGATCTCGGCCGCGGCGATGGAAGACCGGAAGAAGGACGGGTACTTCTGATGACGACCACACCCACCACCACAACGACCAGCGACACAGCCGCCTCGGTGGACACGACGACGAAGACGCTGCTGCGCTTCGCCACTGCCGGATCCGTCGACGACGGCAAGTCCACACTCGTCGGCCGACTCCTCCACGATGCGAAGGCGATCCTGGCCGACCAGCTCGCCGCTGTCACCGCCACCAGCCGGGAACGCGGATTCTTAGGAGGCGAGTTCGACTTCGCCCTGCTCACCGACGGTCTGCGGGCCGAACGCGAACAGGGCATCACGATCGACGTCGCCTACCGCTACTTCGCCACGGACAAACGCTCGTTCATCCTCGCCGACTGCCCCGGGCACGTGCAGTACACCCGGAACATGGTCACGGGAGCCTCGACCGCCGATGCCGTCGTCGTCCTCATCGACGCCCGCACCGGCGCGACCGAACAGACCCGCCGGCACCTGACCGTCGTCTCCCGGCTGAACATCCGTCACGTCATCATCGCGATCAACAAGATCGACCTGCTCGACTTCGACCAGCAGGCGATCGACAGCGTCGAAAACGATCTGAAGGACCTCGCCGGAGAGATCGGCCTCGACGCTCCGCACCTCATCCCGATCTCCGCCCTGGCCGGCGACAACATCGCCACTATCTCGGACAACACCCCGTGGTATCAGGGGCCGTCGCTGCTCGACCTGCTCGAGACCCTGCCGAGCACGGACGCGGACACCGCGGACTTCGAACCCTTCCGCCTCGACGTGCAGACGGTGCTGCGCCCGCAAGGGGGACTGGCCCCGGGACTCGACCCCGACTACTACCGCGACTACCGGGCGGTGGCCGGTCAGATCACCTCGGGTCAGGTTCGCCTCGGCGATGAGATCGAGATCCACCCGGCCGGGGTGACGTCCACGGTCATCGGCATCGACACCGCCGACGGCCCCCTCGAGACCGCAAGCGCACCCCTGTCGGTCGCGCTGCGCCTGGCCGACGACGTCGACACGGCACGCGGCAGCGCCATCGCCGCCGCCGGGACCCTGCCCGAACCGCGACGGGAGCTGCGCGCCGAGGTGTTCCCCTTCACCGCCGACGGACTGCGCACCGGTCAACGGGTGCTCGTGAAGACGGGTACGACGACGGTGAAGGCCATCGTCACCGTCACCGCCCGCCGCAACCTCGAGACCTCGCGGATCGAACCCGCCGAGGCGCTCGCCGGCAACGACATCGGCTTGGCCGAGGTGAAGCTCTCGGCGGCCCTGCCGATCCCGGACTTCCGCGCGCACGGTTCGGCCGGAGCGTTCGTCATCATCGACGCGCAGTCGGGGAACACGCTCGCCGCGGGAATCCACACCCCCGAGTCAGGCGACCCGCAGGCACGCGAAGCCGCAGACAACCAGGACCACGCACAGGAGCCGGCCTCATGACGCATTTCCCACCGCAGACCCCGGGCAGCGTGCTGCTCATCGGGGCCGGTCCCGGAGACCTCGGGCTGCTCACCGTCGCCGGTCTGCGCGCACTGGAAGGTGCCGAGGTCATCGTGGCCGACCGCCTCGGCGCGCGCTCTGTCATCGACCAACTCGAGGCCGAACGCGGCGAGGCCCTGAATGCTGAGATCATCGATGTCGGCAAGCAGCCGGGTCATCACCCGGTGCCGCAGGAGCGGATCAACGACATCCTCGTCGAACAGGCCCGGCGGGGTCTGCGGGTCGTCCGCCTCAAGGGCGGGGATCCCTTCGTCTTCGGACGTGGGGGAGAGGAGATCGCCCACTGCCGGGCCGCAGGCATCGACGTGCGCGTCGTACCCGGGGTGACCAGCGCGAACTCCGTGACCGCGCTCGCCGGAATCCCGCTCACCCACCGAGGCGTGGCCACCTCGTACACGGTCGCGACCGGTCACGATCAGCTCGCCGAGATCGGCGGGGGACGCGACCACACGGTCGTCATCCTCATGGGCGTGGGCACCCTCATCCACTCGGCCGGGGTGCTCGCCGCAGGTGAGCGCGGAACCGACTGCCCTGTCGCGATCGTCGAGGACGGATTCGGTGATCGGCAGCGGGTGACGATCGGGACGCTGGGCACGATCGCCTTCCATGCCGCCCGCCGAGGCGTCCGGTCACCGGCGATCATCGTCGCAGGCGATGTCGTAACCTTGAGCCCCTACGCCGACGGTGCGTTCACCTCGGCGCTCGACCCCGCCGCCGCGCACACGGCCGAACTGCTGAGGAACCCATGACCTACATCATCGCGCAGCCCTGCGTGGACGTGAAGGACCGTGCCTGCATCGAAGAATGCCCGGTCGACTGCATCTACGAAGGCACCCGCTCCCTCTACATCCACCCCGACGAATGCGTCGACTGCGGAGCCTGCGAACCTGTCTGCCCCGTCGAGGCGATCTTCTACGAAGACGATGTCCCCGATGAGTGGGAAGAGTATTACAAGGCGAACGTCGAATTCTTCGACGACATCGGCTCCCCGGGCGGGGCCGCCGCCCACGGGGTCATCGACAAAGACCATGCTTACGTTGCGGGCCTGCCCCCGCAGAACACCGACGACTGAACGAGGACACCCATGACCACCACACCGTTTCGCGTCGCCATCATCGGCGCCGGACCCGCCGGCATCTACGCCGCCGACCTGCTGACGAAGGCCGAACACGACCTCGACTTGAGCATCGACCTGTTCGAACGCCTGCCCTCACCCTTCGGACTCGTCCGCTACGGAGTCGCCCCCGACCATCCCCGGATCAAGGGCATCATCAACGCGCTCATCAAGGTCCTCGACCGCGGGGACATCCGCCTGTTCGGCAACGTCGAATACGGGGCCGACATCAACCTCGGCGAACTCACCGACCGCTACGATGCGGTGATCTTCTCCACCGGCTGCTTCGTCGATGCCCCTCTCGATCTGCCGGGCATCGACCTGCCCGGCTCCTATGGTGCCGCGGACTTCGTCAACTGGTACGACTCGCATCCGGATGTGCCGCAGACCTGGCCGCTGGAGGCGGAGAAGGTCGCCGTGCTCGGCAACGGCAATGTCGCCCTCGACGTGGCCCGGGTGCTCGCGAAGCAGGCCGATGACCTGCACACCACGGAGATCCCCGATCATGTCTATGAGGGGCTGAAGTCCTCGCAGGTCACCGATGTGCACGTGTTCGGCAGGCGTGGTCCCGCGCAGGCGAAGTTCACGCCACTGGAGCTGCGCGAGCTCGGGCAGGTCGCCGATGTCGACATCATCGTCTATGCGGAGGACTTTGAGTTCGACCAGGGTTCGCTCGAGGCCATCGATTCGAGCAACCAGGTCAAGCAGGTGACGAAGACGCTCACGGACTTCGCGCTGCGGGAGGAGACCGGGGCGAAGCGGAGACTGCACCTGCACTTCCTCCACGCGCCGGTGGCCATCCTCGGCGAGGATCGGGTGACCGGGCTGCGCACGGAACGTCAGGAACTGGACGGAACTGGTGGGGTCACAGGGACGGGGGAGTTCCACGACTGGGACATCGACGCCGTCTACCGGGCGGTCGGATATGCGGGCACGCAGCTGGCGCAGCTGCCCTTCGACGAGGCCAAACGCGTCATCCCCAACCACGAGGGCCGCGTCGTCGACACGGACGATCAGTCACAGGCCGCCGAGGCGGACGTCATCCCCGGCGTGTACGCGACCGGGTGGATCAAGCGCGGACCCGTCGGGCTCATCGGGCACACGAAGGGTGACGCCCTGGAGACGATCGGGCACATCCTCACCGATCAGGACGCCGGTGCGCTGACCGAACCCGTGTACCCGGGGGAGGAGTCGATCGTCGAGCTGCTCGAATCCAAGGGCGTCGACTTCACGGATTGGGAGGGCTACCACCGGCTCGAGACCGCAGAGAAGACCCTCGGTGAGGCCGAGGGACGTGAGCGCGTGAAGCTCGCGACCCGCGAGGCCATGCTCGCCGAGGCGCGGGCCCACCTGACCGCCGAGGCGGGGGCCGGAGGCTGAGGACGTAAACCTCACATAGTGACCCGAAACGTTCCACCATTCGACCCCGAACACGCAAAAGCCGTGTTCGGGGTCGTCTGCGTCCATGACCTCGACAAATAACTCGGCTATGTAATTGACATCACGTAGCCACAGGAGAAAACTAGCCGCGGAAACACAGCCGTCTACCCCTCGGAGGCAAAGGTGCCCTCACACAGTCCCCTGTCATCGGGCTCGCATACGAGCGTGACAGTCGTCCACGACAAAGGACTCAAACGCGATATCGGCAAGACCGGCCTGCTCTTCACCGGAGTCGGTTCGATCATCGGCTCCGGTTGGCTCTTCGGTGCCTTCGACGCCGCGAGCATGGCCGGCCCGGCCGCGATCCTGTCCTGGGCCATCGGCGCCATCCTCATCATATTCGTCGCACTCAACTACTCCGAACTCGGCGTCATGTTCCCCGTCGCCGGCGGTGTCGTGCGCTACCCGCACTATGCGTTCGGTTCGTTCGCGAGCTACACCAGCGGGTGGATCACGTGGCTGTCGGCGGCGGGAACCGTCGGCATCGAGGTCCTTGCGGCCGTGCAGTACGCCTCGAGCTATATGCCGTGGCTGATGGAGTCGAAGGAAGGCGTCCTCGTCCTCACGGTGCCGGGCATCCTCGTGAGCATCGCGATGGTCGCGGCCTTCTGCGTCATCAACATGTTCGGAGTGAAGTTCTTCGCCCAGTTCAACAACGTGCTCGTATGGTGGAAGCTGCTCGTCATCGTCCTCGTGTTCGTGGGACTCGCGCTGCTGGCCTTCAACCCCGGTCACTTCCACATGCCCGAGTTCGGCGGTTTCGCCCCCAACGGCATCGCCCCGATCTTCGCGGCCCTGCCCGCGGCGGGCATCGTCTTCTCCTACCTCGGGTTCCGCCAGGGTGTGGAGTTCGCCGGCGAGACGAAGAACCCGCAGAAGAACGTGCCCTTCGCCGTCATCGGTTCGATCGTGCTCACCGGCATCATCTACATCCTCCTGCAGGTCGCGTTCATCGGAGCCATCCCCACCGACCTGCTCAAGGACGGCTGGGGCGGACTGTCGTTCTCGAACTCGGCAGGACCGTGGGCAGAGATCGCGATCATGCTCGGTGCGATGTGGCTGGCGATCATCCTCTACATCGACGCCGTCGTCTCCCCGGCCGACACCGGCCTGATCTTCACCGCGCTCACCCCGCGCCTGTCGTACTCGCAGGCCCGCGTGGGCAATGCCCCGAGTGCGATGACGAAGCTGAACAAGAAGGGCATTCCGTGGTTCGGTCTGGTGGTGACGTTCATCGTCGCCTGCTTCCTGTTCTTCCCGTTCCCGTCGTGGGCGAAGATGGTCGGGTTCATCACCTCCGGCACCGTCATCTCCTTCGGATCCGGCCCGGTCACGGTGGCGGCGCTGCGCCGTCAGCTGCCCGATCAGGAGCGTCCGTTCCGCCTGCCCGGCGGAGACACACTGCCGTTCCTCGGATTCCTCGCCGCGAACCTCATCGTGTTCTGGACCGGCTGGGACACGAACTGGAAGCTGTTCCTGGCGATGGTGCTCGGCTACGTGGTCCTCGGTCTGCACTACGCCTTCAGCGACCGCAGCAAGATTCCGCCGCTGCAGTTCAAGTCCGGCTGGTGGATGATCCTGTGGCTCGGCGGTCTGGCCGTGCTCAGCCTGCTGAGCAACTACGGTGAAGGCGCGATGGGCGTGCTCACGTTCGGATGGGGCGAGCTGATCTGCACTGTATTCACCGCCATCGTCTTCTACGTCGGCATCAAGACCCGCCTGAAGTCGGAGGAAGTCGTCGCCAACGTCGAGAACACCAAGGAGACAAGCGCCGAACACATCGACGGGGAATGATTCGTCGTCCGAGCCAGACGGGCCGCAGCGTCGGGTCTCACTGACGCTGCGGCCCATGACCTATGGTTGCCCCGGCTCGGCTCCGACCCGTTCTGTACCTGCGAACCGGGTCGAAACAGAGATTTCGAACAGCGGCTCATTGGTGGTTTCTCTACGCTGCCCAAGTGAGGTGAAGCGCGTGGTGGCGCGAGCAGTTGTCTGAGTCGGGTTGGGGGATTGACGGTGTTCGGCCTGGAGCCCAAGATGAAATCAAGTCGCCGCTCGGTGACCAGTTGAGACCGGAAGGGTTCTACTTCGGGGAATGATTCGAGGAGGTTGATGATGAGGAAGAAAAAGAAGCAGTTCCGGACACCGTGGAGCATCCTGACGATCGGAACACGGGGGAAGACAAGGAAAAGACGGAAGCCGGGGAAGCTGACACTGACCCGACGGAGGACGAGCAGTTCGAAGAGTGTTCCGAGACGGGGCCGTTTGAAGAATTGGCTCACGGGATAGTCCGTGGGGCTGATGCGCTGTGAGCGTGCGGATCGCATCGGAGGCCAAGCATTCCCTCAGCCTCCTCCGAGGGAATTCGTTTTGAACTAGTCACCGAAGCCGCCGAGACGGCGAGCGGCCCGAACAAACTTCATCTCTGCTGATGCTGAACTCTGAAGATGACGACCGATAAATTCCCAAGACCGTGCTTGCCCCGCGAGTCATTCCCACCGCACTGACCTTCTCGCTCGTTATCGGGCCACGTCGACCTTCCACCTCCCGGGTGCCGTCCCCGCTCCACTGGGGCCTCGCAGCTGAGAGGATGCACCTCCCGACCCTCGTCCTGTCCTGACCGGGGGTTTCGCCGCTCGTCAGCGAGTGAAGAGGCACAGACCCCTCCTGCCCTGATCGCGACAGTTTCGCTCAGCAGCATTCCACCGGCTTGGCCCACCGCGTTGCTGGTACGGTATCGAGGCCGTGGCCCCGCCAGCCACGACGACGGTCGGTCGATAATGAAACAGACAGAGATTGACACCTATTGGAAAGCGTCCGCGAGGTGGGCGAAGACTTGAACGCAGTGACATCGCTGACTGAGGCCCGAGCTTGCCGCCTCGGGTCCGACAGCCACTCGACCTCACCTGCGCGTCGGAACACTCGAAAGCTCGAGGGTGTGAGTCTCGCGGTCAAAGATGTCATCGACGTCGCCGGCAGTGTCACCACAATGGGAACGCAAGTCCACGACCCGAACCCGGCCTTGCAGACAGCTTCCGTCGTCGAAGCCCTCGAAACCGCAGGCGCTGTGACCGTCGCGAATACGAACTGTCAACGCCTACGGGATTCTCAGAGATGAATCGGCCCTCGGCCGCACCCTCAATCCACGCGATCGGCGAAGAATCACCGGCGGTTAATCATCCGGTTCTGCCGCCCTCGTGGCAGCCGGCGCTGTTTACCTGGCTGTAGGTACCGATACTGCAGGATCCACACGAGTTCTCGCCGCATGCTGCGAGGTCATCGGCCTCAAACCGACGCTGTGCATCGCGGCGACAGACGGTACTTTCCCGCTAGCGCCGAGTTTCGACACAGTCGGGCTATTCTCCTCTTCCTTTGAAGTCATGCGATACGCGCTTCAAACTCTGTTCGGGCAGGAGACCCCCGATGCGCGAGAACGACACATCGTCTCGGAGAGCCCACTGCGAATAGAGGCTCAGCTTTTCGACGAAGCAGAGGCGCCTCTGCCTCAGGCTGTGGACTCTGCCCTGCGACTTGCACCAGACACGGGCCCGAATACTACCCGGCTGAGGGGCCTCTTTGCTCGCGCTCGAGAACTGTTTCCCATTATTCGCGGCTATGAAGCTGCCGAGATCCACAGCGACAATCTCGTCACTTCCGCAGAGAGATACCAGCCCGGTGTTCGCGCGAAACTTAGAGCCGGGTCAGAAGTCGATGTTGAGGCTTATAAGCAGGCTCGACACGATCTGGAAATCTTGAGACACGACGCTCTTACACTATGGGACGGTCCCGATTTCCTCATCATCCCAAGCGTCGCAGGTCCCGAACTCAAATGGTCAGATCTGCCTTCGGCCAACGTAGCTGCAGACAGCGTCCGTTTCACTCAACCGAGCAGTACGCTGGGCTGGCCAGCAGTCACTGTGCGTTTGGTGCGGGCGTCTGCTCTTCCGTCCAAATCGTCGCCAAGCTTGGAACGGATCTGGACCTACTCGAGTTTGCCGAACAACTTTCTCCTGGACGACTAGACTCTCGAGTATCTGCCGAGTCTAGACGATCGATCACGATGAGTCGTTAAACTTCCCAATTGCTCAACCATCGACTGTCGAGGGCCGTATCTTGCGTCGGGCCCTCGACAGTCTCAAATGGGGTTCGAAGTTATGTGAGTGTAGTTACGACATCGACCGGGCGGACGAGTGTGTCGCGGATCGGCGATCGCTGCGTGACGATATCAACCAATTCTTCGAGTTCCTCACGAGTTGCCTCCGGCGCATCGAGGGTGACATCGACGCGAATCTGGCTCGCACCAGGAGGGTCCTCCGGCGCAATCCCGAGGAAGGATGCGAGATCAAAGTCTCCTTCAAGGTGAAGCGTGTATGACTTGAGATCAATGCCTCGAGATGCCGCATTCGCGGCTAGCGTCACTGTGTAGCAGCCGGCGAGTGCCTGGAGAACATATTCTGCGGGAGACACGGCAGTATCGGTTCCGAGGAGCGCGGCCGGCTCATCACTGGACATCGTGTATTTGCCGTCTCGACTTGCGTCGCTTTCTCCCGCCTGGGTCAGAGCGCCAGTCTTCGAATCGACGCGAAATCCGCCGGTCCACTCGCCATTAACAGCGAAAGTCACTTCGCCCAGAGACCGATCTTCTTCTACTGCCTCGATCGTGTTCTTGAGCGCGTCGAGGTCCACGCCATTAGCCATTGTTTCAGTCATGTCATTATCCTTTGTTGTTCTGATTGCGTACATTCTGCTGTCGAGTCAGTGATTGACAGGTGCGGTCTCTTTGACCGTTGTCAGAATCCACCTTTGACTCGTACTACTGCGCGACCGACGTGTGTGCCTGACTGAACAGATTCCAGGGCCTCAGCGACATTGCTGATATCAATCTCAGCAGTTGTGAGGGATAGCCGTGAGGGGAGGAGATCGGATTCGATCCTTCTCCACAGTGCTCTGCGGTCGATGATGGACATCATCACTGAATCAATTCCTTTGAGGCTGATCCCGCGCAGAATAAACGGCAGCACCGTGGTCGGCAGTTCAATTCCTCCTGCGTTCCCGCTCGCCGCCACCACACCTCCATAGGAAAGAGATGACAGGACGTGAGCCAATGTCTTTCCGCCGACTGTGTCGACTGCGCCAGACCATGCTGACGGGCTCAGCGGTCGAAACTTTCCGTTGCCGGGCGCTGGGAGTCTTCCGATAGTCTTCGTAGCTCCTATTTTCTTCAGGAGCTCATGTGTGTCCTCCTTGCCTGTTGACGCTACGACTTCGTAACCAAGTGATGACAGCATGTCGATGGAACGAGTCCCCATTCCACCGCTCGCACCCGTGACAACAATTGGGCCAACGCCCGGCCGAATGCCAGCTTCCTCAATGGCGAGGACGCTCATCGCGGCTGTGAATCCGGCCGTTCCTATCGCCATGGCCTGTTGCGTGGATAAGTGGGTCAGGGGAACGAGCCAATCGGAGGGCACTTTTGCGTACTCTGCGAACCCGCCGTCTTGGCCAGTGCCGATTCGATAACCGTGGGCAAGCAGTGGTGTTCCGACCGGGAATTCGGCTGTTGATGTCACCACGGTCCCCGCCAGGTCGATTCCTGGACGATTGGATACTGACTGACCACTTTACTCGCTGGTTGAAATGCAAGCATGTCCTTGTAGTTGATCGACGAGTAGTCGACTTCGATTGTCACGTCACCATCAGGTAATGGCTCTGTATTTAGGACTCGGGCCAGGCCCTCTGAACTGTGAGTGTCGGGATCGGCGACTACGGCTCTGTACTGGTCTGGAACGGCGAGCATGTCAACCTCCCCTCTTCTCGTGCAACCGGCCTGCAGGCGCAAACGCTTCGTCTTCTCATGTCATTGGTTGGCAAAACTCGGCTCTCGTTTCTTCACGAAAGCCGCCATTCCTTCTTTCTGGTCGTCGGTAGCGAAGGTCGAGTGCACAAGACGTCGCTCCAGATGCAGGCCTTCCCTGAGGTTGGATTCGAATGCTGCGTTAACGGCCTCTTTAGCCAACCGGCAAGCGATCTGCGACTTCGAGGCGATGGCACTGGCGAAGCTTTCGATTTCAGAGTCGAAGTCTTCTGCTGAAACAACACGAGCTACCAGCCCGTATTCTTTGGCTTCTTCTGCAGAGAGCATGCGTCCAGTCAAAATCATGTCCATAGCTTGCGCCTTGCCGATGGCGCGAGTCAGGCGTTGGGTGCCGCCGATGCCGGGGATGATTCCGAGATTGATCTCGGGTTGACCGAACTTCGCTGTGTCGGTGGCGATGATGACATCACACATCATCGCAAGCTCACAGCCGCCCCCGAGAGCGTAGCCTGAGACAGCTGCCACAATTGGAGTGCGCACCCGCGTCAACGAGTCCCAGCCAGTGAAAAGATCGATCCGGTTGGCGTCGGCGAATGAAAGCTCTGCCATTTCCTTGATATCAGCGCCCGCGGCGAACGCCTTTTCGGAGCCTCGGATGAGGATTACGGAGACGTCCTCGTCCACGTCCATTTCATGAGCTGCTCGACAGACTTCGTCCATCATCTCCAAGTTGAGGGCGTTCAGTGCCTTGGGGCGGTTGAGGATGATGTGCCCAGCCGAATCGCGGACGTCAGTGGTGATAGTTGAGTATTTCACGTTTAGTTTCCTTCGATTTGAGCATGATCAGTTGTCGACGGAGTTGTAGCGTTCGTCGCGGCGGGCGAGTGCAGCGCCGAGGCCCTTCGACGCCACCAGGCGAGTAAATTCTTCTCTCTCTACGCTGTAGGCAGAGTTGAGGACCGCTGCGATGTCGAGGTTCGAGTTCACCGTATCTTTGAGTCCCATGGCCTCATATGCACGATTAAGTGCTCGTTTCGTGAACCGGAGGATCGTCAGGGGCGTTAATGCGATCTTGCGAGCCATGGCTTCCACTGTTTCGGTGAGTTCTTCGCTCGTGACTACGCGGTTAATCAAACCGAGGCTCAGCGCGGTCTGTGCATCGACAGTGTCACCGGTGTAGAGGAGTTCGTTTGTCTTCTTCTGCCCGATGAGGAAGGGCATGAGCAGAGTGACTGGCCCGGAGCCGAAACGGATTTCGGGTTCACCGAATTTGGCGTCGTCGGAGGCGATCAGGATGTCGCAGGCCATAGCCAATTCGCAACCGCCCGCTAGGCAGAATCCGGTGACTGCGCCGACGACCGGTTTTGATAGTCCCCAGACTTGCATTGTCAGCCCAACGTTGTTGGTTAGACCGCTGTGCCATTGTTCAGCGGTTGACACACCGAGCTCGACTTCTTCAGCAATGTCGTAGCCGACACTGAAGGCCTTGTCGATGCCGCGCAGTACAACGACCTTCACAGAATCATCACGGTCGACTTCGGTGAGCTTCTTGGAGAGCTGGCTCATCAGTGTTGTCGACAGGGCGTTGAGTTTTTCTGGGCGATTGATCGTTAGCCAGGCGATTCCATCGCTGTCAGTGCGTTCGATAAAGGTTCTAGACAAGGGTTGGGCCTTTCTCTTCGGTAGTCTCTGCCATTTGCCGCAGAGCTCGCTTGTTGACCTTTCCTACTGTGGTCATAGGTAGGGCTTCGACTATGTCGATCTGATCGGGCAACCACCAACGAGGAAACTTTGCCGCCAAGTGATCCGTCAGCACTGCGAAGAGATTGTCGTCGGGGTCTGAGTTTCCGGTTAGGACGACGTACGCTCGAGGACGCTGAATCCAGCGCGGGTCACTGACCGGCACCACGGCTGCAGCCGCGACGATGGGGTGGGCGCTGAGGTGGTGCTCGAGCTCTGCAGAGGCGATCCATTCTCCACCGGACTTGATGAGGTCTTTTTCACGATCGCGAAGAGTGAGCGCACCATCAGCGTCGATCGTCGCAACGTCACCTGTGCTGAACCAGTCGTCGGGGCCTACCTCACCACTGACGATGAAAGGTCCTCGTACCTGAAGACGTCCCGGAATCGTGTCTTCGGTGGGGCTGTGGTCATCCTGGAGTCTCAGTTCGACGAGAGGGATCGGCTTACCGGCTCGTTCGTGCGGGCGGTCACGCTCGTAGGTGCTGCACGCCATGGTTTCTGTCATCCCCCAGGCAATGGCGACTTGCACACCGAGAGTGGATTTGAGGCTCCTCCATACTCCCTCGGGCAGAGCGTCTCCGCCGGTGAGAACTTCTCGAAGATCTCGTGGCGCGCTGGCTTCTCCGTTGTTGATCGCGGCGCAGACGCTGTACCAGACAGTCGGCACTGCAGCTGCTACAGTCACCCGTTCTGTGTTCATCACTTTGGCGAGCCGGGCGGGCTTGAGATTGCCACCTGTCAGGACAAGAGAAGCTCCGGTGAGCGCGCATGTCAACGGCAAGCCCCAGCCATTGACGTGGAAGAACGGGGCGAGAGGCAACACACGATCCCGGCTGGACAGACCAGTCGCGTCCGCGCTGGCTTGGCTGAGGCAGTGAAGAAGTGCCGCTCGGTGGCTGACTTCGTAGGTCTTCGGTGCACCTGTGGTGCCGCTGGTATGGAAGAGATACGCTGTCACGGTCTCGTCTGTGACAACGGGCGTCCACGGTCGAAGTTGCTCATAGCTGAGTAGTTCCTCGTACCGGATGGAACCGCCGATTTGGTCTGTCTCAGACTCGCCGATTCTGATGATGTGGACTCCCTCGCTATGGGCTGCGTCAGCTGCGGCGAGTACTTCCTGACCGACTGTGGGGTGTTCTGCAATTTCGTCGCTGAGGACGATGGCTTTCGGCTTCGGGTGAGAGACCAGTTGTGTCATGTTCGCGGCGCCAAGACGTAGGTTGATGCTGTTGACTATTCCGCCGGCGATCGGCACCGCCAGTAGCATCTCGAGGTGTTCCCGATCGTTCCACCCGAAGACAGTGATAACGTCGCCTTCACGCAAGTTGATCTTGTCGCGCAATCCCCGCGCCAACGCATGGACTCTCCCTGCGATGTCAGCGAAACTATGCCTGTCCGCTGTGTAGTCGCGACCGGAGCCAGAAACTGTCACAACGTGTGATTCTGGGTGAACATGCTGCATTCTCCAGAGCAGATGATCGATGGTCAGTTGTGCTGTCATCATTCCTCGTTCAATTCGTTCGAAGCTGTCGTTGATCGGGCAGGCGACAGCAGAAGCCCTCGCACTGTCGACTTAGGGGTCTGCGTCCTGCGTCAATGTCATATGCGGACAGAAGGAACTGCTCAGACTCTTGAGTTCGTCCTCGAACCGACTGGGGATCGATTCAGACTCGTATCGTCGTCGATGTCTCTTCGATTGGTCTCGGGAGCCAAGTACGCGCAGATCGCAGTAATGGCACTGAGTAGGCAGAAATAGCCAATGATCAGCCACGGGCTTCCCCCGCCGGCGGCCAGGAGGGCAGTCGCAATCAGGGGCGAGAAGCCTCCGCCGAAAACTGATCCCAGCGAGTAGCTGATTGATGCTCCGCTATAGCGAACTCCAGTGCTGAACAACTCCGAGAAGTACGCTGCCTGCGGCCCGTACATGGCGTCGTGGAAGAAGTTGACTCCGACAAGCATCGCGATCACGATCAAGAAAGGATTGCCGGTGTCCGCAAACAAGAAGAATGGTGTCATGAAGACTCCGCTGCCTATTGCTCCAAACAAGTAAAGCTTCCGACGTCCGATCTTGTCGGACAGGATCGCCCACAGCGGAGTTGAGAAGATACCGACAGCAGATGAGATCATGACGGCGACCAACGTGACGTTGCTGTCATCGCCCAACGACCGCCCAACATAGGAAATCGCGAAGACGGTGTAAAGGTAGTACACGGCATTTTGGGATACACGCATACCCGTTGCCAGCCAGAGATTGCGTTGCTCGTTGCGATACACATCGACGATCGGTTTCTCGGAGACGGCGTTCTGCTCCTTCATCTCCTTGAACTTGGGTGGGTCTTCCAACGCAATCCGAATGATGAAGCCGATGACGATGAGGATTGCGCTTGCGAGGAAGGGCAGACGCCAGCCCCATGCCAGGAATGATTCCGAACCGCAAAGTGCTCGAGTGAGGGTGAAGGCCCCCGTCGCCATGAGCATTCCAACGGGAACTCCAACCTGGGTGAAACTGCCATAGAAACCGCGCCGATTCTTCGTCGCATGCTCCACCGACATGAGGGCTGCCCCACCCCATTCAGCCCCAGCGCCGAACCCTTGGAGAATTCTCAGCAGGAGCAGGAGGACAGGCGCCCAGTATCCGATCTGAGCGAATGTCGGCAGTGCGCCAATGAGTGTGGTGCCGATGCCCATTATGAGCAGCGAGGCAACGAGCATCGCTTTACGACCTACTCTGTCACCCACATGTCCTGCGACGAAGCCACCCACGGGACGTGCAAGGAAGCCAACAGCGAAGGTGCCGAAGGACGCCATGAGGCCGATGATGGGATCAATGTCGGGAAAGAAGAGAGGGCTGAACACGACCGCTGCAGCTGTCCCATAGAGAAAATAGTCGTACCATTCAATAGATGTTCCGACTAGGCTGCCTATTGCAGATCGTGTCGCATTTACTTTAGGTTCGGTCGCGGCTGAATTGGAAGATTGCATAAACGTTCAAACCTCTCTGGCTGATAGTCCACTCTGACTTTGCCCAAGCATGATCCCTTTTACGCATTTATAAAGATCTGTACGGTAGGGAAAACGCTGAATTGTGGTTTGCGATAGCAAGTATTTAGCTATTTGCGTGCTCCCATTCTTATGCGCTGGTCGGCGTGGGGCAATAGCCAAATGAGCACTGCTCGGTGCAGATGTGCACACAAGGCGAACACCGAGCACTAGAACTGGAATTGGAACTGTTGCATAGGGAAGCATCCAGTACACCGGCTCCAGCGTCATGGACCGATCAAAATCCTCCGTGCTGAGAGATAACCACTGTGCACGACCGCACAATCATGTGCCACGTTGCCTATTGCAGTAAATTTCTCATCGAATAAAGCTTGTTGCATGAATCGTTCCATTCAAATACCGCAGTCCTCCACTAATGACTCAACAGTGGCCTGTGTTGACACGAATGTAGGACAAATCTTCCTCAATCGACCGAAGGCGTTGAATTCGTTAGATGAGATGATGGTTAAAACGATCCGCGAAGCCCTTCAGCAATGGCGCCAGCACTCTCTGCGTGCTGTTTTCATCAGCTCGTCACGGTCGAGTATTTTTTGCGCAGGCGGCGATGTAAAAGCGATCAAACATATGTCACTGGAGGGACGAGCCGACGCCGTCGAGTCGTTCTTTGCACACGAGTACCAAATGAATTCGGCTATCGCAGATCATGAGACACCGATCATCTCCTTGATCGACGGAGTGTGCCTCGGGGCACCCCCCCGGATCGTTGGTGACCGGGGGCATGAATCATGCCGGGATCCTCAGGCCAGCGACTCCTTCTATCCTGACGGATGCTGGGGCTACTAGTACGAAAGTAGAGTTGGTCAGGCAGCCTCCACCGGTGTCAACGTCACGTCGTAGCCCAACGAACGCAAACGATTACGAGCATTGGTCTTTTCACGGTCAGGATTCCTGCGGGCAGCAAAGAAGTCGGCCCCGGGATCGTCATAGCTGACCCCGTTTGCGAGCATGTGCCACACACCGCGGTCAGTATCGAATGCTCAGTAGCAACTACGGCCTTCAATTTGCCCGGACGCGCAAGGATCCGCTTGTGGCGGACACGCAAATACGTGCCCGACGCGTGACGGGCGGTCGAAAGCGCCGCGACGCCGAGCGCTCCCTTGAGGTACCGGTTTCCCGGTCTCGTGCGGGTGGACTTCACTCGACCAGCCGATTCAGTCGAACCCGGACACACTCCAGCCCATGATGCCAATCGACCTGGTGACTCAAACCGCGGCATATCCGCCCCGGTTTCGGCCACGATCACATCGGCGACCTTCACCGACACCCCGGGAATCGTGATCAAGTGGTCCCGGACAGCACGAAACGGTTCCATCGTCTCCTCGATTCGGTTGGTGAGTTGCTCGACCCGCTCGGTGATCGAGTCAATCCGGTCCAGACGCATCCGGCAGATGAACGCGTGATGTTCGGTGAATCGGCCGGTCAGCGCCTCGACGAGTTCGGGAATACGATTGCGCATGGCGCCTTTGGCCAGTCCGGCCAGGCAGTCGGGGTCACGATCTCCGGTGATGAGTGCATCGAGCATGGCCCGTGAGGAGGCCCCCATCAGATCAGAAACAGATGCTGAGAGCTTGATGCCGGTCGACTCCAGGAACTTCTCCAACCGTTGAGTCTCTCGGGTCCGGTCTTGAGCCGCGATTGTGCGCGCTCGGGTCAGATCACCCAATTCCCGGATTGGTTCCGGCGGGACAAAGCAGGCTCTCAGCAGACCGTGTGCAGCCAACTGTGCCAGCCAAGAAGCATCGGAGACGTCTGTCTTGCGACCGGGAATGTTCTTGGCTGCCTTCGCATTGACCAACATCACTGGCAGCACATCTTCGAAGAGGTAGTAGAAAGGTTTCCAGTAGTCGCTGGTGGCTTCCATCACAACGGTCGTGACACGTTCATCGATGAGCATCTGACGCAGGGCCAGGATCTGGTTCGTCGTCGCCGCCCACGTCGTCACGGAAGTGGTGAACGACCCGGCACGTTTGCCTGGAACATGGATAGCGACCGTCGCATCACGTTTGGAAATATCAATTCCTGCCGCGCGTTCATGAACGAGGTCCATGACACACCTCCCTGTGGAGTTCATCTATTCGGTTAGGGCGCCTGCCGCGTAGAGGGTGGAATCAAATCAGGACTCTAGTACTCGTGCTCGTAACAACAATCCACGGTTCCCGTGGAACCCTCCGCACCACGCTTAAAATCGGGCTGGCCCGCACCAAGTAGGGACCGGTGTCGACGCGGCAGGCACATCTATGATGCACCCGATCGGCTTGTCTCGACCTCAGGTATAGGCAACCTGAATGGGACTTTCGAACACCACGGCGCGCAGCGGCGCTGATTCGCTTAAAAGGTAACGGGGGCATGGGCATCTCCATGCACGGACGCTTTCGCGTGGTATCAGAACGTGCGAGGCTTGCAATGCCGGAGACCGTCATCGGATTTTTCCCTGACGTCGGATCCAGCTATTTCCACCCGCGGTTGCCCGTGCCCGGAGCTATCGGCATGTACCTGGGCCTGACCGGCACCACAATTGACTATCGCGACGCCCTCTACTGTGGATTGGCCACTCACTTCGTCGATTCGTCGCAGGTTGAGGCATTGCCAACGCCTTGCTACTTCCCCAGCAGCGCCAAACGAGTCCCTCCAGGCCGACTACAGCAGGGGAGAGGCATACACACCAGCCAATCTGGAATTGCACAGGCGAGAAATAGACCGTTGCTTCTCTGCTCCGACTTATGACGAGGTCGTTCAACGGCTGTCGGACGAACACACCAACTGGGCTGACCAGGTACTGTCGGAACTCGCTGAGCGTTCGCCGCAAAGCCTGCGCATCACGTTTGAGATACTCGGCAGAGGCACCGAGCGCTCCCTCAGGTCCTGTCTTGATTCGGAGCTCCGACCCGCCAAGGCAGTGACAAAGTCACACGACTCCCTCGAAGGTGTCCGCGGCGTGCTTGTCGATAAGGACAAACAGGCCGAACGGCAGGGACTATCCTCATCAGAGACTCAAAGTCGCATCGAACTTATAACGGAAGGCTCTGAAGAGACATCCCGACAGACGAGTTAGGCACAGATATCAGTTTGGATCATAAAGGAGTCTAAGGCATCTTAGATTGTCAATGGCCACCCTCTCTTCAGTGCGGAAGCAGAGCATGGACACAGACTGTGCCGGCGATGGCTCCCCAAGCCTGTTGCTACCAGACATCTACATCTGACAGCAACGAAAATCCAGGACGGACCAAGACCCACCAATACACCCGAGCCTGGATGGTCTTCTCTTCGAACCGCTAGCACCACCAGCTCATGAGCGCTCAGAAGCTCAACGTAACTCAGCGCGGCGCCAGTGAACGTGCACCACGTCTGATCATGCAGTATTTTGCGCAACCACTCGTGTCATGCCTTTAACTCAGGAACAGGAATCGGGTGAACACTCAATCTAAAAACACCAGGTCGGCGAACTCGTTCGTGCTTGAAGACACCCACGAGCCACTCATCGAAGAGACTCTGCTAGTTGACTCAACGCTTGCGGAGGAGGTCCTCCTCGAAGTAGCTGCATGTGGTGTCTGACACACCGGTCTGCACGCCATCAAAGACGAAGTGAAGTTTCCCACCCCAGCTGTTCTCGGACACGAAGTCTCCGGAGTCGTTCGAGCGATTGGTTCGAAGGTCACCCGTGTCCGTCCGGGAGATCGAGTCGTTTGCAGCTTCATCATGCCGCGTGGTTACTGCCGTCATTGTTCATCCGGTCGCGAGGACATCTGTGAACACTTCTTTAACTTCAACAGACTCAACGGCCAGCTGTATGACGGCACGACGCGATTCGACCGGCAAAACGGCGAGGACGTTGCAATGTACTCCATGGGAGGCCATTCCACCTCCTGCGCCGTCCCTTCGCGCGCAGTATTCAGTTTGCCGGACCAAGTCCCCCTCCACGAGGCCGCAATTCTCGGTTGCAGTTTCTTCACTGCTTTCGGTGCCGCCAAATCGGTGGCCGAGTTGCGCGCGGGAGAGGTAGTGGCAGTCGTCGCTACTGGCGGAATCGGTTTGAGTGTCATTCACCTGGCACGGGCTTTCGGTACTGAATGGATATTTGCCATCGATATCGAAGACGAGAAGCTGGCACTAGCTAAAGAGCTCAGCGGCACAGGTGATCAACTCGTCACAGGCTGATCCTGTAGCGGCAGTCAAGAACGAACTCGGGCGTGGCATCGACGTTGACTTCGAGGCCTTGGGGTCGGTATCAACGGTCAAACTGGCCGTCGACCTCCTGGACGATTGGGGTCGTGCCGTGCTCGCAGGAATCGCACCCGCCGGAGACACCATGGACGTCGACATCACCCAAGTGGTTTATCGTAAACTCAGAATTCTCGGCGCCTTCGGAGCCTCAGCATCCCAAGCAATGCCGGCAGCCATCGACTTGGCAGCTCAGGGTAAGCTCGAGCTAGGCAAGCTCATCACCGTCCGATTCCAGATCGCGGAAACTGCACTAGCGTATGAGCCGCTCAGCGCCCGGGACATCCGTTGGCGAGGATTGATTGAGACCAACCCGGCAATCGAGAACTGAGGAGCCAGAGCTACGTGCGTTGTGGGACCTAGCCCACCGTCCTATACCGGCACAGCCGCGCACATTTGTGGCCTCAATTCTGCAAAGTGGGATCAGCTGTGGTTCGGTCTTGGAGTCAGTCGAATACGCCACTGCTCGACGAGTCGAGCTCCGGTAAGTAGGAGTACACCGCATCCCATCGGTGCTCATCAGGATCTCCGCTGTTCAAATAGGTTGTTCGATGATTCAAATTTAAGGGCCCGAGTCGAGGGTGATTGAGACGAACTTTTCTTGCTGAGGGTACATCTCGATCATGTCCAGACCATCGTGCTCGAAATTCCTCGCTGAAGCACGACAACTGGCTGAGGAGCTGCCGAACCGAGTTGCCCAACGGCTGTTTGGCAACAGACAGTCGCAACGAGGTCGCTATAGCGGAGGCTTCGATGGTCCAGTCCTCATAAAATTCACGAGCTGCACCATCGAGGAATAAGAACCGAGCTAGATTAATCTCATCACCGGCGACCGCAACTTTGCTTGAAAATATGGGCTCGAACAGCAGTCCTCCGAACCTGTTGCAGCCCACGATGTTGAAGCTACTGTCGAGAATGAGCACGGATGATTGCTCAACATGGTCGGGCAGCCAACAGAGTCGAATCATTGCTGGGTTGGACTCGATTTCCTTGGGAAAGGGCGGTCTCCGAACGACGCTTCGGAGCTGAGAATATTCGTCGTCGCTTAGCTGAAGCACTGTGGCGATATTGTCCAGATCCTCAATCGAGTAGTCGCACGCGTGTCCGCTCTCCAGCTCAACATACTTAGATTCGGTGATTCCCATAGCTAATGCCATCTCGTCCGTGCGTAAACCATGCTCCCCAGACTCGCGACTGGTGGGAAACCCCATCATTCGGCGGCTCAGCCGGGACCGTCGCTGAAAAAGAAATGTCGTGATGTTGACTTCGTTGTCCAAACGTCTTGAGCTGACATGTGCGCGGTGACCTTCCGGGTTTGTTCTTAAGTTCCATGGGACAAAAGCTTCTTCGCTGGTGGGCATTTCGCTCCTTCCAACCGTTACTCACGAGGTTTGCTGAAATTTGTATTCCCTTTGACGACAGGGAGTGGAGACCGGAAATTCGAAGTCGGAGGACACAACGTGTTCGGGATGCGAGTGCGCGTTTCACAGGTCCGAGGCCACAGCGAGAAGATAGTCGAGCATCGTGCGCACTCGCGACATCTTCACAAGGTCTTTCGGTGCCGACACCCAGTAGCTTTTGTGCACTGCTGCGCCTGCGACGTCGATACGTTGCAGGTCGGTCGTCTCATCGCCGATGTAGCTGGGAATGAGACAGAGGCCGGCTCCGCGACAGGCAGCGAGGATCTGCCCGGTGATGCTGTTCGTCTGAATGTGCGGTCGGGCCTCCGGAGCGATCCTGAACAGCTGCGAGTACGTGGCATCGTCGAGAGCGTCTTCGAGGTACCAGATGAGTTGATGGTCGTAGAGGTCGGTGACCTCGCTGATCGGCCGATGCTCGGCAAGATAGTCCCTACTGGCGTAGAAACGCAGCGAATAGTCGACGAGCTTGCGCACGACCACCGCCCGCTCGTGCGGTCGTTCGATGGTCACGGCCAGATCGAATTCGCGGGGAGCCAGTGAGTTATGCCTGTTGGCGGTGATGATTTCGATGCAAAGTTGCGGATGGCGCCTGCGCAGCTGGCCCAGTTGCGGGATCACCACATAGGAGCCCAGTCCGTCAGGAACAATGACCCGCACCTGGCCGGACAGAGACGAGTCCCGACTCGCGCACTCGTCCTCGGCCTGCAATAGCGCCGCTTCCACGGTTTCGGCATGCACGAGAAGCCGTAGGCCTGCCTCGGTGAGAGTCCATCCGTCGTATCTGCGGTCGAAGAGACGACGGTCAGTCGCTTTCTCGAGTCGGGAGATGTGGCGACTGACCGTCGTATGGTTAACGTGCAGAATCTTCGCGGCTTCAGTCAAACGACCTCGACGAGAGACTTCGAGGAAAACCTGGAGATCATCGGCCGAGATCATCGTATTTCGTCCTCGTCGCTTCTTTCAGGCCAGCCGCACGACTGTGCGGCCTGTCATCTGTCCGGCAAAGATCTGCTCCAGCGCTTCCGAAACCCCGTCAAGGCTGATCTCGTCGGCACAGAGGTCGTCAATCTTCGCCGGTCGCAGACGGCCGGCCACTTGCTCCCACACCTCGCGACGGCGGGCGATGTCGCATTGAACGCTGTCAGTGCCGAGGATGGCTACTCCGCGGAGGATATGTGGAAAAACGCTGCCAGGGAACTTCGGGCCAGCGGTGACGCCGCTGATCGCGGCCGCACCTCCGTAGCTGATCTCGGAAAGAACCTGAGCCAGTTGTGCGCCGCCGACGCTGTCGACGGCGGCAGCCCAATTCTGGGAATTCAGTGGCTTTGGCTTCTCCGGCACTTCAACGCGATCGATCACTTCGGCTGCACCGAGAGCCATCAGCCAGCCCTTCGCCGTCTCCTTCTTTCCTGTCGATGCGGTCACGGTGTATCCCCGAGCGGCGAGCATCGCCACTGCGGCGCTGCCGACTCCTCCAGTTGCGCCAGTGACGAGCACAGGGCCGTCTTTGGGGGTCAGGCCTCGCTCTTCGAGCTGCATGATGCTTAACGCGGCTGTGAAGCCCGCGGTACCAAAGATCATTGACTCCCGAGGGGAAAGCCCCTGCGGCAGGGGTAGCGCCCAAGCAGGATCGATGCGAGCGTATTCAGCGAACCCTCCGTGGTGAGCTACACCAAGGTCATAGCCGTGGGAGATGACCAGTTCGCCCTTGGAGAAACCCCCGGCGTCGGCAAGCACCTCACCCACGAGGTCGATGCCCGGGATGAGCGGGGTCTTGCGCGCCACCTTTCCGTCAGGTCGCGAAGCCAGCGCGTCCTTGAAATTCACTGAAGAGAAATGCACGCGCAGCTGTAGTTCATCCGCTTCGAGAGTCTCAGAAGAGACCTCTTGGACACCGGCGCCGGTGTCCGCCTCGGCGGTCAGAAAAGCTGAAAAGCTCTGCGGGATAGTCATCGTTGAACTCCGTTCATTAGTGATGGTTGTTATCTAGTCTCGGGCGGAGTGCTTCGGTTCACGTGCCCTCGCAAACGGCCATTCGTCGAACTGTCCTCGAGTGCAGTCGCTGTTGGGTCATTGCGTGTATCATTTGGGCGCGTGCCAGCACTCGGTGCCGATGCGCGACCGCAGCCTTCGGATGGCGGCTGACGGGCAGGACCACCACTTCTGATTCGGCGGCAATGCTCAGAATCCTCGACCAGTCTGCGTCGGCTGAATGAAGCACGATCATCCTGGTCCTCGGGGCCGATAACGTGGCTGCAAGCGATTCCGCCGACTCGGGGGAGGAGGCAACGATGACGTCGGGGCAGATTTCATCGGTTCCGGCCCCGGTGGTTGACTGAGCCAATACATGCGCGCCGATGATCATCGCAGTCTCAAGCATGGCTGCGCCCAACGCATCATTGGGGTCATCGATGAAGACGGAGTCAGTCTTGCGCACATTGGCGTGAATCACGAGGGCATGCCATGACTCAAGCACAGTATCGGTGAAGGACAGTGCGGTTCGAGGGTCGACTCCTCTCGGCAACATGCAGGACTCGTCGACGTCGAGCACGGTCTGCATCCCGATCGGCTCGGATATGGGTTCTCCAATGATTCGTTGCCCTGATAGCCACGGGCTGATCCCTGTACCAATCTCTCCAATCGTCCCGCTTATTGCACGCTGATGACGACTCTCTGGCCAAGGTAGGACGTGGTCCAGCTCGATGCGGACCTCACGTGGCCGTAGGCTCGGGTGGGCAGATGTCGCTGTTTCAGACATCGATCTGCCCGTAACGCTCATCCCGCCATTCCAGCGCAGCTCGGAGACCCTCGGTAGCGACGAGCTTGGTGAATTCGGTTCTCTCAGGTGTGTCAGCGGAGTTAAGTACAGCGGCAATGTCGAGGTTCGATTCCACTGTTTGTGTCAGACCCATGGCATCGTAGGCGCGTGTAATTGCGCGTTTTGTGTAGCGCAGGATGGACAGGGGGGTCAGGGCGATTTTGCGTGCGAGCTGCTCAACGGCGTTGTCGAGATCGGCAGCGGGCACGACGCGGTTAATCATCCCCAGCTCCTCGGCACGTGCTGCGTCGATGACATCGCCGGTATAGAGCAGTTCGTTCGTCGCCTTCTGTCCGATCAGGAAGGGCATGAGCAGAGTGACTGGTCCCGAGCCGAACCGGATCTCGGGCTCGCCGAACTTCGCGTCCTCACCGGAGATGATCATGTCGCAGGCCATGGCGAGTTCGCATCCGCCAGCTAGAGCCCAGCCGGATACGGCTGCGATGACCGGTTTCTTCAGTCGCCACACCTGCATGGACAAGCCGATGTTGTGCTCGAGGCCCGCATGCCACTGTTCGGCAGTAGACACGCCCATCTCCACTTCCTGAGCGATGTCGTACCCGACGCTGAAGACCGAGTTTGTGCCTCTGAGGACGACAACCTTGATCGTGTCATCGTTCTCCGCAGCGTTGAGAGCCGCCGAGAGCTCGCCCATGAGTTCGACGGAGAGGGCATTGAGCTTCTTCGGACGATTCATCGTGACCCACGCGACGGCGTCACGGTGTTCGATAGTCACGAGGGCGGTGGTAGCGGCCATGGGGCTCTCCTTTGCAAGTGTTCTTCTTAGGGGTTCTCAGGCGTGGGCGGATCTACGGTTTGACCGGCCACCCGCGGATCCGTTCTACTGTGGCTACTGCGGTGTGTCATGCGACGGTTGCGTTGTCTTCCTGGCCCCAGATGCCAATGATGGTGGCCTTGAAGCAGGTGCACTGGATCGAGCGAAATGCAGAATGGGTGGACTCCAGGCCGTGGACTGTCCTCGGCAGCGAGGAAGCCCTGTAGACCGTCGTCGTTTTCGCAGTCGAACTGCAGCGATGAGAGGCCGGGCCCACCCAGCTCGAACCTCATTGGAGGATGGCTGGCTCCGGGCTTGAGAATGATGACGCGGCTGACACTTATGGGTGCGCTGGTGTTCGGCATCGTTGCCACAATTTCCTCTCGTCACTTCTTATCGACGCCGATGTCGACGAACAAGGTGAAACGAAATCTGCTGTGCAAATTCGTTTGCGAAATATTCGTAAATCTCAAGAAAGGATGGATCTCGGATATGGAATCAATTATTCGGTGCATTTACTGTGTTCGGCAAGAGAGGAATGAGCAGAGTGCTGTGCAAATTTGCACTGGTCGGGTCTGGCATCATGACGCGCAGGATCTGCGCAACCGTCTGGTTGCGCAGATCCTTTCTGTCTTATGCCTGCAGCTGCTCGTTCCTCGCAGATGACAGACACCATCAGCCAGGAGGCCGCTTGCTCACGCTGTGAGAAGGGGGGCCACCTCGGTGAAGACCTCCTGGACACGCTCGACGAGCCAGTCGATCTCCTCGGCCGTCATGATCAGCGGTGGCGAGAATTGCACGAGCGGAGTTCCGCCGTGATCGACGGCCACTCGACAGAGCACTCCCGCTTGGTGCAGTGCGGGGGTGAGATGGTCGTGGACGAAGTCCTCGGCTGCGATCGGACCGGTCCATCTGCCGGTATCCGTGTCGGTGACGAGCTCGATGCTGAAGTGATAACCCGCCCCGCGGACATCGCCGACGAAGTCGAAGTCCAGGAGGCTCTCCAGCCGCGTTCGGAAATGCTCCTCGTTGCGGCGGACGTTGGCGAGCACGTCTTCGCGTTCCATGATCTCGATGTTCGCCAGGGCCGCAGCGCAGGCGCTCGGGCTTCCACCGTAGGTCAGCCCATGCATGTACATCTTCGCTGGGCCGTTGAGTACGGTATCGACAACCTTGCTGCTCGCGATCATCCCACCCAAAGGCACATGTGCCGACGCGATGCCCTTAGCGAAGGTGACGATGTCGGGGCGCAGACCGAACCGGGTTGAGGCGAACCATTCGCCGAGGCGGCCGAAGCCGCTGATGACCTCGTCGGCGACGAGGAGGACTCCGTATTCGTCGCTGAGACGCCGCAGCTCCTGGCAGTAGCCGGCCGGAGGCACGAGGGAGCCGCCGGCGTTCTGCAGAGGTTCGACGAAGATCCCGGCGACCGTGTCGGCGCCCTCCTGGAGGATGAGGGATTCGATCTCCTCGATGAGGATCGCCGTAAGCTGTTCGTCGGTCTCACCGGCTGGTCGCATGTACCGTTTAGTGTTCGACACATGCCTGACCCCGTGCATGAGCGGTTCGAACGGCTTGCGGAAGTTCGTCATCCCGTTGATCGACAGCGCCGCATAGGACGTCCCGTGGTAGGAGACACGACGGGCGATGAACTTCGTCCGTGTCCCCTCGCCGCGGGCCTGATGGTACTGACGGATGAGCTTGATCGCGGATTCGTTGCTCTCCCCGCCGCCGGAGGTGAAGAAAACTCGGTCAAGCCCCTCGGGGGCGAGGTCGGCCACACGGCTGGCGAGGCGGACTGCCGATGGATGGGCGACGCCCCAGTTCGTGTAGTAGGGCAGCTGCATCATCTGCGATTTCACAGCCTCGCCGATCTCTTCGCCATGGCTGTAGCCGACTTGGACGCAGAAGAGGCCGGCGAGCGCGTCGAAGTACCGGTGGCCGGTCTCGTCTTCGATCCAGCAGCCCTCTCCATGAGTCATGATCACCGGAGGTGCTTCGGTGTAAGCTGCAGCTCCGGTGAAATGCATGAGCAGATGTTCTTGGGCCATCGCCTGCAACTCGCTGCGCTGGGCGTGCGGAGATTCCTCGCCTGCTGCGGCGCTGGTCGGCATGGGTGGGGTATGAGTTTCACGGATCGTGTCGGTCGACATGGTCATTCAGCTCCTTCGCTGGTGTTGCGGTGTGTGCGTTTTGAGGTTGAGACGAACGGTCTAAGCCCGAACCGGTGATGGAAGAACGGCTCAAGAAAGTCGCTCTGGGGGTTTGACGTTGATGTCTTCGACAGTGATATTCGTCGGTCCCGTGGGCGGCCAGCGATCCTCCTCGGCAAGTGCGGCGTCGGGCGGGCCTGCACAGGCCGGGGCTTCGTCGAGACTGATAGTGGGCATCGGCCGGGTGAACATCTTTGTCAGCACGGCCAGCCACACGGCGCCGACTAGGATCCAGGCGAAGCCGACGAGGAAAGTCTGACCGGACAGGTGGGTCCACAGCCAGAGGGTGAGTCCCACACCGATAGTGGGCAGGAGACCGAAACGCAGCCAGTCACCCGGAGCGCGCATCTTCCTGTCGATGATGTGGTGTTTGATGACGGTGAGGTTGACGAAAGTGAACGCCGTGAGAGCGCCGAAGCTGATGACCGAAGTTGCGACGTCGCCATCGATGAAGAGCGCGGTGAGGCCGAAGGCGCCGGAGACGAGGGTCGCGTTCACCGGGGTTCCGAAGCGGCTGCTGAGGCGGCCGAAGAAGTTCTTTGGCAGAGCTCCGTCACGGCCCATCGCGTAGATGATCCTTGACACACTCGCCTGCGAGGCCATGGCGCAGGCGAAGAGACCGGCGCAGTAGCAGGCGGTGAAGAAGGCTGACAGCGATTGTCCGCCCGCATGATTCATCACCTCCAGGGTGGCGGCATCGACGTTGGCGAAGGTGTGGCTGGGGAAGACCATCTGGGCGGTGTAGGAGATGATGATGAACATTCCGCCGCCGATGAGGGTGCACAGCACTATCGCCTTGGGAATGCTGCGCCGCGGGTTCTTCGCCTCCTCCGATAAGGTGGACACGGCATCGAAGCCGAGGAAGGACAGGCACAGCATCGCCGCTCCGGCCATGACGCCAGCGACCGGCATCCCTTCAGAGATGAAAGGGCTGATGGGGGAGGGGATGTCCTGACCGCTCATTGTGCGCATTGAGGCGGAGATGAAGACGATGATGAACACGAGTTGGACGCCAACGAGGATGAGGTTCATTCGGGAAACGAGCTTGATCCCGAGGAGGTTGAGGACGGTGACGACGGCGACGGATCCGATGATCCACACTGCGGTCGGCACACTCGGTGCGTATTCGTGCATGTAGATGCCGAAGAAGAGGTAGCAGATCATCGGCAGCAGAATGTAGTCGAGCATGAGGGTCCAGCCGGCGAGGAAGCCGGTCTTCGCCCCGAAGCTGCCGCGGACGTAGGCGTAGGCGGAACCGGAGCTGGGCTGTGCGCGGACCATCGTGGCATAGCTCAGCGCGGTGAACAGCATCGCCGAGAGTGTGACCACATAGGAAGCGGCCACATGCCCCTCACTGATCTCGCTGACATAGCCGAGAGTGGTGAACACGGTCAACGGGACCATGTAGGCCAGGCCGAAGAGGATGAGGGCCGGGACGGTGAGAATGCGTTTGTAGTGTCCGGTCTGCTGCGCTGCAACCGAAGTCTTGGTCGAAAGCGGGTTGTTCTTCATGGGGCGTCTTTCCCTTCGTTGGGCCGCCGTGCAGGTAAAGAGTACGCTCAGATCTGAAAGCAAATCCACTATAGTAGCCGGATTGCAATCATCATGAACAACGTTGTGACCGGTGTCAATAGGTCGATTTCGCACCCGAGACGGCAAACAGCCGGTGGCCTGCGTATGTGCAATATTGCGCAGGCCCGTGCCGGAAAGCTCGTTGCAGGACCGTCCGGTGGCGGGAAGAATTCGGCTCACGCCCATCGAAGTGCGCTCGGCGAAGACGCCGGCCAGTCAAAGAGACCGAGGACCCCATGTACCAAACGATCAATCCTGCCACGAATGAGCTTCTCGAAGACTACCCTGTTGCCTCGGCCGACGACGTGGCCGATGCTGTGGCTCGGTCCCATCGGGCCTACCAAGGCTGGTCGAGCCAGCCGCTGGACAAGCGTGCGCAGTCGATGCACGCGATCGCCGAAGCGTTTCGCGAAAGAACCGAAGAGTTGGCGATGATCATCACCGAGGAGATGGGAAAACGCATCGAGGAGAGTCGCGCCGAGCTCAGTCTCGTCGTCGATATCTTCGAGTACTATGCCTCTCGTGGTCCCGAACTCTTGCAAGATGAAGTGCTCAATGTCGCCGGAGCCGAGGCCTATATTCGCAAAGAGCCCATCGGCCCGATCCTCGGCATCATGCCGTGGAACTACCCTTACTATCAGGTGGCAAGGCTGGCTGCGCCGAATCTGCTCTTGGGCAATACGATCCTTCTAAAGCACGCCAGCAACTGCCCCCGAGCGGCAGCGGCCATCGAGCAGATCATCCACAGCTGCGGAGTTCCTCAAGACATCTACATCAACCTCTTCGCTCCCTCGTTCTTGGTGCCAGCGATCCTCACCGATGATCGGTTACAGGGTGTCTCGCTGACCGGCAGTGAGAAAGCCGGATTGGCAGTGGCCGAACTCGCCGGGAGAAACCTCAAGAAGGTGGTCCTCGAGCTCGGCGGATCTGATCCATTCATCGTCCTCGACACCGAGAACCTCGACGAGGTCGTCGACATCGCTGCCGCGGCGCGTCTGAGCAACTGCGGCCAAGCGTGCAATGCGCCCAAGCGGATGATCATCATGGCCGACCTCTATGAGGACTTCATCGCTTCCCTCACCCGCCGAATCGAGGACTATCGCCCCGGCAACCCCAGCGATCCGGAGACGATGCTCGCCCCGCTGTCGTCTCAAGCTGCGGCCGACGAATTCGTCACGCAGGTCTACGACGCCGTCGACAGGGGTGCGACCCTGCACTCAGGCGGCGAGCCGGTCAATGGCGCAGGCGCCTTCGTCTCTCCTGCTTTGCTCACCGACGTGAAACCGGGCATGCAGGCTTATGACGATGAGATCTTCGGTCCCGCCGTCGTCGTCTTCAAAGTTCGCAGCGAGGACGAAGCTGTCGCCTTGGCCAATGACACGAAGTTCGGTCTCGGCGGCAGCGTCTTCAGCTCCGACCGGGAACGGGCAGTACGAGTGGCAAAGCGGTTGGAGGTGGGCATGGTCTTCATCAACTCCGCTGGCGGCTCGCAGGCCGATCTGCCCTTCGGCGGAGTCAAACGCTCAGGTATCGGCCGCGAGTTGGGGCCGCTTGGCATCGAAGAGTTCATGAACAAAAAGACGATCCGCATCGCCAATTGACGTCGCTTGACGGCTGTCGACGGAGATGCGCTACTTCCTCAGCATGATCTCGCCCGGCGAGGCTCCCGCCGACCACGACTTTGGCCCGGTCAGACACGGCCTCAGCTTGGTTTGTGTAGCCTTGAGCAATGAACAGTCGGCCGTCCAGCGACACACGTGCCCCTCGGGTCTCTCTTGAGGAACTCGGACAACGCATGCGCGCCGAGCGCACTAGGCAGGAACTCACGCTGGCGATGCTGGCCGAGCGCAGCGGGACGAGCCGGAGCATGCTCTCGGCGATCGAGCGCGGTGACAGGTCGCCGACGGTACTAGTGCTCGACCAGATCGCCGGCGCCCTGGGTATTAGCGTGTCCCGTCTGCTTTCGCCGACGACGGTCAGCCGAGTCTCGGTTCTGCGCCGGCAGGAACAAAAAGTCGTCGACGATCGCACTCGCGAGGACGCGGCCGCCGGATTTCACCGCCGAGTCACCTCGCCGGTGATCGAAGGCGTCGAATTCGAAATGGGGCGCATCGAGATCAACCCTTTCGTCGACGCCGGTGTCTACCCGCCGCATCTGGGAGGGTGGGCCGAGTACGTGGCCGTGGAACATGGCTGCCTGGCGATCAACCTCGACGGCGAGGAGCACATACTGGACGCCGGTGACGCGATTTATTTCGCCGCCGATTGTGAACACGCCTATCGCAATCCCGGACCGCAGCCCTGCATCGCTTACATCGCGATGCTCGACCACGCCCATCACGCCAGCTGAACCACTGTGTCTCCGTTTCACAAGGGACGTTTTCATTCTATAGACACCCTGATCCGACTACTAGCCGCGATTTTTTGCGGGTGGGCTTGTGACCAGGCTTCTCGGGCTCGAGTTCGCACTCGGCTGTGATTGTGCCATTGAGGTACGACGCGGTGGCCGTGTGTCGCCACGGTTGGGCGGGGATCCACCCCCAGGCGCTTTCCTCAACTCATCATGAATACGGACACCAGAACTATTATCCAGACACGGATCCCGGCGGGCCCCGCAATCGGGTGAGTCCGCCCGCAATGGTCTTCGGCCAGCGGACCGTGTTTTTCACATGCACCACCAGTTTCGATGGTGCGGCGACGACGCTTCGGGCGTGCACGTCGAGTCCAATGGTTGTACGCTCGGTGAACACTGCGGTCTCTCACAAATGTTGGACAGGTCGGGCCCGGGGCTTCGTGTCCGGTAACCCACGATTCTTTGTGAGGCGGGCCCCGGTCCGCAACCCCTGAACCGAGACGGCGGTGTCACTTCATACCGTCTAGAGAGCTTGGGGGCAAGCCCTGAAAGGACGGCACGCAAGCTCCTGCACTCATGTCCAATATTCGAGGCCGTGCAACGGACTAGGCAACGGTGACCAGCCCTCAGGCCTTCTGCAGGGGGTTCAAACGTGTCACCATCCGCCTTACGATGAATTATGGAAGTGACACACATGAAGAGCTTCACCACCGGACTGACCCTCGGCATCGGCGGCATCGCGGCGGCTCTTGCCGGTCGCAGGGCCGTGAACAATCTCAAGACCAGCAGAGGCCATCCCTGGAAGCACCGAGTGTTGGACCTGGGCTCCGCATTCCTGCAGCGAAAGTATCCGCTGAGCGCGATGAGCACGTACCTCGACGGCCTGCACATCTATGCCGACGACACCGGACGCCAGGTGCACGCTGCCCACTTCTGCATCCACTTGGAGCATGACCTGCACCAGTGCGTCATCTTCGATCGCAACGCCCATGACGCCCGTCTGATCGGCATCGAGTACATCATCAGTGAAGACCGGTTCCGCTCCCTGCCCGAAGAGGAGAAGAAGCTCTGGCACAGCCATCATTATGAGATCAAGTCCGGAATCCTCACTGCCCCTGGCGTTCCGGAGATCGCCGAACACGCCTACTTCGAGGACTTGGTGAAGACCTACGGCAAGACGTTCCACACCTGGCAGTACGACGTTCACGACTTCCCCTACGGTGCCCCGCAGCTGATGATGGGCTTCACCGAGGATGGGCAAGTCCGCGAAGAGCTGGTCCGAGAGCGCGACCGCGAAGTCGGCGTTTCGACGCAGCGCAACCGCGAACGCCGCGAAGACATCCCGATGCCGGAGGTCGCCTTGGGTGCGAACTCGTGGGAGAGCGGAAGCACGATGCAGACGACTCTGCAGGAAACACCCGTCAAACGGTAGAACCGAGACGCGCCAGAGGCGGAGAGCGGTCGGTTACTCGGAGCCGTGGCGAAAGCGCGTCATGTCCACTCGGTGCCCGCAGCCCTCGACGACAGTCGCTTAATCACCGGCGCGCCCGCCTTGAGCAAACCGCGCAAAGTACGCCAGCGCCTCGAACGAATCCACAGCATCCGGATTCGCCACAAGATCCAACGCCTGCCCCTGAATAAGCCGCTTCACCGGCACCTCGAGCTTCTTGCCCGTGCGAGTGTGCGGAATCGCGGGCACGGCGATGATGTCATCGGGCACATGCCGCGGCGACGCCTTCTCACGCAGTTCCCGCGCGATCCGCTCCCGCAGCCCGGAATCCAAAACTGCCCCCGAAGCCAACACGACGAACAACGGCATCCAGTACCCGCCGTCGGCCTGCTCGGCGCCGATGACAAGGGATTCGGCCACCTCGGGGATGCCATCGACGACATCGTAGATGTCGGCACTGCCCAGGCGCACACCCAGCCGGTTGAGGGTGGCGTCCGAGCGGCCGGAGATGATGACGCTGCCGTGCTCGGTGATGGTGATCCAGTCGCCGTGGCGCCAGACTCCGGGGAACATCGAGAAGTATGTGTCACGGTAGCGCTCACCGTCGGGATCGTTCCAGAACTTCACCGGCATCGACGGCATCGGTTCGGTGATGACCATCTCCCCGACCTCGCCAACCAAAGTCCACCCAGAGTCGTCCCACGACTCCAAAGCCACGCCGAGGACGGGACGTGAGAGTTCACCGGCCCAGATCGGACAGTTCGGGGCGGACCCGGCGAAGCCGCTGACGACGTCGGTGCCGCCGCTCGTCGAGGCCAGCTGCACGCGCTCGCCGACGGCATCGCGCACCCACGGGAAGCAGTGGGCGGGCACCGGGGCACCGGTGGCACCGATCGTCCGCAGTGCAGACAGGTCGAGCTCCTTGCCGGGCTCAATCCCGGCCTTCATCCCAGCCAGGAAGATCCCGGGACTGACCCCGAGCACATTCGCCTTCGCCTCCGCAGCGATCTCCCACAGTCGGCCGGGCCCCGGATAGAGGGGACTGCCGTCGAAGCACACCGTGGTCGCACCGCCCACCAGCGCCGAGGCGACGAGGTTCCACATCATCCAGTTCGTATTCGTGTACCAGAAGAACCGGTCACCCGGCCGTATGTCGAGGTGGAGACCCAGCAGCCGCAGGTGATCGATGACGACCCCGCCATGGCTGTGCACGATCCCCTTGGGAATCCCCGTCGTGCCCGAGGAGTACAGCACCCACAGCGGGGTATCGAAATCGACGCGCGCGAACTCGGGCTCAGCGTCCCCGGAGGCGATATCGTCCCAGGACGTGAGGTTCGTGATCTGACCGTGCTCATCGATGAATTCCTCGCCGAGGTTGCCCACCCCGACTATGGCCCGCAGGCTCGGCATCCGGTTGGCCAGGTCCGCGACCTGGTCGCGTCGGTCGAGGGCCTGACCGTTCCACAGGTAGCCGTCGGCGGCGAAGAGCACGGTCGGTTCGAGCTGGCCGAGCTTCGTCGCCGCCCCTTCGGCGGCGTAGTCCTGGGCGCAGGCGGACCAGATGGCTCCGACTGAGGCGGAGGCGAGGAAGGAGATGAGGGTGTGGTGGGTGTTCGGCAGGTAGCCGACGACGCGGTCGCCTTCTCCGACTCCTTGGTCGCGCAGCCAGGCGGCGACGGATCCGACCTGGCGGCGCAGTTCGCGCCAGGTGGTCTCGGTGCGTTCACCGGATTCTGTGAGGGTGATGATGGCGGGCTCGTCGGCGAGATTGTCGTCGAGGCCGGCCCGCAGGGCGTGTTCGGCGTAGTTGAGGCGGGTGCCGGGGAACCAGGTAGCACCGGGCATGGACCGATCGGCGAGGACTTCGGAGTAGGGCTCATCGGCGATGACATCGAAGAAGTCCCAGACCGCACCCCAGAACCCGTCGAGGTCGTCCACCGACCATTGCCACAGATCGTCAAAGCCAGCCATAGTTTGGCCCGTGCGCTGGTTGGCGAAGTCGGTGAAGTCGGCGATCTGTGGACGCGGGGTCTGATCAGGGTCGGGAAGCCAGATCGGTTCAGCAGTCAATTCTTCTCCTCAGCACAGCGGCGGGCGACAAGCTTGGTCTCCACCAGATGAAACGAGGTGTACTCGTTCTGCCGTGGAGACGTTGAGTCCACTTTACGCCGCCACCCCCGCAGCCTTTGCCAGCTATCCAGAACGCAACTGCGCCGCTGAGAATTCTCAGCGGCGCAGTCGATAGGGGTGGTGGGTTGCAGGCTCAGCCCCACACCCCGCGGGTATCGTGAACGATCTTCTGCGTGAGCAGCGAACTGTCCAGATTGATGAACTCGTAGTGGTCAACGAGAAGAAGAACGATGTCTGCCTGTTCGATCGCGGCTTCGGTCTCGGTGAGGGTCACGTTCTCGCGTGACTCCAGCTCTGCCGGGAGCTCGTCGATGTTCGGCTCGACAGCGAGAATCGTCGCTTCAGGAAGTTCTTCGGCCAGGCGATTGACAATCTGACGTGCCGGGCTCTCGCGCAAGTCATCGATATTTGGCTTGAACGCCAACCCGAGCGTGGCGATCTTCACCTCATTGATGCGCTTTGCCTGCGGGATGAGTTTGTCGAGGACGAACCCGGGCTTGGAATCGTTGACATTGCGCGCAGTCTTGATGAGAGAAGACTGCTCCGGAGCAGTAGCGACAATAAACCAGGGATCCACAGCGATGCAGTGGCCGCCTACTCCTGGGCCTGGCTGCAGGATATTGACGCGAGGATGGTGATTGGCCAACTCGATGAGTTCCCAGACGTTGATATCGAGACCATCGGCGATCATCGACAGTTCATTGGCGAAGGCGATGTTGACGTCGCGGTAGGCGTTCTCGGTCAGCTTGGACAGCTCTGCCGTCCGAGCATCGGTCATGAGGAACTCGCCCTCACAGAACAGCTGGTAGAGGTCGCGAGCGCGTTCGCCCGCGTTGCCGTTGAGGTTACCGATAATCCGGTCGTTTGTCCGCAGCTCGATCATGATGCGGCCGGGCAGGACGCGCTCAGGGCAGTGAGCAAAGTAGATCGTCTTCGCCGTGTTCTCCTCGAGCGTCAGATCAGGGCGCTGCGACAGAATCGTTTCAGCGAGGAACTCGGTTGCTCCGGGAGGCGAGGTCGATTCGAGGATGATGAGCTCATTGCCTTCGAGCAGAGGAGCAATCTGTTTGCCTGCGTTCTCGATATAGGACAGGTCCGGTTCGTGCCGGTCCTTGAATGGTGTCGGCACAGCGACGATGTAGTTGTCCGCGTGCGGGGTCTCGGTCGTGGCTCGCAGATACCCCTGTGAGACGACGCCGGCCACAGTGGTCACCATGTCGGGTTCGATGAACGGAACCTGACCGGCGTTGATTGTCTCCACCGCGGTGGAGTTGATGTCGACACCGATAACGTTAGCCCCCGAGCTTGCCAGCACCGCAGCGGTCGGCAACCCTATATATCCGAGTCCGATGACGGCAACTGACGGGCGCTGGCCAGCAAGGCTGGGGGACATTTCTGAGACTCCAAACATTTTATGACGTCATGTGAGATGGTAATAAGTTTCTTTGAATAGAGGAAATGAGTCCGACTATCGGAACTGCGGACTTAAGGCGCACCAGTGTTAGATTTGCTTGGTCATGCCGCTTTCGAGTAGGAGCCTTCTTGAGCATCGTCAGTGAGATCTCGAACCCCTCAGTCATGGTGATCTACGGAACCCGCCCTGAGGCTATCAAGGTCGCCCCCGTGATAAAGGCGCTCGAGAGCGACACGACGCTCAGGCCGATCGTCGTTGTCACTGCACAACATCGGGAAATGCTTGATCAGGTGAACGAAGTCTTCGACATCGTCCCCGATGTCGATCTCAACCTCATGGCTCACGACCAGACGCTCAACGCGATCGCCGGCAGCGTCATCACCAAGATCGACATGGTCCTCGAGGAGCACCGGCCTGATGCCGTCCTCGTCCAGGGGGACACGACGACCGTGATGGGCGCTGCGATCGCTGCGTTCAACAGAGAGATCCCGGTCGTCCACCTCGAAGCCGGACTGCGCAGCGGTGACATCAGTTCACCGTTCCCCGAAGAGGCCAACCGCAAAATCGTCTCTCAGATCGCCCGTGTCCACCTTGCCCCGACGATGGTCTCGCGATCGAACCTGCTGGCAGACGGCGTTCCCGAAGAGAACATCCACGTCATCGGCAACACTGTCATCGATGCTCTTCATTGGGCCGTCGAGCGACAGGCGAAGAATTCCATCCCAGGGCTTGCCGATCTTGAGAAGGACGAGCGCCGAGTCCTGTTGGTCACGACCCACCGCCGTGAGAACCTCGGTGAGAACATGGTCAACATCGGCAGAGCGATGCGCCACCTGGCACTTAAGCACCCGGATCTCCTCATCGTGTGGCCGGCCCATAAGAACCCGAAGGTTCGGGCATCGATTGCTCCGCAGATCGAAGATCTTGACAACGTCGTGCCCATCGAGCCGGTTGAATACGGTGAGTTCTCACATCTCATTGCGAAGTCCGACATCGTGCTCACGGACTCGGGCGGCATTCAGGAAGAAGCGCCGAGCCTGGGGAAGCCCGTTCTTGTCCTTCGGGAGAATACGGAACGGCCCGAAGCCGTCGTTGCCGGTACTGTGAAGCTCATCGGCACGGACATGGAGAGGATCATCACGGAGGTTTCCCGCCTGCTTGACGACAAAAAAGCTTACCGGGATATGGCAAACGCTGTGAACCCCTATGGAGACGGGCATTCCGCTGGAAGAAGCGTCGACATTATGAACGACCTGCTCTCCGTAACTCAGAAGCAGTAGTGGTCGGCTGCGAACCCGTATGAATGGACGTTGCTGTTTGCGAGAAGCAGATCGTCATCAACTGACCACGTGTGAGCGTGATCCCCGCGGACCTGAACGAAATTGAACCGATCCGCTGAGTAGATGCTGGCGCCAGCCTCGACGAGGCGGCGCTGGAAATCCGTGTCCTCGCCGAGTGTGCGGTGGGCAAAGGGGAACTGTTCGAAAAGGTCGCGGCGGCCGATCAGCGTCGGTCCCATGACCAAGTCCGTGAATCTGTGCTCGCGTTCCGGGAATCTGCACATGACGATATTGCGCCCGCGCAGATGAAGGTAGTGGGCTTGTTTTCCGACAAGATCGGCCGTCGAGTATCTCAGTGCAGCCAGCTGGTCTGAGAGGTAGTGTTCGCCATAGATGTCATCATCGTCCATTTTCGCAATCACATCTCCGCTGCTTGCAGCGACGCCGGCGTTCAGGCACTCACCGAGGGTTCGGTCTCCAGGGACGTGAACAATCACGAAATCGCCGATTCCGGCATCCTTCGCGCGGCCGGCGAAGTCAGCTGGCACCTCGAACCCATGAGTGACGAGCACTAATTGGCGATCGTCGTGAAGCTGCCTGGCATGAGTTGCGATGACATTATCGAGATGGTCTGGACGATTAGTCGAAACTACGGTGGAAATGGATTGTGGAAACGGATTTTCGTAGGCGATGTTGAGGCTGTCCATTACAGTCATTGCCCGCTGGCTGTAGGTGTGTTCGCGCCAGATCCGTCGCTGAGCTTTGTGCACAGTCCGCTCACGAAGTTCCCGGCTCCGGACGAATGCGCGCAGAACGAGTTCAGCATCGTGTCTGCTCTCGGGCTGAGGCAACTCGTCCCGCGGGAAGAATTCACTTGTCGCGGCACTGGGAGTGGTTACGACAGGCGTTCCCGCTGCAATGATCTCGAAGATTCTCCGCGCGCACATGCTTGGCGAGTCGACGACGGAGTTCACATTGAGGAACACCTTGTAGTACTTGTAGGCAGTGAGCAGATTGCGGTAGGGGAGGGAACCGATGACGTGTTCGGCGAGCTGGCCCGGAAACTGGTATCGCTCATCGTCGCCGAGGAAACGTGAGAATATTTCGAGACCATACTCCATCCGTCCCGACGCATCGGCAGCGGCCCCCAGGAGCATATCCATCTGTTCTCGCCGTTCGGGGAATTTGTGTGCGAAGTACATTCCTGCGAATGCGATGTCTCGAACTGCGAAGTTCTGAGCCGGGCGTGCAGGGGAGTGGATGGCTGGTTGTGCGGCAAAAGGCAGTGTAGCCACTCTGGAATGGCCGAGTTCAGCCTGATAGCGAGTCACAAGCCTGGAATCGCTCGTGAATGCGACATCACAGAGCTTCGCCAAAGGAAGGAAATCGTCAAAATGAGGCGGATCTTCCTTATTCCAGAACACGATCGGAATACCGCGCTTCCGGCAGGCTGCGAGCAGGGCGATGATTTCATTCTTCGGACCCGAGTCGCCTGTCAGCTGGTACTTCCACTCTCCCGAGTTGCCGTTCCACGCTGACTCTAGAAATACGAAGTCGACGTCGTACAACTGTTGCTGCCATGCTCTGCGATTCAGCGGGATGAGATTCCACTCGTAGCCGAAGGACTCCATTGAAAATTCATCTAGGATGGCGCCTACGCGCAGGCTGGAAAAGACTGGGTCTCGTTTGGCGGCAGGAAGTTGCGGGAAAATCTGTGCGAGGTCGACGCCTTCTAGTGAAGAGGTGGAAATCGTCGTAGGAGCCTCGGCAACTCTCTGTGAGATGAAACTGCGCCTGTACCACGTTCTGACTTGCGAGAGGCCGCCGTGACGCAGATGCCAGATCGCGGTCCTGAGGGTTCGAAGTTGCGAAGATGTCAAACTCGGATCCCTTATCTCCTCCCCTGCTGAATCCCGATTGAGACTCGCCGGGGCCTGTATTGCGTTAACCTTGGTCTGCCCTGAGAGGGCCGATAACTATGATACAGCGGTAAGGACCCCCAGGTGCCCACATTGAGATTGAAGGTGCTCGAAGAGTTCGTGCAAATTTCTTCGAGCACTCAACGCTGCTTCAGTGAATATCGTCGACATTCGCCCATCAGCTCCGTTCGCCAAGGCTCTTGCGATGGCTTGAGGAAGTTTGGTGCATCCTACTTAATGATTTGAGTTGTGTTTCTGCCGCAACTAGAGGCGTCCTATCTGACGCTGTCGACTGCTCGGACTATGAGTCGCTAGCCAGTTATCATAGTTGCCATGCGGTTGGATGATGAGCCCGACTATCCCAGGGGATTCCTGCTTGCCACTTCGATAGTGACGCCACCAGGTACTTTCGAACCTGGCCCCGTCTTACCCAATTTTTGGATACACCCGTGGACCTCAATTGACGTTGCGCGGGAAGGCAAGCTGCTCGTCGTTGTCATTGGTGTTTGTGTCCCGACGTTTGAGCCGCCAATAGAGGGCGTCCCGAAATATTTGCTTGGGCGATTGCAACAGAAAGATGATGCGCTCCTCGAGGCCCTGTCAGACTTCGCCGGCAGATATGCTGTGATATTCGGAAGTGTCGGTCATCTGAAGATAGTCAACGATGCGACCTCGATGCGATCGGTGTTCTACGCTCCGGAACGAGGGATTGTCGCTTCACATGCATTACTAGTGGAAGAGTCACTGGGGGAGCAGATCGTCAGATCGAAGCTCCCAGTACAACATGGTTTTCCGGGAAACCGGACTCCATTCTCCCGCACGAAAGTCTTGACCCCCAATACCTATCTGGACCTCGCGCGATCCTGCGTAGTCCGCTTTTGGCCGTCCCGATCAGTGCCGGAGGCAGATGTCGACGATGCCGCTGCACGGGTCATTGAACAGGTGACACGGTCGATCCGAGTAGCAGCACAAGGGCACAATCTGCGATTAGCGCTGACCGCGGGGCTGGACTCCCGTGTGCTGCTGGCGATGGTCCTTCACACCGGAGTGTCTGTAGAGACATACACCTATGGGACAAAGAGCGACACTGCGGTGGATCGTGCGTTCGCCCGTGATCTTGCGAAGCAGGCAGACGTTCCGCACGCTATGATTCCAAACCCTGGCAATGGGCCTGGTCTGCAACATAGGCTCGCTCGTGCGCACTACTTACCGCATCACGTAAACGTCGTTCAAGGACTTATGGAGTGGTTTCCCGGTCACGAATCATTTGCTGTCACAGGCAATCTCCTGGAGATCGGGCGACGCTTCTACGCGAAATTGGAGAGGCTCGGCGCGTCGGCTCCTATTGACGCAGAGTCGATGGCGGCCCTCCACCGGCGCAAAATGCGTGCCTCGGCCAATCGCAGAATCGCTGCTTTCGGGGACGAGAGTTGGACACATGTGGCTAAGGACGCTTTCAGACGGTATGTAGTCGACACGGATTACGAACAGACATTGGGTCTGATTGATCCATTCGACCTTTTCTACTGGGAGCATCGAATGGGCACGTGGCACGGGCCTGCTATGAACGAACGAGACTTCTACGCAGAAGCATTTATACCGTTCAACTCCCGCAGAATCTTCGAGTTGATGCTTGGACTCAACGCGGCTGATAGGGAAGCTGGGACTATCTTTTATAGGATGATTCAGATGACAGCTCCCGAACTGTTGAAACTTCCCATTAATCCAAAGGTGTGGCCGGAGTCCTCGGCGCACTAGGACGGAGGCGACTGAGAACAGGCATCTGATTTGGTTGTCGAATCTGCCTTCGAGGCTCTGGTCGGCGCTACCACCTCTGACTTTGGGCAACTACCGATGCGAGGTCCCCTGCTGCGAGTTCGATAGTGGAAGCGAGCGATTTGAAACGATCCGTTTCCTCAAACCAGATTGCGCTTTTCAGGACGTCACAGGCTTCATGGACCCGATGGTGCCATTGCGATAAAAACGTCTCAGTCGGTTGAGGGATGCGCAGCCAGTCCCAATCGTTAGATTTACGTCTTGCTGCATCTATATCCAGAACTAATAAGGTGGCACTCGACGCTTCGATGGCAGAACTGAGCTGATTCGGCGTGCTCAGCCTTGGTGATCGATGTTCTTCAGAACCGATTAATCGCTCAATGAGCGGGACACCATCCTTCCGTCGAAGTCGGTCGTGATAGGTGACAAAGAAGCCTCTGCCCGCGTTCACCGTGCCGCAGATCTCCTCGAGGAGATCAACGACCACGAAGTCACGCTCGGTATCTTCATTCAATATGGTGCTTGCAGATGCTCTGCGGTCTCGCATGACCGTCAGTCAGTGTCCTTCGTCTTCCGCTGAAGTCAGGTCGAGTGCAGTTTATATGCAGGACGCGACTGGGGCGTCGTTGAAGAAGATCATTACGAGCTTGCGGCCGTTGCGGGAGTTCACCGGGCGCGTTGGTGGCCAGGACATCACCTTCGATCCCGAGATCACTGGGGAGGCGAAGGAAATAGCGGCTGAGCTACTGCCCGACCGGTTTCCGGGAAACTAAAGTTGTGGAACTCAGGTATGACCGGTCGATAGGAGCGGGGTTCAGCTATGCCTCAGCACTCTCGCCATGACTACGCCGCGAGTGCTGGGGCATAGCTGGGCGCCGAGACCGACATCATCAACCGGTATTCGAACTCCTCCCTCCCGGATCATCAAAGACAGGGAAAATCAGCCATGCCAGGACCCGAGACCAGACCCCCTGCGGGGCCCACAAATAAATATAGGAGCACCCCCTGAAAGACGCGGTTCATGCCGACACTGGTCCGCCAGGTTCGAGTCGGTACCACGTTTGACATCCTGTTACGCGTCGGTGATGCTTAGACTGGCTCCGATGGCAACTTGGCAGAGCACCGCTTGCGCAACCGTGAGGATATGTGAAGAACTTGTGACGAGTGAAGTTGTTGAGCGGGATTTCGACCCCTTGTGGTATCAGAGCGCGTATCCGGACGTGAGAGCGCTCGGTATGGAACCGCATGAGCATTATCAGAAATACGGAAAGATGATGGGGCGGAAGCCTGTCCCCGATGTCCGTGCGCTGAGACGACTGATATTCGTCGTACCTGATATCTCTACGATTGGCGGAATGGCGTCCAGGACACGCACCACCTTGTCACATGGGCAATCGCGGTCCGTCGAGTACTGCGCGATCACGGCAAGATCGGCCAACGGTGGGAGGCAAGCTGGCGAATACTGCTACGCGACCGACCCTGTCGAATTTGAACGAGCTCTGAACGCGTGGTTGCCAACCGATACCGCTATGGTCATCTCGAACAACGCTATCCGATCGTTCCCGATTGCCGTTCGAGAGCGCATTCAGCAGTTCCCGATCATCTACATTTCCGCGGGACAACTGGCTTTTATGCTTCAGGACTCGAAAGTCCTCAAAGATCGCGAGTATGTGCGCGACTTCCGCGCGATGAGGATCATGTCCTTCTCCGAGGGCGATATCAACTTTCAGCGGCAGTTGGGCATCCATGGTCAGGTGAGAGGTTTCGCACCAGTCAAGCAGCGTGCGCTTAACATGTACGACGTGTCGAAAAACGTGCGCATCGGGTACGTCGGGCGCATCGACTTCCACGCGAAGGACTGTGCGAAGCTGCTGGACGTCGCTCAATCGCTCCGCGAGCGATCCTGGGGTCCTATCCGGGTGTACACCACGGACGGTCGAAATTCTCCAGATTATTCGCGGTTCAGGTTAATGATCGAGGAGCAGGGCCTGGAGGACCAGTTCGAGATAGTCCTCAACGAGACTGACAAGACAGTGATCTACCAGGATCTGGCGTTGCTCGTAGTTCCGTCTAAGAAAGAGTCGTTTGGCAATGTTGTCGTCGAGTCTATGTCGTTCGGGGTCCCGGTGATTGCGGCTAGTTATGCTCCGGGACCGGCCGAGATTATCGAGGACGGTCGTTCGGGATGGCTTCTAGACGAGTTCACGGGTTCCAACGTCGTCGCGCTCATTGACGCGCTGACACCTGAGCGGCTGCACCGAGCATCGGTCTGCGCTTTTGAGCGTCACAAGCACTATCGGGTGGAGGCTCACGTCGAGCAGATCGAAGAATTGGCGCGTGGCGCTGTGGAGTCTTTCACGGGCGTCAACACGCTCCCCGTGTTCCCCTACATGAAAGTTCTGGATGGTTGATACAGTGACGGATCAAATTACCAAATTGTTGGACGTGAAGCCTGGAATTGAGGTTCAGGAATGCGTCCCCCTTAATGGGGCTGATATTCACTTCAAATTCATTCGCGCCCCATTTGATAATGCCCCACTAGTTATTCGATTCCATGGCGCAGTTAAGAGGGATCTCAGATCGTTGCCCGCGTTCCAGGGCAATCTGAAGTCGTTCAACAGCAGTGCACATCAGATCAGCATTTCCGACCCGACGATGATGGCTCGCGAGGGTTTTTCTTGCGCCTGGTACGCCGGCCACGAGGAGTTGGATGTACAGGGCGCGCTGGTGCAGTTCATTGGAAGTCTGCGCACCGCACTCGCGCCCAAGCGCGTAGTGTATCTGGGGAGCTCCGCGGGAGGATTCGCCGCACTCTACTGTTCGTACTTTGATCCAGGAAGTGTCGCGCTGGTGATGGTGCCCCAGACCAATCTTCAGCGTCATTTCGCACCGCGGGCTGTGTCTTTGTACCTTGAGAAATGCTGGTCTGGCAGGTCGCTTGAAGAAGTCGGGGAAGTGGCATGCACTGACGTAACGAGCCTCTACGAGAAGGGCTTCGACAATACCGTAGTGTACGTGCAGAGTCAGGGAGACTTTAAGCATTCCGCGTTGCAACTGACACCGTTCATGTCCGCTTGCTACAACACCGGGGAGCCGGAGCAAGAGAAACTAATTGTCCAATCGGATTACTGGGGAAAGCCGGGTCACGGAGGGGCGGTTCCGATGGAGGGGTATAGCACATGGTTGCGCGCGGCCATATCGGCGCCGTCCACCGGCCTCGAAGATCTTCTCGAGACATCAGCTACCTTTCGACAAGATTCGGCTCCTCAAAAGACGCGTGGTAAATCGTCGAGCGCACATGACCCGATCTCGGCGGTAGACTCGTCGCTTACTGAGTTGGTGAAGAATGGACTGCTCAATCGGTTCGAGCCGGACGCAGAGAGGCTGTGACAGATATGCATCACCCGTACCGTGGACTGGAAGAGAGGGCGTTCTGGCGTGCCTCTGTTGGTAGCCGCCACTTCGCAGACATAGTCAATCTATGGGATCCCCTGCCTATTGGCCTCGAGGATGAGGTCGCCACCGCTGGTAGTTGCTTCGCACAGCACATCGGGCGCAACCTGCAAGCGCGAGGGGCGAGCTACATGGACGTCGAAGCTGCTCCTGTTGCCTTCTCTGATGCAGATGAGGCGCGGCGGTGGGGATTTGGTGTATTCTCCGCGCGCTACGGCAACATCTACACCTCTCGACAGCTCCTACAGCTGTTTATGGAGGCACACGGTGAGCGGCGGCCGGACGAAGTGGTTTGGGAGAAAGATGGTCGGTTCTACGACGCGTTGCGTCCGTCCGTGGACCCGATCGGTCAGGAAAGCGCCGATGATGTTATCGAGTTGAGGCGAGCTCATCTGGCAGCGGTGAGGAAGATGTTCCGTGAGTTGGATGTATTCGTCTTTACGCTTGGACTCACTGAAGGATGGGAGGCAGTTTCGGACGGCACGATGTACCCTGTCGCTCCCGGAACAGCGGCTGGCCAGTACGACCGTCGGAAGTATCGATTCCGAAACCTCCGCTACAGCCAGGTGATGCAGGATCTGCGAGAGTTTTGGCGGATGCTCAAGGAAGTGAACCCCGGGGCCCGAATGTTGCTGACCGTGTCACCGGTCCCTCTTGCGGCGACTGCGAGCGGCGAGCATGTGCTTGTGGCCACGACTTATTCGAAATCTGTGCTTCGCGCGGTGGCGGGTGACCTCACGACCGAGGAAGAGGATATCTACTACTTCCCGTCGTATGAGATCATCACTGCTCCGGCGACGCACGGGGTGTTCTACGATCCGGACCTGAGGAACGTGAATCAGTTTGGGGTGGACGTCGTGATGGATCACTTCTTTTCGGGCCCGATTGGCGAAGTCTTCGGTGACACGACCCCGGTCGCGGACGATGGTGAACTGATCTGCGATGAGGGTAAGCTCGACACGAGCCAGGCGGTATGAGCAAATGAGCACCGGGGCCCAAGCGGTTGTGAGCGCTGGATTGAGTGACCCTGCGACGTCACCGGGTACCAGTGGGTCGGAAGCGTCGGGTGCCCCTGACCCGGATTCGTTGGGGAGCCTTGGGGAGTATTACAAGTCGGCATTTCTCGATGTGCATGCACTGCGCTACAAAGAGACGGCGGCATTGACGCAACTTCTCGAACAGCAGCGCGTCGCGCATGAACGGCTTCTAGAAGAACAGCGCATCGTGCTGAGCCAGGACGTCAGTGAGTGGAAGCAGAAGGCAGTAAAGAGGTTTCGTGCACTGCAGGCTGCGAAGGCAGAAGCGTCGGAAGCGGACTTGCGGATAGTTGAGCTCCAGGCCGAGTGCGCTGCCCTCGAGGTCGTGCGGTCCAGCGATCGCGCACAGTTGGAGAAGATGCGGCGGAGCTACTCCTGGAGACTCACTCGTCCTCTTCGGCAATTGCACGCTTTCTACCGACGACTTAACTCAAGGTGACGCTCATTCTTCTTGGGCGACGAATGTAGTATTGGTCTAGTTCCTCGGCATGATGTTGAGTTTAAGTAGTTCTGTGGCGATCCGACGGCCGATGCCTTTTGTGCGATCTGGCAATGGTTGGTTTGTCTCTTCCAGCGGAATCCACACCGCATGGGGCAGCGCGGTCCTGGCCTCCTCCATGACCGTGACCCACGCATCGATCACTTCTCGAGGTGGCGTGTTCAGCCCCAGCCACTGCCAGTCGGACGGGTTCAGTGCAGATACGTTCATATCGAGGACGACGATGCGTGTGCTGATCGCCGCCAGGTCCTCGCGCATGCGTGCGAGCCTCTTCCTCCATAAAGTGATGTGCTTTGCAGACCCGAAGGCTAAATTCGTGACCTCATGTCCATCGGCACGGGTGAGGTTTCGATGCTCTGTCAGCGTGAGCCCGGCGCCGGCGTAGGCGATTCCACGAACCTCTTCGAGGAAGTCAATAACGGCAACATCCACGGTTGGATCGGCCAGAAGTGCAGCACGTGCCGATCCGCGACGATCGTCCAATATGCTTCTACGGTGTTGGGGGCTCCGTACATCCTTCAGCCGTAGGTATGTCTTCGGCTCGGACTTCGCCCGCATGCGGAAGGCGGCGATGACGCTCTGGCCGAGAATGCTCCTACTTACAGTCACCGGAACATGGGCGCGCATCTCACTGACCGATTCTCGACCGAGTCTGCTTCCCCACTGGATTGCTCGCAGATTCTGCGGTGGTTGCCGGACCGGAGCGACAAGCTCGAAGCTCGACGGCTTCCGATCTGGTGGCGCCGTCATTCGAATCATCGATCTTGATGCGGTTTCGAGATTTGCGAGTGTTTCCTCAAGAGTGAGCCGGGTGTCCACCAAAAGATTCAGGAATTCTTTGACCGCTGCTTTCGGCGGAGGCGTGTGTCCGGGCATCCAATGGGAGAGATGCAGGTAGAAGTTTGAAGTGATGTGCCCAAACATAGTGTCACGAAGGGTGACTTCTTTGCCCATCTGAGGGTCGAGATGTGCGAGCAGGTGTGCTAGGTGTTCCCGTACGTGGCGATCGTCTGCCTCCTGCAGGTAGACGACGGGCGCGTCGGTCCAGTTCGGTCGTGCCTGCTCTGTCAAGTCAAAGACGAAATCTCCCGAAATAGAATCTGGCGGCGGCAACTCAGGTGAGCCGAAAGCGGTCATGGCGTATCGCGTCACTGGGGCCTTCAGGTACCGGGGAATCGATGTCTGCGGATTCCAGACGAAAGCGACCGCGTCCGGGATGGATCCGACGTGCCGCAACGCCGCGTACCCGCCAGCGGATCCTCCCCAGAGCACCGTTCTCGGCGCGGCGGCGATGGTGGAGAGGTGACTGAGAGCTGCACGGATGACGGTGGCTGCGGCGAACCCGCTATATCCCTCGTACCATGCGATTCCGAGTTCGTCGTCAAGATCCAGCGAGGGGTCATGCACGAGGACGAACGATGCGTTCAATGAGGCCGAGGTACGCAATGACCGGAAGATCGGAGCGTCGGATCCGCCACGTCGCGTCTGTGCGCCGTAAAAGTGGACCGTGAGTGCGCGGCCGGGGAGCAGCCGGACCATGACGTGCAGTGCCTGCCACCGGCCGGCGTGGATCCCCACCTTGATCCGGTGCACGCCGTCGGGAATGCGTGTCGCTTTCAAGAACTCGTCGATGCCGGACCATTCGTAGGTGTTGCCCCAACGATTGTCGAGTAGGCGGCGCATAAGTCACTCTCCGATCAATACGCATACGAGTCAGATGCCAATCGTAGGGGGCAAGGCTGTGATCGCGTGTATCGGGTCCCTCTGTAGCGCGACGGGTCGAGTACGGTCGAGCGCTAGCGGGCTATTGGCTGTCAGTGCGATACCAATAACAGATGACGCGGTTAGCGCCGCATGCGTGACGTTGAAATGATGGAGATACCCTGTCGCTACTTCGGCGTTATCGTCGTGAACAATGCACGACTAGTGCGTGGTGGGAACAAATCATTGGCCCGGGAGAACGTGGCCCAGCCGGGTCGGCTGTACGGTACTGGTTTCGCCTACTGGCCCGGCGCGTGGCGGCGCGACACTGATCGACAGTGGGACAGTGATGCGTCTGCTCGAGTGTGGCGCACTCGTGAAGGTTTGCCCGGACGGGGAAGCGGTCGACACAGGCGTGGTGATTGCACACGGGGCACTCGTTGTTAACTGTTGATCATCCTGCGGTTCCTCGGATTCGGGCGCCAACTGAATCGCGGTTCCTCTTCGTTACAGAGATGAGATGACTCGTACGGGGTGATCGACACCTGAGAAGTATGCGAACTATGGGGAGTATGGCGTACGCAGAGTAAGCATGATGATCACGGTATACTCGGACTCAAGAGTGGGCTGGTTGCCGCCAGACTCGTGGGCGTACCCGCTGGTTCTACGAGAGATGGGTCCTCAGCGTTTTACACGCGTTACGTCGTCGGAAGGCTGGTGGCGACGGTAGTCTGCGATGTTTGCGGTCGGCGAGATTGCGGGGACCGATGGAGGCTTCGATCGACAGCAAAATCGTTGTTCTCTCTGTTCTAGGCGCGTCAATCTACCTAGTGGCCATGACCTCCAGACCGTCACGCAGCGGTAGGTTAGTTCTATGAAGCAGCAAGACCGAATGCATAAGCAGCTTGATGAGACACGGGTGCTGGGATCGCGGCTGCCGGAGGAAGTGTGGGTTCTCAGCGCGAGGGACTGCTTGACGGAAGAGGTTCAGCGCACCCTAAAGGACCTCTCTTTGACGGCTCGGTCGATCACTGCGCCGCAGGCGCATTTCGAACAGTTGATGTTGACTGAATCCGCAAACGGCAGGCGGACAGGAGCGGCTCTGGACGATGCGGTCGCGCAAGAAAGTGTCGAGGTTCTGAACGGGCGCGATTCCGCTAGTGGAAGCGGACTGCAAACCGAGGGAGCCAATCCCGTTTGCCGAGATTCGCAAACCCAACTATCTGAGCTTGATGGACCTCCGAGCCAGGGTGGGCAACAGCGTCGCCCCGTGAAATGTCGAGTCAATGGTAAGGAGGCGTCATGGGTCGTACCGAACGCGACCGTTTCATGCTGACGAGAGGTGATCTCTTGTCAGATTATGCCGACAGAACGCGAAAGCAGAGGGGTGTAGTCGCAGCGTGTGTGATGCGTCATGCGTCGACCCAGTACCTCGACGTTCTCGCATCACAATGTGCGGGTGTCGGAATCGCGTGGGCAGATTTGAGGGATAGCCTCGTCCGTCAAATGTCCGGTGTAAACGAGTGGGCGTCACCGCGAGATGCGCTCGCGCAGGCAGAGATAGGCAGGGTCCTTCTTCTCGACTCCGCGGACAAGTTAGATGAAGAGCTCGCTGTCTTCATGCTGGAGGATGCTGTTGCACGACTTCCGAGGGGTGGAGGTTCGAAACGATTTCGACTGCTCCTGGTGCATTATTACATTCTCCATGGGCAAAGGGCCGCTGCGCAGCGCTCAATGCGTCGCTGGAAGGATATTCGCACGCTCGAGTTTGGTTACCTGACCGGGGAGCTGTATCACCCTGTGCGCACTGGCGACCCAGTCGAGCACGAGCTCTGGCTCGACCACTTCAATGCGACTTTGCGAGCCTATGACCGGGCTCCGGTGTCGCTTATCGACGGCAACAGTGCTTTATTCGATCGTCTGACAGCAGATCGCGAAGAACACTCAACGACGCAAGACGAAGCGACGGCCCCCGGTGACGTGGTGCCCCTAGTGTCAGTAGTGGTTGCCGCGTATCGTCCCGGACGTGATGAGCTCCTGACGTCAATTCGCTCGCTAGTGGATCAGTCGGTTCAGTCGCTCGAAGTGATCGTGGTGGACGACGGATCCGGATCGCGCTGGTCGGGACTTTTTGAGGATGTACACTCGCTCGATCCATGTGTGAGGGTCTTGCAGACTCCCTCGAATCGTGGAGCATACGCAGCCCGTAACCTAGGCTTCCGCTCGGCACGCGGGAAGTACGTGACCGGCCAGGATCACGATGATTGGTCACATCCTGAACGTTTGCAAGCGCAGATCGAGTATATGGAGGCGAACCCGGACGAGTCTGGATGCCGTGTCAGAGGGATCGCCTGTGATTCAGACTTGTCACGCCTTCGACTGGGGTACCCATCTATTGTGAGGAACGCTTCGTCGTTGCTTATGCGTACCAGTGATTTTTTGGCGACGGGGGGCTTTGTTGAGATGCGCAAAGCAGCAGATACAGAGTTTGCGGAGCGACTCGGGATGTTGACGGGCTCACCGGTCATTGATCTGCCGGATCCGCTCACGATTGTGCGGATCGCAGGCAACAGTCTATCCCGCGGTGAGTTCAGGGTCGGTTGGAGTCATCCGGCTCGGAGACAGGTGAAGTCGGCGTACCGTCATTGGCATTCAAGCAGCAGAAACGTGGAACTGCCAATGTCCCCCGACGAGGAGCCAGCGTTCAGTGTACCTCGGCGGTACCGCAGTCGATTGGGGACTGATGACGGCTCGTTCGACGTCATCGTGGTCGACGACTTGCGTGGTTTCAGCGGATCAGCTGTGCATAAGGTTGCTGAGATCAAAGAGCTGATCGACGTCGGGCTGTCTGTGGCGGTCCTTCATATGGAATCTCCGCAGTGGATGACAACGACTGTTCACCCGCTCGACGCCGACGTCCAGTCTCTGATCAACGCCGGAACGGTTTCTGAGGTTCTGTACGACGACGAAGTTTCAGCTTCGTTGCTCCTGATCCGTGATCCGACGATCCTGCAGTTCATGCCGGACGCAGAGAGCAGCGTGTCAGCTGACCGTGTTCTAGTCGTCGCCGATGCCCCGCCAGCGGATCATGAAGGACGGCATATCCGATACTCAGTGAATGATTGCAACATGAATTCTGTGTCTAAATTCAATGTCCATCCTATCTGGGTCTCTCGTGGGCCTTTCGTCCGAGACTTCCTTTATAAGGCCGTCGAGAGGCATCGGATACATCCCCATGACCTTTTGCCGAGCATTGACGCATCGGAATGGGTGAATGCCCACTCGCGGCGTCGCAGGAGTGTTATCCCGGTCGTTGGTAGCACAGTTCCACGGTCAGGAAGAATTTGGCCAGAGTCCAGATCGGCTCTTATCGCCACATATCCGCTGGACGGAAGTTTGGACGTTCGTTTCCGCGGAAAGATCACGGAGGCTATGCAGCTTCTCGACCTGCCGAGCGCGCCGCCTGCGTGGATCGTGTATCCGTCTGAAGCTCTACCTGGGGCGGACTTCCTGTCGAGCCTCGATTTCTACGTGCATACGGGCGACCCTAGAGAACCGATTGATAGTTTGAGCGAGATGCTCGAAGCGATGGCGTCGGGAGTCGTCGTGATCGCGCCCCCATTATACAAGCGGATCTTTGGCGATGCGGTGCTATACGCTCGCGCAGGTGAAGTGTCGACGGTTGTGTTCACATACCACCAGGATAGTGCGCTCTACGAAGCACAACGGCGAAAGGCAAGCGCCGCTGTGGCAACTAGATTCTCAGTGAGACGATTTGGGCAACACATGAGAGCGTTTGTGCTCGATAGTCTTCCGGAAGCGAGGGGGACGCATGAGTAAGCGTACCTGGATGATTGCGGGCACCGTCGTTCTGTGCGGCGCGTTCGCTGTGGCAGCGGTGTTCGAATGGCGCATTCTCGCAGCGGCTCTGGCCGGAGCGATCTGCGCAGTGATTGCGGTCGTCGTCATTATGTCTGTTTCGGCGATCAGATCTGAAGGCGCGACTCAGCGTCGGAACCAGGCTCAGTTGCGCGCCTCGCTCTTGGAGCGAGTAGATCATTTGTCTGAGGATTTAGAGGCGGTTCAGGGTGACATTGACGCTGGCCATGGGATAGCAGACTTGCTTTCGTCCGAGCGGCGCCTTGAGCAGACTTTGTCTAGTGATATTCGCGCGCTCCAGTCACAAATTGAGCTTTTGGCAGGTTCGATTGGCGAGGTGAGCACGCGATTGCTAGCAGTGGAGGAGGCAAAGCGTGCCGGTCAGCCGGAGATCGACCGCGCACAGGTTGCGATACTTGAAGCGCTCGCCCTGGGAGTTCGACGTTCAGCCGCTTGGCGTGACGCCGACAGGACCGTGCTGGACCGGATTGCTTTCGGAATGGAAGAACTGCGGGGCGGTCTCAACATCGACGATTCGACTGCGGGTTCAGAGACTCCCGCCCCTCTGGTACGAGGAAACGACGGTGCGAGGATACAGGAATTACTCGATTCGATGGCGTCGGAACTGACCAAAGCGATGTACGTGGAGACACAGCAGACGGAGGCGCTTCTGCAATTGCTGCCCAAAATCTCCCCGCGATGGCTGCTTCCGCCGTTGGGGCGTTGGGCACTTGATGCACGCTCGATGCTTCATCTCGCTCAGGTCTTCGAGGACAAGAGACCGTCCCGGGTACTTGAGTTGGGCAGCGGCACTTCGAGTGTGTGGTTAGGGTATCTCGCGGAGAGTCTTGGTGCGCAGATAGTCTCGGTTGAGCATGACGAAGAATTCGCGGACCGAACTGATGAGTTGCTGGGACTCCACGGACTTAACGACGTCGTTACAGTCAAACGAGCTCCGTTGGAGCCGCTGAGGCTGGGAGATGTGGACTACAACTGGTACGCCGCTGGTGCGCTCAGCGATGTGGAGGATGTAGACCTTGTTCTCGTTGACGGCCCGGTAGGATCGACGAATCGATGGGCTCGATATCCGGCGGTACCGATGCTATGGAGTGCTTTGGCCCGTGACGTCGTGGTGGTCCTTGATGATTCAACACGGCCGGACGAAGCGGATGCGTTGGACGCATGGACCGCCGAGTATCCATTGATGCGGGTGCAGTCGGGTCTTAGCCGGCTGGCAGTGCTTCGGCGAACAAGTGGGCAGTTTAATCGGGGGTGAACAACTGATCCAATGGCGGAACGGCCGGAATGCAGGCAAGCGAAACGTTGCCGCACGTAACGTCACCCAGTCGGGCTCTGTCTGCCGTAGTAGCGGGCGAGACAGCATTGGCTGTTCTGAAGCGAATCGTCAATCAAGCGGTGGAAACGGTGTCACACACCAGATGCCTATAATTGCCCGGGCGCGACATGATGTCGGGTAGCACTTCGGTTGAAGCCTTCGCGAGCCCGTAGAACAGGCGTCAGATCAAGCACATGAGTCGGGGCCCATAGATCGTGCCGATCTTAGTTGTTCTCGTACTCATCGCCGTTGCGGCTGTCGAGGGTTGGTCCAAAGCATCGTGGCGGTCGTTCGACCTTGGTGTAGTTCAACTGCAGGACGAGGCGTCTTTCCCGGTGAGCAACCGGTTGTTGAGCAAGGAGATCAGACGAACATTCTCTTGCTGGGATCTGACTCACGCACTGTGAACGTGGATTACGCCGGTAGTGCTGGGGCACAGGCTCCGACAGCAACACGGTCATTGACATCAGCGGTGCGAAGGATTCGGTGCGGTCAGGGTGAAGAAGAGTATCGATTCGTTTGCTCAACGAGAGAACACCCGCATGCGTGGCGAATGGTGTGGAAGTAGTGGAAGTATCGGCGCAATCGAGCGGTGCGTCGTGAGCAGATCTTGAATCGGCAGCGCAACTGCGAGTTGAGCATTATCGAGGGCGCGACGCTGGCGAAGAAGGCCCGGTTCGCCAAGCCAAGGTCACAGAGAATGAAGACAAGGAGTAGGATGAAGCCTCCTACAAACAAGCAATGAAACTTTCTTGCCACTAGGGCCAATTCACTAGTGTTCTCGCCAACATCGCACGGTTCATGCATGAAGCGACTGGTGTGTCGTTAATCGTTAAAGTAGATCATCACGACGTTGCGTCCACTGCGGTAGTGCACGGATCGTGTGGGCCGGTAGGACATCACGTTCCATCGCGAGGTCACTGGGGCGGCAAGGGAAATAGTGGCTGAGCTACTGGGCACTAAAATTGTGGAACTCCGGCTTGAGCCGGAGGCACAGTTTTCGAGCGGTCCCTTACGACTAAGGGCTCAGCGATCTTGCTCAAGTGATCCGAGCGTGGCTGGATCATCCTCGGAGGAACTGGCATCTGACTGTTCATTAACTCGAATTTGGTGTGAGCGGCTGTCACTGACACCGGGATTGCTCTTTCTGATTATCGGTGCCGTTATGCTCGCCAGAGCGCGATCTCCGGAGCTCATTGAGCAGCACTTCTGTTGCTTGGTCCAGGGCAGTCTCGTTCCGGACCGTGTTGGCCGAGATGGTCCTGAGTAGCTGCTCGAAATGTGCCTGAGGCACAGTCAACGACCGTGAGGCGAGCTGGAGATCTTCAATCGCTCTGCGTGCGTCTAACGAAAGAGCGACCTGACCCTCAGAACTGTCAATAATCTTCTGACTTTTGACGACTGAGTGCAGCTCGAGTTGTGACTGCTGCATCGTCGCCTGACGATTTGCGATTCCACTCAGCCGCTGAAGGGCGGTCTGGATTGACTTCAACAAGATATAGGTTGCCACCACTAAAGCAACGAGCAACCCGATCGTTCCCGCAACTACGGCCCATCCCGAACCCCATAACAGCATTACTGCGATCGTGATCGCAGCAACGAACACCACGACGCCGCCCAGCAGCACACGTACGTTTCTCATTGACAACCTATCTCTCGTAGAACCATCGAGGAATGTCCATTCCTGCGGTATACGCTCCGAATCTGTGTGCAGAATATACCTTGATCAACTCGAATACCCGTCGCTCGACGTAATCGCGATACGGGGCACTCATTTTCAGTGATCGCCAGGAGCTTTCAGGGATGACTGTTTCATACATGAATCCCGCGGCACTAAGTTCGGACGGCTTCATCGCAGAGACGAGAAAGATTGGTTTCACGTACGGATGGTGCAGCTGGAGCCGTGCAAATACATCGACCAACTCACCGATCTGGTGGTCGTCCAACGTCGTCGCATCGACGACAATTCGAAGCGCTGTTCTGACTGCGTTGGGAGGAAGGTAAATCCCCGAGGGCATTCTTTCCACTGCCGTGGTATGACCCCCGCGGTGGTTTGCTGGCATTACTGCGCCTCCGCCCCGTCAGTATAGACGTGCGTCGTATCTGACATTGACCCGGCAACGGGGGGCGGTTCGTCCACGTTCCGCTGCTCAGTGCGGCCGCTAGCAGAGACTGAAGACTGCATCGTCTCGGGGTTGCTTTCTCCTTGGAACATTTCGTCGTTATTAATCGAGCGGAGTTCCCCTGTGGCAAATGTTGCAGCCTGAAGCAGAGATTCAAGGGACTCCGGGTTCGAGTTATCAGCAATGATTTCAATTGCAGCAGCCGCGGTATTCGCTCCGTTGACTGGCGACGCCTCCAGTGCGGCAGCACGCATTCTGCTGCTCTGCTGCGGATCCAAGACGGCTTTCAACGCCTCCTCGAATTCGAGGCTGTCGATTTGTTGCGCTGATCTGCCAAAACCCGCAATCGGAGCAAACGATGCGCGGCGGTTCTGATCATCGAGCGTATGCGTAGCACGCGCGACGAACACAGATGGGATCCCAAGATGCACGAGCTCATGGTAGGAGTTGTATCCGGCGGTAGATATTGCAGCGTCGAATGCGCGCGCGTATAGCGCAACAGGGTAGACAGGCTTCATAACGACCCCATCTATCTGCCCGAGCTCGGCCGAATGAAGGGCATGTCTTGGTGCGAAAATGGTGAGATTTTCGTCTTCGCCAGCGTACTTCAGCAGAAGCGTCTTGATACGGAGGATCATCGACACCAGGTCGGAGGTGGAATCTGCGGAGAGGTTCAAGAGCACAACAGTGCCTGTTTCGGGTAGGCCCAAGGCGGCGCGCGCCTCCGCCTGAGGTATGAGTTCGTCTCTCTGCACCAAAGAGACGGGAGGAACATATACCGTGCCTTGTGATTGGCGAGTGGTGAAGCCCATGTCGATTGCGGCAGCTAGATCCATCGGTTCGATCACATAATGAAACGAATCAGCCATGCGCAGTCCGGCAGGCTTCCGATGCTGACGCCAAAGTCCTCGCCTGGACCAGACGAATCGAATGGCGGGATATTCTTGTTTCAGGAGGCGAAGGATCTCCGGAGGATTCACATGATCGACGATTACGACCGCAGGATTCAGGCGATCAAGCATCATCGTCATTCGAAGATAGAAGATCTCCTCCCAATCGGGTTTTTGCTTTGCCGGAAACCCCATCTTCTTCGCGGAAGGGAAGTACTCGACCGGAAATCCCTGCTCAAAGACGAGGTGGTAAGCCTCCGACATAGTCAAGAAATAGGGTTGAAAAGCCGGCGAGAGTCGTTTTGCATATGCCATCAACCGACTCACATGGCCCAGACCATGGCCGTTGTCGGTGTAGAAGAGCACAGTGGTCTTGCCGGAGTCCGTCAGTGAGATGTCCCGCAGCACCGGTACCGAAGGTGCTGCGGGGATGACTGTGCCGCGTGGTGGTCCGATGAGACTACGGATGCGTTCGATGTGCGACCGGTGACTAAACCGTTCCTCAAGCAGATTCCTTGCTTCGTCGCGTCTCTCTTTGAGATAAGACGGTGATTCCGCGAGACGGCCGGCGATATCGGCGACCTCGCGTGGCTCCGCGTATATCGCTGCCTCATAGAATATGGCTTCGAAATAGTGGGGGAGTATGGCAATTGCACCGGTGGCAACAGCTTCTAAGACGGCCCGACCGAAAGCTTCTTTGAGGAGCGGATGGTGAAAGTACGGATAGATGTCCACTTCGCGAAGGAAGTCCTTCGGACTCATTGCGCCGAAGGGCAGCACGTTCCAGTTGTCGGGCAGTGCGCCGAGAATTCCGGTTGGAGTTCGCGCTCCGCCCATGATTGAAACCTCAAAGCCCGGATCTGACGGGTACGCGCTGAGTAATTCGGCCTCGTCGGATGGCCATTTTCCAGGCGCATCTCTTGAATGTCGTCCGAGGCGGATGGGTCGCTTCAGAGTTTGCGGTCGGTCTATCCACCAGTCACTCGTGTTAATGACGTTTGACCAGGTGTGAGCAGACAGATTCAGCTTGGGATAGGAGCGAAGCATGTTCTGGCGGACGACGGTTGAAAGTGGAATCCAAGTCCATTGGTGCCCAAATAACTCTGCTGCACGGTTCTCAACCTCGATTGGGTCGTAGAGCATCCCCGATACTTCGCGGCTCGTGTTGAAGGCATTAGCCACGAGCAGCCAATGTCGAGCACGGAGGCGGGGTTTGAAGGGCTGTGCCACTTCAAACATCGAAGGACCCCGAGCAATGACGAGATTGGCCTCAGTATCCTGATCGGGGCGAATCATCGTGAGCTGTCCGGATTCGATCAGTGCTTGGAGACTGCTGTCGATTGGACGTCCGCCGCCGCGGGCGGGTCCACTCAGTGACAGCAGGCCAGTTGTATACCCGGCCGCTGCTTGCGCAGTGATTTCCTGAGCAAGGGACTTGTTGCCTCCGCCCACAAGTCGGGAGTCCGTTACGACGACGACGTCGAAGAATTGGGGAGAAGTCATGCGTTTGTCTCCGAAGATTGCACGGTTCTGTCAAATCGCTGATTCACCGGGCCGGGACGCGTAGACAGCTCGGTGGCCAGTAGTTCAGACATCGTGAGGCCCAATGCGGTCGGCGGTGAGAGTCCATCTCGAGCGCGAAATCGTCGATGAAAGCGCTTCTGCCGCCTCTGCCGCGCCCGAAGCTTCTTGGACTGCAGCGAGTTGCTCTCGCACCTGGTTCAGTCGATTCGGCCCGGCCAGCTCTAAGACGGCGTTTCTCAGCTCACTGTCATCTCTGGCTGAAAGTGCCCAGCCTTTAGCACTAGCGCCGAGAGCACGGGCAGCCTGATCATCAGTCACAGCCGCCTCGTTGGGAACGAACACGCTCGGAATGCCGAGCGAGATGGATTCCTGGACTGAGTTGTAACCCGCGGCAGACACGACGAACTCAAATGCATGGGCATACTGTGCAACTGGGTACACAGAGACTTCTGGCGACGAACTGGGCGCGGATCCGCCAGGGGCCGACAGCGGTGACTTCACTGTCACTAGTTTCCACGGTGCGCCAAGCTCTTCAACAGTTTCGCGAAGCAGGGTGAGAACGTCCACGAAATCCCCTAAGATCCCGCCGCCCAAATTGGCCAGAATGTACTTGCCAGAGTGTTCCAGACCCAGTTTGTCCAGAGCTTCTTCACGACTGAACAACTGTTCGCGTCGGACAAGAGTGATGGGACCGACGCGCACAGCGGGGACATTGTCTCCGACTTCCACGTGTTCTTGCACAGCAAAATCGCCAGGCAGGAATACTTCGTCGGCCACAGAACCAGCATCATGCCGTTGAATAGATCGCCGATCGACTTCGGTTCGCCAATTCCCTCGTTGCACCCAAACCAATGGAATTCCCAGGGCTCTGCACGCTTCAGTGAGCCCGTGGTATACCCAAGTTCCGTCGAACACCACGATGCTCGGCATGCGGTCTCGAACCAGATCGGTGAAGTAATGAGTGAACTTGCGATTCCACTGGGGCGTTGGAATCTCGGCGGCGTCCGCTGACGGAAAGTAGTGGACAACATACCCGCTGTTACCAATTGTACGGTAGGCCTTCGACATCGTAAGAAATTCTGCGCGCATACCGTCATCCAGATTCTTAGCAATCGCTAATAGCCGGGACAGATGCCCCAGGCCCGCCCCGTTGCTCGTGACAAATAGAACCTCGAGGCTCGGGGTCATGGTAGAAAGACCGCTGATTCTTGTATGAGTGGCCAAATCCGCGATACGAGACTCTATCCGTTTAAGGGACTGCTGCATATGATATTCGTGCTTTGACTCTTTGGCGCGCTCGTTCTCAATCGCCTGTTCCAAACGGCGCGTTCGCTCGAGCTCTCGATCTTCATGAGTACGCAACGCAGTTCGAAGTCGTTGGAGTTCGGTCTGCAGCGGCCACAGTTTAACTGCGCTTATCGACACCAAACACCAGCCCAAGACTGCGGTGAGCGCGCCAACGGCGGAAAGCACCGAGTCCGCCTGGACGAAAAGAAATGGCACACCCCCCAATGCCACCAGGATGATACCCAGTAAGACAACGAGTATGCCCTTGCGATATTTCTTCATTGGCCACCGCCGAACTGTGGGTCACGGTTCGGCTTTCGAGAAGCTCCACCCGCGACGGGACTGAAATCTTGGTGTGTCACAAGCGAATTGCTGGAGCTGCTGCCACACCACGCGTATCAAGCATCAGGCGCGCTGTTGATGCGATTCTGTCGAGGTCATAGGCGTCGTGAGCCTGCAGTACCACGATGGCGTCAGCCTCCTCTACGGCCCTGTCGAGGTCGTCCTCGCGGATGAGGTCACCGGTCGCGAGCTTCCAAGAGTCGACCAGCGGATCGTGGAAACGAACCTGAACGCCCTTCTCCTGCAAGATCTCGGCGACCGGGATTGCCGGAGACTCGCGCTGGTCTGCGATGTCGGCCTTATATGTCACTCCTAACAGTAGAACTGACGAGCCGTTCAGTGGCTTCCGGTGCTCATTCAGCATTTCAGAGACGCGATCCACCACGTACTTAGGCATCGAGTTGTTAATTTCTTGCGCCAACTCCACGAAGCGGAACGGGTACCCGAGTTGATTTCTCACCTCATAGGAAAGGTAGTTCGGATCGATCGGAATGCAATGACCCCCGACGCCCGGACCTGGTGTGAACTTCATAAATCCGAAAGGTTTGGTCGAGGCACCACGGATCACTTCCCAGATGTCGATGTTCAGTTCTTTGCAGAACTTGGTCATTTCGTTGACCAATGCGATGTTCACATGGCGAAAAGTATTCTCCAGGAGTTTCGCTGTTTCAGCCTCGCGCATACCCTTCATCGCGATTGGTTCGTCGACGAAAGTGCGATAGAAAGCAACGGCAGCTTGCGTCGAAGCATCGTTGATGCCGCCCATCAGTTTTGGTGTGTTCTTGATACCAAACTTCTTGGAGCCCGGGTCGACACGTTCCGGTGAATAAGCAAGCTGGAAGTCTTCACCAGCGACCAGTCCGGAGTTCAACTCCAGAATAGGTCTGACCAAGTCATCCGTGGTGCCGGGATAGGTGGTCGATTCCAAAATCACCGTCGTTCCCGCTGCTAAGTTATCCCCGATGGTGCGGCTCGCACCTTTGACTGCACCGAGGTCGGGACTTCCGCCGTCAGCAAGCGGGGTCGGAACACAGATCACAACCACCTCGGAACCGGTGATCACTGAGGGGTCTGTGGTCGCTGAGTACCCAGAAGCGAGCATTTCCTGGATTTCTGCGTCGACAAGATCGTCAACGTGTGAGTGACCGTTGTTCAGACTGTTGACCAGGGACTCCGTCACGTCAAGGCCGTGTACTTTCCATCCAGTTCGCGACGCCGCTTGGGCGAGAGGAAGGCCGACGTAACCTTGCCCGACGATGGTGACTGTCTGTTGAGCCATGCTTCAACTCCAATTCGGATTGAGGAAAGACAATTTTTTAAGCTTGAACGTTGTCTTAGTATGCGGTGTTCGTGATTGCTGGGTAAAAATTTGGACTGCGGTCGTACTTGATCGTTAGGTTAGGATACGAAGCTTTCGAAAGCGCCGAAACAGGGGGTGAACTGATGAGACCCTCTGTTTGCGATGTCATTTCGATTCAGGTGCCAGTGAGTGGCGTGCGGGGGACGCTCATTCGCGGGGTAGCTGAGACTCGTTAGTCCTCTGAGATCGAATCGCCGACGTTCGAGTCTACCCGCGTAGTGACTTTGTGCCGTCAGGGATGTCGAGGGCACGGTCGGCTCGATGCGTAGCAACGACACGAGCGTCTGCACAGACCTTACTGCCAATCCCATCCTCCATGCGGCTTACCGTTCAACTCACGCCCATATTACCCGGACTGGTGGGTTGGCTGAGATGGCTGCTTGGGGGGTCGGCTGTACCCACCTGACACGTGGGAGTGGTTACGCTTATAACCAATGGTAGTGTTGCCCTACCTCGACAGTGGTTAGCCTCGGGATTTCATGATTAGTGTGGGCCAGATGCCGGACCGATAAGAGAAAAGTGCTCCTGACCAGGGATGATGGTGTTTGCGAAGACAACATCAGTCCACTGAAAAGGAGCACTCTCAGAGTGAAGCCTACCCGCCCCTACCCTTGCCTGCACATCGATACCGCGCCCAGCAACGCCGTCGGGCAAGCCGGAGGAATGCTGCTGACCGAAACCGTGCACACCAGCAGCCTCGGCCACCACCTGAAGCAAGCCCTGGCGGGATGGAAGAAGCCCTTCGCCACCCACGACCCGGCCAAGATCCTCACCGACGTCGCAATCACCTTGGCTCTCGGCGGCGATGCCCTGTCCGATAGTTCCGTCCTCCGCGACGAACCCGACCTCTACGGGCCGGTGGCATCGAACCCGACGATCACACGCCTCATCCGCACTCTCGCCGCTAACGCCGACGACGCGGTGGCTGCGATCAACACTGCTCGGGCAGCCGCCCGTGCCCGCGTGTGGGGACTCTCCGGGGCTCAGGCACCGAACCATGACAGTGATGCCCAGACTCCGCTGATCGTTGATATCGATGCCACCCTGGTCACTGCCCATAGTGAGAAAGAAGACGCGCGGCCCACCTACAAGAAAGGGTTCGGGTTCCACCCCTTGCTGGCGTTCATCGACCACGGACGGCCAGGTTGCGGCGAACCCGTCGCCGGGCTGCTGCGGCCAGGCAATGCCGGGTCGAATACCGCCGCCGATCACATCCGGCTGGTCAAGGATGTTCTCGCCGGTCTGCCCGGCGCAAAAGCGCGTCCGGGCAAGTCGGTGCTCATCCGTACCGATACCGCCGGCGGCACCCATGCTTTCCTGAACTTCCTCACCAGGAGACGGCTGTCGTACTCGGTTGGGTGGATGTTGCCTGCGACGATGCCTGACCTCTACCACCAGCTGACGAAACTCGACGCATGGGAGTCGGCCTATGACACCGACGGTCAACCTCGTGAAGGAGCCGACGTCGCCGAACTCACCGGCGTCGTCGACCTCGACGACTGGCCAGACGGGATGCGAGTCATCGTCCGCCGGGAGCGCCCCCACCCGGGCGCGCAGCTGCGGTTTGACGATGTCGACGGGTACCGGCTGACCGCGGTCGCGACGAACACGAAAGGCAGCCGACTCGCCGATCTCGAAGTCCGACACCGATCTCGGGCCAGAGGTGAGGATCGGATCCGGATCGCCAAAGACACTGGGCTGCAGAATTTCCCGCTCAAGGGCTTCGACCAGAACCGGATCTGGTTGGCCATCGTCGCCCTCGCGGGTGATCTGCAGGCCTGGAGTGGTTTGTTAGCGTTCGCCGATGACGAGATACGCCGGTGGGAGCCGAAGCGACTGCGCATGCACATCTACACCGCGCCGGCCACGATCGCCAGGACCGCCCGCCGGATTGTGGTGCATATGAAGAACACCGCCCGGTTCGCTCAAGACATCGTCGCCGGCCTGAACCGACTGCGTGCCTTGCCAGGACCCGCGCCGGGATAATCGTCCTGGTGCCCGTGTTCGTTCGAGTAGAGGAAAACAGCTGAGGTGGAAACTCCGCCGAACCGTGGCGAGACACGGTCACCGCGTCCTACCCGAATGGCAAAATCAGGAACGAATGCGCTCCATAGCGGGAGAATCATGGGCGTGAGCCACACCGTGAAAAATCGAGG